>JBBIIT010000005.1:8503-75887 GCA_037446355.1 Beijerinckiaceae bacterium | reverse complement strand
CTCGCGCGCGTGGTCGATCAGACGCCGATAATCGACGCCGGAGGGACAGGTCGTCATGCAGGCCAGGCAGGACAGGCAATGGTCGATCGGGGCGACGTCCGCCGCCGTCGGCGCGCGCGCCGTCTCCAGCAAATCCTTGATGAGATAGATACGCCCGCGCGGACTGTCGCGCTCGTCGCCGCCGACGACATAGGTCGGGCAGGTCGCCGTGCAGAAACCGCAGTGCACGCACGATCGCAGTATCTTTTCGAGCGACCGCAAATGCGGATCGGCGAGTTGGCGTTCGGAGAAATGGGTTTGCATTCCAGATTCAAGCTCCAAACCTAAATTCGCTGCGACCCGCCCGCCCCCTTGCCCCGATTCGTTAGGACGCGGAGGGGAAATCACGAAGCCGGCGCGCGCCCCTCCCCGCGCCAAGGGGACGAGAAAGGAGGGGGCAGGTCAAACGTCCGCGTACATCCGCCCGCGATTGAATATTCCCTTGGGATCGAGACTGCCTTTGACGCCGCGCGTCAGCTTGGCGAGCGTCGGCGTCAGCGGCTCGAACACGTCGACTCGGGCGCGCAGCTCGGCGGGCGCGCGCACGAGCGTCGCGTGGCCGTTGAGGCCTGCGAGCGCGGCGCGCACGGCGCGCGCGGCGTCCTCGGTCGGATCGGTCGCGAGCCAGACGAGGCCGCCGCCCCAATCGAACAAGGAAGCGTGCGCGAGCGGTCCCAATTTGGCGACATACGCGGCGCCCAGCGACGGCGGCAGACTGATGCGCCAGATCGCTCGCGCGCGCGGCTCGGCAAGGAAATCGACGTCGCGGATCGCGCGCCAGATGCGCTGCGAATCCTCGCCGCGCAACGCGTGTTTGGCGCCAAAGTCAGCGAGCAGCGCGATCAGCTTCTCCGCGCGATATTCGACCGAATCCTCGAAGCCCTCGACGCGAATCAGCGTGCGTGAAAATTCGCGCCCCATGCCCGGATGGATCGTCGCCGCGCCGCTGACCCCGAAGGGCGAACCTAGCGCCGCCGCCATCGCCCGCATCGCCCTTTCGTCGTCCAGACGGCGGATGACGATCGTCGCCTCGGCGCGCGGGCGCGGCAGCAGTCTGAATGTCGCTTCCAGAATCAGCCCGAGCGTGCCGTGCGCGCCGCAATTGACCTTGACGAGATCGAGGCCGGTGACGTTCTTCATCACTCGCCCGCCCGACCTGACGATCTCGCCGCGACCGTTGACGAGGCTGAGCCCGATCAGGGCGTCGCGCATGGCGCCCGCGCCAATGCGGCGCGGCCCGGAAAGCCCGGTCGCGACAAGACCTCCGACGGTCGGCTCGCCCGCGACGCCGAACAAGGCGCGCGGGTCCATCGGCTCGAACGGCAACATCTGATCGTGCGCGGCGAGCGCGGCCTCGATCTTCGCCATCGGCGTTCCCGCTCGCGCGCGCAACGTCATCTCAGCCGGCTCATGGAAAACGATTCCGTCGAGTTCGCGGGTGGAAATCTCGCGCGCTCCCTCGCGCGGACGCCCGAACCCGCCTCGCGCGCCGCCGCCGGCGATGTCGAGCGAACGAGCGGCGGCGACCATCGCGGCGGCTTCGTCGGCGTCGGCGGGAACCAAGATGTCCTCGCTCACGCGGCCTTCTCCGCGAGCGGAAACACCTTGGCCGGATTGAGCCGCCCGTCGGGATCGAAAACCGCGCGCACGCGTCGTTGCTGCGCGAGTTCGGCCGCGGTGAACTGGCTCGTCATCAGGTCGCGTTTTTCGATGCCGACGCCATGCTCACCGGTCAGGCAGCCGCCAAGTTCGACCGACATCAGCAGGATTTCGGCGCCCGCTTCCTCGGCTTTTTCCTGCTCTTCGGGGTCGTTGACGTTGTAGAGGATCAACGGGTGCATGTTGCCGTCGCCAGCGTGAAACACGTTGGCGACGCGCAATCCGTATTTGGCGCAGATTTCGCCGGTGCGGCGAAGCGCCTCGGGCAGGCGCCCGGTCGGCACCGTGCCATCCATACAGATGTAGTCGGCGATGCGGCCGGTGGCGCCGAACGCGGACTTGCGACCCTTCCAGATCTGCGCGCTCTCCATCGCCGACATCGATTCGCGGATCGTGCGCACTTTATGCGCGCGCGCGATCTGAGTGATCTTCGCGAGTTCGCTCGCCATTTCGGTTTCCGAGCCCTCGACTTCGACGATCAACATCGCCTCGACATCGAGCGGATAGCCCGCGTGCGCGAAATTCTCGGTGATCTCGATCGCCAATTTGTCCATATATTCCATCGCCACCGGCACGATTCCGGCGCCGACGATGGCGGCTACGCATTGGCCCGCGTCCTCCGAGGAATCGAAGCCGAACAGAACGGGGCGTGCGCCCTCGGCGAGGCGCAGCAATCTCACCCAGGCCTCGGTGACGATGCCGAGCTGTCCCTCCGCGCCGCAGACGAGCCCGAGGAAATCGAACCCCGAGGGATCGAGCGCAGGCCCGCCGATGTCGACGATCTCGCCTTCGGGCGTGACGAGCCGCACGCCGAGTAGATTGTTGATGGTGACGCCGTATTTCAAGCAATGCGCGCCGCCCGAATTCATTGCGATGTTGCCCCCGATGGTGCAGGCGAGCTGCGAGGAAGGATCGGGCGCGTAAAAATAGCCGTCAGGACCGACCGCCTCCGAAATCGCCAGATTGGTGACGCCGGCCTCGACGCGCGCGTAGCGGTCAGGAAGATTGATCTCGAGGATGCGGCTCATCTTGGAAAGGCCGATCACGATCGCGTCCTCCTGCGGCACCGCGCCGCCGGAAAGCGAAGTGCCCGCCCCTCGCGGCACGACGTTGACGCCGGCCTCGCGGCAGAATTTCAGCGTCTTGGCTACCTCCTCAGTGGTGCGCGGCAACACGACGGCGAGCGGCAGCCGGCGATAGGCCGTCAGCGCGTCGGTCTCGAACATGCGCCGCCCGACTTCGTCGACGATGAGACAATCGGGGGCAAGAAATTCCGCGAGCCCAGCGCAGATGGCGTCGCGCCGTGCGAGGATACCTTGATCGATCTTGGGAAATGCGATCTGCGACATGGCGGCGCTCCCGGGGTTACGTGCTCTGCCCCTTTCCCGCCTTGCGGGAAAGGGGAATTGCCGCGGCCTATTTCATCGGCAACGTGGGGATAATCCAGGGGATCAGATATTGCTGCGCGGCGACCAACAATCCCAGCAAGATCGTAAGAATGATGGAATGCGGGAACGTGCGGGCGAACACTTCGCCCTCGCGTCCTTTCAGATTGGTGACCGAGACGCCGGTAGCGATGTTCTGCGGCGAGATCATTTTGCCCATGACGCCGCCGGAGGAATTGGTCGCCGCGAACAGGACGGGATTGAGGTTGAGCTGCTTGGCCGCGACCACCTGCAAATTGCCGAACAGCGCGTTGCCCGAGGTATCGCTGCCTGACAGGAAAACGGCGACCCAGCCCAGGAACGGCGAGATCAGCACGAACAAGCTCCCAACCGAGGCCGCGCCGGCGCCCAGCGTATAGGCGATGCCGGAATAGTTCATGACGAACGCAAGCGCGACGATCAGGCATACGGTGATGACCGCGAGCCAGATTTGCCGCACGGTCTGCGCGACGCAGGCGAAGAAATCGGAAACGCTGAGCCGGACGACCAGCGCGGTGACGACCGCCGAGACGAGAATGCAGGTTCCCGTCGCCAGCGGCTCGAAGCCCCAGATCGCTGCATAGGGCTTGCCGCCGTAGAGCGTGATCGAGATCGCCTTGTCGAGGCCGGGCCAGGGGATCGCCATTTTGCCGATGTTCGGGATCTTGAACGTCGTCCAGAGGATGACCGCCGCCGATACGATCAGCCAGGGCAGCCAACCCTGCCATTTCGGAATATCGTTGGTCGCCTCGGCGGCGGCCTCGACGTTCGCGATCGCGAATTCGGGGTTCGGCCTGCCTTTCCAAACCTGCAGAAACGTCAAAGTGACCGCCAGCGAGCCCAGCGACGCCAAAACGTCGGTCAGGCTGTAGTCGATGAGGTTGGAGGCGACGAACTGGCTGACCGCGAAGCTGCCGCCGGCAACAATCAATACCGGCCAGATCTCGCGGATCGAACGCCAGCCGCCATAAACAAACATCACGTAGAATGGCAGGATCAGCGCCATGACAGGCAATTGACGACCGACCATCGCGCCGAGCACGGCGGCAGGTAGACCCGTAACCGATCCCAGAACCGTCACAGGCACGCCGAGCGCGCCGAAAGCGACAGGCGCGGTGTTGAAGATCAACACGAACACCAAAGCCTCGATCGGCGCGAAACCGACCAGAATCAGCAACGATGAGGTGATCGCGACCGGCACGCCGAAGCCGGCGACGCCCTCAAGCAAGGCCCCGAAGCAGAAGCCGATGACGACGAGCACAATGCGCCGGTCGTTCGGCAGATGTTGAATCAACCAGGCTCGAAACGCCTCGAAACGTCCGGACTTGACGGAAATGTTGTAGACGAGCAGCGCGTTGAGGACGATCCACATCACCGGCCAGAGCGCGAACACGGCGCCGTTCAGGATCGCGCTGACCGCGAGATTGACAGGCAGGCTCCACACGCCGACCGCGATGATGAAGGCGACGATCAAGCCAGCGAGCGAGGCCTGCCAGGCGGGGCGGCGAAGCACGCCGAGGCCGATCAGGACCACGACAATCGGCAATGCGGCGACCAGGAACGACAGCGCGAGGCTGCCTCCCGCAGGCGTAAGTAGTTGTTGAAACATGCCTTTCCTCCCCCTGCCCGCCCCTGTCTCGGGCGCGTTGCATCCATATTGCCACGAATGACGACGAAGTGCTTTGGTAATGATATATGACCACGATTTCGTTGGTCAAGTTAAATAACCTCTATTGACGAGGAACAAACGATCAGACCAAAATAGGCGCTTGGTCGGTCCGTGCGACCGGGAGAGAGGGAACGTGCCGAGTCCTGTGAAGCCGCCGAAACTCGCGGACGCCATCGCCGAGCGCCTTCGTGCGATGGTGTTGGAGGGCGTGCTGCGTCCCGGCGAAAAGCTGGTGGCCGAGCGCGAACTCGCCGCCAAGCTCGGGGTTTCCCGGCCCTCGCTGCGCGAGGCGTTGGGGCTATTAGAGGCCAAGGGCCTGTTCGTCACCAGCAGGTCCGGCACCGTGGTCGCGCCCTATTTGGCGAGTCTCGTCGATCCGCTCGCCGAAATGTTTCGCGACGACGAGCGGGTCACGGCGGATTATTTCGAATTTCGCGGCGCGATGGAGTCGCAGGCCGCGGCGCTCGCCGCGCGTCGGGCGACGGACGTCGACCGCGCACGGATCCGCGAATGTTTGACGCGGATGCGCGAAGCCCACTTGCTCGCCGATCCGACCTTGGAAGCCGAGATCGACGTCAATCTGCATGTCGCGATTTACGAAGCGACGCATAATGTCGTGATCCTGCATGTCTTGCGCGCGCTCGCCGATCTCCTGCGCAAGGGCGTATTCTTTAATCGCGAGGCTTTCTATCGCCGCGACGGGGTGCGCGAAATGCTTCTCGATCAACACCTCAAGATTGGCGAGGCGGTGTTGGCGGGCAACGCGAAAGCGGCGGAAATGGCGGCGACCGCGCATATCGGTTTCGTCGCGCAAACGCTCGACGAGATTCGGCGCGACGAGATGCGCCAGGCCGCTTCTCTCCGTCGCTTCGCGCGCGAGGACATCGTCAGTGATTGACGCGCCCGATCGCTCAAATGAGGACCGGTTGCGGCGCCATTCCGGCGACGCCGAACACGCGGCGATAACGCTCGATTTCCGGCGCCGTCCCCAGCACCTTGTTGGGATTGTCGGAAAGCTTGACCGCCGGCCGCCCCTCGACGTCGACGACCTTGCAGACCAGCGAGATCGCGCGCAATTCGCCGTCGACCCCGGCGGGCGCACAGCCGCTGAAATCGTTGGTCAGATTGGTGCCCCAACCGATCGAGACGTTGATCTTGTCGCGCAGCGCCCGGCTCGCGGCCGCTATCGACTCGACGTCCATCGCATCGGAAAGCACGACCAGCTTGTCGCGCGGGTCGCGGCCGCGCAGTTTCCACCAGGCGATCAGTTCGCGCGCCGCGGCGATCGGCTCCTTCGAGTCGGGGCGCGCGCCCTTCCAGTCGGCGACCCAATCGGGCGCCTGACTGAGAAATTCCGTCGTGCCGAAGCAGTCGGGCAACACGACCAGCAGATTGCCGCCATACATCTTGGCCCAGTCGCGCAGCACGTCATAGGGCGAGTCGCGCAGCGCCGCGTCGTCCTTGGCGAGCGCGGCATAGACCATCGGCAATTCGTGGGCGTTGGTGCCGATCGCCTCGAGCCCGGTGTCCATCGCGTGCTTGACGTTCGAGGTGCCGATGAAATTGTCGCCGAGTCCTTCCTGCAAAGCTTCGACGCACCAGCGTTGCCACAAAAATCCGTGGCGGCGGCGGGTGCCGAAATCGGAGATGCGCAGCGGCCCCTCCTCGGCCAAGGCGCGAAGGCGCTCGACCTTGCTCCAGAGCTTTGCCTTGGCGCGCGCGTAGAGCACGTCGAGATCAAACCGACTCATCGCCCGCATCGCCGCGCGCGCGCGCAATTCGTTGATGATCGCGAGCGCCGGAATCTCCCACATCGTCGTATGCGCCCAAGACCCCTCGAACCGCAATTCGTATTGGCCGTCGCGGCGCGTGACTTCATATTCGGGCAGGCGAAAATCCGCGAGCCATTCCATGAACGCGGGCTCGAAAATCTGCTTGGTGCCGTAGAAAGTGTTGCCGGCCAGCCAGATCAGTTCGTTCTTGGCCAGCCGCAGCGTACGCGCGTGATCGAGCTGGTCGGTCAGCTCACGTTCGTCGACGATTTCGGCCAGACGCACCTCGGTGGTGCGATTGATGAGCTGGAACGTGACCCGCCGCCGCGCGTGCAGTTTCCAGATCATTTGCAGCATCAGCAGCTTATAGAAATCCGTGTCCAACAGGGTGCGCACGATCGGATCGATCCGGAACGTGTGATTGTAGACGCGTTGGGCAATATCGGGAGTCATGGCGCGAGCTTAAGGGGGGATGCGCGAAGCGGCAACTTCTGCTCCCACCCCGCCTTGAACCGCCGCCGACACTGGTTCAAAGTCGCGCCACAAGTCAGGGAGAAGCGAGTTTGCAGGCGTTAGCCCCCGAAACACCCGACGCGGGAAAACGCGTCGGCCTCTTCGTCACCTGCCTTGTCGACACGATGCGGCCGAGCATCGGCTTCGCGGCTGTGAAGTTGTTGCAGGACGCCGGCTGCGCGGTGATCGTCCCTTCGCAAACCTGCTGCGGCCAGCCGGCCTACAATTCGGGCGACCGCGCCGACGCCAAGCGGATCGCGCGCCAGACCATCGCAGCGTTCGAGGGCTGCGATTTCGTCGTCGCGCCGAGCGGCTCCTGCGCCGGGATGCTCGCCAAACATTATCCGGAATTGTTCGCCGACGAGCCGGACTGGGCGATGCGGGCGGCCGCTTTCGCCGGCAAGTGCCGCGAACTTGTCAGCTTTCTGGTCGATGAACTCGGCGTCGCCAGCGTTTCGGCGCGCTATGACGGCGTCGCGACTTATCACGATAGCTGCTCGGGCCTGCGCGAACTCGGCGTCTTCGATCAGCCGCGCAAGCTGCTCGCCAGCGTCGAGGGACTGAAGCTCGTCGATCTCAAGGACAACGATGTCTGCTGCGGCTTTGGCGGAACCTTCGCGGTCAAATACGGCGAACTCTCCGATTCCATCGTCGCCCAGAAAAGCGCCAATGTCGCCGCCAGCGGCGCCGATACGCTGCTGGCCGGCGATCTCGGTTGCCTCATGAACATGGCGGGCAAGATGCAGCGCGAGGGGCGCGGCATAAAGGTGCGCCACGTCGTCGAAGTGCTCGCGGGCATGACCGAACTGCCGCCGATCGGCGAAGTCACGGAGGCCAAATCGTGACCGCGCTCATTACGACGCCGAAGTTCAAAGACAACGTCCACGAGGCGCTGACCGACGCGCGCCTGCAACGAGCGATGAATCACGCGCGCAACTTCGTGCCGCGCCGCTTCGCCGCGACGGAACGGCTACCCGAATTCGAGGCGTTGCGCGACAGCGCGCGCGACATCAAGAACCATACGCTCGCCCATCTCGATCTCTATCTTGAAGCCTACGAGCGCAAGGTGACGCAGACCGGCGGCGTCGTGCATTACGCGCGCGACGCGGCGGAGGGGCGCAAGATTTTCCTCGATCTCTGCAAGGCGCGCGACGCGAAGGCGGTCACGAAGGGCAAGTCGATGATCTCCGAGGAGATGGGCCTCAACCAGGCTCTCGAGGCCGAGGGCATCGAGGCGATCGAGACCGACCTTGGCGAATACATCATCCAGCTTCGCGGCGAGGCGCCCTCGCACATCATCGCGCCGGCGATCCATGTGACGCGCGACGACGTCGAGGCGGATTTCCGCAAGGCGCATCGTGACTTGCCGCCGGGGCGAGACCTGACCCAGCCCGAGCAATTGCTCGCCGAGGCGCGCGGCATCCTGCGCAACAAGTTCCTCACCGCCGACATCGGCGTCACCGGCGCAAATTTCCTCGTCGCCGAGACCGGAACCTCGATCATCGTCACCAACGAAGGCAATGGCGACCTTACGCAGATTCTTCCCAGAATCCATGTCGTCATAGCCTCTCTGGAAAAAATCGTGCCGACGCTCAATGATGCCGCACAGTTGCTGCGCGTGCTCGCGCGCTCGGCCACAGGCCAGGAGATGTCGGTCTACACGACGCTTTCGACAGGGCCGCGTCGACCGGACGATCCCGACGGCCCCGAGGAATATCACGTCATCCTGCTCGACAATGGTCGCTCGGCGATGCTCGGCGGCGAGTTCGCCGACATGCTGCGCTGCATCCGTTGCGGCGCCTGCATGAACCATTGCCCGGTCTATCAGTCGATCGGCGGCCACGCCTATGGTTGGGTCTATCCCGGGCCGATGGGCGCCGTGCTGACGCCCTCGCTGATCGGCGTCGCCGAAGGCGGGCAGTTGCCGAACGCCTCGACGTTTTGCGGACGCTGCGAGCAGGTCTGCCCGATGCGCATTCCGCTGCCCCGGATGATGCGACACTGGCGCGAGCGCGAATTCGAACGTCATCTGTCGCCCGCGAGCGTGCGCGGCGGCCTGAAACTTTGGGCGTTTTTCGCAACGCGGCCGGCGCTCTACCGCTTCGCGACCGATCTGGCGATGCGCGCGCTGGCCCTGGTCGGGCGCAGGCGCGGGCGCTTTTCGTCGTTGCCGCTCACAGGCGGCTGGACGAAATACCGAGATCTCGCGGCGCCGCAGGGCGGAACGTTTCAGGCGCAATGGCGCGCAAAAAGCGGGGCCGTAAAGTGAGCGCGCGCGACGACATTTTCGCCTCCGTGCGCCGCTCGCTGCAAGTCTCGGGCGCCGAGGCGCCGCGCCGGGCCGCCGTCGCCGCGCGGCTGGAACAAGCGCCCGCCGGAATCATTCCCGCGCGCGGCCAGGGCGACGCCGCAGCGCGTCTTGCGACTTTCAGAGCCGAGGCCTTGCGCGCCGCGGCGACGCTCGCCGAAGTCGCCTCGCCCGACGACGCGCCGGCCGAAATCGCGCGCTACCTGCGCGAAGGCAACTTGCCGGCGACCCTGCGCATGGGCTCGGACCCGCGTCTGGCGGCGATGGACTGGCGCGCGACTTCGCTCGAAATCCTGCATGGCGCCTCGGACGGCCACGATCTCAACGCGGTCAGCGCCGCCTACGGCGCCATCGCCGAAACCGGCACGCTTGCGCTCGCCTCGGGCGCCGACAATCCGACGACTCTCAACTTCCTGCCCGACAATCACATTGTTGTGCTGTTCGCTGGGGACGTTGTGGCGGACATGGAGGGCGTTTTCGCCAAGCTGCGCGGCGCCTACGGAGCGGGCGGGACGCCGAGGACGCTGAATTTCGTCACCGGACCTTCGCGCTCGGCCGACATCGAACAGACGCTGTTGTTCGGCGCGCACGGGCCAAGGCGGCTGCATATCGTGCTCGTCGGCCAAGCCTGAAGCCGCAAGAAAGCCTTTGTGGGGATTTAGTAACCCTCTTATGGTTAGGACTTTGTGAAGCGCCCTCGAGCGCCGGTGCGGAAGAGATTTTCAAATTGCGCATTTTCGTTGTCGGCGGGCTGCTCGGCCTCGCCTTGAGCCTCGGCGGCGCTCGGGCGCAGACCGCGCCGGCGTCTAACCCGGCGCCCACGCCGACGCCTTTCGTCGCGCCAGCCCCGACGCCGGCTCTAGTCCCGACGGCAAACCCGACGCCGACATCGGGCGCAACGCCCCCGGCCGGCGCGCCGATCCCGGTCGACGCCAAGCCGGACAAGCCGAAGCGAAAACCGCCGCCTCCGCCCCCGCCATTGGAAACCGCGCTTTCGACCGACCCGGAGCCAACATTCCAGCCGGGCACGTTTTTCGCGACCTCGAAAGCCGCCGAGCGATACGCGGATATCGTCGCGGCCGGCGGTTGGCCGACCGACATCATCGCGCTGCGCCCCGGCGCGAAAGGCCCTGCGGTCGCCAACTTGCGCAAGCGGCTGGCGATCGAGGGCGATCTCGACGCCGCCGAAGCGACGGCGGGACCGGCGGCCGACCAATGGAGCTCCGAACTCACCGCGGCGGTGAAGCGCTTCCAGGGCCGCATGGGCCTGCGCCAGACCGGCCTCGTCGTCGGCGCGACGTTGAAGGCGATCGACGTATCGGCCGAGACGCGCCATTCGCAGCTCGTCGCCAGCGCGCAGCGGCTCGCCAACGTCAATTTCGAGTTCGCCGACCGATATGTCGTCGTCAACCTGCCCTCGACCGCGGTCGAGGCGGTCGAAAATGGCCGCGTCGCGCATCGCTATGTCGCGATTGTGGGCGACCCCGAACATCCCTCGCCGGAGATCGCGGCCCATATTTCGGTCATCAATCTCAATCCGACCTGGACCGTGCCGACTTCGATCATCAAGAAAGAGATCATTCCGAAGATGCACAAGGATCCGGGCTATCTCGCGCGCTCGAAGATCCGCATCCTCGACGCCTCGGGCAAAGAAGTCGATCCGAAGTCGATCGACTGGAGCACCAACCGCGCCGTCAACTACACGCTTCGACAGGACTCCGGCGCCGGCAATTCGCTCGGCTCGATCCGCATCGGGATGCCCAACAAGCTCGCGGTCTACATGCACGACACGCCGGGCAAGGCGCTCTTTGGACGCGACTTCCGCTTTCTGAGCCACGGCTGCGTGCGCGTGCAGGGCGTTTACGACTACGCGACGTGGTTGCTTGAGGGCACGCCCGGCGCGCCCGCAGGGGCCTGGGACAAGGCGGCGCTGCTCGACAAGGTCAAGGGCGCCGAGCGCTACGACATCCGCCTTGCGAGGCCCGTGCCGGTGATTTGGGTCTATCTCACCGGATGGGCCAATGGGGATGGCCGCGCCAATTTCCGCAACGACGTCTATGGAATCGACGGCGCTTCGGTTGCGAACGCCGAAGCCGCCGCCGCTCCGCCGGCGCCCGCGACGCCGATACAGTGAGCGCGGCCCGTCCGCTGCCAAATCGCGTTGATCCGTTCGGCGATCTCCTCGCCAATTCCGCGCGCGGGACGCTGATGGGCAACCGTGGCGGGCGCTTCCACAATTCAGATAAGACGCTGGGACGGCGGCGCTGGGCCTCGAAGCAATGGATCTGCTGCCTTTGTGAGTTCAAGCAGCGACGGCTCGAGGTTTGGGGGCCGCGCTACACCCAGTTGTTTTTTCTCGATGAAGTAACCGCGCTGGCGGCCGGGCATCGCCCCTGTTTCGAATGCCGGCGGATCGAGGCGCTGGCCTTTCAACGAGCGATGGGCGCTCGCGCCGCGCCCGAAATGGACGCGCGCCTGCACGCCGAGCGCCTGTTCGAGGGCGCCAAGCGAACCCATGCGGTCGAAATCTCGACGTTGCCCGACGGCGCGATGATCGCGCGCGCGGCGAGCGCGTTGGCGGTGCGAGGCGGCTCGCTGCTGCCCTGGTCATTTCGAGGCTATGGCGCGCCAATCGCGCGACCCGCGCGCGGGACCGTCGAGGCGTTGACGCCCCCCGCGATTCTGGCCGCGCTGCGGGCGGGCTACGCACCCCGCTGGGCGGTTGGAGAAACGGCGCCGCGCGCTTGACGCGTCGGCGCCTTTGCCGCCAAATCCGTTCCCGGGCGCGCAGCCGCCCGAACGGGAGGAAGCCATGTGGCTGAAGATTGCGATCGCCGCGACGTTTGTTGTCGCATCGGCGCCGGCGGCGTCGGCGGGCGACGTCGTTGGCGAGTGGGCGCGGGTCGACGGCAAAGCCAAGGTGCGCTTTTCGCCCTGCGGCGGCGCGCTCTGCGGAATTGTCACCTGGCTCAAAGACCCGTCGGGCCCGGCCAAGATCGGCCAGCGCGTATTCTACGACATGAAGCCGAGCGGGGACGGCGCCTGGGCGGGCGCCGCCTTCAACCCGGACGACGGCAAAGAATACACAGGCAAAATGACCCTGCAGGGCGACGGACTGACGACCGCCGGCTGTGTGCTGGGCGGCTGGATCTGCAAGACGGTCGTCTGGACCCGCGCGCGCTAAAGGCCCCTGAGTTCGCTCACCTGTTCGCGTTCCGAGGCGGCTTCGCGCCGGTCGACCAGGGGAACAGGACCGAATGCGGCGAAGCGTAGAAGCCGTCGGGGCGTCCGAGACGCTGCCTCGGCCATTCGACGGGATGTTCGTGCGCGGGATCGCGCACAATCGCGCGCCGATAGAACCTCCAGGTTCCATGCCCGAGAACAGGCATGACGACGGCCAGACCGACGAACAGCGGCAGCGAACCCGCGACAAGCAGCGCCGCTACGATCAGCCCCCAGGCCGCGACCGCGAGCGGATTGCGAGCCGCGACCCGGAGCGACGCGCCGATCGCGGCCAGCAGCCCGGCGTCGCGGTCGAGCAGGAGCGGAAAACTGACGACGCTGACGCACAAAGCGAGCGCAGCGAAAACGAAGCCGACGGCGCCCCCGAGCCCGATCAACCAAAGCCCGCGCGAACTCGTCACGACGTCATTAACAAAGAGCCAGCCTGACGGCGGCGGGTTCGCCCCGTAGAGCCCTTGATAGAGAGCCTCGGCCGAGGCGATCCAGGCCGCGAAAATGGCGGTCAGCAGCAAGCCGAGCGCTGCAATCGCCGGCAACGCGGGCGAGCGCGCCACCGCGAACGCGTCGCGCCATTCAACCTTCGCGCCAAGCTCACGGCGTCGGCTCATCTCGTATAGGCCGATCGCCACGAACGGGCCCACCAGCGCGAAACCGGCCGCGATCGGGAACAGCAAGTGCAGAGCGCCGGTGAACGAGCTCATCGAGCCCAGCACGAGGCCCGCCAACACATAAAAAAGCCCGAGGAAAACCAAATGCGAGGGCATGGCGAGAAAATCGTCGAAACCCTCCGCCAAAGCGGCGAAAGCGTCACGGACGCCGATGCTTCGCACCTGCGGCGTCGGAACGGCCGCGTCGGACGCCGCATAAACGTGAAAGCTCGACAGGAAGGACATGACAACCTCCATTCGGTCGCGTTGGCGCGAACGTTCGCGGGCGTCAGTCTCGATCGGGACTCGGCGTCGCGCGAATTCGCGCGTCCATTTGTGTCAAGCATACTCCCCGATTTGTTACCTGTCACGAATCACGAAGGCGTGTGCGCGGCGCCGTCGCGCCCCAGCGTCGCCTCAACGCTTGGCGCCGAATTGGGGCGCCCGCTTTTCCATGAAGGCCGCGACGCCCTCGGCGAAATCGTCGGAATATCCAAGTTCGCGCTGCGCGTCGCGCTCGTGGTCGAGCGCCTCGTCCATGCCGGAGCTGGTCGCACGGCGCACGGCCTGTTTGATCGCGGCGAGCGCGGCGGCGGGCTGCGAGGCCAGATGCGCGGCGAGCCGGCGCGCTTCGCCCATCAGTTCGGCGTCGTCCACCGTCTTCCAGATCAAACCCCATTGCTCGGCCTTTTCCGCGCTCAGCGGCTCGGCCAGCATCGCCAAAGCCTTGGCGCGCGCCTCGCCGAGCAGATGCGTCAACGACCATGTGCCGCCGCAATCGGGCATGAGGCCGATCTTGACGAAGCTTTGAATGAAGCGCGCGGATTTGGCCGCCAGCACGATGTCGCCTTGCAGCGCGATATTCGCGCCGGCGCCGGCCGCGACGCCATTGACCGCGACGACGATCGGCTTAGCGATTCCGCGCAATTTGCGCACCAGGGGATTGAACCTCGTCTCGATGCTGTGGCCGACGTCGACCTTCGGCGACGCGCCGCCGGGGGCGACCGAGCGTTCGGACAGATCCTGCCCGGCGCAAAAGCCGCGCCCGGCCCCCGTCAGCAGGATCGCACGGCAGCTCGCGTCATTTTCGAGTTCGACGAGGATCGCCATCAGCCGGCTCGTCATCTCGGTCGAAAAACTGTTGAGCCGGTCCGGGCGGTTGAGGGTCACGATCGCGACGCCGCCATCACGCTCCAACAACACCGAATCGCTCATGGAGTTCCTCCGAATCCGCTCTTGGGGCGATAGAAATTACGCCAGTCCTGCACAATCGACGCGGCCGGTCAACGCGCGCCAACCGCGGAACGCGCTTTCGGGCGCACCGCTCAGAACAGGAAATATCGCTGCGCCATCGGCAGCTTGTCGGCGGGCTCACAGGTCAGCAGCTCGCCGTCCGCCGTCACCGCGTAAGTTTCGGGATCGACCGTGATTGCTGGGGTCGCGCCGTTATACACCAGCGATTTCTTGTCGATGCCGCCGCGCGTGTTCTCGACCGCGACCAGTCGCTTCTGGACTTTCAGCTTCGTCGCGAGCTTGCCCTCGACCGCGGCGCGGGAAACGAAGGTCAGAGACGACCCGGTGCGCGAGCGGCCATAGGCGCCGAACATATTGCGATAGTGGACCGGCTGCGGCGTAGGGATCGAGGCGTTGGGATCGCCCATCGCGGCGGCGGCGATGACGCCGCCCTTGATGACGAGATCGGGTTTCACGCCGAAGAAAGCCGGGGTCCACAGTACGAGATCGGCGAGCTTGCCCTTCTCGACCGAGCCGATGTGTCGGGAGACCCCATGCGCGATGGCGGGATTGATCGTGTATTTGGCGATGTAGCGCTTGACGCGAAAATTGTCGTTGCGCGGGCCGTCGCCCGCCAGCGCGCCGCGCTGGCGCTTCATCTTGTCCGCCGTCTGCCAGGTGCGGATGATGACCTCGCCGACGCGGCCCATCGCCTGACTGTCGCTCGACATCATCGACAGCGCGCCGAGGTCGTGCAGGATGTCCTCGGCGGCGATCGTCTCCTTGCGGATGCGGCTCTCGGCGAAGGCGAGATCCTCAGGGATCGAACCGTCGAGATGATGACACACCATCAGCATGTCCAGATGTTCGTCGAGCGTGTTGCGCGTGTAGGGGCGCGTCGGGTTGGTCGAGGACGGCAGCACGTTGCTCAGGGACGCGACGCGGATGATGTCGGGCGCGTGGCCGCCGCCCGCGCCCTCGGTGTGGAATGCGTGAATGGTGCGGCCTTTGAAAGCCTTGATCGTGTCCTCGACGAAGCCGGATTCGTTGAGCGTGTCGGTATGGATCATTACCTGTATGTCGTGATCGTCGGCGACCGACAGGCAATTGTCGATCGCCGCCGGCGTCGTGCCCCAGTCCTCGTGCAGTTTCAGCGCGCAGGCGCCGGCGGCGATCTGCTCGACGAGCGCGGCGGGCCTGGAGGCGTTGCCCTTGCCGGCAAAGCCGAGATTCATGGGAAAATCATCGGCGGCCTCGATCATGCGCGCGATGTGCCACGGCCCCGGCGTGCAGGTAGTGGCGAAGGTGCCGGTCGCGGGGCCGGTGCCGCCGCCCAGCATCGAGGTGACGCCCGACATCAGCGCCTCCTCGATCTGCTGCGGGCAGATGAAATGGATGTGAGTGTCAAAGCCGCCGGCTGTCAGAATTTTGCCCTCGCCCGCGATCACCTCCGTGCCAGGCCCGATGACGATGGTGACGCCGGGCTGAATGTCGGGGTTGCCCGCCTTGCCGATGGCGTGAATGAGCCCGTCCTTGATCGCGACGTCAGCTTTGACGACGCCCCAGTGATCTAGGATGGTCGCGTTGGTGATGACGGTGTCGACCGCGCCCCTCGCGCGCGTCGCCTGGCTCTGGCCCATGCCGTCCCGGATCACCTTGCCGCCGCCGAATTTCACTTCCTCGCCGTAGGTCGTGAAATCCTTTTCGATCTCGATGAAAAGCTCGGTGTCGGCGAGTCGCACCCGGTCGCCCTTTGTCGGGCCGAACATGTCGGCGTAGGCGGAGCGGGGGAGAGAAGTGGAAGATAGGCTTTTTCGGGACATGGCCATAGGAGTCTCGTGACGGGAATTCGTTAGTCCAATTTGCGGGGCGCCAGTGGACGGGGCGGGGCTAGACCTTCCCCATCACTTCTCCTCTGAACCCGATCGCCCGGCGTTTGCCTGCGAGCGCGATGAGGCGCACGGTTCGGCTTTGGCCCGGCTCGAAGCGCGTCGCCGTGCCCGCGGGGATATCGAGCCGAAAGCCGCGCGCCTTCGCCCGTTCGAACTTCAGCGCCGGGTTGGTCTCAAAGAAGTGATAGTGCGAGCCGACCTGGATCGGCCGGTCGCCGGTGTTGGCGACGTCGAGCGTCAGCGTTTCGCGCCCCTCGTTCATTGCGATTTCGCCGGGCTCGGCGAGCGTCTCGCCGGGGATCAGCTTGTCGTCAGCGCCGCGGATCGGGTTGTGCACGGTGACGAGCTTCGTGCCGTCCGGGAACGTCGCCTCGACCTGGATGTCGTGGATCATCGAGGCGACGCCATCCATTACCTGATCGGCGGCGACGACATGCGCGCCCGCCTCCATCAATTCGGCGACGCTGCGCCCGTCGCGCGCGCCCTCGACGACGAAATCGGTGATGAGCGCCACCGCTTCCGGGTGGTTGAGCTTGACGCCGCGCTCCAGGCGCCGTCGCGCGACCATCGCCGCCATCGCGATCAACAATTTGTCTTTTTCCCGTGGCGTCAGATTCATGGGATCGCCGCCCTTTCCCCAAGCTCCCGCATCGGCGCGGCGCGCCGAAAAAGGCAGAATGACGGGCTTTTCCGCGATGCGCAATCGCTCGCGGGCATCCACGCTCGATTGCCCAAATCCTCGGCGCCAAGCCGCGCGAGAAGGCGCCCGCTAGCCTCACGCGCGCATTTCGCGTAATTCGTCGATGGCGGATTTATGACAGGACGTGAAGGACGGTGAAGTGACGACGGGCGTTCTGGCCGCGGTGCTCGGCGCGGCGCTGCTGCACGCAATCTGGAACTCGCTCGTCAAGAGCGGCGCCGACAAGTTCCTCGCCTCCGTCCGTGTTTGCCTCTGGTGCGGCGTATTCGCGGTCGCGACCGCGCTGGTCCTGCCCGCGCCCGCATCTGTCGCCTGGGGCTTCGTACTCGCCTCTGCGGTCATTCACATTGTCTATTTCGTGCTGGTCGGGCGGCTCTATCGCACGGCCGATCTCTCGGTCGCCTATCCGCTGATGCGCGGCCTCGCGCCGCTGGTCGCGACATTGATTGCCGCCATGTTCTTGCAGGAAATTCCCGGGCCGCTCGGCCTCGCCGGCGTCGCGATTCTCGTCGCAGGCGTCGTGACCATGGGCGCCAACGGTCTCGCGCACGGGCGCGTCGATCGCGAGACGATCTTCGTCGCGCTCGTCAACTCGGTGATCATCGCGATTTATTCGGTCGTCGACGGCGAAGGCGCGCGCCTTGCCGGGCCGAGCGCAAGCCACGCGTTCGCCTATAACGCCTGGGCCGACGCGCTGACGGCCGCGCTCTACGCGCCGTGGGTGCTGCTGCGTCGCGGCGCCGGAACCGCGCGCAAATTCCTTGTCGAACCTCTGCGCGGCGCAATGGGCGGCGCGGCGGCGTTCGGCGGCTATGCGATGGTCGTATGGGCGATGACGCAGACCTCGATTGGCGCCGTGGCGGCGCTGCGCGAGTGCTCGGTCGTGTTCGCGGCGATCATCGGCGTCGTCGCGCTCGGCGAGCCGTTCGGGCGCACGCGCGCCGGCGCCGCGCTGCTGATTCTCTTCGGCGTGGCCGCGTTGCGCCTCGCTTGAGCGCCGCTTAGCGCGCGTCCGGCGCCGGATGGATCGGGTCGGCGACACTATAGAGAATGTACTCGGCGGTCGTTCCGCCCAAACTCGAACGCGACAAGCGCGCGATTTCTTGGACATGACGAAACCGCTCGCCGAGTTCGGCTTCGTAACCGCGTCCGGCTTCGCCTAGCGCCAAACCCGGCGCATCGAAGATATTTTCCGCGATCTTGGGTTCGAAGTCCCAGCGCGAACGCTCCTCGGATTGCGCCACCGGCAATTTCGAATCGCCGTAGTAGGTTAGCAACGAAGTCGCGGCGTAACCGCGCGTCAGCAGAAAGGCCGCGCGCCGTTCGCGGGCGGCGGCGTCAACTTTGAGCGTCAGTTCGCGCCAACCGCCGATGCGCGCCAGGGGGTCCGCGGCGCCAAGCCGCGGCCAGGCGGTCGCGACATGCAGATAGACCAGCGCGATCGCTGTCAGCCCGAGCGCGGGCGCCCAGCGCGCCGTCGCCCGCGCCCATCCGCCTGCGCGCCGCGCGGCGTCCGCCGCCAAAATCGCCAGCGCGGGATAAAGCGGCGCCGGCCAGTTGCCCTGTACGCGGTCGTGCAGCGCGTGCAGCAGGAAATAACCGGCGGCCGGGGCGATCGTGGCGACGAGCAGGCGGCGCGCTTCGTCGGCGCCGGCCTCGATTTTGCCGAATTTTCGCAAGTTCGCCCCGATAGCGGCCGCCGCCGGCAGGAGGATCAGCGGATTGGCCAGGCCAAGTTGCGAGGCGATCAGCTCCGCCAGAAATCCAAGTTGGAGCCCGTGCGGCGGCACCCGTGCTAATTGCTTGGCGAAGGTCGCCCATCCGTGCGTCGCGTTCCAGGCGACGAACGGCGAAACGACGAGCGCGGCCAGCAAGGCCGCGATGTAAGGCCAAGGCGAGAGGAACCACCGACGCATCGACGGCGTCGTCGCCAGCGCGAGGACAACGCCGAAGCCGAAGAACGCCGCCGTGAACTTCGACTGCAGCGCCATTCCGAGCGCAAGGCCGAGCGCCGGCCAGGCCATGCCGCGCCCGCGCCACGCCTCGACCAGGGCGCCGAGGCCGAGGGTCCAGAACACGACGAGCGGCGCGTCGGGCGTCACGACGACGGCGCCGGCGGTCAACGGCATCGAAACCCACAAAAGCGCGGACAGGACCGCAACGCCGGCGGAGGCGAACAATCGCCAGGCAATGCCGGCGATCAGCGCCGGCATGAGCGCGAAGACCAGTGCGTTGAACGCGCGCACCCCGAACTCCGTCGATCCGAACAGATCTGTGGACGCGCGAATCCAGCCGGCGATCATAGGCGGGTGATCGAGATAGCCCCAGGCGAGGCCGCGCGACCAAAGCGTGTAATAGGCTTCGTCAAAGGTCAGTTCGATGCGCGGGATGAGCGCGAGCTGCGCGGCCGTTAGCGCGAGGCAGATCGCGAGGGTCGCCATCGCCAGCGTTCGAACGCTCGCGCCGGCGGCGGAATTCGTCACGACCACACGCGCGGCGGCGCGCGATCATCGAGGACGCGCAAAGCTCCGACCAAGGCGGCGCGCAGCCGCGCGGGCGAGGGGGAAAGCGCGCGCGCGATCAACGCGCCGTCGATGACGCTCGCGCCGGCCTCGAGCCATTCGCCCGGCGCCTCCATCGCCAGCGCGAATTCCGCCCGCAACGGCTCCAGTCGGGTCGGCGCTCCGGGATCGACAAAAAGCATCGTCGCGACCGCACGAGCGCCGCGCCCGATCGCGGTCCGGTCGAGCTGCGTGCCGGCGTTTTCGATGCGGAGCGCCTCGGCGAAAATGAGCTTTCCGTCCCGGCGCACCCGCCAGTCGTCACGGAATGCGGCGTCGGAGCGGATTTCGCCGTGGGCGAGTCGACCGAACACGGCGGCTTCGAGAATTAGCAGCGATCCCTGCGCCGCGACGTCGGCTTCGAGACGGCGGGTAAACCACGCACCGTCGAACAGCAGAGTTTCCTGCGGCGCCCATATGAGTCGGGCGCCCGCCCCGACCTCGAACGCCAAATCCGCCGCGACTTTGGCGCCGTCGGAGCGATAGATTTTTTCCGCCGACTGCGTCGTCGCGCGGACCTCGGCGCCGGCGCCCAGACACAACCCGATCGACGCGCGGTCGCCGCCCGCCATCCCGCCGCCGGTATTGACGATCACAGCCTCGCATCCCGCGCCCGCGCGGGGAAAGCGCATGCGCAGGCCCCCGGTTTCATAGAGGTTCGAAGCTTCGGTGCGGGCGCCGGCGCGCGCGAACGCGGCGCGGATTTGTCCGCGCGCACGCTGCGCCCTAACCTTGGCGGCTAGGCCCTCGTCACCAATCGACATCGCTCCGTCCATAGGCCCGCCTGCTCGCCACGTCCCTGCTATACCCAATTTGCACGACTTGTGTTGCGCGGAGTCCACAGCGCGACAGCGTGCGGCGCCGTATAAGCGGATCGCAATAGGTAAAATTGAGCATGACTTGGACGCCACCCGCCGTGCCTCAGGATGACGCCGCCGACGCGTCGCGTTTCCTCGCGCGCCTCGGCTATGTCGTGCTTGCCCTCGCCGCGCCGTCCGGCGTCGTGCTGCATTCTCTTGCCTTGTATGTGCTTTTCCCCATCGGGGTCGCCTTGATCAGCTTTGCCGCGCTGCTCGATCCGCCGGCCGATCTCGGCGCGCGACTGCGAGCGGCTTTCGCCAATCCGGCGACCCAAATTGGACTAGCCGGCCTCGGCTGGGCGACTCTTTCCATCCTTTGGACGCCCTATTCGGTCGCCGCCGGCCAGCACCTCCTGAAGATCGGCTTGTGGGGCGTGGCTGTTCTGCTCGCGCTGATTTTGCCGCGCGAACATGCGCGCGCCACCGATCTCTACTTATTCCCTATCGGCCTCGTCCTGGCGATGCTGACGATCTTCTTCGCCTGGATCGCCTCGCGGCACGGCGCGCCGATCGAATACGATCGCATCAGGGAAGGCGGAATCGTGCTGGCGACGCTGCTGTTCCCGGCGATGGGCGGATTGGCGGCGCGTGGGCGCAACGGCTATGCGCGCCTGTTGCTGATCATGGGCTTCGTATACGCGTTTTCGATCGGCTCCTCGCCGATGATGATAGCGTTGTTCGTCGGTTTCGCCGCGCTCTCGTTCGCGCTCTCCGATCTCGAACGCACGACGCGCGATCTAAGCTGGCTCACCGGCGGCCTGATCCTGCTCGCGCCGCTCGCAGTCCTCTTCGCGGCGCCGCTGGCGCGCCTCATGTTGAACGCGAAGCTTCCAGGCCAGCCCGAACCCTACCCCGCGCTCGCGACCGCGTTCGACGCCGTCATTCACGGCAATATCCGATTGGTGACTGGCCACGGATTCGAGACGATCGCGCGCGGCTTGCGGGCCGAAACGCTGCCGATGACAACGCCGCGCTCCATGCTGTTCCAGATATGGTACGAACTCGGCGTCATCGGCGCGATGTTGGCGGCGGCCGGCGCCTGGTTCGGCTTTCGCGCTTTGGCGGAGGCGCCGCCGCGGTTGGCGCCCTACCTGACGGCGGCGCTCGCCTGCAACCTCGCCTTGGCGACGATCGCGATCGACCTTGGCGACATGATCTGGTTCACGACGCTGGCTGTGGCTCTGATCGCCTCCGACATCGCGGCGCGCAGCCAGTATCGCACGACGCGCCCCTCCGCCGCGCATCTCGCACATTTCTGACGGAGGAGGTCAATCCGAAGTCGCGAGCGCGCCAAGACCGAATTGCGCGGCGAAGAAGGCGCGATAGGCGCCGTCGCGCGAGATCAATTCGGCGTGCGAGCCCGATTCCACCGAAGCGCCGTTCTCGATCACGTAAATCCGATCCGCGCCGATGATCGTTTGCAGCCGGTGCGCGACGACGATCGTCGTGCGGCCAGCCTGAAGCGCCTCCAGCGCCTTCTGCACTTCGCGCTCGGATTCCGAATCGAGCGCGGCGGTCGGCTCGTCGAGGAGTAGGATCGGCGCGTCCTTCAGCAGCGCGCGCGCGATCGCCACGCGCTGGCGTTGGCCGCCCGAAAGTTGCGCGCCCTGCTCGCCGACATTGGTCGCGTAGCCCTGCGCGAACTGGACAATGAAGTCGTGGGCGTTCGCCTTGCGCGCCGCCGCCTCGATCGCCTCCTGCGTAGCGCCGGGACGGCCGAGCGCGATATTGTCGCGAATGGTGCCGCGGAACAGGAAGACGTCCTGCGAGACAAAAGCGATATGATCGCGCAGCGAGGCGAGATCGACGTTGGCGACATCCTGCCCGTCGATGGCGACGCGCCCGGCGGAGGGCGCATAGAAGCGCTGAATCAGCCCGAGAATGGTTGATTTGCCACCGCCCGAGGGGCCGACGAGCGCCGTGGTCTGATTGGGCTCGGCGGTCAGATCGAGCCCGCGAATCGTCGCTTCGCCGCTGCGATAAGCAAAATGCGCGTCGTCAATCGTCACCCGGCCGCCGACAACTCGCAGCGCGGGCAATCCGGGCCGCGGCGGCTCGCCAAGCGGAGCGTCGAGCACGTCGTAGATCAAGTGCGCTCCGACGAGACCGTTTTGAATATCCACAGGAAAGCGGCCGAGCCGTTTGGCCGGCTCATAGGCGAGCAGCAGCGCGCCCAGAAATGAAGCGAAAGCGCCGACGTCGGCATGTTGCACGGCGACCCGCCAAGAGCCGTAAAAGATCGCGAATGCGATAGCGCAACCCGCGAGCGTGTCCGCCAGCATGGTCGCCAATCCCGCGCCCGCGGCGATGCGGTTGGCCGAGCGTTCGACCGTGCGTATCGCCCCCGCCATCCGCGCGCGCATTTCGCTCTGAAGGTTGAACGACTTGACGATGCGCGCGCCCAAAACGGTTTCGCCCATGGTTTGCACGATCAGGGTCGATCCGTCGAACGAGCGCTGGGCGAACTGGCGCACGCGCCGAAGAATTCGGCTGACAAAGAACGCGGCGACGGGCAGCGCCAGCAGCGCGCCGCCGGCGATGACGGGATCGCGCGAAATCATCACGAACACGAGGCCGGCGACCGAAACGAGGTCGCGAGCGAACCCCTGCACCACAAGTTGCAAAGAATCGCGCACGCCGTTGGCGGCGAAGGCGAGGCGCGCGACGAACTCGCTGGAATGTCGATCCTGAAAAAAGGCGATGTTCTGATTGAGCAACCGCTCGAATACACGCCGCTGCGCGGTGGCGACGATCGAATTGCCGATGCGCGAAAGCACGATCTGCGACCCGTAGGTCGCCGCGCCGCGCATAACGAAAAGCCCGAGCGCCTCGATAGCGAGAAAGCGCATGTTGGCGAGCTTTTCGGCGCTGACCATGCCATTCAGCACGGGGCGCAGAAGCCAGGCGACCGATACGTTCGAAAGGGCAATCAGCCCGAGCAGCGCCGCGGCGAGGACATAGCCCCGGACATGCTCGCGCCCGAATTCGCGCACAAGCCGCCAAAGTAGGTTCCGGTCGGGAGGCCGCGTGGGGACGGCGAGACTGTCGAGCATATGCCTTTGCTAACCCCGCCTCGCCGAAAGGGAAAGCGTTTCGGACAAGGGCGAAGCGCTCGGCGGCGCGCTCAGCGTCGGCCGAGCGGCGCCGCGGCCGGACGGGAAATCGTGCGCGGACGCTTGTATTCGACAACCACCGCGCGCGTGCGGCCGTTGACCAAAGTCGAGCGCCCGCGCGAATGGGCCGCTTGCTTGGCGGCCAGGGCCTTGACCTCGTCCGTCGCCGCGCCCATCAAAGACGCTGCGATTTCAATGCGCTGCGCCGGATCGTCGGTCAATGCCTCCGCGGCGATCAACGCCTCTTCGATCGTCGGCGGATCCTTACGAACGCGCCGCGCGCCCCATTTGGTGTTCCAGGTCGTGCTCATGCGTCCTCACAATCGTCGCCGTCCGCGTCTTGCCTGTAATTATTACAACGCGACGATCAATTCGTATTTCATATCACGAATGTTGCACCGCAACAATATCTGGCCGCGCTGTTTTCGTTACCCCACCCTGTCCAGGCCCGCACATTTATCAAGCATGCCATGTGGGAAGAATACGGCACATTGACGCGCCGCTCGGTATCCTTTCCCACCCGCGGAACGCCATGTATGTAGCTTCAAGCTTTCGCGGGCCCGACTGTCACAACGAAAATGGCGTCCCCCATGTCATCACCGTCTGCGGCCTCGAGATTCCAGGCCTTTTTCGACGAACTCCAATCCCATGAGGGGCGTCGCGTCGAGATCGACGCAGCCTACCGCGCCGACGAGCGGGAATGTGTCTCGCGCATGGTCGCGGCCGCCGAATTGCCGGACGCGACCTCCGCGGAGGCGAGCGAACTCGCGCGCAAACTCATCGAGGGTCTGCGCGCGCGCCCGGCGACCGGCATGGTGCAAGGCCTGATGCGCGAATATTCGCTCTCCAGCCAGGAGGGCGTCGCGCTGATGTGCATGGCAGAGGCGCTGCTGCGCATTCCCGACGCCGCGACGCGCGACGCCCTTATCGCCGACAAGGTCGGCGGCGGCGCCTGGCGCACTCACATCGGCCAGTCGCCCTCGCCGTTCGTCAACGCCGCGACTTGGGGCCTGCTCATAACCGGCAGATTGGTGAGCACGGTCGACGAACACGGCCTCGGCGCGACTCTGACCCGTCTCATCGCCCGTTCCGGCGCGCCCATCATCCGCGCCAGCGTCGACACCGCGATGCGCGTGCTCGGCGAACAATTCGTTTGCGGCCAAACGATCGGCGCGGCGCTCGCCAACGCGCGGCCGTTGGAGGCGAAAGGGTTCCGCTATTCCTACGACATGCTCGGCGAAGCCGCGCTGACCGCCGAGGACGCTGAGCGTTATCTCCAGTCCTACGAGACCGCGCTCGACGCCATCGGCGAAGCCTCGGGCGGCAAGGGCATCTATGAAGGGCCTGGCCTCTCGGTGAAACTGTCGGCGCTGCATCCGCGCTACGTGCGCGGCCAGCGCGACCGCGTGATGCGCGAACTCTTTCCGCGCCTGAGAGCGCTGGCGTTGCGCGCACGGCGATGGGACGTCGGGCTCAATATCGACGCCGAGGAATCCGAGCGGCTCGATCTTTCGCTCGATCTGCTCGAATCGCTTTGTCGTGACCCCGAACTCGCGGGCTGGAACGGCGTCGGCTTCGTCGTTCAGGCGTATCAGAAACGCGCCCACGCCGTGCTCGGCTGGATCGTCGATCTCGCGCGCGCGACGAAACGTCGCATCATGGTGCGCCTCGTCAAGGGCGCCTACTGGGACAGCGAGATCAAGCGCGCTCAGGTCGAGGGCCTTGAAGGCTTCGCGGTGTTCACGCGCAAGATCCACACCGACGTTTCCTATATTGCCTGCGCCAAGCTGTTGCTCGGCGCGCCTGACGCCGTGTTCCCGCAGTTCGCGACCCACAACGCGCTGACGGTCGCGACCATTCATGCGATGGCGGGAGGCAATTTCTACGCCGGCCAATACGAATTTCAGTGTTTGCACGGCATGGGCGAGCCGCTCTACAATCAAATCGTCGGCGTCGAGCGCCTGCATCGCCCGTGCCGCGTCTATGCGCCGGTCGGCTCGCACGAGACCTTGCTCGCCTATCTCGTGCGCCGCCTGTTGGAGAATGGCGCCAACACTTCGTTCGTCAATCGCATCGCCGACCCTAACGTCGCGGTCGAGACGCTGATCGAAGACCCCGTTGTCGCCGCCAAGGCGGTGCAGCCGTTCGGCGCGCCGCACCCGCGCATCGCCCATCCGCGCGATCTCTTCCAGCCCGCGCGCGCGAATTCGCGCGGTCTCGACCTCAGCAACGAACTTTGCTTGACGGCTCTCGCCGAAGCTTTCAAAGCGTTTCGGTCCGCGCCAGCGGCCCCCGGCACGGCCCGAATCATCCGCAATCCCGCCGACACCAGCGAGATTGTCGGCGTCGTCGCGGATGCAAGCGCAGAGGATGTCGAAGCGGCCTGCGCGGCGGCGCATCGCGGCGGCGGTGCCTGGCGCGATCTGCCGCCGGCCGAACGCGGGCGCATCCTCGCGCGCGCCGCTGACGCGATGGAAGCCGGCGCACCCGCGCTCGCGGCGCTGATCTGCCGCGAGGCGGGCAAGACACTGCCGAATGCGCTCGGCGACGTTCGCGAAGCGGTCGATTTCCTTCGCTATTACGGCGATCAGGTCTCGCGTGAATTCGACAACGCGACCCATGCGCCGCTTGGTCTCGTCGTCTGCATCAGCCCGTGGAATTTCCCGATCGCGATCTTCACCGGCCAGATCGCCGCCGCGCTGGCCGCTGGCAATTGCGTGATCGCCAAACCGGCTGAGGAGACGCCACTGATCGCCGGCGAAGCGGTGCGCCTGTTGCATGAAGCCGGCGTCCCCGCCGACGCGCTGCATCTGTTGTGCGGCGACGGGCGGGTCGGCGCGGCGCTGACCGCGCACAAGGACGTCGCCGGCGTCATGTTCACCGGTTCGACCGAAGTCGCGCGCCTCATTGCCGCTTCGCTCGCCGGGCGCCTCGGCGCCGACGGCGCGCCGATTCCGCTGATCGCCGAGACCGGCGGCCAGAACGCGCTGATCGTCGACAGCTCCGCGCTCGCCGAGCAGGTCGTCGGCGACGCGCTCGCCTCGGCCTTCGACTCGGCGGGTCAGCGCTGCTCCGCATTGCGCGTGCTTTGCCTGCAAGACGACATCGCCGAGCGCACGCTGACGATGTTGAAGGACGCGATGCGCGAGCTGAAGGTCGGGCCGCCCGATCGCCTCGCCTGCGACGTCGGACCGGTCATTTCCGCCGAGGCGCTCGCCGGGTTGCGGCGTCATGTCGAGACGATGCGCGCGCATGGCCACAAAGTTCACGCGGAGGCGCTGGGGCCCGATTGCGCCAACGGGTTCTTCATGGCGCCGACGCTGATCGAGATCGACGCCATCTCCGATCTCGCGCGCGAGGTGTTCGGACCGGTGCTGCACGTATTGCGTTTCAAGCGCGAGGCGATGGGCGAGTTGCTCGATCGAATTTACACCTCGGGCTACGCGCTGACCGGGGGCGCGCATTCGCGCATCGATGGAACCATCGACCTCATCTGCGGGCGGCTCGCGGCGGGCAATCTCTACGTCAATCGAAACATCATCGGCGCCGTCGTCGGCGTGCAGCCGTTCGGCGGGCACGGACTTTCCGGCACCGGGCCGAAGGCGGGCGGACCGCTCTATATCAAGCGCCTGCTCGCCCGTTCGCCCTCGTCGTGGCCGCTCCTGCCGCATGGCGCTCCCTCCATCGCGGCGGACGCCTTCGCCAGAGCGCTGTCGGCGAGCGGGCGGGCCGCGCTCGGCGAACTCGCCGCCAAACTCGCGCTGGGCTCGCGCCTCGGCCTCGAGATCGAACTGCAAGGTCCGGTCGGCGAGCGCAACGTCTATTCTCTGACGCCGCGCGGCCTCGTGCTTTGCGACGCCGCCAGCGAGGAAGCGCTGATCGCGCAGATCGCGGTCGCGCTGGCGGCGGGCAATCGCGCGTTATTGCAAGGCGCGCCGGCGGCCGCGCTCTACGCCTCCTTGCCGGGCGACGCGCGCGCGAACCTGGCGCTTGCCGACGGCGCGACGCATTTCGACGCCGCGCTGACTGATCGCTCCGGTCTCGATCTCACCGCCTTCGCCGGCCGGATTGCCAAACACGGCGGGCCGATCGCCAGCCTCTTTCGCGTCGACGCGGACACCTTGAAACGCGATGAAGCGCCGGTCGATTTGCTGCTCGGCGAGCGTTCGCTTTGCGTCAACACGACCGCCGCCGGCGGCAACGCGAGCCTGATGTCGATCGGCTGAGGTCAGGTCGCCGCGATGAGCGCGATCTGACCAAGGGTCGCGCAATTCTCCGGCGCTGGCGTCAGCGTAGCGCCAAGATGCGCGCCCGCGCGACGATAGCGTTCGGCGAGCGCCGCGCCGCCGATGACCGTGGCTTCGCGCGCGCCCTTGGCGCCCGCAAGAATCTCAGCGCCAATCAACAAGCCCGACAAATATTCGGATAATTGTTCGGGGGCGACGCGTTCGAACAAGCCGAAGGTGCGCGCCATGAAAATCGCGTGCAGAAGATCGCCCGGCCGATCGAGCGCGGCGGCGGCGTCGAGGCCGAGCGCGAAGCCCGCGCTCGTCGTTTCAGGCGCGCTCGGCGTCATCATGCGCCCTAGCACGCTATGGTCCTTCAGCACCGCGAACACTTCGCCGGTCATGTAGGTTTCGAAGCCGACGATGCGGCCAGAGCGGACGCGCGCCCATTTCGAATGCGTGCCCGGCAAGACGAATAGCCCGTCGCCGGCGCCGCTGGCGGCGAGCGCGCCGAGGATCTGCGTTTCCTCTCCGCGCATCACGTCGGGCGCGCCGCGCGCATCGAGCGTGCTGACGCCAGGCGCGATCCGCACTTCGCCGAGCGTTGGCGAAACCACGATCTTCATCGCCGCTGCGATCTCGCCGACGCCCGCCGGACATGGCGCGTAGGGCGCCTCGACCCAGCCTTGGCGCGCGCCCACCATACCCGACGCGACGACCTGCGCATCAGGATGCGCGACCCGCCACTCGGCGAGATGCGCGGCGAGATAGGGTTCGTGTTCGCCCGGCCTGAGGTTCAGCGCGCCCTGGCCGCCGCGAATTTCCGCGAGCGATGCACCTGAGGCGTCGGCGAGATTGGCGCGAAACGAACTCGTGCCCCAGTCGACGCTAATGATGTGGGAAGGAACTTTGGCCAAGGCGCCCCTCGCATTGAACTCGCTGCGCGCCCGGATTTGCACGCGCGCGAGCCGCTGACAAGCGCGCTCAGTCCTCCCACCAAGCGCGGCGGTTCGGCGAGGCTTCGATCTCGGAAAAAAGTTCGTAGAGTTCGCGCGCCTCGGGCGCCGGTCCGCGCCGCTCGCCAAAACCGCGTATCGCCAGGACCATGCGCTGCTCGCCGCGCCGGATCGCGAGACGGTCGCCGCGATGCATGGGGCGGCCGGGCTTTTTGATTCTGATCTCTTCCTCACCGTGCTGCAACTGCACTTGCCCGCTCTCCACCGCCGCGGCGGCGAGACCGCGCGTCTTGTAAAAGCGCGCGCGCCATAGCCAGACGTCGATGCGGCAGGTTTCGACGGCTTCGTTCATGGCCGCGCGTCGGCGACGCGCTGACGCGCGCGTTTGCGCCGCGCACGCCGCGCGGCCGAGCGGCTCTGTGCGGGCGCGGCATAGGGCGTCACTGCAATTGGGGCCGACGCGGGCGCACGCGGCGTCGAGTTACGCCGGCGCCACAGACGGCGCTCGGGATCGTCGCTCCTTCGATCGGGCGCGAAGCCGAGGCCACGCAGAATTCGCTCCGCCATTTCGCGATCCCAGTTGAGGTCCCGAAGCAGCGCCGGGGTTAAGCGAATGGCGCCTGCGGCCCGCGGCTCCGCGGCGCGCGCGAGCGCGTCGAGCCGCTCCAGCATATTCGCCGGCGCGACGAGATCGGCTACGGCGCGCAGGCCGCGCAGCGACAACGCTTCATAGGGCGGCGGCGGATGCGGCGACGGCGTCGGCGCGTCGAGGCGCGGACGCCAACCGCGCGAGGCGAGTTCGGCGAAGATCGACCCG
This sequence comes from Beijerinckiaceae bacterium, assembly GCA_037446355.1. Lineage (GTDB taxonomy): Bacteria > Pseudomonadota > Alphaproteobacteria > Rhizobiales > Beijerinckiaceae > Roseiarcus. The sequence goes on along the minus strand of JBBIIT010000005.1, from coordinate 46,255 downwards.
ATTTCTGCGGCTTCGGGCGCCAGCATCGCCGGAAGGTACAGACTGAACGCGCCAAAGCGCACGCCGAGCGCCTTCAACGCGCGCCGCTCGTTCGGGCTGAGGTCGCGCAGCAAAGGCTCGACCGCCTCGCGGTCGAGGATTCCGCTGCGCTCGACAAGCTGGTAGGCGATTCCGCGCGCGAGGCCGCGAAGACGGCCATCGGAGATCGCCCCCTTCAACTGCTTGAGCGAAGCGAGACGGCGGCTGGATTCCGCCGCGACGAACGCCTCGAGGCGGCGGGTCGCACGCAAGCGCGGCGCGTCGGCGCCGAAATCGCCGATGAGGCGCACGCGCGGCGAAAAAAGGCCGCCACCGAAAATTTCGCCCGCGCGCTCGCCGCGCCAGAGCACGGCGCCGTCGGGCGTCAGCGCGAAAGCCTCGTCGCCTTCGCTCGCGAGTTCGCCCAAGCGGCGCGCCACGACCGGCGCGACCGCCCTGTCAATCGCCGCGCGCAGGGCGCGGTTCTCCAGCGCGCTCTCTCCGCGAGCCGGCTCGAATTCGACGCCGCTGAGGCGGCCGACGAATTGGCCTTCGACCGTCACCGCGCCGTCAGCGCCGACCCCGCCGAGCGCCGCGGCGGCGCCTTGGTTCAACGTGCGCAACAGGACGCTGGTGCGCCGGTCGATGAAGCGCTGCATCAATTGCTGGTGCAGCGTATCCGAAAGTCGATCCTCCAGCTCGCGCGTGCGCGCCTGCCACGCCGCCGGATCTTCGAGCCAATCCGCGCGGTTGGCGACATAGGCGAGCGTGCGCACGCGGGCGAGGCGAGCCGACAAGGCGTCGATGTCGCCGTCGAGCCGATCGAGTTGGGCGAAGTGACCCTGCGCCCATTCCTCGGGCAGGCGGCGGCGCGCTTGGGTCAGATGAACAAACATCGTTTCGACCAGCCGCGCGTGCTCGTCCTGGCTGGTCTTGCGGAAATCCGGCGTCTGACAGACTTCCCATAGCCGCATCAGGTTCGCGCGGTCCTTGCAGCGTCGCGCGACGAGCTCGTCTCCTGAGAGCTGACGCAGAGTGAGTTCGTCCTGCGCTTCGTCGCTGAGCTTGAGACCCGGCGCCGGCGCGGGCGCGGCGAGCGAGCGCATCAGAGCGGGCAGCGACTGGAAATCAAGTTTGGCGTTGCGCCATTCGGCCGCCGGCACGGGCGCGAACGCGTGACCCTCCACCGCCGCAACGAGATCGGCGTCCATGTCGGGAGATTCGCCCGTCACGCCAAACGTCCCGTCCTTGCGGAACCGTCCGGCGCGGCCGGCGATCTGTCCGATCTCCTGCGCCGAGAGATGGCGCGTGCGGCGTCCGTCGAACTTGCGCACGCCCGCGAAGGCGACGTGATCGACGTCCATGTTGAGACCCATGCCGATCGCGTCGGTGGCGACGAGGAAATCGACTTCGCCGGACTGGAAGAGTTCGACCTGGGCATTGCGCGTGCGCGGCGAAAGCGATCCCATCACCACAGCCGCGCCGCCGCGCTGGCGTCGGATCAGTTCGGCGATCGTATAGACCGCGTCGGCGGAGAAGGCGACGACCGCGGTGCGGCGCGGCAGGCGCGTCAGCTTCTTCGGGCCGTCGTACAGCAACTGCGAGAATCGCTCGCGGAACTGAATCTCGGCGTCCGGACATAGCTTGCGGATCAACCCGGCCATCGTCGCCGCGCCCATCAGCATCGTCTCGGCGCGGCCGCGCGCGTGCAGCAGCCGATGCGTGAACACATGCCCGCGCTCGGGATCGGCGCAAAGCTGGACTTCGTCGACCGCGAGGAATTCGACCTTACGCTCCAGCGGCATCGCCTCGACCGTGCAGACGAAATATTGCGGCTGCGGCGGGACGATCTTTTCTTCGCCCGTGATGAGCGCGACCGCGCGAGCGCCGCGCGCCTTGACGATGCGATCATAGATTTCGCGCGCGAGCAGGCGCAGCGGTAGCCCGATCATGCCGGTGGAGAAGCCGAGCATCCGCTCGACCGCCAGATGTGTCTTGCCGGTGTTGGTCGGGCCGAGCACGGCGACGAGGCGCGAAGACATCCTGGATTCAGATAATTGCGATCCGTGCGCGTGTCAAAGCGCCCCTACCCCGTGCAATGCGCGTTCGAGCAGCCGAGCTGGAAACATCGGATTCTCTCGCACGATGCGGGCGAGCCGCTGCTTGCGCCTCAGCCCCAGGAAGGTCGCGGCGACCGCATGCGCGAAAGCGCCAGGCTCGCCGAGAACTCCGAGTTCCCTTGCGGTCCCTTCGGCCCGCACGCCGATCTCGTCGATGGAATGGGTGAAGGCGAGGCGCGCGAGGTTGTAATAGGCGAAACCAAGCTCCTGGCGGGTGGGGATGCCCACCGCGTCCATGTGCGCGCGAATTTTTTCCAGAACGGCGATCTGCGAGGACAACATTCGCAGATCATGGCGCCGCGTAATCCGATTGGGATCGTCGTCTTGCACGTAAACGCCGTTGCCGAGCGCGCTATGCGCGATCCCGGGGTCGTGGAATAGCGCGCGGAACATGAGATCGCCATCCTGATTCTTGGCCAACGACTCGTCCCAGCCACCAATGTGTTCAACGAAAGCGCGCCGCCAAACGACGGCGCAGGGCGGCGTGTATTCGCCCATGAGCCACCGCTTCAAGATCGTCATTGGGTGGAAGTCGCCATAGAATTGCGTGGGATCGGCCTGACGGCGAACGCCGCCCTGGAACTCGAACGCGAATGGCCCGAAAACGATATCCGCCGCGGCGTCCGCCCCCGCCCGCTCCGCCGCTTCGAGGAACGAGCCCTCGAGATAGTCGTCGGCGTCTAGGAAAATGACGAATTCGCCGTCCGCCAGACGCCATCCGACGTTGCGGCACGCCGGTGCGCCGCGGCTTTCCGGCAGCTCGACGATTCGCACGCCGACCAAGTCCTCCATAGCCTCGCGCGCGACCGGATCAGGTCCGTCGAAGACAACGACGACCTGGTCCGGCGCGACTTCGGCCAAGGCCGACGCTACCGCCCTGTGCAAGGTTCTCGCACTGCGAAAAGCCGGTATGACGACGCAAACGCCACATGCCGCCAAGTGCGTTCTCCCCTGGGGATTGCGCTACGAGGTTCAGCATGGGCATCGTAAAATACGTTCATCTTTCACGATTACTTAAAGTTTGACTCGATGCCGGGCGTCGGCGCGACATTCTCCGCTACGGTTGCTCGTACTTTATCGAATTCGCTCGAATGCGAGCGAGCGCCTGGCGCGCGGATCGCGTCTCGTTAACGCCTCGCCGTTATACTCCGCGCAGCAATAATCGGCTGGAGAGCGCACGACGTGACGAAGGGGAAGCCAAGCGGTATTGCTTTCGTCGGCTGCGGGTTCGTTGCCGATTTCTATCGCCAGTGCCTTTCGCTGCACGCCGACAGCCTGCGGCTCCTCGGCGTTTACGATCGCGACCCGGAAAGATTGCGCGCCTTCACCCAATGCTGGAGCGATCGCGCGTATCGTTCGCTCGACGAGTTGCTCGCCGATCCGAAGGTCGAAATCGTCGTCAACGTCACCAGCGCCGAGAGCCATTTCGAAGTGACCGAGGCCGCGATCGCGGCGGGCAAACACGTCTATACGGAGAAGCCGCTCGCGATGACGACGGGCCAGGCTCTGCAATTGCGCGATCGTGGGCGCGGCGCGGGCGTCCGCATCGCCGCCGCGCCCTGCAATCTGCTCGGCGAGAGCGCGCAGACCGCTTGGGGCGCGATCCGCGCCGGCCGAATCGGGCGCCCGGCGCTGGTTTACGCCGAACTCGACGACGGCATGGTGCATCTGGCCGATTATCGCAACTGGGTCAGTCGCAGCGGTCGGCGCTGGCCCGCGCGCGACGAATTCGCCGTCGGCTGCACGTTTGAACATGCAGGCTACGCGATCACCGTGCTCGCGGCGATGTTTGGTCCGGTGCGGCGGGTGACGGCTTTTTCCGGACTGATGGTTCCCAACAAGATGACCGATCCGCCGCTGCCCGCCCCGGCGCCCGACTTCTCCGTCGGCGTGCTCGAGTTCGATCATGGCGTGGCGGCGCGGCTGACCAATTCGATCGTCGGCCCCTACGATCACCGGATGCGGATCGTCGGCGAGGAAGGCGTGATCGAAATTCGCGAGCCTTGGGATTACGCCTGCCCGGTGCGCCTGCGCCGCCCCGCGCGCAACCGGCTCGCGCGCCTTGCCGAGCGGCGCCTCGGCGGTCTGCCGGCCGCCACGATCAAACCCGCGCGGGCGCCGCAATTTCGCGGCGGGCGCGGCCGCCCGACGATGGATTTCCTGCGCGGCGTCGCCGAACTCGCCGAGGCGATCCGGCAGGGACGCCGGAGCCGTCTCGACGAGGATTTCGCCGTCCACGTCACTGAAGTCACCGAACGCCTGCAGTTTCCCGCCCGATTCGAGGGCGCGAGGGATGTGCGCTCGTCGTTCGCCGCGATCGAGCCGATGGACTGGGCAAGATGAGCGAAGCGTTGCCCCGCGCCGAACTCATCACCTGTTCGTTCAGCGGCGATCTCGACGTCTGCCGTCTGCTTTGCCGCAGCATCGATCGCTACGTCGCGCCCGAAATTGTTCATCGGCTTTACGTGCCGTCGCGCGATCTGCCGCTTTTCGCCGACCTCGCGACGCCGCAACGGCAGATCGCGACGCAGGAAAGCCTGCTGCCGCGCTGGTTCGTGCGCGCGCCGATGCCGGGGCCGCGCTGGCGCGCGCGCCTCGGCCTGCCGCGCCGCAACGTCTATCTCACTCCTTTCAGCGCGCCGGTGCGCGGCTGGATCGCGCAGCAGATGATGAAGATCGCGGCGGCGCTGCGTTCGACGAGCGAGATCGTCGTCCATATCGACAGCGACAATGCGTTCGTGCGCCCGTTCCGCGCCGAGCGATTGATTCGCGGCGATTTTGTGCGGCTCTATGCGGGGCCGGTCGCCAAGCGGGAGGCGACCCACGAACCCTGGTACGAGGCCGCCCGCGCGCTGTTGGATTTGCCCGCCGGCGACTATTACCGCGCCGACTACATCGACCAGCTCGTCGTCTGGCGGCGCTCGCTGGTCGAGGCGATGGTCAAACGGATCGAGGAGGTTTCCGGCCGCTCGTGGCAGGCGACGCTCGCCCGCACGCCGCATTTCGCCGAATACATACTCTATGGCGTATTCGCCGAACGGGCGGGCCGACCCGAGGCGGCGCATCTTTTCGTCGAGCCGCGCTCGCTTTGTCATTCGCGCTGGGAGGAGCGCATCGGCGACGCCTCCGAGGAGATGGCGTTCATCGAGGCCTTGCGGCCCGAGCACGTCGCCTGCCTCGTGCAATCGACGATCCCAATGTCGCTCGATCAACGCCAGCGCATCTACGCCCGCCTCGCCGAGCGCGCGGCTTTGCAGGACGCGACCTAGTAGCCTCGCGCTCAGGCGCCGAGCGAAGCGTTCTTTAGCGGCAGCGATCGTATTCGCTTGCCGGTGGCGGCGAAGATCGCGTTGGCGATGGCCGGCGCGATCGGCGGTGTGCCGGGTTCGCCGATTCCGCCCCACTTGCCGCCGCCCGACAGCGCGAAATGCGTTTCTATAACGGGCGCATCGGCCATGCGGGCGATCTGATAATCGTGGAAGTTGCTCTGCTCAACGCGGCCATCGCGGATCGTGATCTCGCCGAACAGCGCCGCGGTCAGGCCGTACATCACACCGCTCTCGATCTGCATTTCGACGGTGAGCGGATTGACGACATGGCCGCAATCGACGCAAGCGACCACGCGCTCGACCTTGATCTCACCCTTCTTGCCGACCGCGACCTCGGCGATTTCGCCGACGATGGTGCCGAAGCTCTCGTGGATCGCGACGCCGCGCGCCGACCCCGCGCGCATCGGCTTGCCCCAATCGCCCTCGGCCGCGAGCTTGTCGAGCACGCCCAGAAAATCCGGACGATCGGCCAATAGCGCGCGCCGATAATCAAGCGGATCCTTGCCGGCGGCGTAGGCCACCTCGTCGATGAAACTCTCAATCGCGAAAGCGTTCTGCGACGAGCCGACCGAGCGCCAGAACATGACCGGCACATGCGTATTCTTCAGCGCCGCGTCCACGCGCAGCGCGTCGGCGCGATAGGGCGTGTTGGCGAGGCCCTCGACCGCCATCGGTTCGAGGCCGTTGGCGGCCGTGCCCCAACCCAGCGAGCGCATGATCGAACCGACCGCGGTGCGAAACTCGAATGCTTTCGGCATTCCGTCGTCGCCGAGCGCGGCCTTCAGACGCATCGCCGCCTGCGGGCGATAGCGGTCGTGCTGAATATCTTCTTCGCGAGTCCAGATCAGTTTCACGGGTTTGCCGACGGCTTTCGAGACCTGCACGGCCTGATGCAATTCGTCGTTGACCGCGCGCCGGCCGAAGCCGCCGCCGAGGAAACAATTGTGCAGATAAACTTTGCTGGGATCGACGCCGCCGACCTTGGCCGCCATTTTCAGCGCGTCCTCGGGGAACTGCGTGCCCATCCAAACGTCGATCCGGTCGGGGCGCCAGTGCGCGGTCGCGTTCAGAGGCTCCATCGGAGCATGGGCGAGATGCGGCGCCTCATAGAGCGCCTCGACGACTTTGGCCGCTTCGGCGAATTTCCCTTTCGCGTCGCCCTTGTCGACGGCATTGGCTAGCGAGCCTTCGAGCGCGGCGCGATAGTCCGCGCGGAACTGTTCGCTGTTAGTCCCCGCGCCGGCGCCCGAATCCCACTGAATGGGCAGGGCCGCGAGCGCCTCCTTGGCGCGCCAGAAGCGATCCGCGACGACGGCGACGCCGTTTTCGACCGGAACGACCGCAATGAAGCCGCGCCGGGACTTGATTGCGCTCTCGTCGTAGCTCCTCAATCGGCCGCCAAACACAGGGCAGTTGGCGACGGCGGCGTAAACCATGTTGGGCAGACGCGCATCGATGCCGAACTTCGCCTCGCCATTGACCTTCAGCGGCGTGTCCAGACGCGCCGCGCGCGTTCCTATCAACTCGAACCGATCGGGCGTCTTTATGTCCGGCTCGGAGCGCAAGGAAATCCTGGCGGCGTCGGCGGCGAGTTCGCCATAGCGCGCCGTCCTGCCTGAAGGTTCGTGGCGAACCTCGCCCGCGCTCGCGACGCAATTCGCCGCATCGACGCCCCAGCGTTGCGCGGCGGCGCCGATCAGGCGCGCGCGCGCCGAAGCGCCCGCCTGTTGCAGGAGGACGCGCGACCCGCGCACCGACGACGAGCCGCCCGTGCCCATTTCGCGGTAAGGCGCTCCCTCGTTCACGTTGCGATGCGCCGAGGCGTATTCGACCTTGACCTTGGCGAAATCACATTCCAACTCTTCGGCGACGATCATCGCGAGCGATGTCGTCACGCCTTGACCCATCTCCGATTTGGCGATGCGCACAAGGATCGCGTTGTCGGGCTCGACAACGACGAAGGCGTTGATCTCGCCGGCGACCGGCCCGGACGTCTCCGCGCTCCAGGGCTCGCCCGCTTGCGGCCCGTTCGCGGCTCGCGCGGACCCGAACACGCCGACGGCGATGCCGCCGGCCAACGTGAGACCAGAGGTCACGAACAATCGGCGCGTGAGAGGAGCGTTCATCACGGCCTCCTAGAGCTTGGCCAGTTCGGCCGCGCGATGCACGGCGGCGCGCATACGCGGATAGGTTCCGCAGCGACAAATGTTGGTCATTTCGTTGTCGATGTCGGCGTCGGACGGCGAAGGATTCTTCGCCAGGAGGCTCGCGGCGGCCATGATCTGCCCAGACTGGCAATAACCACATTGCGGCGCGTCCGCCTCGATCCAGGCGCGCTGCACCGCGTGAAGTTGCTTCGCGCCGAGCCCTTCGATCGTCAGGATTGTCTTGCCCTGCGCTTCCGCGACGGTGAACTGACACGAGCGCGTCGCGACCCCGTCGACATGCACGGTGCAAGCGCCGCATTGCGCGACGCCGCAACCGAATTTCGTGCCGGTTAGCCCGAGTTCGTCGCGCAGAACCCAAAGCAACGGCGTTTCCGGTTCGATGTCGAGTTCGTGGGATTGGCCGTTGACATCAAGATGGACCATCGGACGGGCGCCTGCGTTCAGGGGTTGAGAAAATGACGGGCCGGACGAGATCGCGCGCAAAGTCGTCGCCAGTTGCCGCAGAGGTTCGATCGACGCGCGCCGAGCGACAAATAATCATCAGCATACGACGCCGAAGCGAAGAAACAAGCCGCAACACGCTCACAAGCGCGCGAGCGAAGACAATTGGCTTAGCTCGGTTTTGCAAACCTCGTTCGGCAATTGCGCGGTGCGCTAAACGCGACATAATGGCGTCCAAAGGCGAAAGCGCCGGACTCGAGGGAGGATTGGATGGTCGACATGAGCGGCCTGACGACAGTCGCGGACGTGGCGCGTCGGCAGAGTTTCTTGCGCGGCGACCAAATCGCCTTGCGGAGCGATGGGCGCGCGACGACCTTCGGCGAGATCGACGCGCAGGCCTCGCAGGTCGCGCAAAAGCTTCTCTCCTCAGGGCTGGGACCGCAGGATCGAATCGCCTATCTCGCCAAGAACGACGAGCGGTTCTTCGCGTTCTTGTTCGGCGCCGCCAAAGCGCGAATGACGCTGGCGCCGATCAACTTCCGTCTCGCCGCGCCGGAGATCGCTTATATTGTCGAGGATTGCGCGGCGAAGTTGTTCGTCGTCGGCGCGGATTTCGCGGACATCGCGCTAAAAGCGGTTTCCGCGTTGGCGAGCAAGCCGCGCCTCGTCGCGCTCGATTTCGACCGCCCGGGTTTCGAACGTCTGGAGGATTGGCTCGGCGCTTCGCCCGCCCACGATCCGCTTTCGCCGATCGGCGTCGACGACGACCTCATCCAGCTCTATACTTCGGGCACAACCGGCTATCCTAAAGGCGTGCGACTGACGCACCGCAATTATCTGACCTTGTTGAGCCTGGTTGGCAAGGCGGACGGGCTCAACTACGCGGTCGGCGATACGGTGCTCGGCGCGATGCCGTTCTTTCATGTCGCCGGCGTCAACATCGCGCTGGTGACGATGGCGAGCGGCGCGCGCACGGCGATCGTCAGGGACATTCTGCCAGACGCCATTCTCGACCTTATCCGCGCCGAGCGCGTCAACCACGCCTTCCTCGCGCCCGCCATCATCGGCATGTTGATGGCCTCGCCGAAAATGCCAACGGCGGATCTGAGCAGCATGAAAACGCTATCTTACGGCGCCTCGCCGATCGCCGAGGATCTGCTGCGTCGCGCGCAGGCTCGCTTCCAGTGCCGTTTCATCCAGTTCTACGGCATGACGGAGACGACGGGCGCGGCGACCTATCTGCCCTCCGCCGCGCACGATCCCGTGCTCGGGAAGCTGCGCTCATGCGGAATCGCCTGGCCCGAAATCGAAGTCAGGATCATCGACGCGGGGGGACGCGATGTCCCGGTCGGCGAAGTCGGCGAGATCGTCGTCCGTTCGCCGGTCGTGATGAAAGGCTACTGGAACAAACCGGAGGCGAGCGCGGCCGCGATCAGCGACGGTTGGATGCGCACTGGCGACGCCGCTTATGCCGACGCGGACGGATATTTCTTCATCTACGATCGCGTCAAGGACATGATCGTCACCGGCGGCGAGAATGTCTATCCGGCCGAGGTGGAGAACGCGATCGCCGGCCATCCCGACGTCGCCGACGTCGCGGTGATTGGCGTTCCCGACGAGAAGTGGGGCGAAGTCGTGAAGGCGATCGTCGTCGCCAAGCCCGGCTCGCCGAAGAACGCGGCGAGCGTCATCGCCCGCGCCAGGGAAAAGATCGCGGGCTACAAGGCGCCCAAATCGGTCGATTTCGTCGATGCGATCCCGCGCAACATCACCGGCAAGATCCTGCGCCGCGAATTGCGCGCGCCCTATTGGCAGGGCCGCGAGCGCAAGGTGAACTAGCCGCCGCGCCGCAACCGCGCCGCGAAAAATCCATCGAGGCCCGATTGCCTCGGCGTTTGGGCCGGCAGGTGGCAAGGCAGGGTGCGCAAGTCTCCTGCGGCCGTGACGCATTCGACGAGGCCGCCGATTTCCGAGGGCTCTATCGGAACTCGCGTAACATCAGCGTTGCGCCGCAGCAAAGCCGCGATTTGCGCCTCGCCCTCTTCGGGTTCGAGCGAGCAGGTCGAATAGACGAATAGCCCGCCCGGCTTCGTCAGGGCGGCGGCCCGATCGAGCAATTGGCCCTGTAATTTCGCCAGCGTGACGAGATCGCCGGGGCGTTTGGTCCAAGCGACGTCGGGATGGCGGCGGATCGTTCCGGTCGCGCTGCAGGGGGCGTCGAGCAGCGCCGCGTCGAACGGCGTCGCATCGAATGCGACCGCGTCGGCGACGACGAGCTCGGCGTGCAAATGCAAGCGCGCGAGATTGGCGGCGAGGCGCTTTAGGCGTTGGGCCGAGCGGTCGACCGCGAAAACGGAAGCGCCCGCGAGCGCGAGCTGGGCGCTCTTGCCGCCGGGCGCGGCGCACAGATCAACGACGCGATCGACCGAGCCGACGCCAAGCAAGCGCGCCGGCAAGGCGGCGGCGGCGTCCTGCACCCACCACTCGCCCTCGCCGTAACCCTCGAGTTCGGGGATCGGCGCGTGAGTGTCGAGCCGCACCGAGCCGGTCGGCAGCGCGCGTCCGCCAAGACGGGCCGCCCAACCTTCGGGGTCGCTCTTGATGGTCAGATCGAGCGTCGGCTCTTCGCGATTGGCCGCCGCGATCGCGCGCGCGGTCGCTTCGCCGTAATGGGCGCGCCAGCGCGTTGCGAGCCATTGCGGCGTGTCGTCATCGAGCGGATCGGCGCCTTCGAGCAATTCGGCCTTGGCGCGCGCGACATTGCGCAGCACGGCATTGGCCAGACCGGAATACGGCGATGAGGATGGATCGTTACGCACCGCCCGGACAGCGAGGTCGACCGCGGCGTGATCGGACGTATCGAGAAACAGCAATTGCGCGGCGGCGGCGATCAAAACGCCCTCCAGCGAGCCCGCCTTTTTCGGCATTCCCCTGTCGAGGAATTTCGCCAGCGCCTTGCGAATCGTGCCCAGGCGACGCATCGCCACGGTCGAGATCGAGCGCGCGAGCGCGCGGTCACGCGCGTCGAGACCAGGCGACCCTATTTCGCCGTCCATGCTCGGAAATCGCTCTTCGAGCGGTTTCGATAACGCGAGCGCCTCGATGATCGCCTGCGCCGCGACCCAACGAGCCGCGAAACCCGGCGTCGCCTCGGGCGGCGTCGGTCGAGGCGCGCCCCCGAGGCCCCTGTGTGCCGGTCTCATTGGCCTCACGCACTGTCCCCGACGAATCAGATGCTGATCCGAAATCCTTAGCACGATCGCGGCCTCGTCGGACGCTTCCGCTTATGCTAATCTGTCCGCGTCGTCTGGCGTGGCCCGGACGCGCAGAGCGGAGCGCCATGAACGAGGCCGAAGAGATCGTCGCGACGCGGCTCCGACGCGCCGAAGCCGCCGTGCGTGCGCTCGCCGAAGCCGAGGCCCGGCGCGCCAAGACCCCGCCCGAGCGACCTCGCGAATTTCGAGGGCGCGAAGGGCTGGAGCCGGCGCGCTACGGCGACTGGGAAGTCAAGGGCTTGGCGAGCGACTTTTGAGGCCTAATTGGTCATCAGGACGTCCGCGCCGACGTTAATGCGATCGAACAGATCGATTACGTCCTCGTTGCGCATTCGGATGCAGCCATAAGACGCCGCGGTTCCGATCGAAGCGCGCATGTGGGCGTTGGTGCCGTGGATCGCGACTTCGTCGCGGTCGAGCGTGATTGCGCGTTCGCCCATGGGATTGTGCGGCGAACCGCCGGGGATCACGCCCGGCAATTCGGGATGGTCGCGCTTGACGGATTCGGGCGGACTCCAGGCCGGCTCCACGAATTTGCCGTCGACGCGAGCAAAGCCGCGCCATTCCTTGCCACGCTTGGGCACCGCGACGGGGTAAGCGAGCGCGCTGTGCGAATCGACGACCAGATAGAGCGTGCGCGCGCCCTGGCTGATGACGATCGTGCCCGGACGATAGGGCGAGTCGAAGCCGACGAGGGCGCGCGCCTCCGCGGCGCCGTTAGCGCCGATCATGAGCAGCGCGGCGAGGAAAAGCGTATGCCGTAGAGCGAACTTCGACATGGCCGAAGCATACTCGGCCGCCCACCGCGCGCGAGAAGAGTCTGATTCCTAGGTAAATTCGGCGTTTTGGCGCCCCCCGGGCGTGGACGCCCCGCAGGCGAAGCCCTAAGGGATGTCGTCCAGGGGGCGCGAAACGCGGACGGATCTGACGCGGCGATGTTGACCAACAAGGGCAAATACGGGCTGAAGGCGATGGTGCACCTGGCCGGGATGCCCGCCGGACAGCCTGCGCTGGTCGCCGATATCGCGCTCGCCAACGCGATTCCGAAGAAGTTTCTCGACGCGATCCTCGGGGAATTGCGCACCGCCGGTTTCGTGAATTCGAAAAAGGGCCGCGGCGGCGGTTATGTGCTTGCGCGCCCGGCGACCGAAATCATGGTTGGGCAGATCGTTCGCTCTCTCGACGGACCGCTGGCGCCGATCCAATGCGCCAGTCGCGCCTTCTACCGGCCGTGCGCGGATTGCGCGCCGGACCGCCCCTGCGCTGTTCGGCGCGTGATGGCGCAAGTGCGCGACGCCATCGCGGCGGTGCTCGACGCCCGCTCGCTCGCGGAGATGCGGATGCTCGCCGAAACCGGCGAAGAGCAGTTCACGTATCACATTTGAAGGAGGGCGGGCTCAGGCTTTGCCGTTCTTCTTCTTGCTTGAACCGTTGTTCGCGCGCGCCATCGCGTCGAGCCCGGCGTGGAAATCGCAGATGCGCGGGGCGATTTGACTGCGGAACTTCGAGCCATTGAAGACGCCGTAGTGGCCGACGCCGAGTTGCAGATAGTGCTGCTTCCTGGCGGGCGGAATGTTGACGCACAGATCTTGCGCCGCTTGGGTCTGGCCGACGCCGGAAATGTCGTCCTTCTCCCCCTCGACCGTCATGAGCCCGCAACGGTGGATCGCGCCGAGATCGACCGTCTCTCCGCGATGCGTCATCTCGCCTTTGGGCAGGCTATGACGCACGAACACGGATTCGATCGTCTGCATGTAATATTCGCCGGTCAGATCCATCACGGCCATGTATTCGTCGTAGAATTCGCGGTGCTTCTCGGCCGAATCGCCGTCGCCGCTGACCAGATGGTTGAACATCTCGAGATGGGCGTTCACATGTCGGTCCAGATTCATCGCCATGAAGCCCGACAACTGGAGATAGCCGGGATAAACGCTGCGGCCGAAACCGGGATAGGGAAACGGCACGGTCTGCAAGCAATTGGCGCGGAACCATTCGACGCCGCGCTTTTCGGCGAGCTTGTTGACCTCGGTCGGGCTGCGGCGGGTGTCGATCGGGCCCCCCATCAGCGTCATCGAGGCGGGCGCGCTGGGATCGCCGTGCGCCTCCATCAGCGCGACCGCGGCGATCAGCGGCACCGAGGGCTGACAGACCCCGAGCGTGTGCACGCCCGGTCCGAGAAATTCCAGCATCTCCTGGAGGTAATCGATGTAATCGTCGAGATTGAAATGGCCCGTGGCGAGCGGGACCATGCGCGCGTCGGCCCAGTCGGTGATAAAGACGCGATGAGTGGGCAGGAACGCCTCGACCGTCCCGCGCAGCAGCGTCGCGTAATGACCGGACATCGGCGCGACGATCAGCAGCTTGGGCTGATCCTCATGCCCCGGCAGGGTCGGGCGCACGAAGTGCAAGAGATTGCCAAACGGCCGGCTCCAGACAACTTCCTCGAGCACGTCGTGGGCGACCCCGTCGACGACTGTCGTGTTGAGACCGAAAACCGGCTTGCCGTAGCGGCGGGTCATGCGTTCGAACAGCTCCGCCCCCGCGGCGACGTTCTTGCCGAACGGTGTCGACGAAAACGGGTTCAGCGGATTGCGGAACATGAAGTGGGTCGCATCCGAAAACGCTCGCGCGGGCACGAGCGCGGCATGGGCCATTTCGTAGAAATGATACTGGTAGGAATTGGCGCGCAACATGCTCGTCCTTGTTTGGCCAGCGGCCGGCGCTGAAATGCCAGCTGGAACTCTACATAAAGTTCGCAGCAAAACCAATCAATGTCACAAAAGGGATAAGAAACGTTAGTCTCAGGCAATTAACAACAAATGTTGTGCGTTTAATAGGGGCTGATCTTTCTCTGCGGCAAGCGCGTCTAACTCCGCCGAGCCAATGCTCGCCCGAAATCGGCGCCGAGAGGGCGAGCCTACAGCATCGCCTTCAATATCTGAGGCTTGATCACGCGCTCGATGGACTCCGCGTCCATCGGCCCGACGAACTTGTAGGCGATCGCGCCATCGCCGCGCAGGATATAGGTTTCGGGAACGCCGTAAACGCCCCAATCGATGCCGGCCTTGTTTTCGGGATCGAGCCCGATCTTGGCGTAGGGATTGCCGGACGCACCCAGGAATCGCTTGACGTTCTCGGCGGAATCCCTCTGCGCGATCCCGTAAAGCGCGACGCCTTTCGCTTTCAAGTCGGGATCGTCCGCGAGCGCGAGCAGGAATTCGTGCTCGACATGGCACGGCTGGCACCAGGAGCCGAACACATTGATGAGGCTGACATGGCCGGCGCGAAAATCTGCGTCCGTCAGAGGGGGCTCGCCATCGAGCGCAACGAGATCGAGCGACGGCGCGGAGTGTCCTATCAACGCCGAGGGCAACTTCGAGGCATCGCCGGCGCCCAGCCTGAGGAACAGCAGCCCGGCCAGGCCGAGGAAGGCCAACAAGGGCAGAATCGCGAGGGGCAACCGGCGCTTATGCGCGAGGACGGGCGTTTCGTTCATCACGAATCTCCAGCGCTCCCGCGGCCCGCGCGCGCCTCGTCGAGGGCGGCGAGCGCGCGGTTGAGACGACGATGGTCCGTCCAGATCGCCGCGATCATGCCGAAAACCACGAGTGCCGTAAGCGCATAAGCCGCGATGATGAAACCAAGATGCGGGATCGCGCTCACGGATGCGCCGTCCGCGGCGAGAGTCGTGCGCCGAAGCTGTCGCCTTCGGCGGCGGCGATCATGGTCAGGCGCGCGAGGCGACGGCGCAGGATTTCATTGCGGATCGCCAGCAAATGCAGGTTCAGAAACAGCAGCGTGAAGGCTACTGCCAAGATCAGCAGCGGCCAGAGCAGTTCGGGCGCGATGGTCGGCCCGCCGGCGCGGAACACCGACGCCGGTTGATGGAGCGTGTTCCACCAGTCGACCGAGAATTTGATGATCGGCAGATCGACCGCGCCGACCAGGGTGACGATGGCCGCCGCCCGCGCGGCGCGCGCGGGCTCGTCGATCGAGCGCCAGAGCGCGATCAGTCCGAGATAGAGGATGAAAAGCACCAGCACCGAGGTCAGACGCGCGTCCCAGACCCAATAGGTTCCCCACATCGGCTTGCCCCACAGCGAGCCGGTGACGAGGCAGACGAAAGTAAAGCCGGCGCCGAGCGGCGCGGCGGCCTTCTGCGCGGCGTCGGCGAGGGGGTGGCGCCAGACCAGAGTGCCGAGGCTCGCGAGCGTCATCACGCCGTAAATGAAAGTCGAAAGCCACGCGGCGGGCACGTGGATGTACATGATCTTGACGGTTTCGCCCTGCTGATAGTCGGGCGGGGCGGCGAAAGCCATCCATAGCCCGACCGCCATCAAAACGATCGTCAATCCCGCGAGCCACGGCGTCACCCGGCGCGTAAGCGCGAGAAAGATCGTCGGATTGGCGAGGCTCCACATGCGCTGGCTTTTAGACCCTCGCCGACAAAGGGGCAATGCCACGTTCGGCTCGGCGCGCGCGTCCGCCGCTAACCGCGACTAGCGGCCCTCGAAATCCCGTCTTATATGTGACATTCTCGCGCGAAACGGATGGCCGTTTCGTACAACGATGAAGCTGAGATGACGCCTGTCCCCGCCGCCGCGACAAATTTGACCCCCGACGCCCCGACTTCCTCTGCCGCAGGCGCGGCGGTCAGCGAATTCAAGCTGGAGAACGGACTGACCCTGGTCGTCATCCCGGATCGGCGGGCGCCGGTCGTCACGCACATGATCTGGTATCGCAACGGATCGGCCGACGATCCGCCGGGCAAGTCCGGCATCGCCCATTTCCTCGAACATCTCATGTTCAAGGGCACCGAGGCCCATCCCAAAGGCTCCTTCTCCGAGGCGGTGGCGGAAATCGGCGGCCAGGAAAACGCGTTCACCGGCAACGACTACACCGCCTACTTCCAGCGCGTCGCCAAAGAGCACCTCGGCGACATGATGGCGTTCGAGGCGGACCGCATGACAGGCCTGATCCTCACCGACGAAATCGTCGCCCCCGAGCGCGACGTCGTGATGGAAGAACGGCGGATGCATTGCGACGCCGACCCCGGCGCGCAGCTCAACGAAGCGGTACAGGCGGCGCTGTTCACCCATCATCCCTACGGCACGCCGATCATCGGCTGGGCGCACGAAATCGAAGGCCTCAATCGCGAGGACGCGCTCGCCTATTATTCGCGCTTCTATACGCCCGAGAACGCGATCCTGATCGTCGCCGGCGACGTGGAGCCCGAGGAAGCGCTCCGGTTGACCCAAATCCATTACGGCAAGATCCGCCCGCGCGGCGCCGCGCCGACCCGCCTGCGGCCGCGCGAGCCTGATGCGGTCGCCCGTCGTCTCGTCACCGTCAACGACGAGAAGGTCGATCAGCCAAGCTGGCAGCGCTGCTATATCGCGCCGTCTCAGCGCACCGCCGCGCCTGGCGAATCCGAGGCGCTCGAAGTGCTGGCGCACCTCCTTGGCGGTGGGCAGACGAGCCTCCTCTATCGCACTCTGGTCGTCGAGGAGAAGAAGGCGGTCGGCGCCGGCGCCTATTATCTCGGCTCGGCGCTCGACGACACCAGGTTCTATCTCTACGCCATGCCGACGCCGGACGTTTCGCTGCCCGAGCTCGACGCCGCGATCGATCGGGTGATCGCCCGTTTCATCGCCGGCGGGGTCGACGCCGAGGCGCTCGAGCGCGCCAAGACGCGCCTCGTCGCTGACGCGATCTACGCGCAAGATAGCCAGGCGATGCTTGCGCGCTGGTATGGCGCCTCGCTCGCGAACGGTCAGACCATCGAGGACGTGCAGGAATGGCCGGCGCGGATCGAGGCGGTCAGCGCCGAAGCCGTCGTCGGCGCCGCGCGCAAGTGGCTCGACCGGCGCCGCGCCGTCACCGGCTATCTGTTGCCGGTCGAGCCCGAAGCGGCCTGAGAGCCGCGACGCGATCGCCAGCAATCAGCTCCCAAACAACGGGCGTAACGAGGAAACGTCGATGAACAAGCCCTTCGCCAGCCCGACCGCGAAAAGCGCCGTCAACGTGCGCGAGCTCGTAACGCCGCGCGGCGTCAAGGCCTGGTTGGTCGAGGATTACGCGGTGCCGCTGGTGTCGCTGGAATTCGCGTTTCGCGGCGGGGCTGCGCAAGACCCCGCGGGCAAGTCCGGCGCGGCGACGATGCTGGCTGGCCTCATCGACGAAGGCGCGGCCGATCTCGACAGCCAGGCGTTTCAGCGCGCCCTCGACGAAAAGGCGATCGAGCTTTCCTTCCACGCCGAACGCGACCATATCGGCGGGCGGATGCGCACGCTGGCGCGCCATATCGACCGCGCCAGCGAATTACTGCGCATGGCCCTCAACGCGCCTCGCTTCGACGAGGAGCCGATCGGGCGCGTGCGCGAACAGATGAGCGCGCGGCTGCGTCACGACGCCCACGATCCCTCGTCGATGGCAAGCCGGGCCTGGCGCGCGCGCGTATTCCCCGGCCATCCCTACGCGCTCAGCGCCGAGGGAACTCTGGAATCCCTCGCGGCTATCGAGCGCGCCGATCTCAAGGCGATGAGCCGGCGATTGATCGCGCGCGGCGCGCTGCATATCGGCGTCGTCGGCGCGATCGACGAAGCCCGCGCCGGACGCCTGATCGACGACGTGTTCGCGGACCTGCCCGCCGACGCCAACCTCGCCCCGATCGCCGAGGCGCCTTTCGTCGGCCTCGGCGGACATGAAATCGTCGATCTCGATGTGCCGCAATCGACGATCCGCTTCGGCCGTCCGGCGATCAAACGCGAAGAGTCCGATTACATCGCCAGCATCGTGCTCGCCCATGTGCTGGGCGGCGGCACCGGTCTTTCCTCGCGCCTGTTCCGCGAGGTCAGAGAGAAGCGCGGCCTTGCCTATTCCGTCTCCGCCTCCATCGCTTCGTTCGATCACGCCAGCTACCTCTATGGCGGCACCACCACCAAGAACGAACGCGCGCATGAATCGTTGAAAGTCATTCGCGCCGAATTCCTCGATCTCGCCAACGGCAATCTCGGCGAGGACGAGTTGGAGAAGGGCAAGAGATACTTGATCGGCTCCTATCCCCTGCGTTTCGACACATCGGCCAAGATCGCGGGACAATTGGTGCACATCCAGCTCGACGGCCACGGAACCGAATGGCTGGTCGAGCGCAATCGTCAGGTCGCCGCGGTCACGATGGCCGACGCCAAACGCACCGCCATGCGGCTCTTCGGCGATGGCGCGCTCAGCGTTGTTCTGGTAGGGCGTCCCGAAGGCGTCTGATCGCCGTTCGGGGGCAATCCATGTCGGTCCGCCGTCTCGACCCCCTGCTGATCGACCGCATCGCCGCCGGCGAGGTGATCGAGCGGCCGGCCGCCGCGGTCAAGGAACTCATCGAGAACGCGCTCGACGCCGGCGCCGCCCGGATCGACGTCGCCATCCAGGCGGGCGGTCGCGATCTGATTCGCGTCAGCGACGATGGGATCGGCATGGGCCTCGCCGATCTCGAACTCAGCGTCGAACGGCACGCGACCTCGAAACTTCCCGACGGCGATCTCAGCAACATCGCGACGCTCGGCTTTCGCGGCGAGGCGTTGCCCTCGATCGCATCGGTCTCGCGCCTGGAAATCCGTTCGCGCACGCGCGGCGCCGACCTCGCCTACGCGCTGCGCGTCGACGATGGCGCGAAACAGGCGCCCGTTGCCACGGCCCATCCCGTCGGCACGCGCATCGAGGCGCGCGATCTCTTCGCGGCGACGCCGGCGCGGCTGAAGTTCCTCAAGACCGATCGCGCCGAAGCCCAGGCCTGCGCCGACGTCGTCCGGCGAATGGCGCTGGTCCATCCCGAGGTTAGATTTTCCTACTCCAGCGAAATCGGCGGTTCGTTCGATTGGCCGGCGTGCGGCGAGGGGGAGGCGGGCGAACGCGAACGTCTGCGTCAGGCGCTCGGGTCCGAATTCGTCGACAATGCGCGCCGCGTTGAAGCCGAGCGCGACGGCGTCCGGCTCCGCGGCTATGTCGCGCTGCCGACTTTCAACAAGCCGAACGCGCTGCATCAATTCGCGTTCGTCAACGGCCGCGCCGTGCGCGACAAGCTGATTTCAGGCGCGCTGCGCGGCGCGTTCATGGACTACCTGCCGCGCGAGCGTCACGGCGCCGCGGCGCTGTTTCTCGAATGCGACCCGCACGGCGTCGACGTCAACGTGCATCCGGCCAAGGCGGAGGTGCGCTTTCGCGATTCGGGATTGGTGCGAGGCCTCGTCATCAGCGCGGTCAAGCATACGCTCGAAGCCGCGCGGCATCGGGCGACGACGACCGGCGGCGCTGAGACCTTGCAGGCGATGCGCGCGCCGGGATGGCGCCCAGCCCATTCGCCGACGCCCGCGAACTGGGACTGGCGCGCTTCGCCGGCCACGCCCAATATGGGCGCTGGCTTCGCCGAAACCGCGCAGGCGGCGTTCGCGGGCTTCGAGCCGAGCGCGCGCCCCGGCGGCGGCGGGGCGGCGGCGAGCACGGCCGATCTCGCCGCGCCGCTCGGCGCCGCGCGCGCGCAATTGCACGAGGCCTACATCGTTGCGCAGACCCGCGACGGCGTTGTGATCGTCGATCAGCACGCGGCGCACGAGCGCATCGTCTATGAGAAGCTGAAGCGCCAGCGCGAGGCGAGCGGCGTCGAGCGACAGATCCTGCTCTCGCCTGTCATCGTCGATCTCGACCCGCAGGCAGCGGCGGCGCTGCTCGAACACGCGCGCGAACTTGAGAATCTCGGTGTCGTCATCGAGGGTTTCGGCCCCGGCGCGATATTGCTGCGCGAGGCGCCCACGCTTATCGCCGAGGGCGACATGATCGGGTTGCTGCGCGATCTCGCCGAGGACGTGATGGCGGAGGACGGCGCGCAGACCCTCGAGCGTCGGCTCGATCATCGCCTCGCGACCATCGCCTGCCACTATTCTGTCCGCTCAGGCCGCTCGCTGCGGCCCGAAGAAATGAACGCGCTGTTGCGCGAGATGGAGGCGACGCCGGGCGCCGGCCAGTGCAACCACGGCCGGCCGACCTATGTGGAACTGAAACTCGTCGACATTGAGCGCCTGTTCGGCCGCCGCTAATCGTCTTCGCCGAGCGAAATGACCGCGCCGCCCGCCGCTTCGGCGTCGGCGGGATCGTGGGTGACGAGTACAACGGGAAGCTCGCGCGCGGCGGCGTTATCGAACACGAAGCGACGGAAATCGCGGCGTAGGGCCTGATCGAGCTTGGCGAACGGTTCGTCGAGCAGCAGCGCCTTGGGCGCGGCGACGAGCGCGCGCATTAG
Organism: Beijerinckiaceae bacterium; assembly: GCA_037446355.1. Lineage (GTDB taxonomy): Bacteria > Pseudomonadota > Alphaproteobacteria > Rhizobiales > Beijerinckiaceae > Roseiarcus. The sequence goes on along the minus strand of JBBIIT010000005.1, from coordinate 25,615 downwards.
CGCCACGCGCGCGCGTTGGCCCCCCGAAAGCGAGCCGGGATCGCGGTCGAAGAACCCCGCGAGGCCGACGTCGCCGAGCGCCGCTTCGACGCGCGCGCGCCGCGCCGCGCGGCCGCGCACATTTACGTCGAGCGCGAAGGCGACATTGGCGCCGACAGAGAGATGGGGAAACAGCAGATCGTCCTGAAACAACATTCCGATCGCGCGCCGTTCCGGGGCCAGGTCCGTGACGTCGGCTCCATCCAGAATCACGCGCCCGCCAGCGCGAAACGGCGGGCCAAGATGGCCACCGATGAAGGCGAGCAACGCGGATTTCCCCGAGCCGCTCGGACCCATCACCGTGACCGGCGCGCTAGCCTCGACGCAAAAGCTCAAGTTGGCGAACAGGATTCGCGCGCCAACCGAGATTCTTGCGTCGCGAATATCGAGCATGTGCGCGTTCATCGTTGCGCGGGCCTTGGTCCCATCGGCGCCAGCAAAGCCCAAAGATAAACAAGAACGGGGATCGCCGCTTGCAGAAACGCCGCGACCGCGACGAAGCGCCGGTCGCCGCCGCTGGCTCGCGCGATCGCCTCGGTTGTCAGAGTCGTCACGCGTCCGCCGCCCGCGAACAGCGTAGAGAGATATTGCGCGAAGCTGACGCTGACGCCGATGGCTAACGCGATCGCCAACGCGCGAAACTGTATCGGCAGTTTGACGCGAAACAGAATTCTTCCCTTGGAAGCGCCGAGCGAGGCGGCGGCGCGCGCGTAGCGCGGATCGAGCGCGCGCCACGAGCGCTCCAACGACAGCATCGTATACGGAAACACAAACAGCGTGTGCGCCCAGGCGACCGCGGTCAACGATCCGTCCAGGCGCGTCCACGCAAGCAGGCTTTGCGCGCCGAACAGGAACGAAATCTGTGGCAGCAGCAGCGGCAGATAGATCCAGCGCGACGGCGGTGGCCGTCCGCGCCGATCGTCGCTCTCCAGCCAGGCGACGGCGACGACGAGCGCCGCCGAGGCGGACGCCGCGGCCAGAAGCAGCGTGTCGCCTAGCGGAGTCGTCAAGGCGATGGCTCCGCGCCGCCAATTGTCCGATGTCCAAGTTTCCGGCCAGGCGTTCGGGAACGTCCAGCGCCAAGCGAACGACCAGACCGCTAGAGCCGCCAACGCAGCGAGGCCGAGCGCCAGCGCCACGCCGCCAAGGCCCGCGAGGACTGCGCCAAGCGCGTTCACCGCTCCGCCGCGCCGACCCCGCTGCAACGCGCTAACGCCGAACGTCGAAACAAGCGCTTCGCCCCCGCGCCAGCAGCCGACCGCCGCGACCGCGACGACGAGTTGCAGCGTCGCCGCCGCAGCGCCGGGAAATATTTTGTCGAGGTCGGGCGCCGCGAACCATCTCAGGCTCAACAAGCTCAGCGAGAGCGGATGCGAGGGACCGAGCACGATCCCCATGTCGACGGTGGAGAGCGAATAGGCGAGCGTCGCATAGATCGGCAGGCGCATCCGCGTATAAAGCTGTGGCGCGACGACCTTTAACCAGGCTGCGATTCTCGGCTCGCCGAGCGAACGCGCGACGCGAAAGTGGTCATCGGCGCCGATCGTCTCCAAAGCGCCGATGGCGACGATCAGCAGGAACGGTGTTTCCTTCAGGACTAGGCCGAGGATCAAGGCCAGTCCGGCGGCGTCATTGACGGTAGCGAAGTCGGGCGGCGCGAGGAAGCCGGTCGCCCAAGGGCTCGAGAGGCGAAAGATCCAGCCGCTTGGCGCGATCAGGAACGCGAGGCCGATCGCCATCGCCGCGTGCGGAGTAGCCAGCAGCGGCGCCAGAAGGAACGCAAAGCCGCGCCCCTTGGCGCGCGCGCCGGACGCCGCGAGCAGCCCGAAGGCGAGGCCGAGCGAAAGCAGGGTCGCGGCGAAGCCGACGACGAGGGTCAGCCGCAGCGTCGCTGCGAAGCCGGGTTCGGCCAGGAGTTCGCGCCATGGGGCCAGGTTGAAGCGGCCGCCGCCGATCGCAGGCAGATAGCCGAAGGCCGGCGCGAGCGTCAGCGCCAACCCGGCCAGTACCGGACCGCCGAGCGCGAGCGCGACAAACGTCCGCGCCGGGTTGACGCGAAACCCGATCAATGCGCGTAGCGACGCCGCCATTCCTGAGCGAGGGCGGTCATCCACGAAGGATGCGGCTCGAGCAGGACGGCGCCGAGATCGGCGCTGGTCGGCAGGGCGGGGTTGCTCGGCAGGTCGATGAAAGCCTTCCTCTGCTCGGGCGAGAGCTTCGCGGGATCGAGCACGGTGTAGCTGCCCAGAATTCGGACATCCTGCGCGTGGGCCTGCGTCGCCGGATCGAGCAGGAAATTCGCCAGCGCCATCGCGCCTTCCCGATGCGGCGAATTATAGGGAATGGCGACGAAGCTGGTGTTGCCGAGCGACCCGCCGTCCAGCGTATGGACGCGGACCGTCGCGGGAAGGCGTCCCGCCTCGACGCCGGCCGCCGCCTCCGCCGGATCGAACGACAGCGCGAAATCGACTTCGCCGTCGTTGAGGAGGCGCATTAGCGTGGGCCCGTCGGCGGGGAATTGTTCGCCCTTGCGCCAGAACGAGGCGCGCACGGAATCGTACCAGGCCCACAGCGGCGCGGTTTCGGCGGCGAAATCCGCGTCCGTCGCCGGCTTGGCGAGGCGCTCGCGGTTCGGGGCAAGATCAATCAACGCCTGTTTCAGGAAAGTCGCGCCCATGAAGTCCTTGGCGTCGGGATGGGTGAAGCGGCCGGGATGCGCGTGGATCCAGGCGGCGAGGTCGTGAAGCGTTCGCGGCGACGTCGCGACCCCCGCCGAATTCTCGATCAGCACGAATTGCGCGAGCCGCCAGGGCGATTCCATACCCTCGACCGGGATCGTGAAATCGATGACGTTCGAGGGTTTGTTGGCCGTGTCGACATAGGCGAAGTTCGGCAGCTTGTCGGCGAACGGGCCGAACAGCAGGCCCTTCTCTTTCATTGACAGAAAGTTAGGCCCGTTGATCCAGATCATGTCGACCGTGCCGTCGGAATTGCGACCCGCGCTTTTTTCGGCCAACACGCGCGCCACCGCTTCGCCGGTGTCGGCGAGTTTGACCTGTTTGACGACGACGCCATAACGTTTCGACATCTCATCGCCCGCCCAGGCGATGAAATTGTTGGTGCGCTCGTCACCGCCCCAAGCGTTCCAATAGACGGTCTGGCCGCGCGCCTTGGCGAGCACCGTATCCCAGGCGGCGTCGGCGCGCGCGCCGCCCGCCGCGCCAGAAGCCGCTAAACTCAGGCTAAGCGCGCAGATCCAAAGTTTCATGGTTTTCCTCTTGGGTTGCAGCAGCGGCGCCGGTCGGCGCGAGCGTTTTCCATCCCCAGCGCCAGCGTGCGAGCATCGTCAGCAGGCACAGCGCGGCGAAGCCGGAAGCTATCAACGGGAACTGCGAGGGCCACAGGCACATCGCGACAAAGACGGCGATCGTCTCCGCGCCTTCGGCCAGACCGCCGAGATAATAGATGCCCTTGGTGGGAAACTCCGGCGCCTTCAGGCCGCGCGCGCCCGCCACCGCCGCGAAGGCGAGAAAACTGCTGCCCGTACCGACGAAGGCGAAGATCAGCACCGCCGCCGCGAGGGCGTCGCGAGCGGGATCGGCGAAGGCGAAGGCGAGTGGAACCGAGGCGTAAAAGGAGAAATCGAACGCGATGTCGATAAAGGCGCCGCGGTCGGTCGGCCCGCGCCGTCGCGCGAGCGCGCCGTCGAGTCCGTCGGCGACGCGGTTGATCGCTATGAGAACGAGCGCGCTCTTGAAGGCGCCGAACGCGATGACGACGGCGCCGAGCAGCCCGAAACCGAAACCCGCGAGACTGACTGCATCGGCCGTGACGCCGGCCTCGGCGAGCGCCGCGCCGAGCGGAGCGAGCAGTCTTTGCACAATCGGTTGAAGCCGGGCGTCGAACATCTCAACCTCGCAGCCAAGAGAAGATGCGGCGGGAAGCCTCGAGCGCCCAGCCAGGCGCGTGCGTGCGCCGCCATTCGCCCGCCACCGCGCGCGCCGCATCGTTCCAGCCGGGATAAGGATGAATGGTGGAGAGGATCGCGCCAAGACCGAGATTGTGGCGCATCGCCAACGTGAACTCGCCGAGCATTTCGCCCGCGCGCGCGCCAACGATGGTGACGCCAAGGATGCGGTCGCGCCCCGGCGTCGTAAGCGCCTTGACGAAGCCTCGCGCCGCGCCGTCGGCGATGGCGCGATCGAGTTCGGCCAGATCATAGCGCGTGACCTCATAGTTGACGCCGCGCTCGCGCGCCTCGCTTTCGTTGAGGCCGACGCGCGCGATCTCAGGATCAGTGTAGATCGCCATCGGAAACGCCGGCAGGCGCGCGCGGCCGGGCTTGAGCGGGCCGAGCAGCGCGTGCATAGCCGCGAATACGCCATATTGCCCGGCGGCGTGGGTGAACTGCAATTGACCCAGCACATCGCCGGCGGCGAAAATCGTCGGCAGGCGAGTGCGCAGGCGCTCGTCCACGACCAGTTTTCCGTCCTCCAGCAACCCAAGTTCCTCGAGGCCGAAGCCGCGCGTGCGCGGACGGCGACCGATCGCAACGATCACTCGATCGAACTCAATCTCGCGACCGTCGCTGAGACGGGCGAGATATCCTGTTCGGCTGGGCGCGAAGGACGCGACGCCGACTCCTTCGAAGATCTCAACGCCGTCGGCGGCGAGCGCCGCGCGCATCGCGACACTGACCTCTTCGTCCTCGCGCGGGATGACGCGCGGCGCGCCTTCGACGAGAACCGTCGCGCTGCCGAGCCGCTGAAAGCTCTGCGCGAGTTCGCAACCGATCGCGCCGCCGCCGACGACCAGAAGGCGTTTGGGCGCCTCGGTCAATGACCAGAGAGTCTCGGAAGTGAGCGGCTCGACCGCGTTGAGACCAGGAATGGGCGGCAGGATCGGCTCGGCGCCGGTCGCCACGACGATGCGGCGCGTCGTGAAGCGGCGGCGCTCGACCTCAACAGTCCAGGGATCGACGACGTGCGCTCGCCCCGCCTGCACCTCGGCGCCGAGGCCGCGATAGCGCTCGGCCGAATCGTGCGGCGCGACCTCGCCGATTACGCGATGAACCCGGCGCATGACCGCGGCGAAATCGGGTTCGAGCGCGCCCTCGAGCCCAAAGGCTTCCGCCTCGCGCCCCTCGTGCGCGAGTTTGGCCGAGCGTATCAGCGCCTTCGAGGGCACGCAGCCCGTGTTGAGGCAATCGCCGCCCATCGCCGCTTCTTCGATCAGCAGCACACGCGCTTTCGCCGCCGCCGCGACATAGGCGGCGACGAGCCCGGCCGAACCGGCGCCGATGACGATCAGGTTGTAGTCGAACGCCTTGGGGCGATTCCAGTCCGCAAGCGCCTTGCGTCGGCGACGCCCGGCGGCGACCGCTTCGAAGGCGAAGGGCGCGAAAGCGAGCGCCAGCAGCGCGATCACCACGCGCACGCTCAAGATGTCGGACGGCCGTTCGATCGAGGAAACCTGCACCCCCGCCAGCACGTAAACGAATACAAACGGCAGCGCGCCGAGAAGCGTGATCGCGGCGAAGACGCGGGCCGGCATTCGCGTAAGGCCCATCGCGAGATTGATCGCGAAAAACGGGATGACCGGAGTCAGCCGCGCCGCGAAGAGAAAGCGCGCGCCGTCACGCGCGACGCCGCCATCGACGCGCCGGACGAATTCGGGAAACCGCGCCGCCACCCAATCGCGAAGGATGTAGCGCGAAATGAGCATCGCCGCAGTGGCGCCGATCGTACTGGAAACCGACACCAGCGGAATTCCGATCCAAGGCCCGAACACCGCTCCGCCGGCAAGGCTCAACGCCCAGGCGCCTGGAAGCGAAAGCGCGGCGAAGGCGACATAGAGACCGCCATAGCCGAGCGCCGCGCCGATGAGATGATCGCGAGCCCAGCCTTTGCCGGAGAGCAGCGCGTCCGCCAAATGGCGCGGATTGGCGAAGCCACCCAGGACGAGCGCGCCGGCAAGCGCGACGATCGCGGCTAAGGCCAGCGGCCGCAAAATGCGCCCCAAACCGCGCGCTCCAATCTGGCCCATGCGCCCTCGCCATTCCCCGATCTCGGGGCCTAGGCCCTGCGTAGCTTGCTTCGCGGGCGAAGGCGACTTTGTTTCATTGCCCCAGACGTTTTCGCCGGCTGCGCGTGCGGCGCGACCTTCATTCCCGGCCGCCATCGATCTCGACCGGCGGCTCGATGACGATGCGGCCGGCGGTGAAGTCGATCTGTGGCGCCACCGCCTTGGTGAAGGGCAGCAGCAGCGTCTCGCCACCGCCCTCGGGCGCGATTTCCAGTATGTCGCCCGCGCCGTGATTGCTCAACGCGACGACGCGGCCGAGCACGGCCCCCGCGCGCGTCGCCGCGACGAGCCCGATCAGGTCGTCGTAATAGAATTCGTCGGCGTCGGGGGGCGGCAGTTGATCGCGGCGAGCGAAAAGCTCGACGCCGGTCAGGGCCGCGGCGGCCTCGCGCGTCGTCACGCCCTCGACGCGCGCGACGAACATGCCGTCCTTCACGACGCGCGCGACGCGCAAGGCGAAACTGCGCACGCCCTCGGCGTCCGTCAGCGCGCCATAGGCGCCGATGGACTTTGGGTCTTGGGTATAGGATTTCACGCGCAACTCACCGCGCACGCCTTGCGGAGCGCCGAAGACGCCGAGCGCGATCAGACGGGCGGGGTTCACCGGCGCTCAACCCCGCCCTCTCCCGCGAACGGGAGAGGGAAAGGATGCAAGATCATTCCGCAGCGGCGGCGGCGGCCTTCTCGGCGGCGGCCGCGGCGGCCGCGGTGCGCTCCTGCGCCTTCTTCTTCGGCTTGGCTTTCTCGGGATTGTTATGCGCCTCGCGCTTGGCGACGCCGAGGCTGTCGAGCAGACGAAGCACGCGGTCGGTCGGCTGCGCCCCTTTGGCGAGCCAGGCCTTGGCCTTCTCGACATCGAGCACGAGGCGGTTGGCGTCGTCCTTCGGCTTGACCGGATCGAAGGTGCCGATTTTCTCGACGAAGCGGCCATCGCGCGGCATCCGGGCGTCGGCGACGACGATGCGATAGAACGGGCGCTTCTTGGCCCCGCCGCGCGAGAGACGAATTTTCAGGGACATTTGACTTCCTTCAGGTTGATCTCGGAGCCGAGAGGTTGAAAGTTATTTCTTCTTTCCGCCGAACGGATTGAATCCGCCGAGGCCCGGCAATTTCGGGCCGCCCGTCAGACCGGGGAAATTGGGGGGTATGTTGAAAGCGCCGGGCGGGGGCGCGCTCGGCAGTCCGGGCGCGGACGGGGCGCCGGGGGCGCCGCCAAGCTGTTTCTGCATCGCCTCGATCTGCTCCGGGCTCGGCATGGCCATGCCGCCGCCCATGCCCATCATCTGGCCGAGCTTGCCTATCATGCCGCGTTTGCCGCCGGCGCCGCCCATCATCTTCATCATGTCGGCCATCTGCCGGTGCTGCTTGAGCAGGCGGTTGACCGCCTCCACGTTGACGCCGGCGCCGGCGGCGATGCGCTTCTTGCGCGAAGCCTTCCTGGAATCATCGGTCAGGATATGCGGATTGCGCCGCTCTTTCTTGGTCATCGAGGAGATGATCGCGCGTTGCTTGGCGACGACGCCGCCATCGAGATGCGCGGAGGCGATCTGATCCTTGATCTTGGCCATGCCGGGCAACATGCCCATGATGCCGCCCATCCCTCCCAGCTTCTCGATCTGCGCGAGCTGTTCGGAGAGATCGTCGAGATCGAACACGCCCTTGCGCATTTTCTCGGCCATCCTGGCCGCCTGCGCCATGTCGATCGTTTCGGCCGCCTTCTCGACGAGGCTGACGATGTCGCCCATGCCCAGAATACGGTCGGCCAGACGGCGAGGATGGAAGTCCTCGAGCGCGTCCATTTTTTCGCCGACGCCGAGCAGTTTGATCGGCTTGCCCGTCACCGCGCGCATCGACAGCGCCGCGCCGCCGCGCCCGTCGCCATCGACCCGGGTCAGCACGATGCCGGTGACGCCGACGCGCTCGTTGAAGTTCTTGGCGAGATTGACCGCATCCTGGCCCGTCAGCGCGTCGGCGACCAGCAGGATTTCATGCGGGCGCGCGGCGTCGCGAATTTCCGCCATTTCCGCCATCAGCGGCTCGTCGATATGGGTGCGGCCCGCTGTGTCGAGCAACACGACGTCATAGCCTTGCAGACGGGCGACGCTCTCGGCGCGGCGCGCGATCTCGACCGGATCCTGGCTGGCGGTAATCGGCAACGTGTCGACGCCGACCTGGCGGCCGAGCACGGCAAGTTGCTCCTGCGCCGCCGGACGTTTCACGTCCAGCGAAGCCATCAGCACCCGGACCTTGTTGCGCTCGGTCAGGCGCTTGGCGATCTTGGCGGCGGTCGTGGTCTTGCCCGCGCCCTGGAGGCCGACGAGCATGATCGCGACCGGCGCGGGCGCGTTGAGATCGATAGCCTGGCTCTCGGTCCCCAGCGTCTCGACCAGCGAATCGTGGACGATCTTGACGACCATCTGTCCCGGCTTGACCGATTTGACGACGGCGGCGCCGACCGCCCTTGTGCGGGTGCGGTCGATGAAAGAGCGCACGACTTCGAGCGCGACATCGGCTTCAAGCAAGGCGCGGCGCACTTCGCGCATCGCGGCGTTGACGTCCTCCTCGGAGAGGGCGCCGCGGCCGGTCAGCTTGTCCAATATGCCGGAGAGCTTTTCCGAAAGGCTCTCGAACATGGGTCCGCTCCAAGGATTGCGCTTCAGACCAGGCCAACGCCGAACGCGCCCGGGAGCGCGACGCGCCGCCGGACGTGGGCCGCCGCTCTCGCAAGGAACGGACGGTTTATCGACGAGGGACTAGCCTTCAGAAGATGGCGCGGTGTTTAGGGGAGGGGGAGGGGGAAGTCAAATTTTGCCGCGTCCGCGAAATCCTCATCAGCGGAACGCGGCGCGAAGCGGCGTTGACGCCGAGCGCGGATCAAGCCTGGGGCCAAATTTTCTCGAACTTATCTGAGCCCTGCCAACCCGCCGCTCACCCCCGCGCATCCACCCACCCCGCCAACTCGCCGAGCGACCCCAGCCGCGCGAACCGCGCCTGCCCCACCGGCTCGTCCGCCCGTTCGTGCGCCCATTCGTATTCATGCGGTATATGAACCGCCCATGCGCCGGCTTCGAGCGCGGGCAGGATGTCAGAACGCAGCGAATTGCCAGCCATGACCGCCTCGTGCGGCGCGACGCCATGGCGCGCGAACACTTTGCGATAGGCCTCGGCGGTCTTGTCGCTGACGATCTCGACGCTGGAGAATTTCTCGCCGAGCCCGGACGCGGCGAGTTTCATTTCCTGATGAAAGAGATCGCCCTTCGTCACCAGCGCCAGCGGCGCGCGCTTGGCCAGCGCCTCCAGCGCCTCGGCGACCCCTTCGATCACCTCGATCGGGTGGCGCATGAGATCGCGGCCGATCTCAAGGATCGCGCGCGTCGTCGCCGCGGTCAACCGATCGCCGATCAGTTCGACCGCCGTCTCGATCATCGACAGCGTGAAGCCCTTCACGCCATAGCCGTAGAGATGCAGGTTGCGGTCCTCGATCGCAATCAGCCGCGCCTCGGATTCGGCCGCGCCGACGAGTTCGACGAAGCGGCGGTAGGACGACTGGAAATAGCTCTCGTGCCCCCAAAGCGTGTCGTCGGCGTCGAGGCAGATCAGGCGAATGGGCAAGTGTTCCTCGGTCTCGCAATCGCAGCGGCCCGCCCAATCTAATCGCCCCGCCGGCGAATGCGAGCGGGTTCGCGCGAAGTTGCGAACGTAAGCGCGGGAAAGGGCTTTCTGAACGAATCGTAATTTCCCGATCAACTCGCCGACATCGGGGCGGGCGCAGGATGGCGCACCTTCAAGCAACCAAGTTCAAAGGACATCGTCATGTCACGCATGCTTCTTTCCTCGACCCGAAGCCGCCTTGCCGCTTCCGCCGCCGTTTTCGCGTTCGTCGCCGCCGGCGCGATCGGCGAAATGACGATCTCGTCGACCGGGCCCGCCCGCGCGGCGCCAGTCGTCACCTCGGATTTACCGGGCGCCTCGGCGCCCTCGTTCGCGAACCTGATCGATCGCGTGAAACCAGCCGTAGTCTCGATCAAGGTTGTGATCGAGAGCGCCGGCGACACCGCGGCCGCCAGCGGCGGCTCGATGGACAACGCGCCGCCGGAAATCCAGAAGTTCCTGAAGCGATTCGGCGGCCCCGGGCAAAGTTTCTCGAACATGCCGCGCCAGCAGATGATCGGCCAGGGCTCCGGATTCTTCGTCTCGACTGACGGCTACATCGTCACCAACAATCATGTCGTTCACGACGCGAAATCGGTCGAAGTGACCACGGACGCCGGGAAGACGCTGAAAGCCCATGTCGTCGGAGTCGATCCCAAGACCGACCTCGCGGTCGTCAAGGTCGATCAGGCCGGCGATTATCCGTTCGTCTCCTTCGCCAAGGACGCGCCGCGCATCGGCGACTGGGTGGTGGCGATCGGCAATCCGTTCGGCCTCGGCGGCACCGTCACCGCCGGCATCGTGTCGGCGGAAGGGCGCGATATTGGCGAGGGCCCCTACGACAGGTTCCTGCAAATCGACGCGCCGATCAACAAAGGCAATTCGGGTGGCCCGACGTTCAACGTCAAGGGCGAGGTCGTCGGCGTCAACACCGCGATCTATTCGCCCTCGGGCGGCTCGATCGGCCTCGGCTTCGCCATTCCCGCCAGCACGGTGACGGTCGTCGTCGATTCGCTCGAACATGGCGGCGTGGTGAAGCGCGGCTATCTCGGCGTCGCCATCCAGCCCGTCAGTCAGGATATCGCCGACAGCATGGGCATGAAGAGCGCGCAGGGCGCGATCATCGACAAGGTGACGCCGGGAACGCCGGCCGCCGCAGCCGGGTTGAAGGCCGGCGATATCGTCACCAAACTGAACGGCGACGCCGTCAAGGACGCCTCGGACCTCACACGCCGCATCGGCGCCATGAAGCCAGGCGACAAGATCCAACTGAGCTATCTGCGCAACGGCGCCGAGGCGACGGTCGATGTCGCGCTGGCGATGCAATCGCCCGAGCAGGTCGCCGCCGCCGAGGCCGCCGGTCAGCCTGGCGCGCCGACGCTCGGCGTCGAACTCGCTCCGGCCAATGACGTGGCGGGCGCCGGCGACAAGGGCGTCGTCATTGTCGGCCTCGACCCCAACGGCGCGGCGGCGGCGCACGGTCTGTCCGAGGGCAATGTGATCCTCGAAGTCTCGGGCAAGTCCGTCTCCAGCCCCGCAGACGTCAAGGCGGACCTCGCGGCGGCGCGACGCGACGGCAAGAAGGCGGTGTTGCTTCGCGTCCAAATGTCGCAGGGAGATCGCTTCGTGGCCATACCCTTGCCCAAGGCGTGATCCATCGACGCGCGGGGGGAAGGTTTCGGCTTCCCCCCAACGCCATGAGCGCGAGCGCCAAGGGGAAGCGCCGGGCGAGAGCTTGGATTTCGATAGCGTGCTGCAGGTGTGACGCGCTCGGACCGTTTCACGACCCGCCCAAGATCCCCGCCGCGGCGCGGTCCAACGCCTCGGCAAAGCGCCGCGTGGCGTAGGCCTCGCCGAGCATGCCCAGAATGGCGCCGGTCTCGCGATCGGTGACGGCGAGAATTTCCGATTCCGCCATTTCGTACAGCGCCATCGCCGCTTTCACGTCCATATCTCGGTGCAGAACCATGTCCGCCAGCCGCGCGAACACCGAGACCGGCCGCGCCTCGTCGCCAGAGGCCGCCGCCGAGAAAACTTCCGGGACCGAGACCAGACCAGCGTACCGCCCGTTCGCGTCGGCGAGGACGACGTAATGCGCGCTTCCCAGCGGATGTGCGGCTCGGAACGCAGCGAGGCTCGTCTGCGCGTCCGCGATTTCGGGCGCGGCGTCCATAAGGCGACCGACCGTCAGGTCGCGCCGCCAGCCGACGTCCTGCGCGCCGCGAATGGTCTCGCCGCGCAAATGCAGGCGCCAGGTCGAGAACGAATAACCGAATGTGGAGCGCACGGTCAGGCTGGTGGCGATGCAAGCCGCAAGCACGCCCCCCGCGACCGCCAGATCGCCCGAACTTTCCAGCACCAGGAAGGTCATGGTCAGCGGGCCGCCGACGATCGCGACGCCGAGCGTCGCCATGCCGGCGAAAATGCAGGCGGTGGGATCGAGGCCCAGCGTCGGAAAGATCGCGGCGATCGCCAAGGCGTAGAGCTTGCCGAGCAGAGCGCCGATGAACAGCGAGGCGAAGAACAGCCCGCCGCGAAAGCCCGACGCGAGCGAGATCAGACAGGCCGAAAGTTTGAGCCCGATCAGGCCCACCAGCGTCGTCGCCGCCATTGCGCGCGGAAGATCGAGGCCGAGCGCACCGTGACCGGCGGCGAGCGCCTGCGGGGTCAGCATCGCGAAACTGGCGACGATGAAGCCGCCGGCGACGGGCCGCGCCCATAGCGGCAATCGGCTGGCGTGAAAGCCGCGCTCGAACAGCGCCGCCGCGCGCATCGCGCCGATGCCGATCGCCGCCGAGATCAGACCGAGCGCGATCAGGGCGACGTGATGGCTCACGTTCAGTGAAGCGACCGCGGGCGCGCTGACCATATACGGCGCGCCGCCGAGCGTCTTGACGACCAGCGTTCCGGCGACTGCGGCGGCGATGATCGGGCTCGCGTTGGCTAGCGAGTAAGCGCCAACGATCAGTTCGAACGCATAGAAAGCGCCCGTGAGCGGCGCGGCGAAGGCGGCGGCGATGGCCCCCGCCGCGCCGCAACCGACGAGGGTGCGCAAATCCTGCCGACGCAGACGCAGCGCGACGCCGAGCCGGGAAGCGACAGCCGAACCGATCTGGGCATAGCCGGCCTCAAGGCCGACCGAGGCGCCGCAACCGTTGGAAATTACGGTCTGAACGACGACGACAAGGCCATCGCGCAGGGATAACCGGCCTCCGTGCAGCGCATTGGCCTCGATCGGATCGACCGTCGGCGGCGCCTTGCGCAGCCGACGCCAGTGATCGATGCCCGCCATCGCCAGACCGCCGAGACCTAGCGCCGCGAAAGCCGCGACCGGCGTGATGCGCGCGCTGGCGCTGAGCCGCTCGTCAAGCGGAATGCCGTAGATCGCGACATGCGCAAATTCGGCGATTCCGGTCATCGCCGTCACGCAGGCGCCCGCGAGCGCGCCGACCAAAATCGCAACGCCGATCTGCCAGAACGGGCTGGAGCGAATCAAAGCGCGCAGGCTGATCGAGACGGCGCTGAAGGCGCGCAAGGCGGCGGCGATCATATCGGCACGTTTCGTCGGAATCTGCGAAGCCGGTGTGAAAAAGGCGCCGCCCTGCGAAGGACGACGCCCGGTATCCGATGGAGGCCGCCGAGGCGGCGTCTCCCGTTCCGCTTCAAGCGGCTTCTTCGATCTCGGGCTCTTCGCCGGAACCCGCTTCCGCCTTGCCAGCGCGCTTCTGGTTCTTCCGGAGCTGAATCTCGATCACCTTGAGGGCCTCGATGTCGGAAAGCTTCTGCACCGCGGCGATCTCGCGCATCATGCGATCGAGCGCGGCTTCGTAAAGCTGACGCTCGGAATAGGACTGCTCGGGCTGCGCCTCCGAACGGAAGAGATCGCGCACGACCTCGGCGATCGCGTTGATGTCGCCCGAGTTGATCTTCGCCTCGTATTCCTGCGCGCGGCGCGACCACATCGTGCGTTTGATGCGGGCGCGGCCGGTGAGAATATCAAGCGAACGCCGCGCGGCGTCCGGATCGGAGAGCTTGCGCATTCCCACACCCGTCACTTTCGAGGTGGGAACGCGCAGCGTCATCTTGTCCTTGGTGAAACTGATGACGAACAGTTCGAGCCGGAAGCCGGCGACCTCTTGTTCCTCGACCGATACGATCTGCCCGACACCGTGCGCCGGATAGACGACAAATTCATTCAGTTTGAACCCGTGCCGATTGCCGCTGCTTTTCATGATTTTCGGTTCGCCGCCTTGTTCGTCTTTCAAAAATGCCTTTTCCGCGGTCGGCGCCTTAAACGCCTTCGCGGCTGGGATCGGACGCGGCGCCGTGGCCGGCGCATTCGTCGTCACCGTCGTCTCGCTCGCTTTGGTCGCGGTCGCCGCAGGGGCGACCGAAACCGGCGCGACTGGAGCCACCGACTTAACAGCCGGCGGCTCGACCGCGCGAACCTTAAGCGCCGACTCGACGGCCTTTACGGCCGGAGCGGCGCGCGAAGCGGCCGGAGCCGCCTTGGCGGACTTCGCCGTCGCGTGCTTCGGCGCGGCGGCCTTGACGGTCCGCTTAGCCTCGGCCGCTTTCGCGACGCGCTTCGAACTCGACGCCTTCGCCTTGCCCGCCGATTTTGCGGACGCGGCGGCTTTCTTGCTCGCGGCCACGCGCCGCGCCTTAGCGGCTTTCTCAGCCTTCAAAGCCGCTTCGGCCTTGGTGGCCGCGGACAGCTTCTTCTTCGCCGGCGCGGAATGAGATCCGCGCGCCGCCGCCTTAGCCTTGGCCTTGCGGATCGTGCCGGCCGATTGCGCTTTCTTAGTGGCGGGCTTAGACGCCTTCTTGGTGATTTTCTTACGCGCCGCCATGGGCCTAATCTCCGAACGCGAGAAGTTTTACTCTACTGCCAAGCGCAACCCGATCGCGCTCGGGTCCATCGCTCAGAACAAGAACGGAGGGACCGCGAACGGCGTCATGCCGACACGCACACCGCAAACCGCAGCTTGATTAACCGTTCCTTTATCACAATTTTCCCGCCGAATCAAAGGGGAACGGCCCCGAGCGGCGACAGAAGCGGCGATTGGTTAACCGCTGAACGACCGAAAACTTAGAATTCTTCAATCGCCCTGGCCGGGTTTATCCGAAAAGAATTCGGCCAATTTATTGGGCCGACCGTCGAATTCCTTGGCGTCGGCGGGCGCCTCGCGTTTGATCGTAATGTTGGGCCAGACTTTGGCGTACTCGGTGTTGAGCTTAAGCCAGGACTCCAGATTCGGCTCAGTGTCGGGCTTGATCGCCTCGGCTGGGCATTCGGGTTCGCAAACACCACAATCGATGCACTCGTCGGGATGGATGACGAGCATATTCTCGCCTTCGTAAAAGCAATCGACCGGGCAAACTTCGACACAGTCCATGTATTTGCATTTGATGCAATTGTCGGTCACCAGATAGGTCATGGACTAGTCCCTTACACGATTCTGACTTACGCGAAGCCGGGCGCGCGCCGAATCGGGCGGCATTGTCTTCGCAGGGCCTTTCCCATCGGTTACGCGCCGGCGGGTTTTCGATCCGATAGCTTCCTTTAGCTCCGCTTGTCTCGTCCTTCGAGCAACGGCTTGAGCGCCAGCAGTTTGGCGAACGGCGAATCCATGTCAATCGGCTGCGCACGCGGCTCTTTTCGCGGCGGCGCCTGGTCCCGATCCCTGCCGCCGCGTCCCCCATCCGGCCGGCCTTCGCGCGGGCGGTTCTCGTCGGCGCGCGGGCCCTTGAAAGGATGCGGACGGCCGCCTTGGCGATTTGGGCGGCCGCCGTCGCGGCGCTGCGGTTCCTGGATCGGCGCGTTAGGCTGGGCCGCGGCTTCGGCGCCAGGAGCGACCGACACGCTTTCCGCCGTCGAAGCGGACTGCGCGCCCTGGTTTCGAGGGCGGCGGAAATCGCGTCGCCGCCCATTGGCCTCGACGGTGCCCTCGCTTTCGCCCGCCCTCATGTGCCGACGCTGCGGGGGCGGCGGCCGAAGTCGCGGCGCCGGACGCCACACCTCCACCCATTCCTCTTCAGCGGACGGGTCGGCAATGTCGGCCTCGGACGCAACGGCGATACGCTCGTCGGGAAGCGGCGGCGCGTCCCGAGCCGCCGTCGTCTGGACGAGCGTATCGCCGATGGGCGTCGATTGCGCCGCCGCCTCGACAGGTGGTTCGCTTTGGATTGCCGGCGCGGTCTCGATCGCGACCGCCGCAGGGGAGTCCATCCGCAAGCCCGCGATCTCGCCGGCTTCGGCGACGGGTCCGGTCGTCTCGAGCGCCGTATCGGCCTCCGGCGCCGCGGCTTCCGGCGCGTGCGTGGCCGCGGCGACGATCGGTTCTGTCGGCGCCTTGACCAGCGTCGCCTCGTATTCGGCCTTCTTGACCTTGTGGCTCTCGTAGCCGAGCGAGCGCAGGATCGAGGCGAACGACTCGCCCGCGCAACCGGTCAGCGAAGTCATTTGCGGTGCGACGACGAAGCCGCTCGCCTCCGTACCACCGCTTGCGCCCAGCCGCATTCGGTCGGGGATCGCCGCGCGAATGAGATCGGTCAGCCGCTCGACGATGTCTACGCGCACAACCCGATCGCCGCAGAGGCGAAAACCGGCGATGCGATAGGTGTCGGCCGAAAGCGGGGCTTCGGCGGCGAAGGAGGTGCGCCCGGCTGCCGCGAAGCCCAGCAGCCGTTCGGCCCCAGGTTCCGTCCCGCGCCTCAGACTCCAGAGTTGCGCGCAAAGCGCGCGCGCGCCCGGTTTCAGCAGCGCCGGAACGAAGATGTAAGAAGCGCCGAAGCGAACGCCGAGCTTGCGCAGCGCGGAGCGCGCATTCTGGTCGAGGCCTTTGACCTGCTGGCGCACGCGGTCGCGCTCGAGCACGCCCAGCGCCTGGGCGACGCGCTTCGCGATCTCGCGCGCCGGCTCGGGGGCGTCGCTCGGCTCGGACAGGGCTTCGAGAGGCCCCAGCACTTTGCGGATATGCGCGGCGATCCAGAGCGCAAGCCGCGACTCGACCGTTTCGCGCGCCTCCGAAGGCAGCGCCTCGTCTGCCAGCAACACGGTTCGCGGCTTGAGGATATCGTCGCCGCCGATCAGCCGCGCGATGGGATCGCCGAGCCATCGGATCAACCCGTCGTTGGAAAGGACGATGGATTCATCAACCGATTGCGAAAACCGGGCCGCGCGGGCCGCCAGCTCTTTGGCGAGTTCGACGGTGTGCGCGTTGGGGTCGGCGGGCGGGTCGGCGGGCGGCTCGGCGCCGGCGGAAATGACGCGCTGAAATCCGCGCAGATCGGCGAAATCCGGGGTAGGCGCCGTCGGCGCGCTTTCCGGCGCGG
>JBBIIT010000005.1:1185-8403 GCA_037446355.1 Beijerinckiaceae bacterium | reverse complement strand
CCGCGCAGATCGGCGAAATCCGGGGTAGGCGCCGTCGGCGCGCTTTCCGGCGCGGCCTCGCCCTGCATGGATTCAGCCTCTGCCATCGCGGTCCCTTCGCTATCGCCTCCGGCCCGAATTCTCTAGCGAGCGGGCTTTCCGGCCGGTCGTGTCCCGGCGCTGGCGGCGAAGCTCTTTACCCGACCGGGCCCGCTCTGCCAATGGCGCGTTAAGTCGCGCGCGCTAGGATGGCGGGCCGCGCGGTCCGCCCGGCCCGATTCGATTGAGCAGTATGTACCGAAACTTCTTCTCCGTCGGCGGCCTGACGGCGCTTTCCCGACTGACCGGCTTCCTGCGCGAAGTGGCGATCAGCGCGCTGATGGGCGCGGGCGCGCTCGCCGACGCGTATTTCGTCGCCTTGCGCCTGCCCAATCAGTTTCGCGCCATTTTCGGCGAAGGCGCGTTCAATTCGGCCTATGTGCCGACCTATTCGCGGGTTCTGATCACGGAAGGCGAGGACACCGCGCGGCGCTTCGCGAGCCGGATTCTCGTTTTACTGGTTCTTTCGCAAGTCCTTCTGCTCGCGCTCGCTTACGCCTTCATGCCCAATTTCGTCGATCTGATCGCCCCAGGGTTCAACGCCGACCCGCGCAAGTTCGACCTGGCCGTGGGCATGACGCGCATCACCTTTCCCTATCTCGCGCTCATCACCCTGGCCACCCTGCATGGCGGCACGCTGAACGCCCACGGCTATTTCGCCGTCAGCGCCTTCGCGCCGGTGTTGCTCAATCTTTTCATCATGGGCTTTCTGGCCATCGCATTTCTTTTTCCCAACGCCGGCGTCGCGGCGAGTTGGGGCGTGCTGGCCTCGGGCGTCGCGCAGCTCGCGCTGCTGATCTTCGAGGCGCGCCGGCGCGGCGTTCTCGAGCGTTTCGCTTGGCCGCGGCTCGACGCCGACGTGCGCCAATTCTTCCGCGCTCTCGGACCAGCGGTGATCGGCTCGGCAGGGCAGCAGATCGCGATCCTCGCCGACACCATCCTCGCGTCGGGAATGCCGACCGGGGCGGTCGCGTCGATCAACTATGCGGACCGCCTCTATCAATTGCCGCTCGGCGTCATCGGCGTCGCGGCGGGCACGGTGCTGCTGCCCGAAATGACGCGCCGAATTTCGGCGGGCGACTCGAACGGCGCCGCGCGCGCCCAGAATCGCTCAATCTCCATCTCGCTCGCGTTGGCGGCGCCGTTTCTCGTCGGCTTCCTTATGCTGCCCGAGGAGTTCATTCGCGGGGCCTATCTGCGCGGCGCTTTCGACGTCGAGGCGGCGCGGCGCTCGGCGGCTGTGCTCGCGGCCTATGCGTTCGGACTCGCGCCAATGGTGCTGATCCGTTCCGCCGTCGCCACGTTCCAGTCGCGCGGCGACACGCGGACGCCGATGCTTTGCTTCTTCGCCGGACTGGCGGTGAACGTCGCGTTGAAGATCGCGCTTTCCGGCAATTTTGGGCCTGTCGGTCTGGCCATTGGCACGGCGATCGGCGCCTGGATCAATTTCGCCTTGCTGATCCTGGTCGGGCGGCGCTGGGGACTGACGCGACCCGACGACCGCCTCTATGAGAACATCGCGCTGACGCTGTTCGCCGCCGCGGGCGCGGCGCTCGCTGCGGCGCCGGTCCTCGGCTTCGCCCATGCCGTCGCGGCGCATTTGCCGATCCTTCGCGACGAATTCGTGGTGGCGTGCGCGTTTGGCGCGCTTTGCTTGGTCTATGGCGTTGCTTTTGGATTGGCGGCGCTGCTGTTCGGCCGTTCGCCGCGACGCCAGCTTTTTTGATCGCGGCGCGTTCCTGATGTATCGACTGGCGCCGCCGCCCATGGCGCTTTGAGGATAAAATGCCCGCAAGCTCCGCAGTCATCGTCGGCGCCGGCCACGCCGGTACGCAAGCCGCGGCGAGCCTGCGCGAAGAAGGCTGGGAAGGGCGCATCGTTTTGCTTGGCGACGAAGCCGAGCTTCCGTACCAGCGCCCGCCACTCTCCAAGGCGTTCCTGAAGGGTCAGATGGACGTCCACGGCTTGCCGCTGCGCGCCGAAAAATTCTTCCAAGAACATCGCATCGAATTGCGGCTCGGCGCGAAGGCGGTCTGCATCGATCGCGCCGCCGGACAGGTCGAGCTCTCGCGCGGCGCCGCTATCGGTTACGATCATTTGATTTTGGCGACCGGCGCGCGCGCGCGCGCATTGCATATCGCGGGCATGGACCTTGAAGGCGTTCACGGTCTACGTAACATTCGCGACGCGCTCGCGATCCGAGACTCCCTCACCGCCGGCCGACGCATTGTCGTCATCGGCGCGGGGTTCATCGGCCTCGAGATTGCCGCGACCGCGTTGGCGCTGGGATGCCAAGTCAGCGTCGTCGAAATCGCCGAGCGCCCTTTGGGTCGCGCGGTCTCGCCGGCGATGTCGTCATTTTTCCTGGCCGCCCACGAGGCGTTCGGCGCGACGTTTCATTTGGGCATGGGCGTTTCGGCGCTGCACGGCGAGGGGGGTAGCGTCACGCATGTCGAACTCTCCGACACGGAGCGCCTGCCGGCCGACCTCGTCATCGTCGGCGTCGGCGTGACCGCGGAAGATGCGCTTGCGCGCGAAGCGGGCCTCGACTGCGTCAATGGAATCGTCGTCGATGAATTTCTCGGCGCCTCCGATCCGGCGATTTCCGCGATCGGCGATTGCGCGCAATTCCCCTGCGCGCAATTGCAAGCGCCATTGCGGCTTGAGTCCGTGCAGAACGCCACCGATCAAGCCAAGGCCATCGCGAAACGCCTCTCCGGCAAGCCGGAACGCTACGAGGCGCTACCGTGGTTCTGGAGCGATCAGGGCGATCTGAAACTGCAAATCGCCGGACTGTCGCACGGCGTCGATCGTTGGGCGTTGCGTGGCGATCCCGCGACACGCGCCTTCGCGACTTTCGGCTTCCGCAACGGCGCGCTGACGGTCGTCGAAACCGTCAATCGCGGCGCGGATCACATGGCGGCCAGACGCTTGCTGGCGGCGCGAACCCCGCTGACGCCGGATCAGGCGAGCGACCCGAGCTTCGATCTGCGCGCGCTCGCGCTCGCGGCGAAGCGATAAAGTCTCAGCGCAGAAGCGCCCGCGCGCCGTCCCAAAGATCGCGCGCGATCTCCGCCGCCGGTTTCGCCGGGGCTAGCGCGGCCGACTGCCCTGCCCAGGCTTGCATCCGCGAAATGTCGCCCGCATCGGCGGCCGCCTCCCGCATCGCCTGCGTCAGTCCGCGCTGCACCGGATAGGGGGCCGGATCGGGGGCGCCCGCCGCCGTCGCCGCGCGCGCATAGGCGTTGGCGAGGCTGCGGCCCGGACGTCCAGAGAACGCGCGCGTCACCAATGTGTCCTCCGGCGCCGCCGCGGCCAGGGCGTCCGCCCAGACCGGCGACAATCGCGCTTCCGGGCTGCGTAGGAAGCCGGTGCCGATCTGCGCGGCCGAGGCGCCCAGCAACAAGGCGGCGGCGACGCCGCGCGCGTCCGCGATGCCGCCGGTGGCGACGACAGGAATTTTCACGACGTCGACAACCGCAGGCAGCAGCGCGAACAGACCGACCGCCGCCCGTTCCGCGTCGCTGGCGGCGAAGGCGCCGCGATGTCCGCCCGCTTCCGCGCCTTGCGCGACCAGCGCGTCGGCGCCGGCCGCTTCAGCGGCGCGAGCTTCGGCGACTGTTGTGACGGTCGCGAACCATTTGACGCCGCGCTCTTTCATGCGCGCAACGAATTCGGGGGGATAGAGACCCATGATCGAGGAGATGACGCTCGGGCCCGCCGCCAGCATCGCCTCGCATTGCGCGGCGAAGTCGGGCGGAATCGCATCGCCGGCCTTTGGCGCGACCTCTGGCCCCCAGGCGCCAAGGAACGTTCGCAAGGCCGTTTCCGCGGCCGCATCGCGCACAGGCGGCGGATCGGGAATCCAGAGGTTGAGCTGAAAGCCCCCGTTCGTTCCCGCGCGCACCTCGCGCGCCCAGGCCTCGATCTGAGCCGGCTTCATCATCAGCGCGCCGCACGCCCCCAGGCCGCCAGCGTTGCCGACCGCGACGGAAAGTTGCGGCGCCGAAACCCCCGCCATCGGCGCGAGCAGGATCGGCATTTGCAGATCATAGGCACGAGCGAAAGACTCGGCGCGAACAAGAGCTTGATGAAGCATCGGCGGCATCCGCGATCGCGAATTTCAAAACGGATTTCGCGCGCATCGAGCGCGCCGGTCAATAGGCAGAAGTTACGCGCCCGCCCGTCGCAGCCACGGGCGCGCGCCCGCGGGTGTTTCTCCCGGCGCGAGGCCTGGCTGATAGGCGCGTGGCGATTTCGGCAGCTCGCCTCGCTCCAGCGAGCGCAGCGTCGGCGCGTTGACGACCTCGAACGAAGTGAATCCGCAGCGCTTCATCAGCGGTATCTCGTCGAGTAAAACGTCGCCGACCGCGCGCAATTCGCCGGAGAAGCCGTGCCGCTCGCGCAGCAGGATCGCATAGGAGAACGCCCGACCGTCGACGAATTTGTCGAACCGCAGCGCGACGAGCGGGCGATCCGCGACGTCGCCGAGATGTTCGAGCGCATCCGTGCCGGCGGCGATCTCGACGCCAACTTTCGCCACGCGCGCGGCGAGTTCGCTCCGGTCGCGCCGCCAGCGCGTCAGCGAAACCAGTATGTCGCCGCCGACGGGAACCGCCGCTTCATCGTTCAGCGACAGCCAGGTGTTTTCGGCGAAGCCGCCGTCGCGCCAGAGAGCCATCAGATATTCTCTCCCGCGTCGAGCGCGCCAAGATGTATGCCGCATTCGCTCTTGGCGCTGCCGCGCCACCGACCCGCGCGCGCATCCTCTCCCGGTTGCACGCGGCTCGTGCAGGGCAGGCAGCCGATCGAGGGGAAGCCCTTGGCGACAAGGGGATGCGGCGGCAGTTGCGCCTCCCTGATGTAGGTGAGAATGTCGCCCGCGCCCCAACCCACCAAAGGGTTCACCTTGACGCGCTCGCCCTCGGCCTCGAACAGCGGCGTGCGGGCGCGCTCCGTGCTCTGGAACCCCTTGCGGCCGGTGATCCACGCCTCGTATCCGCGCAGCGTCTCCGCGAGCGGACGCACCTTGCGAATTTCGCAACAACGGTCGGGATCGCTCGCGAACAGGAAGTTCTCGGGATCTTCGTCACGCAAGGTTTCCGCGATGGGATCGGCGACGACGATGTTGGAGAGGCCAAGACGCGCCACCAGTTGGTCGCGATAGGCAAGCGTCTCAGGAAAATGCTGGCCGGTATCGACGAAGACGACCGGCGTCGCTTTGTCGATGCCCGAGATCATGTGCAGCAACACCGCCGAATCGGCGCCGAAGCTGGAGACGAGCGCGATGCGCTGAGGAAACAGATCCTCGATCGCCAGCCGCAGCAGCGACTTCGCTTTGACCAAAGCGAATTTCGCTTCTAGCCGCGTCGCGGCGATTGCGTCGCCGAACAGCTTGACGTCATGCGCGCTCATCAGATGTCCGATCCGGCGTTGCGTTCGTAGAGCGCCTCCTTGAACGGGCCGGCGCCGACCCGGCGGTAAGTCTCCAGAAACGTCTCGCGCGGCTGCTTGCGCTGGATCAGATAAGTCTCGACCAGAATGTCGACCGCATCGACGATCTTCTCGTAGCTGAAGCCCGGTCCGGCGATCTGGCCGATCGCGGCGTGCTCGTCGCCGGAACCGCCAAGTGTGATCTGATAGGTCTCCTCGCCCGCGCGCTCTAGGCCGAGAATGCCGATATGCCCGACGTGATGATGGCCGCAGGCGTTGATGCAGCCGGAAATCTTGATTTTCAGCGGCCCGATCTCGCGTGCGCGCGCGCCATCGCCGAACCGTTCGGAAAGCCGCTGCGCGATCGGGATCGAACGCGCGGTCGCCAGCGCGCAATAATCGAGCCCGGGGCAGGCGATGATATCGCTGGCGAGGCCGGCGTTCGGCGTCGCCAGCCCGACCGATGCGAGGCGGTCATAGACCGCCGGCAAGTCGTCGAGGGCCACGAACGGCAGGATCAGATTCTGCTCGTGCGAAACCCGCAACTCATCGTGCGAATAATCCTCGGCGAGATCGGCGACGGCGTCCATCTGATCGGCGCTGGCGTCGCCCGGCACGCCGCCGATCGGCTTCAGCGAGATCGTGATGACGGCGTAACCGCAAATCTTGTGCATGCGCACGTTCGATTCGACGAAATCATTGAACCTGGCGTCCTTGCCGCGCCGGCGCTGCACTCGCGCGCTGATAGCGTCACGAGTCGGCAAATCCGGCGGCGCGAAATAGGCGCGGATGCGCGCGATCTCGTCTTTCGGCAGCGTCAGCGCCGCTCTGCGGCCGGCGGCGAATTCGGCTTCGACCGCCTCGCGTAAACCGTCAAGTCCCTTTTCGTGCAGCAGGATCTTGATGCGCGCCTTGAACTTGTTGTCGCGACGGCCCTCTAAATTGTAGACGCGAAGGATCGCGTCGCAATAAGCGAGCAAGTCCTGTTCAGGAAGGAACTCGCGCACTTTCTTGGCGACGAACGGGGTGCGCCCGAGTCCCCCGCCGACATAGACGGTGAAGCCGATTTCGCCCTTGTCGTTACGTGCGATCTGAAGGCCGATGTCGTGCGCCTGAATCGCCGCTCGATCATGCGGACCACCGTTGACGGCGATCTTGAATTTGCGCGGTAGGAAGGAGAATTCCGGGTGCTGCGACGACCATTGCCTGAGGATTTCGGCATAGGGACGCGGATCGGCGATCTCGTCGTCGGCGACGCCGGCGAAGTGATCCGCCGTCACATTGCGGATGCAATTGCCGGAGGTCTGGATCGCGTGCATCTCGACGCTGGCGAGTTCGGCCAGAATGTCGGGCGTATCTTTCAGCGCGGGCCAATTGAACTGAATGTTCTGGCGCGTGGTGAAGTGGCCATAGCCGCGATCGTATTTGCGCGCGATCTCGGCGAGTTTGCGCAACTGCGTCGAATTCAGCGTTCCATAGGGCGCCGCGACGCGCAGCATATAGGCGTGTAATTGCAGATAGAGGCCATTCATCAACCGATGCGGGCGGAACTGCTCCTCGGTCAATTCGCCGGCGATGCGGCGCGCGACCTGGGCGCGAAATTGCTCGACGCGCGAAGCGACGAAGGCGGCGTCGAATTCATCATAGCGATACATGAGGAAACTCCGACGCACGCTGCACGAGAGAGGGCGCCTGACCATGCGCCTG
>JBBIIT010000005.1:0-1085 GCA_037446355.1 Beijerinckiaceae bacterium | reverse complement strand
CGCCGATTCAAAGGCTTCGCGGCGCGCGAATTTCCCTTACTAAAACAGCGAAACTCGTTTTCGAAGAGAGGGATAGCATATTATACGATAAAAATATATAGGAAAATGTATATAACATATAAATACAGACTAATACCATCCTCGCGCTGCGCGAGCGTCTACATGAAACTCTGCGGGTCGATGTCGACCGTGACGCGCACGCCTCCGCGCGGCGGCGGCGCGGCGGCGAGGAGCGCCCGCAGGAACCCTTGCAGATCAACGCCGCGAGGCGCCTTCACCGCGAGGCGGAATCGATGCCGGCCGCGCAGCACAGCGATCGGCGCCTCGGCCGGCCCGAGCACCGAGAGTTCGCCCCTCTCCGGCGCGCCGCCGATCGGCGCGACGCTCCAACCCTTGCCCGCGGGAAGCCCATGCGCGGTTCGCGCCAGAGCGCGCGCATGGGCTTCGGCGCCGCCGCGATCCTCGCCCGAGACGACGAGGGCGGCGAGTCGGCCGAATGGCGGCAGGCCGCCGCGCCGGCGCTGGTCCGTCTCGGTCGCATAAAACTTCTCGACGTCGCCCGAAAGCAGCGCCGCAATGACGGGATGCTCGGGCTGATAGGTTTGCAGCATCGCCCGCCCGGGCTTTTCGCCGCGCCCGGCGCGCCCCGTCGCCTGTCGCAGCAACTGGAAAGTTCGCTCGGCGGCGCGCGGATCGCCATTGGCGAGGCCGACGTCCGCGTCGACGATTCCCACCAGCGTCAGCAGCGGAAAATTGTGGCCCTTGGCGACGAGTTGCGTACCGATGATGACGTCGTAGTCGCCCTTCGCGGCGGCGTCCAACTGTCCTCGCATCCGCTCCATGCCGCCGGGCGTATCCGAAGAAAGCACGAGGATGCGCGCCGTCGGGAATAGCGCCTCGGCCTCCTCGGCGACCCGCTCCACGCCCGGGCCGCAGGCGGTCAGGCTGTCCACTTCCGAGCAGGCTGGGCAGATGTCCGGCCGTCGTTCGACATGACCGCAGTGGTGACAGACGAGCGATTTGCGGAAGCGGTGCTCGACCAGCCAGGCCGAACAATTCGGGCACTGGAAGCGATGGCCGCAGGC
>JBBIIT010000004.1:0-109359 GCA_037446355.1 Beijerinckiaceae bacterium | reverse complement strand
GGAGCGGGCATGAGCCTTTCGGAGCGGGATTGGGAAATCGTCATGCGGGCGCCGCTGTTCAAGGCAATGGGCCCCGATATTTCGCGCACGATGATCGGCGCCCGCGTCCCCCGCGCTTACGGGCGCGGCGAGTTGATCTTCCAGCACGGCGACCCGGCCGACGGATTCTATTGCGTCGTCGAGGGTTGGGCCAAACTGTTTCGGCCGCGCGAGGACGGCGAGGAGATCGTCGTCGCGATCTTTTCCGCCGGGGAGACGTTGGCCGAGGTCGCCATGTTCATGGGCGGGCGCTACCCGGCGAGTTGCGAGGCGGTGAGCCCGGCGCGCCTGCTCAAGATCGACGCGGCCAGCCTGCGCAGCGCGGTGATGGCCAAGCCGCAACTCGCCTTCGACATGCTCGCCGCCGCTTCGGCGCGGCTGCGCCAGCTCGTTGACGAGATCGAGCGCCTGAAGGCGCAGTCGGCGCCGCAGCGCATCGCCGATTTCTTCTTGCGCCAGACCGGCGCCGCCTCCGGCCCGGTTGAGATCGCGCTGCCTTACGAAAAATCGCTGATCGCCAATCGCCTGGGCATGAAACCGGAGAGTTTTTCGCGCGCGCTCGGGAAGCTCGGCGAATTCGGCGTCTCGGTGAAGCGCGAAAGCGTGCGAATCCGCGACGTCGCCCGGCTCGCGATCTTCGCCGAGGGGCGCGCGGAGGGTTAGCGGTCGAAATCCGAAGCTCGATTTCCAGCTTGAGGCCGGGCGGTCCCGCCGAGACGCCGCTGACCGACGCTGTGATCCGCACGATCGCGTCGAAGTTCTGCGCGAAGCGAGACCGCCTGGACGTCGCGGCGTCCGGCGGCCGAGCGCGGCGAACGCCCGAGCTTGCCAATCGAGCCGTGAAAGGGCTATTTCGGCTCGGCGCGACGCGCCTTGGCTGTGCGCCGGGGTGCGCCGGGGTCGGACGACGGGAGATGGGAAGCTCCAAAATCATGAATAAGGACAATAGCATCGCGGATGCCGGCGCGTTGGACGAGGCGGCTCGGCCTGGGCTTGGGTCGGGGCCTCTCAACCGCCGGTCGTTTCTGTTCGGTTCCGCGTTCGGGCTTGGCGCGCTGGGTCTATCCGGCTGCGCGATCACCGACGGCATGAGCCCCGCCGAGGCGGCGAAGGTCTACGGGCCGGCGCCCGACGAGAAATTCCCGATCCCGGCGGTCGACGTGAGCAAGATCGATCCGAAATATTATCGCCGGACCGTGCGCTACGACAGCGAGGAAGCGGTCGGCACGATCATCGTCGATCCCAGCAAGTACTTTGTTTACCGTATCGAGGGCGATGGAAACGCCACCCGCTACGGCGCCAATGTCGGCCGCCAGGGGTTCCTGTGGAGCGGTGACGCCTATGTCGGGCGCAAAGCCGAATGGCCCGTCTGGACGCCGCCCAAAGAGATGATCCAGCGCCAGCCGGAGGCGGCCAAATATGCCGGCGGCATGGCGCCCGGCCTCGATAACCCGCTCGGCGCCCGCACGCTCTATCTCTATCAGAACGGCGTTTACACGCTCTACACGATCTACAGCACCAGCGACCCCGAGACGATCGGGACCAACCTTACGAGCGGCTGCACCGGCCTCCTCAGCCAGGACATGATCGACCTCTATTCGCGAACGCCGGTCAAGACGAAAGTGACCGTCCTGCCGGCTTAGGCGACGGCGTCTGCTTCCGGTCCAAGCGCCGGCGGAGCAGACCGCACAAGATAAAAGACCTTTTGCCGGAGGCGTAGCGATCCTTGCGAGTGGGGCGGTTACTCGCTTGGCCCGCATCCGCCCTCGTTTTTCCGGGCGGCACCTCTCTTCGGGGACGAACGCAGCCCGTTGCACATTCAGCCAAGCCGGCGATTCTGATTGCTTGGCGCAAGGCTGGGCGCTTAACCAAAATCAAGGTCGGGTCGAGGCGCGCGCGCGATAAACACGGATCGCCGCGGCGAGGAATCGATCCGTGGGTGGGAGTTTTCCGGGCAACGGACACATCATGACAAAACATTGCTTCGCCGCCGCCGCCGCGCTGTTGGCGTCCACCTGCGTCGCCACCATCGCCAGCGCCGCCTCGCGCGAGGAGAATCTCGCCGCGCCTATCGTCGGGGTCGAGGACGCCGTGCTCGGCGACGCGCCGAACCCGCCGCCCGCCATCCATCGCGATCACGCCACCAAGGTCGTCGTCCACCTCGAAGTGAAGGAAATCGAAGGGCGCCTCGCCGACGGCGTGCGCTACACCTTCTGGACCTTCGGCGGCCATGTTCCCGGCAAGTTCATCCGCGTGCGCGAGGGCGACCTGGTCGAGATGCATCTCGACAACCACCCGGGCAATAAGCTGCCGCACAACATCGACCTGCATGCGGTCAACGGGCCCGGCGGCGGCGCGGCGGCCTCGCTGACGGCTCCGGGCCATACCTCCGTGTTCTCGTTCAAGGCGCTGAACCCCGGTCTTTATGTGTATCATTGCGCGACCGCGCCCGTCGCGATGCATGTGGCCAACGGCATGTACGGCCTGATCCTGGTCGAACCCAAGGAGGGCCTTCCGAAGGTCGATCACGAATATTACCTGATGCAGGGCGACTTCTATACCCAGGGCGCCAATGGCGAGCAGGGCTTGCAGCCGTTCAGCATGGCCAAGACGATCGACGAAAAGCCGGAATACGTCGTCTTCAACGGCGCGGTCGGCTCGACGGTCGGCGACAAGGCGCTGACGGCCAAGAACGGCGAGACGGTGCGGCTGTTCGTCGGCGACGGCGGGCCAAACCTCACTTCCTCGTTCCACGTGATCGGCGAAATCTTTGACACGGTCTATCCTGAGGGCAATTTCACGAACGTGACCCATAACGTGCAGACGACGATGATCCCGGCCGGCGGCGCGGCGATGGTCGATTTCAAGACCAGCACGACCGGCACCTTCATCATCGTCGACCATTCGCTCGAACGCGCGTTCAATCGCGGCGCGCTCGCCCAGCTCAAGGTCGGCGGCGAGGAGGACAAGCTCGTCTATTCCGGCAAGACCAGCGATCTCGTCTATCAGCCCGAAGGCACGGGCATACGCAACGCCAGTCAGCCGGCGGCGCAGGCCCCCGCCGCCAAAGACAAGGCGCAGCGGATCGAGCTCGGCGCGGGCGTTTTCGCCAACAATTGCCAGGCCTGCCATCAGGCCGACGGGCGGGGCGTGCCGGAGGCCTTCCCGCCGCTCGCCGGCTCCGACTATCTCAACGCCGACAAGTTCAGAGCGATCAGGACCGTCACCGGCGGCCTGAACGCCCAACTCGTCGTCAACGGCCAGCATTTCAACGGCGAAATGCCGGCCTGGGATCTCCCCGACGAGGACATCGCCAATGTGCTGACCTACGCCTATGCGAGCTGGGGCAATTCCGGTCTCGAAGTGACCCCCGCCGACGTCAGGGCCTATCGCGTCAAGGCCAAATGAGGCGCGGGGCGGCCTCGCTCGCCTTCGCGGCGGCGGTCGCCTTCGCTCCGGCCGCGTTGGCATCGGCGGCGGGCGAGCGTATGGCGCGGATTCCGGCAGGACAATACACGCCGTTCCTGCGCCTGAAGGCGCCGAACGAAGCCTCGCCTCCGCCGGTCAACGCCATTTTCATTCCGGCGTTTCGGCTCGATGTCGAACCCGTCACCGACGCCGACTTCCTCGCTTTCGTGACCGCTAGGCCGGAATGGCGGCGCTCGCGCGCCAAGGCTCTGTTCGTCGATGGGCGCTATCTCCGGCGCTGGCGCAGCGACGCGGAACTCCCCGACGCCGCGAGCGGCGACGAACCGGTCGTCAATGTTTCGTGGTTCGCTGCTCAGGCCTATTGCCGTGCGCGCGGCGCGCGCCTGCCGACGACCGAACAATGGGAATATGCGCTTGCCGATGCGGGTCGCCATCAGGCCGAGGTGCGGCTTCGCTCGCTGAACTGGTTCGCCCAGCCGAACGGCGAGCGCCCCCCCGTGATCGGTCGCGAGCCGCCGAACGGCTACGGCGTCGCCGACATGGTCGGCCTGGTATGGGAATGGACGCTCGATTTCGACGCCTATGCGGTGGCGGCCGAGTCGCGCGATCCCAACGGCAAGGACAGCGCGCTGGTGTGCGGCGGCGCGGCGGCGGGCGCGACCGACGCGACCGACTACCCCGGCTTCATGCGCTTTTCGCTGCGCTCCAGCCTGAAGGCCTCGTACACATCGGACAATCTCGGCTTTCGCTGCGCCCAGGAGGCGCCATGACGAGTAATCCTTTTCTGTCGCGCGGAGCTTTGCGGATCGCGGCTCTCGCGGCTTTGTTCGTCCTTGGCGCCCGCGCGGTCGAGACGACGGCGCCGTGGCCAAGCGCGTCGCTCTACAATCTCGGCCAAGCCTGGACGAACCAGGACGGCGCCAGCGTCGCGTTGAAATCGCTCGCGGGCGAGCCGGTCATTGCGGCGATGGGCTACACCGCCTGCAAGGACATGTGCCCGGCCATCGTCGCCGACATGCTGTGGATCGATAAACACTTGCCGCCCGCAGCCGTCGGCCATGTCCGGTTCGCGTTTTTCTCACTCGATCCGGATGCCGATACGCCGGAACGCCTGCGCCTTTACGCCGATGCCCACGGGCTCGATCTGAAATATTGGACTCTGCTGCGCGCCGACGATGACGAAGTGCGCGAACTCGCCGCCGCGCTCGGGGTCGGTTACCACCGCGCGAGCGAGAGCGCTATCGACCATACCGCCGTCATTTCGCTCATCGACGCGCGCGGCGAGATCGTCGCGCAGCAGCGAGGCGTGCAGGCGGATTCGCGCGCGTTGCTGGAAAAGCTCGGCGAACTCGTCGCCGCTCCCAGATGAAAGCCAGCCCGAATTGCTGTTCGGTTGAACCGCGCCCCATCATTGCGAGTTCGCGCGAACGCTTTGGGTTTGCGCTGCGCGCGGCGACGAAGCGATCCAGGGGTCGCGCGCTGTAACTCCCGGGTTGCTTCGGTTTCGCCTCGCAAAGATGTTTCAACCGCGAAGCAATCGGCTCTAGCCTGTGCTCCAGGTGCGCGGGCGACGCATCCCCGCGATCTTGCAGGCCTGGCCGGGGTAGCCGAACGGAAACAACTCGAACAGGCGATTGCGCGAGGCGCCGCGCGTCTGCGTGAGATGGCGCATGACGAATCGCGCGTCGGCGGGGATCTGGTGTTCGTCGTAATAGGCGCGCATGAAGTCGATCGCCGCCCAATGCTCATCGGTCAGTTCGATGTTCATCGCCCGCGCCGTTTCCGCAGCCCACTCGCGGCTCCAAGCGTTCGGATCGACGAGATAGCCGTCAGCGTCCAACGTCGGTTGCAATGGCGCTTCTCCTGCCCGTTCCCCGCCCCCCGGCGATTCCCTTTATGTCGGGCAATTGTTCTCCGCCGCCTTAACAACGGTCAAGTCCAGCGCGGACGCGCCCCGGCCGCTCGGCGTTCGCCGACACGAAAGGGGCCGCGCTGCCGCGCGGCCCTCGTCTGCGCGATGGCCTTCGAAGTGGCGAGTTACCTGTCGTTGTCGGTCGCCGTCAGGCCGGCGGCGGCATTCATTTCGGCGATAAGATCGCGCGCCTGTTCGGCAAGCGCCTCGTCGCCGCGATCCTCGCCGAGCGGCCTGCCCACAAATTCCGCGCCGTCCAGCGCCGCCCTGATTCTGGCGGCGAGCGCGTCTCGGCGCGCGGCGAAATCCGCCGTCCGCGCGAGATAGGAGGCATAGGCGGCGTCGTCGCCGGTGACGGCCGCGGTCGAAGCGACGAGGCTGGCTACGCCGAGCGATCCCAATGGCGCGTTGAGCTGCTTGTAGACGCGCGCGAGTTCCTCGAAACCCTCTCTGTCGCGTTTGAACGACGTCGGCAAGGCGTCGTTATGGAGATCTTCGACGAGCACCCGACCATCGTGGACATAGTCGTCCTTCAGGCCAACGAGGCTCAAGAGGGTCGGGCGAATGTCGGTGTGATCGGAGAACACCTGATCATTGCGCCCCAGTCGCTTGACGCCGGGCCCGACCATTCCGAGCCACGTCGTCGTGATTTCAGGTTGGAAGTCGCCGTGGTTCCAGGCGTTGGTCGTGATCTCGAACACGCAGCTCGGCGCCGACGTGCAGGAGGAAGTATTGCCGGCGGTCAGATAATAGTAGTCGGGATCGCCGAACATAGCGAAGCTCGGCGTGCGGGCGGGGCTCGCTGTGACCATGTGCAACAGACCGAGTTCCGCCTGATCGGCGAAACGGCGCGCGAACTTGTCGACAGCGCCGGTGATGGGGTTGGTTGCGTTGAGAAGGTTCATGTCCTTTTCGAGAGTGCGCGTCGTGGGATCGGTCGGCGCGGGGGCGCCATTGACATACACGGTCGGCGCCGAGTCGCTGTGGACCGAGAAGGGAGTCGTATTGTTGCGCTCCGTCGCCAGCAGGCGGTCGAGGTCGGCGTCGATCTCGCCGACATTCGCATAGGTGCAAGGGGTCGTCACGCCGTCGCAACTGGTCGGCGAGGGCGCGCCGCCGACGAAATGGTCGTTCTCGTCGGGCGCCACGACGAACAGCGTATTTTCTTTGGTGATGCCGTCGGCCTTCAATCGGGCGAAAAAGGTGGCGAAGGCGGCGTCATACGCTTTCGCCTGCGCGACATAGCCCGCCTCGCCGGGACCGAACGCGTGTCCCGGAACGAGCTTGTTGGTTGTCGGATCAAGCGGCAGCGGGTTTTGGTCGTGCAGGTCGGCGATATAGAGATAGACGATCGGGAGACCCGCCTCCAACATCGTCGCGGCGTAGCCGAGCGATTGGGCGGCGGTCGGGTTGAACGAACTCGGGAATCCCGGGCGCCCGTAGGGATCGGCGATCGAAGCGCCCGTCGTGTCCTTCACCGCGCCGTTAACGCAGGCCCCCGGCACGGCCTGGCACAGCACCGGCGCGACATTGACGTTGCCGTAGAGCGCATTGAAGCCGGCATAGCCGCCGGGCTCATCGGCCAGAATGTCCGGACGTGCGTGCGGGCCGCTGCAAATCTGGCTGCCGGCCGCGCAATGCACGGCGATGCCGAGATAGTCGGTCGCGGGCGCCTGGCGCGCCGGTTGGTTGGCGGGAATGCTGGGCAGGTTCAGCGCGGCGGTGACGGCGACGTCCTCGGGCGAGCCGACGCCGAACACCGTTCGCACATCCCCAGGCACGCTTTCGAATTCAATGTTGGCGACCGAGAAGGCGCCGACATCGCAGCCGGCGCGGGTGAAAGGCGCCCAGGGCGCAGGCGCCGTCTTGCCGAGTTCGTCGATCATCTGCGGCTTGCCGTCGCCGCCCAGCGCCGTCCAATAAAGGAATGCGCTGGAAAAGCCGACCGAGCTGCCGGTCTTGAAGTATCCGTAGCTGTTGGAGACCGCCATGCCCATGCGGTCGCCATAAACGCCGGTGAGGCCGGCGAGGATGTCGTCGGCGGTGTGCGAGATCAGCACCGTGTGGTGGTTGCCGCTTAGAACGCCGTTATCGGCGAGAAAATTCATCAGACTGGGTATCTGCTCCAGATCCGACGGCACGTTCGGATTGTCGCGGCGCAGATGCACGTTGTCGAATGAGATGTGGACGACGTGTTTGATCTTGCCGCCTTCGGAATTGAGGCCGCAAGCCGCGTTGGCCGCGCCGGCCGAAGCGAGCGTGACGCCGAGCGCCGTCGTCGTGAAAAGCGCCGCAAGTGTGCGGGAAAAGCGCATGGACCCCTCCTTGTGCCGGGCCGTCCCCTCCGAGGCGGCAAGGGCGCAAGATGGACTGCCGTTGTTGCAGGCTGTTGACGCTGACGCGAACTTATAACGACGGATTTGCGACGCGCCGGTAGAATTGCGCTCTCGATCGAGGTTGTCTGGCCGTGCGATTCTCATTAGAAATCTCGGCCGACGCCGGATCGGCGGAACGGGAGCCGTTTGGGTGGATCGCGGATCGCAAAGAGCGTTGACGAAGATCGCCACGGCGCTTGTGCTCGCAGCAATTTCCAGTTCGGCGAGTGGCGCGGAGGGCGCCGCCGCTCGGACGGGAAATCCACTTCGGACGATTCCGCTCGCCGAGTTGCACGCGACCCGCGAGCGGCCGCTATTTTCGGCCTCGCGGCGTCCGCCGCCGATAGCGGCGCCGGAGCCGAAGGCGTCCGCCGCCGTTCCGGTCGCGACGGCGCCCGCGCCGGAATCGCCCCCGCCGCTGACTTTGGTTGGAACCGTGATCGGCGCCCATTCGCATGTGGCGCTCTTGCGCAACTCGGCCAACCAGATCGTGACGCGGCGAAGCGAGGGCGAGTCGGAATCGGAATGGCGTCTTGTCGCCGTGCAGCCGCGCGCGGCAATCCTGAGCAGAGACTCGCAAACGATCACGCTCGCACTCGATTCGACGCAGTTGGGGGCGGGCGGAACGTCGTCAGCCGCGGGCGTCGTCGTCGGCGCGCTGGCGCCGCCCCCGTTTTCGGCCGCACGCTTGCGGAGCAAAGGCAAATTCTAAGCTTACGGCCTGTTTGCGCCTAAAGCTCGGCCTCCTCGAAATCGCGCAACAGCCTCGCGCGCAGCGGTTCGAGGCGTTGGCCGTGTCGTTTCCACCTGCCAACTGAGCTCGCGTAGATCGGCTGACGCACCTGCACTGCGCTCGCCGTCGCTGACGGCGCGACGCTCTCGTGGAAACGCAATACTTCATCGTCCCAAGGCAATCCCAGAAATTCGATCAAGCGGCGGCTCTGGCCGACCTGATCGCGCACGACCTCCTCATAGTCGACGATCATCAGCGCCTCCGGCGGCAGGATCGCGCGCCAGTGTCGCGTGAGGCGCCGAAAGGCGCCAAGATAATCGCCGATGGCGGCGAGGTCGTAGGTGAAGTCAAACCCGCCCTGAAAATGTGCCTTGTACATCGCCCAGCCCGCGTCCATCGGCCGACGGCGCACCAGCACGATACGCGCGTTCGGCAAGGCGGCGTGAATGAGGCCGCAGTGCAGATAGTTCTTGAGCGTCTTGTCGAGAACCCGGCCCTTCGGCGCATGGACTTCGGCGATCGCCTTCGCATACGCGGCGCCGATCGCGCCCGGCGACGACGCATCGGCGCGCGCGCGCGCCGCTCCGAAGGCGCCGGTCTCGCCGACCGAAGTCATCGCGCCGTGGCTGCCGACAATGCGTTCGATCAGCGTCGTGCCGGAGCGCGGCAGTCCGACGACGAACACCGGGGCGTCGTCGAGGCGCGCGCGCGACGCTAAGGCAAGAGCGGCGCGGGTCTGCGTGGCGATAATGCGATCGATCTCGGCGATTTCCGCGCGAGAGTCGGACGGTTTCAGCCCGCGTTGCAATCGCGCGCCCGCTTCGACCGCGTCGAACGCGCCCTCGTCGTCGCCCAGGTCTTCGCATTCCTTCGCGAGCGCGTAGTTGAACAGCACTTCGTCGCTCGCCGCGCTCGGCCGCGCGGCGATCCGACGACGCAAAGCTTCGACATGGTTGCGCTTGGGCGTCTGTTTGCGCAGGTCGGCGTTGAGATACCAGGCGAGCGCAAAGTCAGGCGTGCGAGCGATCAGCGCCTCGCAATGCGCTTCGGCGTCCGCGAGGCGACCCAACATGCGCTCCGTCGCGGCCAGGTTGAACAGCGCTTGCGGCGTCGGCGGCCCTTTCGCGATGACGCTTCGCAAGAGCGCATAGGCTTCCTCGTGTCGTCCGAGCAGGCCGAACAAGGCGCCGATCGCTTCGGTGATCGGCGCCGGCGAATGGGGAAGCGCGGCCGCCGCGCGCGCCGCGCCGAGCGCGCCGCCGAGATCACCCGCCGCCAGCAGCGCCTTGGCGCGCATGACATGGGCGAGCGGATCGTTCGGCCGCAATCGCGCCGCACGGTCGGCGCTGGCGAGCGCGGCGTCGGGCCGGCCGCGCAGTAGCGCCGTCTGACTGAGGAATGCGAAGGCGCGTCCGTCGTCAGGCGCGTTTGCGATGAGCCGCTTGCACAGCTCCTCGGTCTTAGCGACGTCGCCGCGCGCAAGCGCGGTTCGGGCCGCCTCCACGAGCGAGGAAATCTCAAATGTCGCGAGCCGCTTATTCAAACCTGCGCCTCAAACAGACGAAGGGTCGAGCGAAGCCCGACCCCTCTAACCCGGCAATCCGGGGCGTTAGCCCCGGCGCGCTCCTTATTCCGAGCGCTCGCCGCGGCCGAAGTCGAACATGGTCCAGAGATCGCCGATCGCCGGACGGTTCTCGGGGACATAGGGATTGCCACGTTCGTCGACGACCGGGTTCGGCAGGTTGTCGCGCGAATACTGGGAAAGGCGCGGCAAGTCCCAGTTGCGCTCGATGAATTTCACGATCGAAGCGTGATCGGAATATTCGTGCGCGACGTGGCCGCCCTTCGAGTGTTTGGAGACGACCAGCAGCGGGATGCGCGTGCCGTCGCCGAAGAAGTCGACGGGTTGAACGTAACCGGAGTCGTAGTACCCGCCGCCTTCGTCGACCGTGATGAAGATCGCGGTGTCGTCCCACAGCTTCGGATTGGCCTGCACCTTCTCGATGATGCGCTTGGAGAACGCCTCGAAGATGTCGAACTTCGACGACGACGGGTGGCCGTCGGCGAAGGTGCTCGGCTTGACATAAGACACGGCGGGCAGATCGCCCGAGGCGATCGCGTCGTAGAGATCGGTCAGATCCTTCTGATGCGTGTCGCGGGCATGAGCGTTCTCCATCGTTGACGAAGAATAGAGGAACGGGTTGCAGATGTTGCAATAGAGATAGGCCGGCGGGTCGATCGATCCGTAATTGGCGCCGAGGCCCGGAGCGGTCCTGAAGTCGTTCCAGCGTTCGCCGAAATAGGCCCACGAAATGTCCTTGGCGGACAGCGCGTCGCCGATGTGGCGCTGCTTGCGAACGGGCGGCAAGGTGAACGGCCCGTTGTTCACAGGGTCGGTCTGGCCGCTGCCAGTGTAGGCCGGAACGTAGTTGTTGAGGAGATAAAACGCGCCCGGACGGCAGTCCGCCTTGACGTGGATCGCGTTGAGGTAGTTGAGGATCGCCGGCACGCCGGGCTGCGAAGCGTCCGAGCAGTTGGTGTAGCTGCCGCCGCTGTAGCCGTCGTTGGTGTACCAGTTGTTGGTGTTGGCGGCCGGATCGGGATTGGCGACTTCGTTCACGTAGACGGGGGGGTTGGAGCCCGCCACGAGCACATGGTTCGGAACCGCCGGATTGCCTTGACCGTCGGCGTAATAGAGCGCGTCGGCGTAACCCAGCATCATCGAGTTGGCGAAAGTGCCGCCCATGATCGGCTGATGGTAGTTGTCGGCCAGCGTATACTCGTTGGCGAGCTTGGTGAAATAGGGCGCGTCGCCCTGGGCGACGTTGTAGAAGCCCATGGCGATGTCGCCTTCCTTGAGCGCATGGGGCGCGCCGCCGTTGCTGCCCGAGGAGATTGTCTGCTCGACCCAGGGGAAGAGGTCGGCGAGGCATCCGCTCGGATTGGCGGCCGTTGCGCCGGCGGCCGAGCAATCCATTTCCTGCCACATCTGGAAGAAGCGATGGACCGGGCTGCCGCCGTAAGTGTCGTAACCGGGCGTCGGCGAAAGCGGATAGGGACCGTTCGGCAGGTTGAGATAATTGGGAATGCGGCTGTCGGGCGAGTTCATCGGCAGGCCGGTCGCGCCGGTAAGCAGCAGCGGCAGATCGGCGGCGTCGAGGCCGTATTCGGCTGCGGCGGCGAGCGCCAGGGTCGCGACCGCGCCAGGGCCGTTCAGGGACGCGCCGTCGGGGCCGTAGAGGTTGGTGTAGGGCGCGGGAGGCGCGTAGGAGGTGCCGGGCGCCTGTAGTTTGTTGGAGGTCTGGTTGAAGAGCGTCTTGCCGCCAGGGCTGATCTGATACGTCGTGGCGTCGACGGCCGAATATTGGGCCGCGAGGGCATAGTTCGGACCCGGCGAGCCGTCGGCCTTGACGATGCCGCGCGAGAGCATGTTGTCGACTCGCTCGCCCTTCTTGGGCGTGTAGGTGGCGAAGACGTGATCGAAGCTGCGGTTCTCGCCGACGATCACGATCACATGTTTGATCGGGCTCTTGGCGCGGCCTTCGCCGCGATTATCGTCGGACTGCGCGAACGCGGCGTTGGCGCTCACCAGCGAAAGAATGGTTGCGGTCACGACCGCGGAATTGCTCAACCTTTTCAATAGCGAGACGCTGGACATGAAAACCCCCTGGCGAATGAGCCGCGCGGAGACCATAGGGCGCCGACATGTCGAGGAATGTTCAGTTTTATGTCGATTTTTCTTCACTGTCGGGCGCGCGAAATTACTATGCGCTACAGGGAGTTCCGCGCGTCAGTCGCGCCCGCGTCCGGCGTAGTAGATCGCCAGTCCGCTGGCGACAATGACCGCGTTGCCGATCAGAATCGGCGTCGTCGGCGCGTCGCGCCAAACGATCCAGCCGAGCATCGTCGCCCACACAATCGCCGAATACTGAAACGGCGCGAGAACCGCGGCGCGCGTCGTGGCGAGCGCCCTCGTGATCGCGATGAAGCAGAACATCGAAACGACGCCCAGCAAAAACAAAAGGCCGAGATCGAGCGGCGTCGGCGTCCGCCACGTCCAAGGCAGCGTGGTCGCGCCGATGAGGCCGGCGCCGACGAATTGCCACACGATCAGTTGCAGCCAGTGCGTGCGCCTGAGTTTGCGCGTGATCGTTTGGCCGAGCGCAAACATTGTCGCACCCATCAGCGCAATCGGCGATGCGGCGGAGAACATCGCCGTTGAGGGTTGCAGCGCGACGACGACGCCGACGAAGCCGATCGCGACCGCGACCCAGCGAAACGGCTCGACCTTCTCGCCGAGCAGCGGCGCCGATAGCGCCGTGACGATGAGCGGTGTCGCCATATAGAATGTCATGACGTCGGCGAGCGGCATGGTGCGCGTCGCGAAATAAAAGCTGTAGGTGTCCGCCGCCATCAATACAACGCGCACGATCTGCAAGGTAAGATTGACGCCGTCAAACAAACTCACGCGATGGCGCCAGACCATCGGCGCCAGCACCAGCATGGCGCCTATTGCGCGCAAGGCCAGCATCTGCCCGACGCTGTAATCGGCGACCAGCCACTTGCCGAGTGCGTCGTTGACCGCGAAAAAGAAGACGCCGGTCAGATAGAGGGCGATCCCGCGCGCCTGCGAAGTCTGGAAGATCAAGGCGACGCCGAACTCAATCGCGCACGAATTCGAATTTGTCGACGTCAACGAGGCCGCGATCGGTGATCTTGAGGTGCGGGATCACGGGTAGCGGCAGGAACGCGACCTGAAGAAACGGCTCGGGCAGTACGACGCCGAGCCCCTTGGCCGCCGCGCGCAGCGGGATCAGCGCCCTGTGAACCTCCTCGAAGGTCAGAAGGCTCATGAGGCCGGCGACCGGCAGCGCGAGTTCCGCCAGCACCGCGCCGCCCTCGGCGACCGCGAAACCGCCCTCGATTTCGATCAGGCGATTAACGGCTATGGCCATGTCGGCTTCGTCGACGCCGACGACGCAGATGTTATGGCAATCGTGGCCGACCGAGGAGGCGATCGCGCCGCGCTTCATGCCGAAGCCATGCACGAAAGCGACGGAAATGTTTTCGTTGACGCCATGGCGCGCGACCACCGCGACCTTGACGAAGTCGCCGTCAAGATCGATCCCGCGCAGGCCATTGGCGAAGGGCAAGGCGACTGGCACGCGCTCGGTGATGATCCTGCCGGGAACGACGCCGATCGCTTGCGTCGAAGGGCCCTGGCCGCGCGCGACGAAATCGCTCGCGGACACGCGCCTCGCCTTGACGCTGTTGCGCCCGACGGGCTCGATACGGCCGCGCGTCGCGAAAAGCTCGTCGCCGACGACACGCCCGGCGGTGACGACTGTGGAGACCGCACAGCTTTCGAGCGAATCGACGACGGCAAGATCGGCGCGCCAACCCGGCGCGACGAGGCCGCGATCCATCAATCCGAAGATGCGCGCGCCCGAAATGCTGGCGGCGCGATAGGCGGCGAGCGGCGGCGCCCCGAGCGAAATCGCGGTGCGGATGATAAAGTCGAGATGGCCTTCCTCGGCGATGTCGAGCGGATTGCGGTCGTCGGTGCAGAAGGCGATGAACGGCGAATGCCGCTCGGTGACGATAGGTGCGAGCGCGTGCAGGTCTTTCGAGACGGAGCCCTCGCGCACGAGGATTTGCATCCCCTTGGAGAGCTTCTCCAGCGCCTCCGGCACGTTGGTCACTTCATGGTCGGTGCGTATGCCGGCGCTCAGATAGCCGTTGAGATCGGGGCCGCGCAGCAACGGGCTGTGGCCGTCAATGCGCCGGTTCTGGAACGCCGCGAGCTTTGCCAGGCACGCCGGATCGCGCGCGAGTACGCCGGGAAAGTTCATGAATTCGGCGAGGCCGAGGACTTTGGGATGGCTCGCGAGCGGCAGCAGGTCTTCAACATCGAGCCGCGCGCCCGAGGTCTCCAGATGCGTCGCCGGCACGCAACTCGACAGTTGCACGCGCAGGTCGAGCGCGGTTTGCATCGAGGAATCCAGGAAATATTTAATACCCGTCGTTCCCAGCACGTTGGCGATTTCGTGTGGGTCGCAGA
Organism: Beijerinckiaceae bacterium; assembly: GCA_037446355.1. Taxonomy (GTDB): domain Bacteria; phylum Pseudomonadota; class Alphaproteobacteria; order Rhizobiales; family Beijerinckiaceae; genus Roseiarcus. Next base: position 94,810 of record JBBIIT010000004.1, on the reverse strand, counting down.
TCGCGGTGGTGACGCCATGCGCGAGCACGCAGCGGTCGAATTCGGGCGGCGTGATCAGCGAGGATTCGACATGCAGATGCGTGTCGATAAAGCCGGGAACGACGATCTTTCCTTTGACGTTTATTTCGCGCGCGCCGCGATATTGCCCGCCGACGCCGACGATGCGGTCGGACGAAATAGCGACGTCGCTTTCATATAATTCACCGCGCACGAGGTCGAATACGCGCCCGCCCTTGAGCACGAGGTCGGCGTCGGCGAGGCCGCGGCCTTGCTCGATCGCGCGCGAGAGATAGGCGATGGCGTCGCTCATTTCAGTTTGTCTCATTTCCGATGCGTCGGCGCAGTTTCCCAGTCCGAGGCGGGGATGACAAGGGCGGCGGGTTTTGACTGGGCGCCCGAATCGTCGTCCCCTGCCGTTATGTCCCTGTCGATCCTCTCGATCCAGTCGCATGTCGTCTATGGCCATGTTGGAAACTCGGCCACCGTGTTTCCGTTACAGCGCATGGGCGTCGAGGTCTGGCCCATTCATACCGTGCAGTTCTCCAGCCACGCCGGCTATCCCGGCTGGCGCGGGCGCGCGTTTGGGGCGGACATGATTGACGAATGTGTCGCCGGCCTCGCCGCCGTTGGGGCGCTCGCGCGCTGTAGCGCCGTGCTTTCGGGCTACCTCGGCAAGACGGAGGTTGGCGAGGCCGTGCTTGGCGCGGTCGCCGCCGTGCGCGCCGCGAACGCGGGCGCCGCCTATGTGTGCGATCCGGTTATCGGCGACGAGGGCAGGGGCGTCTATGTCGAAGCCGGGGTCGGGGAGTTCTTTCGCGACCGCGCGATGGGCGCGGCCACGATCCTGACGCCGAACGCGTTTGAACTGGAATGGCTGACCGGCCGCGCCGTGCGCAATCTCGCTGCGGCGCGCGCCGCGATCGCGACATTGCAGGCGCGCGGTCCGCACGTCGCGCTCGTCACTTCGCTGCGCCTCGACGAAACGCCCGCCGACGCGCTCGACATGATCGTGGGCGAGGGCGGCGACTTCTGGCGTCTGCGCACGCCGCGCCTGCCGATTTCAGTCAACGGCGCCGGCGATCTCATGGCCGCGCTTTTCGCGGCGCATTGGCTGCGCTCGCGCTCCGCGCCATTCGCGCTTGCCGGAGCGGCGGCCAGCGTCTACGGCGTCGTCGCCGCCACCGCGCATTCCGGTCAGCGCGAACTCGCGCTCGTCGCGGCGCAAGAGGAATTCATCCGTCCGAGCCGCGCCATCGCGCCGGAAAAGCTGTAGGGTTGCCGATCATGCGCCGCGTCTATTACACACTCGACGTTTTCACGGACGCGCCGCTATCGGGCAATCCGCTCGCGGTGGTGATCGACTCCGAGGGGTTCGACGATGCGCGGATGCAGCAAATCGCGCGCGAGTTCAACCTCTCCGAAACCGTGTTCGTGATCGAGCCGAAGAACCCGGTCAACACGGCGGCGGTGCGCATTTTCACGCCCGCGCGCGAACTGCCGTTCGCCGGCCATCCGACGGTTGGGACGGCGGCGCTGCTCGCCCATCTGCGTGCGCCCGATCTCTTGCGCTCCGAAGATTTGCGCGTGGTGATCGAGGAAAAGGTGGGCGAGGTCGTCTGCGTCGCGCGCCATCGGCGCGGCGAGGCGCTCGCGTCTTATTTCACGCTGCCCCGACTGCCCGAGAGGCTGGGCGAGGCGCCCTCGACGGCTTCGCTCGCCGCCGATCTCGGGCTCGAACCCTCCGACATCGGATTCGACGCGCATGAGCCGAGCTTCATCGGCGCCGGCACGCCCAATCTTTTCGTGCCCGTCGCCTCGCTGGCGGCGATGGCGCGCGCGCGCCCCGATCGCAAACACTGGGGCGAGAACGGCGGGCCTTGTCTCTATCTCTATACGCGCGAGGTCATGCGCGAGGGCGCCGACATTCACGCTCGCATGTTCGCTTCCGGCTGGGGCGTTTACGAAGACCCGGCGACCGGTAGCGCCGCCGCCGCCTTCGCCGGCGTCGCGATGATGTTCGAACAGCCTGAGGACGGCGAGCATACGCTGACGATCGAACAGGGCGTCGAGATGGGGCGACCGAGCTATATTTCGCTCGGGCTCGAGGTCGAGGGCGGCGCGCTGAAAAGCGCCACCATCGGCGGCTCGTCGGTGATCGTCGCCTCGGGGACGATCGACCTTTGAGCGCGGCGCGCATTGTCGAGGTCGACGAACTCGATTTCGCGCTGGAGCCGCGCGCCTGGGATTTCTCGCGCGAGCGCGCCGACGACATTCGCGCGTATTGGGAGCAGCGGCGGCTTCGTCAGCCGAGCCTGTTCAACGGCCGCGTGCTGTTGCTCGGACGCCACGAATTCGCGAAAAGGCTCGACGGCGGCGCGGCGCTGCGGGGCGCATTTTTCGAAGTCGATTTCGCCGAATTTCTCGCCTGGCGCGATTTCGGCTATCCCGGAGGAGCCGTCTGCAACGGCTTTTCGATGGCCGCTTTGCAGGGCTCGGACGGCGCGTTTCTGCTTGGCGAAATGAACGCCCACACCGCCAACGCCGGAAAGATCTATTTCGCCGCCGGCACGCCCGATCTCAGCGACGTTTTCGGCGCGCGGGTCGATCTTGGCGCCAGCGTCATGCGGGAACTGGAAGAGGAGACTGGCGTCGCCGCGTCCGAAACGAGCTTTGATCCGGGATGGATCGTCGTTAATGCGCCGCCGCGCGTCGCCTGCATGAAGATCATGCGGCTCGCCATTCCCGCCGAGGCGGCGAAGGCGCGCATCGAGGCGTTTCTGGCGCGCGAGACGCAACCCGAACTCGCGCGTATCCATGTCGTGCGGGAATTGGCCGATCTCGATCCCGCCCGCAGCCTGGAATTCGTGCGCGACTTTCTGCGCTACGCCTTCGCTCAAAGGTCGGTCGGATAGCCGTGCTTTCGGCGTGAGGCGAGGATCATCTCCCGCGACTTGGCGTCGTGACCGGCGTTGCATTCTTCCTCGGCGGCGCCGATCTCGCGCTTGATCTGGTTGTAAACCGACTGCGCGACATGGCCCATCGACAGGTCGTTGTCCTGGATCGCTCGGTAGCGCGCGACGTCGCCGGCGCAGGAGCCGCCCTCGGGCAATTGAAAGCCGGGCGGCGTCACCGCGACCGACCCTGGCGCCGGCTCGGCCGCCTGCGGCGTCGGGGTGTTGCAGCCGGCAAGGGCGAGGGCGAGGCCGAGAACGGGAAGCAGAGCGCGCATCGGTGGGGGTCTCCGGGAGATTCGTTCGCGTCATCAAGGAACGCGCAAGGAAGGCGCCGCGTCAAGCCGAAGCGCCGCGCTTGACGGCCCTCGCGGCGCGAGCGTTAAGTGCGGCTCGATCGAGCCGCCCGATGTCCCTATCCTCGCTTCTGCTATTCGCCAGCGTCTATTTCGCCGCCGTCGCCACGCCCGGGCCGGGCATCGCGGCGTTGGTGGCGCGCGTGCTTTCCCATGGGCTGAAGGGGGTCGCGCCTTTCATCGCCGGCTATGTCGTCGGCGATCTCGTCTGGATGACGTTCGCCGCCACCGGGCTATCGGTGGTAGCGCATGAGTTCGCGACCGCGTTCATCGTGGTCAAATACGCGGGCGCGGCCTATCTGGCTTATATCGCTTGGGGTCTCGCGCGAACGCCGGCCTCGGTGGAGCCTGCCCAGGCGCCCGTGAGGGCGACGGCCGGCTGGCGGGCGTTTCTCGGCTCACTTTCCCTGACGCTGGGTAATCCCAAGGTCATCATCTTTTTCCTGTCGATCCTGCCACTGGTCATCGACATCGGCGCCATTCCGCTGACGAGCTTCCTCGAAATCGTGGCGACGGGAACGTTCATCCTGACCTCGACGCTGTGCGCCTACGCCTTCGCCGCCGACCGCGCGCGCGGCTGGATGCGTTCGTCGCGCGCGATGGCCTATCTCCGGCGGGCGACGGCGGGCGTGATGGCGAGCGTGGCGTTGACGATCGTAACGCGATAGAGCGAGCGCATGTCTTTTTTGCCCACGACGCCGATCTATCTCGCCTATCTAGCCGCCTGCCTGCTGCTGGCTTTGACGCCCGGGCCGGACATGGCGCTATTCATGCAGAAAACCCTGAGCGGCGGGCGGGCGCACGGCCTCGCCGCGCTCGGCGGCGCGATGGCCGGGGTGCTCGTTCACACCTTCGCCGCGGCGCTCGGCCTTTCCGCGCTGATCGCGGCCTCCTCGCGTCTTTACGGCGGGTTGAAGATCGTCGGGGCTCTGTATTTGCTTTGGCTCGCGATTTCGGCGCTGCGGCACGGTTCGGCGCTGAAGCTGGCCTCGGGTGCGGCAGTGGAGACGACGCTAGGGCGGAGCTTCCTGACCGGCGCGCTCATCAATCTGACCAATCCGAAGATCATTCTGTTCTTCGTGACCTTCCTGCCGCAATTCATCGAGGCGGGCGACGCCGACGCGACGCCGAAATTCTTCGCGCTCGGCGCGACGTTCGTGTGCGTAGGCTCGCTCGTCAATGCGGCGCTGATCGTCGTCGCGTCCCGCTTCGTGGCGAGCGTGCGCGCCCATCCCAAGGCGATGCGCGGCTTCGACTATGCGGTCGCGGCCTTGATGAGCGGGTTCGCGGCGCGCCTGCTGATCGCCGCCGACCGCTGAGGCCATTGCGGGCCAAGCCCCTGGCCGGTAAAGCAGCGGCCGAACCCATGTCCACGACGCCAGATACAGCGAGCCTTCGCGCCCGCGCCGCCGATTCGCTCGGGGCGCTCGTCGAGGCCGCGCGCCTGGCCGGCGAAATCGCAATGCCCTGGTTTCGGGAGGGGGCGCACACTCTGGCGGCGATCGAGAGCAAGCACGGCGGCTCGCCGGTGACGGAAGCCGATTTCGCGGTCGATCGGTTCTTGAAAGAGCGGCTTTGCCGCGCGTTTCCGCAAGCCGGCTGGCTCTCCGAGGAGACGGCCGACGACGCCGCGCGCCGGGAGCGGACCGAACTGCTGATCGTCGATCCCATCGACGGCACGCGAGCTTTCGTCTCCGGCGATCCGCGCTGGACGGTCTCGATTGCGCTCGTCTCGGGGACGCGGCCGATCGCCGGCGTGGTCCACGCTCCGGCGCTGCGCCAGACTTACGCAGCGGCGCTCGGCGGCGGCGCGACTCTCGATGGATCGCCGATCCGCGCCTCGGCGCTCGTATCGCTGGAGGGCGCAAGGGTCGGCGGGCCGCGTCCCATGGTCGAAGCCGCCGCGCGCGCGGCGGGCGTCGAGATGACGGCGGAACCGAAAATCCCCTCGCTCGCCTACCGCTTCGCGCGCGTCGCCAGCGGTTCGCTCGACGCCGCGCTCGCGGCGCCCAATTCCCACGATTGGGACATTGCCGCCGCCGACTTGATCCTGGCGGAAGCCGGAGCGTCGCTCCAGGACGCCGAGGGGCGGGCGCCCAGCTACAACCGCGAACGCGTGCGCCACGATCTGCTCGTCGCGGCGCCGGACGCGCTCGTGGGCGCGTTGACGGCGGCGCTGCGCGCCTGCGCGAGGCCGGGATGAAGCGGCTTGGCGCGAAACTTGAATTGGACAAGGACGGCGCCGATTGCGTTTTTCCTCTGCGCGAGGCAAGCCCGACGCCAATCGCCTGCGCCCTTATACGGCGCTTTCGCCATGCCCTCGCCGGGCGCCTTTGAAGGATCGAAGCCATGACGTCCCACCCGCCCGCGTCTCCGGAGGAGCACGAATCCAAGCAATTGCTGCATCTCGTGCTCGGTGGCGAACTGACCTCGCTTGATGGGTACGAGTTCCGCGACATCTCGAAGATCGACGTCGTCGGCGTGTTTCCGACCTACGAAGCTGCCGAACGGGCCTGGCGCGCGAAAGCGCAGGCGACGGTCGACAGCGCCCAGACGCGCTATTTCATTGTCCACCTGCATCGTTTGCTTGAGCCGACGGGCCTGAAACGCAAGCTCGGCTGAGGACGGGCGATGGCGAAAGGGCGGGGGCGCGGGGCTTGGGCGCAAAATGCGCTCGGAAGGGCGCTCGCGCTCTATCTGAAGCTCGTCGAGCGCACCACCCGCTTCCGGCGCGAACCCGCCGACCTCGACGCGGCGGTCGCGGGCCAGACGCCCGTCATCGTCGCGATGTGGCACGGACAGCATTTGATGCTGTCCTTCGCCTGGCCGAAGTCGATCGTCCGCATGGCGGCGCTGATCTCGCGACACGGCGACGCCGAGGCCCAGGCCGCCGCGCTGCGCCATCTCGGCGTGACGCCCGTGCGCGGCTCTGGCGGGCGCTCGCACCGCATCCGTGAAAAGGGCGGCGCGCCGGCGATGCGCGAATTATTGCGCCAACTCGACGCCGGCGCCTCGATCGCGATGACCGCCGACGTGCCCAAGCAGGCCCGCGTCGCCGGCCTCGGCATCGTCACTTTGGCGCGGCTTTCCGGCCGCCCGATCGCGCCGACGGCGGTCGTCGCGTCACACCGGTTTGATTTCAACTCGTGGGACCGGGCCAGCATCGGTCTGCCGTTCGGGCGCGGCGCGATCGTCGTCGGCGACCTCATCCGTGTCGCCGCGGACGCCGACGAGGCGGCGATGGAGGCCGCTCGGCGAGCGGTCGAAGCCAGCCTGGACGCCGTGCACCGGCGCGCCTACGAGTTGGTCGGCGACCGCGACCCCGGCGCCGATTTGAGGCCTCGATGAGCCTGCCGATCTCGCTCGGCGCCTATCGCGTCGTCACACGTCTCGCGAGCCCGCTGGCGGGGCCGCTGCTGTCGCTGCGGCTCAACAATGGCAAGGAAGACCCGCTCCGCGTCGACGAACGGCGCGCAATCCCCGGTCTCGAGCGTCCCGAAGGGCCGCTGGTCTGGCTGCATGGCGCCAGCGTCGGCGAGTCGCTGTCGCTGCTGCCGCTGGTCGAGCGTTTGACGCAGAGCGGCCTCGGCGCGCTGGTGACGACGGGCACGGTGACTTCGGCGCAATTGCTGGCGCGGCGGCTGCCGGCGGGCGCGTTTCATCAATTCGCGCCGCTCGATGCGCCGAGCTTCGCGCGCCGCTTTTTCACCCACTGGCGCCCCGATCTCGGGCTGATCGCCGAATCCGAGCTGTGGCCGAACATGATCGTCGAGGCCACGCGGGCCCGCACGCCGCTGACGATGGTCAACGCGCGCTTGAGCCCGCGCTCGTTCCAGCGTTGGTCCCACGCGCGGGGTTTCATCGGGGCGCTTCTGGGGCGGATAGAGCTTTGCCTCGCGCAAAGCGAGGGCGACGCCGAGCGCCTGTCGCAGCTCGGGGCGGGCGCGGTGCGCGCGATCGGCAACTTGAAATACGACGCGCCCGCGCCGCCCGCCGATAGGCAGGAACTGGCGGCGCTGTCTGGCCTGACCTCGGGACGGCAAATCTGGATCGCCGCCTCCACCCACGAGGGCGAGGAACGGATCGCCGCCGAGGCGCATCGGCGAATCGCGCGAACGTTTCCCGACGCGCTGACCTTGATCGCGCCGCGCCATCCCGCGCGCGGCGAGGAAATCCTCGCCGAATTGCAGGCTATGGGGCTGAACTGCGCCTTGCGCTCGCGCGGTCAGACGCCCGGACCCGAGACGGCGATCTACATATGCGACACCATGGGCGAACTCGGGTTGTTCTATCGGCTCGCCGGAGTCGTATTCGTCGGAAAGTCGCTCGCCAGCCACGGCGGCCAAAACCCGATCGAGCCCGCCAAGCTCGCGAGTGCGATTCTGCACGGGCCGCATGTCGGCAATTTCGCCGATGTCTATCAACTGCTCGACGCCGGCGGCGGCGCGGCGCTCGCGCATGACGCGGACGAACTCGCGGAGCGTCTCGCAGAACTCTTCGCCGATCCGGCGCGCCTCCGGTCGATGGCGCGCGCCGCCGCGAAGGTGGTCGAGAAGGAGGCGGGCGCGGTCGAACGCACGATGGCGGCGTTGCAGCCGCGCCTCGGCGCTCTGGCGGCGCCGCGATGATCGCGCCCCGCTTCTGGCGCCTGCCGCGGCCGAACGGGATCGCGCGCGCGATGAGCCCGCTCGGCGCCCTCTACGGCGCCGTGACGGCGCGGCGGATGGCCCAGCCCGGCGAGCGGGTCGAGGCCAAAGTCATCTGCGTCGGAAATTTCGTCGCCGGCGGCGCGGGCAAAACGCCGACCGCGCTGGCGCTCGCGCGCCTGTTGCAGGCGGGCGGGGCGCGGGTCGCGTTTTTGTCGCGCGGCTATGGCGGCGCGAAGCGCAGCGAGCCGCTGCGCGTCGATCCGGCGATGCACGGGGCGGCAGCGGTCGGCGACGAGCCGCTGCTTTTGGCGCGGGCCGCGCCCTGCTTCGTCGGCGCCGACCGCGTCGCCTCCGCGCGTGCGGCGATCGAGGCGGGCTACGACACGCTGGTGATGGACGACGGCCTGCAAAGCCCTTCGCTCGTCAAGGACGTCAGCCTCGCCGTGATCGACGGCGACAACCCGTTCGGCAACGGCCTGTGCCTGCCGGCGGGACCGTTGCGCGCACCCATCGAACAGCAATCGCGCTATGTCGACGCGCTGATTGTGATCGGCGGCCCGGCCGAACTGCCGGCGGCGGTGAAGTTCGCCGCGCCAGGACGGCCGATTTTTCGCGCGCGCTTGCAGCCCGATGCGCTCGTCGCCGCGCGGCTTGTCGGACGCCCGGTGCTTGCATTCGCCGGCATCGCGCGGCCGCAAAAGTTCTTCGACACGCTCGCCGCCATCGGCGCGACGCTGGCCGAGACCCGCGCTTTCCCCGACCATCACAAATACTCGCAGCGCGAGATCGGGCGGCTTGTCCGCGCGGCGCGAGCGCGCGGACTGTTGTTGGCGACGACCGAAAAGGACCGCGCGCGGATCGCGCCCTCGCCCGAAAGCGACATCCTGGCGTTGCCGGTTACGCTGAGTTTCGACGATTCGGCCGCTTTCGCGCGCTGGCTCGCCGCGGCGGTCAAGTCGAACGTTCGACCTGCCGCGCCGCGCGGCTTGTGATCTGCGCCACAGCGCCGGGCGCGGTTTTGCTTTAAGTCCGGCATAGAGAAAGGGCGTCGACATAGCGCCTCAACGTTAAGCCGTAAATCCGAAGGGGTCAGGAGTCCGACATGTACAGGACATCTCTTCCCATGCTGGCGGCTATCGCTCTCGCCTTCAGCCTCCTATCCACGCCCTCATACGCCTTGCGCCTCGCCGGCCCGGATGAATACGCGCCGGCCCAGGCGGCGACGGTGCAATTTGTCGCCGCGCAGGAAGTCGTCGCCCCCGTCCGCGCGACGCCGACCCGAGCCGAGCGCGCCGCCGACGCCGCGCGCCGCTATTACTCGGACGACGCTCTGCTCACCGCGATCTTTCTCGGTTTGGCCGCCGCCGTCGTCGCGACGTTGGTATTCATGGGTCGGGCGCTCGCGGAGCGCGAGACGGGCGAGATTTCGCCGAACGGGGGCTGGCGCCGGGAAATGTTCGAGATCATCGAAGGCGATATCACCCACTCCGACGGCGTGCGCGGTATCTGAGAGAGCCGCGAAAGACGCCAGGCGGAAGCCGCGCATCGTCACCATGTTCTCGGATTTGATGCGGGCCTTCGCATCGGCGAAACTTTACTCCGCGCGTTTTGGCGCCTCGTCGGTCCCACGATAAATCCGGCAGGCGTACGCAGATCGCAATTTCGCCCGTTTTTGAATACTCCAATCCGCAGGCTCACGGGCGAAGGTTGAGGCCATGCGGCGGAATGGGCGTGACGCCAGCGATCGGGAATTGGGCATGGCGCGTCCGATCGATCGGCGCGACTTTCTCAATGGCGCCGCCGTCAGCATTGGAGCGGCGCTGACCGGGCCGGCCTTGGCCGGGCAGCTGCCGGCGCAAGATGAAGCGGGTTATTATCCGCCGACGCTGACGGGCCTGCGCGGAAGCCACCCCGGCTCTTTCGAGGCCGCGCATCGGTTGCGCGACGGCCAATCGCCGCTGGGTCATACCGTCGAGGATGACGAGGCGCGTTTCGACCTGATCGTCGTGGGCGGCGGACTGAGCGGGCTCGCTGCGGCCGCCTTCTACCGAGCCGCAAAGCCGCAGTCGCGCGTACTGATCCTCGATAACCACGACGATTTCGGCGGCCACGCCAAGCGAAACGAATTCACGCTCGATGGACGCACGCAGCTCATCAACGGAGGGACTTGGGGAATCGATAGTCCGCGACCTTACAGCGTGGTCGCCGGCGCGCTATTGGAGCGGCTCGGCGTCGATCCTCGCGAACTCGACGCGCGATGCGCGAAGAAGAATTTTTATTCCTCGCTCGGGCTCGAAAGAGGCGTGTTTTTCGATCGCGAGACATTCGGCGCCGATCGCCTGATGGTCCTCACGAAGGGGACGCCGTGGACGAAGCTCCTGAACGAGGCGCCGCTTTCGCCAGCCGCGAAGGCGGATATCGCCAGGCTCTACGAGAGCGTGGTCGATTATATGCCGGGCCTCTCTTCCGACGAGAAGAAGGCCCGCCTCGCGCGGATGAGCTATGCTGATTTTCTGACGAAGGCCGCGAAAGCCGATCCGGCCGTTCTGCCGTTTTTCCAATCGATGACGCACGAGGAATGGGGCGTCGGCATCGAAGCGGTCGGCGCGCTCGAAGTGTGGCCATTCGACTTTCCCGGATTCCAGGGGCTGGGCTTGGGACCGGGCGCGGCGCCTCACATGGGCTTCACCGCCGCCGGTTATGCGGCAACTGGCGGATCCGCGCATTTTCATTTTCCCGACGGCAACGCCTCGATCGCGCGACTGCTGGTTCGTCATCTCGCGCCCGAGGCTTTGCCGGGCGCCGACGCGCAAGACGTCGTCACGGCCAGAGCGGATTACGCAAAACTCGACCGACCCGGCGCCGCCGTCCGCATCCGCCTGAACGCGACCGCATTGCAGGTTCGCAACATCGGCGAGGCGAATTCGGCGCGCGAAGCCGAAGTAACTTACGCGCGCGCGGGAAATCTTCACGTGGCGCGAGGGGCGGTGGTCGCGCTCGCCTGCTGGAATATGATGATCCCCTATCTCTGCCCGGATTTGCCGGCCCGCCAGCGAGAGGCGCTGAGTCAGCTGGTCAAGACGCCCTTGGTTTACACCAATGTGGCGCTTCGAAATTGGCGCGCGTTCAGGTCGCTCGGCGTCTCCCACATTCGCGCGCCGGGGTCGTACCATGCCTCTGTTCGCCTCAATCCGGTCGTCGACATCGGCGACTATCGCAGCGTGCGTTCTCCTGACGAGCCGATATGGGTGCAGATGGCCCGCACGCCTTGCCGGCCCGGGCTTGATCCCCGAGCGCAATTCAGGGCCGGCCAGGCCGAACTGCTCGCGACGAGTTTCGAGACCTTCGAGCGCGCGGTCCGCGATCAACTCGCGCGCGTCTTGGGAACGGGCGGGTTCGATCCCGCGCTCGACATAGCGGCGATCACGGTCAATCGCTGGCCGCACGGCTACGCCTATGAATATAACCCCCTATTCGATCCGGACTGGGACGAGCGCGATCAGCCTCACGTCCTCGGCCGCGCCCCTTTCGGCCGCATCGTCATCGCCAATTCGGATTCCGGCGCCGGCGCCTATACTGACGTCGCGATCGATCAGGCGTGGCGCGCGATCAGCGAGGCGCTGACGATCGTCGGTTGAGATTCACGGCGAGCCGCCAACCTAGCCCGCATCCGCCAGAATCCGCCGCAAACCCGTGGGATCGACGAGCCGGATGGCTTTCGCATCGCGCTCGATCAGGCCTTCGCGCTCAAGCGCGCTGAGTGTTTTCGTCACCGCTTCGCGGTGCGTGCTGATGCGCGCGGCAAGTTCCGCGTGCGTGGGCGGCGGCGAGACGACGAGCCGGTCCACTCCAGTTGGGCGCGACAGGCGCAACAGTTCGGCGCAAAGCCGGTGGCGCACGTCGAAATTGGCCTGTTCGGTCGCGCGCTGGTTGAGCGCGCGCATGTCGGCCACCAGATTTTTCAGCACGCCCTCGCGAACGCGCGGATGTTTGTGGATCGCCTCCCAGAACAGCTCCGACGACATGCGCGCGACCGTCGCGTCCGACACCGCGACGATCGCCGCCGAACGCGGTTTGCCGTCGATCGCGGAATAGGCGCCGAAATACTCGCCTTCCTTGATGTCATGCAGGATCAATTCGCGCCCGGCGGCGACGATGACCACCCGCGCCAGGCCGCTGAGCATGAAAAAGACGTCCTTGCCGTCGGCCTGATAGTCGATCACCCATTCGCCGGCCGCGACCTTGCGCCAATGGCATCGCGAATCCAGGCCCCTGATGTCCTCGCGGCCCAGCGATGCGAACAGGGGCGCGCGCGCCAGGGTCCTTTCTTCGTGGCGCGCGGCGGTCGTCGACGGCATGGCTTCCCCACTGACGGGCGTCGCGGTCGTTCTGCGCGACCGGTCTCCCCAAGTCTGAGTAGGGATCATCGCGCGAGGATTGTCCAGAACGTCGTCGTCGGCGCGGAAAGGCTTCGCGCGTTGCTCGCATTTTCATGGACTGACAGGGGCTTTGGTTACCTACGCGGCATTGGGGTGTCATACCAAAGTCGATTTCACGGGCGGTTTTACGGAATTGAAGTGGATTGCGACCAGGATCGAGATGCGCAGCCGAATGCGCGCGGTGGCGGCCGATTCGCCGGCTCCGACATTTTGAAGAGAAGCAATTTTGGAGGTTTCATGCCCGATTTTGTCGTGCGGCCGGTCCGATTGGACGACGGCGAAGGCTGGCTCCCTTTGTGGCGCGCCTATCATTTGCAAATGAAAAACGACCCTAGCGACGAGGTGACGCGCACCACCTGGGGGCGGTTTTTCGACCGTGCGGAACCGGTTCACGCCGTCGTGGCGGAATGCAACCGCGCGCTGATCGGCGTCGCGCATTATCTGTTCCATCGCAATACCTGGACCGTGGCGCAGGACTGCTACATGCAGGATATTTTCGTTTCGCCGGCCACGCGCTGTATGGGCGTCGGCCGTGCGCTGATCGAAGCCGTCGGTCAGAAGGCTCGCGACGCGGGCGCCCCGCGGCTCTATTGGCTCGGTCCCAAAGCCGGCGCCGAGGCCGCCTCGCTATATGGCAAGCTCGCCAAGCCCAGCGGCCTAATTGAGTACCGAAAGCTGCTGGGAACTTAGCCGCGCCGCGCCCGCGACTGGACAGGCGAGCCCGAAATCGTGAATAAATTGTAAACGGAGCTTGCGGCGGCGCGGGCGCGATCCAATCTGCGCTCCGGAGGGAGTAGCTGAGAGCGTAGTTTTTCACAAGTCGTTTTCAATGGCGCATCGATATGAATAGTTTGACCCGGCGTTCGATCAAGATCGCACACAAGAGCGCGCAGGCGGCGCTGGACGCGGCCGTCACCATTTCCGCGCGCACGTCCGGCCTGACGACGCCCGGCCTCGACATCTCCGGCGCCAGGTCGAAGGAAGCGCGCCTGATGGTGCAAGAAAAAGTCGCTGCGGCCGTCGAAGGCGTGCTCGGGGCGCAGATGGCTTGGGGGTCGTTCTGGGTCAAGGCGGCGTTCGGCGGCGTCACCACGCCCCATCACGTCTCTCACGCGCTGGTCGACATCGCCGAGGCGGCTATGGCCCCCGCGCAGCGCATGGTGCGGGCGAACGCACGCCGACTTACCGGCATGAAGGCGATCGGCTAGTCTCGCGCTGGAATTTTGGCGCAGCGGACCCCCACTCCATGCATTTCGTCCAACATCTGCACGCCTTCGTCGCCGCCTACGGGTATTGGGCGGTATTGCTGCTCGTCGGTATGGAGAGCGCGGGCGTGCCGATGCCTGGCGAAACCGCGCTGGTGACTGCGGCGGTGTTCGCGGGGCAGGGGACGCTGAACCTCGAGGGCGTGATCGCCAGCGCGGCGCTGGCGGCGATCATTGGCGACAATTGTGGCTATTGGGTAGGGCGCGAGTTCGGCTTCCCGCTAGTCTATAAATATGGCCCCTACATTCACATCGATGAAGGGCGGCTGAAAGTCGCGCAATATTTGTTCATGCGCCACGGCGGCAAGATCGTGTTCTTCGGCCGATTCGTGGCGATCCTGCGCGCTTTCGCGGCGTTTCTGGCCGGGGTCAATCATCTGCCCTGGCCCCGCTTTCTCCTCTTCAACGCGCTCGGCGGCGTCGTCTGGGCGACGATTTTCGGTCTCGGCGGGTATTTCCTCGGACTGGCGTTCGAGCATTATGCGCGGCCGGTCGGAATCGCCGCGCTCGTCGCCGCCGCGATCGGCGCGGTGTTCGCCAGCCGGTTCATCGCCTACCACGAGCGCGTGTTGCGCGCCGAAGCCGAGGCGGCGCTGCCGGGCCCGCTGAGGGCGCCTAAGCGTTAATTGGCGCCGTCGCGTCCGCGTGCGATATCGGGCGCGGCGGCGTCACGCCGCTATCCGATAAGAAGCTGGGAGGAGTCTGAATGGCCGCCGTCAATTCCGTCGCCGATCTCACCGGGGAAGGCGACATCGCCGTCCTGACCATCGACTTCGCGCCCGTCAACGCGCTCTCGGCCAAGGTGCGCGAAGGCATTCGCGACGGAATGCGGCAGGCCGCGGCCGATCCCGGGGTCAAGGCTGTCGTGCTGATCTGCGCGGGTCGCACCTTCATCGCCGGCGCCGACATCTCCGAATTCGGCAAACCGCCGAGCGGCGTCAGCTTGCCCGAGGCGCAGGCGGCGATCGAGGATTGCCCGAAACCTGTCATCGCCGCGATACACGGCACGGCGCTCGGCGGCGGATTCGAGATCGCGCTCGTCTGCCATTATCGCGTCGCGGTTCCCTCGGCCAAGCTCGGCCTGCCAGAAATCAAATTGGGCCTCATCCCCGGCGCAGGCGGCACGCAGCGCCTGCCGCGCCTGATCGGCCCGGAAGCGGCGCTGGAAGCAATTCTGTCGGGAACGCCGTTCAGCGCCAAACAAGCGCGGGAATGGGGCGTTGTGGATGAACTCGTCGAAGAGGGCAAACTGCGCGAAGGCGCGCTCCGTCTCGCTCGCCGGGCGATCGACGAAAGGCTGCCGCTGCTCAAGGTGCGCGACCGCGATGAGAAGATCGCCGCGGCCCGCGGCAAGCCCGAGGTCTTCGAGGCCGCCCGCAAAGCCAACGCGAAGAAATTCCGTGGCTTCGAGGCCTGGGAAAAGGCCATCGCCGCGGTCCGCGACGCGGTCGAATTGCCGTTCGAGCAAGGCGTGCAGCGCGAGCGGGCCGCGTTCATGGCGCTGCTCGGCTCGACCCAGTCGAAGGCGCAACGGCATGTGTTTTTCGCCGAGCGTCAGGTTTGGAAGATCGCCGATGTGCCGGACGACACGCCGACGCTGCCTATCAAGAAGGTCGGCGTCATCGGCGCCGGCACGATGGGCGGCGGCATCTCGATGAATTTCCTCAACGTCGGCGTTCCCGTGACGATCGTCGAGACACAGCAGGGCGCGCTCGACCGCGGCCTCGGCGTCATCAGGAAGAACTACGAAAACACCGCCAAGAAGGGCCGCATGAGCGCGGCCGACGTCGAGACGCGCATGGGCATGCTTACCGGCGCGCTGGATCTGAACGCGCTCGCCGATTGCGATCTCATT
Organism: Beijerinckiaceae bacterium; assembly: GCA_037446355.1. Classification (GTDB taxonomy): domain Bacteria; phylum Pseudomonadota; class Alphaproteobacteria; order Rhizobiales; family Beijerinckiaceae; genus Roseiarcus. The sequence continues at coordinate 79,295 of JBBIIT010000004.1, read as the reverse complement.
ATCGAAGCGGTATTCGAGAACATGGCGATCAAGAAGGAGATTTTCGCCAAGCTCGACGCCGTCGCCAAACCCGGCGCGATCCTGGCGTCCAACACTTCCTATCTCGACGTGAACGAGATCGCTTCGGCGACGCAGCGGCCCGATCATGTGCTCGGCCTGCACTTTTTCTCGCCCGCCAATGTGATGCGCCTGCTCGAGGTCGTGCGCGGCGACAAGACCGCGAAGCCCGTCATTGCGACGGCGATGCAGATGGCCAAGAAGATCGGCAAGATCGCCGCGCTGGTCGGCGTCTGTCACGGCTTCGTCGGCAACCGGATGCTGGCGCAGCGCCAGCGCGAAGCGCAGGCGCTGATCCTCGAAGGCGCGATGCCCTGGGACGTCGATCGCGTGCTCTATGATTTCGGGATGCCAATGGGGCCGTTCGCGATGAGCGACCTCGCGGGGCTCGACATCGGCTGGTCCAAGGAGACGACGTCGTCCTCGACGATTCGCGAAATCTTGTGCGAGCGGGATCGACGCGGCCAAAAGACCGGCGCGGGCTTCTACGATTACGACGAGAACCGCAGCGCCCGACCCTCGCCGATCGTCGAGAAAATCATCCTCGATTTCGCCGCCGCCAAGGGGGTGACGCGGCGCGCGGTTTCGGATCAGGAAATCCTCGAACGCTGCCTCTATCCCATGATCAACGAGGGCGCGAAGATTCTCGAGGAGGGCAAGGCGCAGCGCGCCTCGGACATCGACATCGTCTGGATCAACGGCTACGGCTGGCCGGTCTATCGCGGCGGCCCGATGTTCTATGGCGACACCGTCGGGCTCGACAAAGTGCTGGCGGCGATGCGCGGCTTTCAATCCAAGATGGGCGACGCGTTCCGGCCCTCGGCCTTGCTTGAAAAGCTCGTCGCACAAGGCAAGGGCTTCAAGGATCTCTGAAAATGAATTCGCCGGCGCGTAGGTCACGCGCCGGCGCTTGTTTCAACCCGAGGCGCGCCATTCGCGGGCGCGCGGTTTTCGTCAGCCCAGCCGCCCCGAAGCGTGCGCGAGCATGATGTAGACCTTGCCCGAATCCGACAGCATAGCCGCGCGCGACTGCGATCCGTCGCGGTCGCTTTGGCCGATCTTGGCGAGCAGTCGCTCGAACTCCTTTACGTAACGATTTACCGAGTCGTGGAACGCCGTGTCGGCGCGATAGCGGCGGCGGATGTCGTCGAACGTTTGCTGACCCGCGGGGCTATAGAGCCTGCGCGAGATCGCGCCGGTGTCGCCAGAGCGCCAGCGCTCCCACATCTCGGCCGCCGCGTCGGTGTCGACGAGGCGAGCGATGTCGGTGGAGATCGACTCCAGACTTTCGCCGCTCGCGCGCGCGCTCGGCGCCGGCTGCTGCTGGTCGTCGCGCGAGGCGGCTGCGAGCAAGTTCGATAGCCAGCCGGAAGTGTTGCGTTCGGGCGCCGCGGCTGCGGCGGGGCGCGGCGGCGCGGCGGCGGTTGGGGCGGCGCGGGCGCGCGAGGGTTCGGGCGCCGGTCCCGTGACGAGGAGCTGCGCCTCGTCGGGCGGCGCGACGCTCGCGCGCAGCGCCGGGTCGACGCGCGAGGGTGGCGCGATAGCAGGCGCAGGCTCGGCCTCTGAGACGTCAAACACGGCGCCCGTCGAGGAGACGACGGAGGCCAGGTCCTTGAGCGCCTTGATCTGGTCGGAGACGACGCGGCGCATCGCATTGGCCGCTTCGCTGGTCTCTTTCGGCAGTTCGAACACGCCCCGGCGCAATTCGAGCCGCGTCGTATCGAGTTCGCGCTGCATCTCGCCGGCCATCTGCTTGACCTCGCCGACGGATTGCCGAAATTTTTCGGCCGCCTGATCCATCATCTGCTGCAATTGCGCGTTAGCTTGATCGTAAGCGGCTTGCAGCGCCTGTTGCGTGCGCTCGCGCTCGCGGCTCGCATTTTCCCGGATCGTTTCGAATTGGCCGACGACCGCGGTCGCGGCGCCCTTGCTCGTGGTGGCCAGATTGGCGCTGATTTCCTGCGCGCGCGCCTGAGCGCGGGTGAAGCTTTCCTCGACTGAAGTCGCGAAATGGCGCATCAACCCGTCGAACTCCTCGCTCTTGGCGCCGATGTCGGCGAAGAGTTGCTCGAGTTGGGTTTGGCGATGTTGCAGGGCGAGATCGATCGTCTGCTGCTTGGCCGCCAGATCGCGCGAGACTTCCGCCAGCGCGGCGCCATGGTTCGACATGCGGCCAACAAGCTGCTGCGACTCTTCGCTCGCCGACTTCGACATGCGATCGAGTTCGGTGACTTGGGCCGCGATGGCGCCGAGCGCGCTTTGCAGGCCTTGCACCTTGCCGCCGAGTTCTCCCTGGATTTCGCCGAGCTTCGAGCCCGCCGAGCCCACAATGCGGTCGAGCGCGCCGCCGGTCTGGCTCAGCCGCTCCAGCACCGCCGACAATTCCTGCCGCAGGCGATCGCCGGTCGAGGCGAACGAAGCCACAGAGGATTGCGCGCCCGCTTCCATCGCCGCCCGCAGCGCTGCGCTTGAACGTTCGATTTCCTGATTGAGGTGGCCGACAAGCCCGCCGATCGTCTCCGTCGACTGTTGAGTAGAAGCGTCGGCCGTCGATTTCAGCATCGCCGTCGAGGCCGTGAGTTGTTGCGTCAAGCGCGAGAGCAGGCCCGCGATCGCCTGCGAGGACTGGTTTGTCGCGGATTCGGAGGCCTGACGCACTGTGTCGGAGGATTTTTCCAGTTCCTGCGTAAGGCGCGCGATCGTCGCGCCGACGACGTCCGTCGATTGTTGCGTCGCCGCTTCGGCCGCCGCGCGCATCGCGGCGGTCGTGGTCTCGAGTTCATGGGTCAGCCTGGCGATGGCGCCGCCGACCGCGTCATTGGATTCGGTCCTTGCCGCTTCGGCCGCCGCGCGCAGCGCCGCGGTCGAGGTCTCGGCCTCGCGGTTGATCTGCCCCGTGAGCGCGCCGAGCGTTCGGACGGTTTCGGTCGCGCCGGCGTTGATCGCGGCGAGCAGATCGTCGCCGCGGCGCGTCAGCAATGCGACGAGGCCCGCGACGCGTTGCTCAAAGCCCTGGGTCGCGCGCTCGCTGGCGCCGGCGATCTGCGCCGACATCGCGTCGCCGCGCGCGTTCAGCGTCGCGACGAATTCCGCGCCGCGGCCATCGAACAGTTGGTTCAACTCGTCGATCTTGCCCGAGATGGCGCCGGCGAGGTCGCCGCCGCGCGAACCGAGCGAGGTTTCGATGTCCGCGATGGCGGCGGCGATTTCAACCTGCAACGAGCGCGACTGTTCGGCGAGCCTGGCGTTAAGGGCGTCCGCGCCGCCGGACAGCGATTGGCGGATCGCGGCGCCATGCGCGTCGACGAGGCCGGCGAGCGTCGCGGAATGCGCCTCCAGGGTCTTGGAGAGATCGACGCTGTGCGAGTCGAGCCGTCCAGTGATCCCTTGCAGCGGCGTGACGACATGGGTCTGGAAGCGATCCGCGCTGCCGCCGAGCGCGCTCGACATTTCGTCGAGCTTCCCGACAAGGGTCGCGCCGATGCGCTCGGAGAGGTCGGCCAGGGCTTGCGTCAGCGCGTCCGCGCGCGCCCGTAACGCTTCGGCGACTTCGTTCGACTTGGTCTCGATGCCCTTGGTGATTTCGCGGCCGCCGTCGCCCAGAACCCGCGCGGCCTCAAGGGTGTTCTTGGCCAGGGTCTCGGTAAGAGCCTTGCCGCGCGCCGCGAGGCCAAGATCGATGCGTTCGGCCAAAGCCTCCAACGATGCGCCGAGTTCGCGCAGCCGGTCGCTGGCGCGCGCATCGGTCGATTCGAGGCCAGTCGCGACGAGCGCGGCGAAATCCTGATGCCGCTTGGCGAGTCGATCGTCGAGCCGCGCGCCGCGCTCGACGACGGTTTCCTCGATCGCCGACAGCTTGCCTTCGAGCAGCGCGGCCAGCGCCTTGGCCTCCGCGTCGATGCGCGCGAAGGTCTCGCGGCCGCGTTGCGCTATGGCGGTTTCGAAGCTCGCCAAGCCGTCGTCGAGCGCCATGTGGACGACAGCCGAATGCGACGCGAGCGCGCGGTCGATGGCGGAGCGGCTTTCTTGCGAGGTCGAGGCAAGTTCGTCGATGCGCTTGCGCGTCGTCTCGTCGAGCCGCTCGTGATGTTCGGCCAGGCGCTGATCGATCTCGCCGCGACGGTTCGACAGGATCGCGTCGATGGCCTCGACATGGCGGCCGATGCTCTGGCTGAGTTCGGTCGCGTGCAGGCCGATGCGGTCGACCACAGTGTCGCCGCTGTCGCCGACCAGCGCGCTCAAAGTCTGCAATTGTCGTTCGAGCTGCTGGGTCTGATCGGCGAGCGAGCCCACGAGCGAACCGCCGCGCGCGCCGAGCGTGTCCTCGAATGCGGCGATGCGCGAAGCCAGCGTCTCGTGCAGGCTTTCGCTGTTGATCGAGATTGCCGCCACCGCTTCGGCGGCGGCGGATGCGAACTTGTCCGCGGCGAAGCGCGTAACCTCGGCCCAATGCGCGAGTGCGTCGCGGGCGCTGTCGCCGAAGCGGCCTTGCGTCGTCGCGCCTTGCGCCTGGATCGACTCGACCGCGCGTGCGCCCGCCGCGTCGATTTGGGCGCTCAACGATGCGGCGCTGTCATCCAGCGCGTCACGCAATTGATGTTGGCGCGTCTGGAAATGTTCAGACCATTGCGTGTTCGCGGCGTCGAAGATAGTTCGCGCTTCGTCGGTGCGCGCGCCGATCTGCGTCGCGAGCCGGTCGCTGGCGCGGCCGATAGCGTCCTCGAGCCCTTGGCCGCGGACGATAACGGTTTCGTGCAGGCGGTCGGCGGCCTCGTTCAGGCTGCCCACGAGGGATTCGCCGCGCTGTCCGAGCGTGTCCGCGAGCGCGCCGCGCGAGGCTTCGATGCGGTCGATGAGATTCTGGCTGCGCTCGGAGAATTCCTGCGCAACCGATTGATGGGTCTGTCCGATCCGCGAGAGCACGAAATCGCCCTGCGACCGTATAGCCTCGGCGGCGCTGGCGCCGCCCTGATGCAGCCGGTCGAGGAAATTCTGGTGGTGCGCGTGAAATCCGCTGGCGAGCGCGCCGGTGGCTTCGGCGAGCCGAGCGGCGATGGAGTCGCCGTAGGTTTGAATGGCCTGCGAAGCCCGGGCGCCGCTGGCGTCGAGGGCGTCGACGAGGTTCTGCTGGCGCGAGTCGAACTCGCCCGCCAGCGAATTGCTGGTCTCGGCGAGTCGGGTCGCGACGTGATCGCCGTGCATGCGCATGGCTTCGACGGCTTGCTCGGCGCTGGCTTCGATCCGCGAGGCGATCTCGCCGCTATTGGCCGAAAGCGCCTCGTTGGCGGCTTGTCCGGACGCAGCGAGTTGGACGGCGATGGAGAGCCCTTCGTTGCGCAGCCCCTCCACGGTCGAGGCGCTTGCCTCGCCAATGCGCGACGCGATGTCCTGGTGATGCGCCTCGAGGCGGGAGGCCAGCGACTCGCTCGTGGATCGAATTCGCCGGTCGATCTCGTCGGCCCGAGTCAGCAATTGTTCGGCGCTCTGGTTCGTCGCGTGGCTCAAGCGATCTGCGATGTTCGCGCCGAGGCTGGTCATTCGGTCGCTTATCTCGCTGCTCCGACCGGCGATGCGCTCGACCGATGCGGAGCTGGAACTCTCCAACGTCGCCGTTATCTGTTCGGTGGCGGCGCCGAGCGAGGCGGCGACGCGCTCGCCTGCTTCGGTCACTTGGCCGGCCAGCCGCGCGCCCAGGCCGCCGAGATCTTCGGCGAGCCCGGCGTGCGCGGTCGAAAGCGTCGCGCGCACCTGTCCGCTGTTGGCGAGGATCGCCTCACGCTGGTCCGAGAGTTCGGCGATCAGCGAGCGCATTTTGTGTTCGCTTTCGCCAGTCGATTTCTCCAGCGAGGCGACTTCCGCGCGAACGAGCGCCTCGAGTTCGCCGGCGCGCGCGACCGCGCGCTCGACGCCGTCGCCCATCGTCGTGACCTCACGGCGAATCGCCTGCGAAAGCGTGACGAACTGGTCGGTCGCCATCGCTTCGGGTTCGGCGAGGCGTATCGCCACTTGCGCGATTGAGTTGGCCGACTGACGCAGCTCCTGTAGGCGGCGCGCCAGCGCGGCGAATCCGAACAGGAAAAAGATCGGCCCGAGCGCCGCGAGCGCGAAGAGGACGGATTCCGGGCGCAGCGCGATCTCGCGCAGGCTCTGCTGCTCCATCAGCGGCGTGTAATGCAAGTAGCCGTATGTGATGCAAAGCGCGAACCAGATCGCGGACAAAGCGGCGGCGGCGTAAAGCGGCGCGGGATTCGCACGGCGGATCTGCAACGCTTGCACGATCGGGCCGGCGGCAGCGCGGTCGTCGTTGGCGGGCGGGGTCTCCGTCGTCAGCGGCGTCTTCGTTTCGGACCGGGCGGGCGCGGCGCGGGCGATTAGCGAGGAGTCGGCCGTCTTGGCGGCGGAGGGCGGCGCTTTCAAGACGGGGGCGGGCGGGCCGGCGGCGGCCGGCGGTTCCGAGGCCGAGGAATCGGGCGCGGCGACGTGCGTTTCGGCCTTGGTTTGGGCCGCAGGCGCGGCGAGCGGCTGCGCGGCCGGCTCGGCGGCCAGATTGAGCGCATCCTCGATCGCCAGCATCGCCTGCGACACGGGGTCGTTGGCCGGTTTGTTTTGCGCCATGGGGTCCGCCTCGTATTTTCGCCGGGCGCGCCGTCCGCGCGACCCGTTGCCCTGACGCGCGCGGCCTTGGGCCTCGCGCCGCCCGCGAAAGGGTGAGTTAACCAACCCAGTCTACAGGCGCCCCCCCTATATGGAAACGGAGGCCGGTCGCCAAACTTAAAACGTCGTTAACGTTTCGGATACCATAATCGATCGCGTGCGGCTTTCCCCGAGTCGAAGCAGCGACTCGCTATCGAATTCGGTGGAAAATTGGGTTTCGAACGACTTCGGAGCCGTCCAATGAACCTTGCCAAGACTTTGCCGAACCGTGTCGCCGAAGCCAGGACATTCTTGTCGCAGGACGACGCGCCACCGATCGATCTCGTCCATCTCGCACGCCAGACGGACGGCGACGCGGCGCTGGAGGCCGAGCTGCTCGGCATGTTCGACCGGCAGGCCCCGAAACTCGTTCTGCGGGCCGCCGACCCCGCGGTTTCCCGCGGCGCCCGGGCCGACATCGCGCATCGCCTGCGCGGCTCGGCGCTGGCGATCGGCGCCTTCGGCGTCGCGGAAGCCGCGCAGGCGCTTGAAAGAACTCTGGAATCCGCGCCCGAAGGCGCCCCGGAGCCGCTCTCGCTGATCGAGGCGCTAGCGGCGTCGGTCGGCGAGGCGCGGCGGGCCATCGCGGATTGGCGGGAGTAAGGGCCTCCGCCTCAAATCCGCTCTTCCGTTCCCCGGCGCAGCGCCCTATGAAAGCGGGCGCCGCGCGGCTTTTGTCCTCGCGCGCTCGCAACGCCAGAGGATAGAATTCTCCCGATGACCAAAGTGACCTTCATCGACGCCGCCGGCGCGTCGCGCACGGTGGAAGCCCAGATCGGCTCGACGGTGATGGAAACGGCCCTGCGCAACAGCATTCCCGGCATCGAAGCCGAATGCGGCGGCGCCTGCGCCTGCGCGACCTGCCATGTCTATGTCGCGCCCGAATGGACCGAAACGGTCGGCAAGGCGTCGCAGATGGAGGAGGACATGCTCGATTTCGCCTTCGAAGTGCGCCCCAATTCGCGCCTTTCCTGCCAGATCAAGGTCACGAGCCAGCTCGACGGCCTCGTCGTCACCACCCCGGCCAAGCAGGGTTGAAACCCATGAACGACACTCTCACCACCGACGTCGCGATCATTGGCGCCGGCCCGGCGGGTTTGTTCGCGGTGTTCGAGCTTGGTCTGCTCGACATGAAGGCGCATCTGATCGACATTCTGCCGAAAATCGGCGGCCAATGCGCTGAACTCTATCCCGAAAAGCCGATTTACGACATTCCCGGCTTTCCCGTGATTTCGGGGCAGGGCCTGGTCGATAACCTCGTCAAGCAGATTGAGCCCTTCGGTCCGACGTTCCACCTCGGCGAAATGGTGGAATCGCTCGAAGTGCTGGGAACGGCCGAACATCCGAAATTTCTCGTCAAAACCGACGCGGGAAAATCCATCGAGGCCAAGGTCGTCATGGTCGCGGCGGGCGGCGGCTCGTTCCAACCGAAGAAACCGCCGATCCCCGGCATCGACGCCTACGAGGGCCGAAGCGTCTTCTATGCCGTGCGCAAGATGGAGCAATTCCGCGACCGGCGGGTCGTGATCGTCGGCGGCGGCGATTCCGCGCTCGACTGGGTGCTTAATCTGCAACCCATCGCAAAAAGGGTGACGCTGATCCATCGTCGCGACGCCTTCCGCGCGGCGCCGCATTCGGTGAACGCCATGCGCGCCCTGGTCGCCGAGGGCAAGATGGATTTCATCCTCGGCCAGGTGACCGGCCTCAAGGGCGAGAGCGCTCAGCTATCGGCGCTGACGATCCGGAAGGAAGACGGGACCAACGTCGACTGCGAATGCGACGACCTTCTGCCGTTCTTCGGACTGACGATGAAGCTCGGCCCGATCGCCGACTGGGGCCTCAACCTGCACGAAAACCTGATCCCCACCGACACCGAGAAATTTGAGACCAACGTTCCCGGCATTTTCGCGATCGGCGACATCATCGCCTATCCCGGCAAGCTGAAACTGATCCTATCGGGCTTTCACGAGGGCGCGCTCGCCGCGCAGAAGGCGCATCGCTATGTCTATCCCGATAAGAAGCTCGTATTTCAGTACACGACTTCATCAACCAGCTTGCAACGTAAACTGGGCGTGAGCTGATCCATTTCGAGCGCGTTATTTCGCCGGCGCTCCGGATACGGTGTAGCGTAGATACTGCTGGTCGAACGAGGCCGCGTCGAGCGTTCCGACGGTGGCCAGCGGTTTCGAACCCGCTTGCTGCGCGTCCAGCGCCTGACTCACATGCCATCGCCAGGTCGACATCTGCGGCGTGGGCGCATCCGAACCGACAGCAGTCGCTCCGAGGCCCATTAATGCGAGAGACATCACGAATGACTTGAGCATTCCGGCCTCCTCCATTGATATTGTTCTTGTTATTTATTGTCCATCGCGGACGCCCCGCCGCGCCGGCCTCCCCGCCGGCGCCCCACCGTTTGATTCGGCGAATCGAGGGCGGCGAAATGGTTAACAAAGCATTGTGTCGGCGTTGCGGCGGTCAGTCCGGCTCGCCGTCGCGAAGCAAGTCGGCCGCCATCGCCCGCGTGATGCGCGCGCCGCGCGCCAGCGCCTCGCGGTCGAGCGCGGCGACAATCGCGCGCGCGGCGTCGAGCGAGCGTTCGACGCGCAGCGCGATATAGCCAACGACGGCGGGATCGACGATCAATTGCCGGTCGCTGAACAGCTTGAAAAGCACGGCTCGAGCAAGATCGAGGTCGGGTTCGCCGAGTCGCACAATGGGGGCGAGGCGAAGCCGCGAGAGGAGGTCCGGGGTCTTGAGGCCCCACAGATCCGGCGGCCCGCGCGCGGTGATCAGGGTCGGAACGGCGCGCTCGCGCAGCATGTTGAGGAGGTGAAACAGCGTCGCCTCCTCAGCGCCGATGCGATCCGCGTCCTCGATTAGCAAAGCGGGGGCGTTCGCGAGTTCCGCGGGCGCGGCGTCGCCGAGGCGGTCGGCGCGTGCGGTCGGCGCCTCGGTCCGGCGCGCCCAGATCGCGCCGAGATGGCTTTTGCCGGCGCCGGCCGGTCCGACCAGCAGCAGCGTCGGGCTCGGCCAGCGCGGCCAGGCGTCGATCGCCGCCAGCGCATCGGCATTTTCGCCCGAGGGCAGGAAGTCCTCGCGCGCCGAGCTCGGCTCGTGCGGCCAATCCAGCGTCAACTGGCGTGTTCGTTCGCTCACGGGGCCGATCCCGCCGCGCCGCGACCGCGATAAAGCGGGCTCGCGAGATAGACGCCGATCAGGTGGCGCATCAGCACGCCGAGCGCGGCGGCGGCCGGCACCGCGACGATGAGGCCGACGAAGCCGAACAGCGCGCCGAACGCGAAAAGTGCGAACATCAGCCAGACCGGATGCAGGCCGATGGATTCTCCCACCAGCTTGGGCGAGATCACGTTGCCTTCCAGGAATTGCCCGACGCCGACAACGCCGAGCGCCATCAGAAACAGTTTCAGGCTCGGCCAGCCTTGAACGAGGCCGACGGTGAGCGAAAGCACCAGCGCCGTCAGCGACCCGACATAGGGAACGAAGCTGAGAACGCCGGCGATCACGCCGATCAGGAATCCGAAATCGAGCCCAATCAACGTCAGGCCCAGCCCGTACCAGAGCCCCAGGAAGAGACACACGAGCGACTGCCCGCGGATGAAGCCGGCAAGCGCCGCGTTGATGTCAGCGGCGATGGAGCGCAAACCCTCGCGGTGGTCGAGCGGCAGCCAGGAATCGAGCGTCGCGATCATCCGGTTCCAGTCGACCAGGATGTAGAACGCGACGACCGGGGTGACGACCAGCAGCGAGAAGAAATCGAGCACCGCCGCGCCGCCGGAGGCCAGCGAACGCAGCGCGTTCAGCAGCCACTGGGCGCCCTGCGAGACGAAATCGCCGATCGATTTTTGAATCTGGTCCGTCGAGAGCGAGCCGCCGAGGCCGAGCGAATTCAGCCAGTCGCCGCCGTATTTGTCGGCGAGCGCCGCCCCCTCCTGCACCGCCAGGGCTTGCAGGCGCATGACGTAACCCGGCAGCTTCTGCGAGAAGCCGAGCATCTGGTTGGCGAGAACGGGAGCCGCGACGACGAGCGCCAACGCCAGCGCCAGCACGAACAGCGCCAGGATCAGCAGCGAGGCCGCCAAGCGGCTCATTCCGATCCTCTCGAGCCTCCGCACCACGGGATCGAGCAAGTAGCCGAGCGCGATGCCGGTTGCGAACGGCGTCACGGCGGAGCCGAGCAGATGCAGCGCGAGGAGGAGCGCCGCCAGCGCCGTCGACCAGATGACGATTTGTCGCTCGAGGCTCATCGCGCGGCGCTCCGATCGCGCGGCTCGATCAAATCCCATTTGCCGCCCCAGGGGTCGGTGAAAACTGCGACCGCGCCGTAGGCTTCGCGCCGGGGCGCCTCGAGGAACTTCACGCCGCGCGCCGAAAAGAGCGCGTGGTCGCGCGCGAAATCGTCGGTTTCGAGGAAGTAGGCGACCCGCCCGCCGGCGGCGTCGCCGATCGCTTCGACTTGCCGCGCGCCCTCAGCCTTGGCGAGCACGAGGCGAGCGCCCGCGCCGCGGTCGGCTGCGACCACGACCCAGCGCTTGTGCGGGCCGAGCGGTGCGTCATCGACGAGCGTGAAGTCGAGAACGTCGCGAAACCAGGCGATAGCCAAATCGTAGTCGGGGACTAAAAAGGCGACGGCGGCGAGGCTGCGGGCCAAGGCGAATTCCTTACTGGCTCATGTGGTCGAGCCATTGCGCGATATAGACCCCGCCCGACGCCAACGTCGAGATGGCGACAAGCCAGGCGAGCGCTTCCTGCCAGAACAACTCCTCGAAACCGAACGCGCGCGCCCCGAGCATCAGCGCCGCGAAAGCGATTTGCGCGACCGTGTTGAACTTGGAGATGAAGACGGGGCGGATCGCCACTGGATTGCCGAGCAGCCACGATACGAGAATCGCGGTGAGGATCATCAGATCGCGTGAAACGACGAGGATCGGCAACGCCGGCGAAAGCACACCAATGGCGGCGAGCGTAATGTAGATCGAGGTCAGCAGCGCCTTGTCGGCGAGCGGATCTAGATAGGCGCCAAGCTCGGTGCGCAAGTCGAAGCGTTTGGCGAGATAACCATCGACGCCGTCGGAAATCCCAGCGATGACGAAAATCACGAACGCCTCGACGAAGCGGTGCGAGAGGATCATATTGATCGCCAGCGGCGTCATCACCAAGCGCGCGAGCGTGATGAGGTTGGGCAGATTGGCGAAAAGCCACGAAGAATTCATGGAGCGGAACCGCCTCCCATCAGGGGCGATGCGCGGTCGCGAGTCGGCCCTCACGCCACCATTTTTACGCAAAACGGATGGCGTGGCGAATCCGCGGCGGTCGCGCGAGATTGACTTCGGGCGCGGCGCGCGGGACCATTCGAACCCGATGAAATGCGAGGCGAAGCGTGGCGAGCGTTGATCCATCGAAAGGCGTTTGCCTCGTGGTCGGGGCGGGCGACGGGCTCGGCGCTTCGATCGCCAGGGCCTTCGCGCGGGAAGGGTTGACCGTTTGCGTGACCCGCCGCCCCCGGCATGTCGAATCCCTCGAGGCGCTCGCGCGATCGATCCGCGAGTCGGGCGGGCGTGCGCTCGCCTTCGGCCTCGACGCGCGGCGCGAGGAGGAGGTCGTCGCACTCATCGAGCGCATCGAGCGCGAGGTCGGTCCGCTCGCGGTCGTCGTTTTCAACATCGGCGCCAACGTGCGCTTCTCGGTCGTCGACACGACGACCCAGGTTTATTCGAAGGTCTGGGAGATGGCGTGCCTTGCCGGGTTCCTGACCGGGCGCGAGGCGGCGCGCGTAATGGCGCCGCGCGGCGCCGGGACCATTCTCTTCACCGGAGCGACGGCGAGCCTGCGCGGCGGCGCCGGTTATTCCGCCTTCGCCGGCGCCAAACACGGCTTGCGCGCGCTGGCGCAGAGCCTGGCGCGCGAAATGGGACCGAAGGGGTTGCATGTCGCGCATGTCGTCGTCGACGGCATGATCGACGGCGTGTTCGCGCGCTCGATAGCTCCCGACGCCGCCCAGCGGTTGGCGCGGGCGGAAATCCTCGATCCCGAGGAAATCGCGCGCAATTACGTCTGGCTGCACGGACAGGGGCGTAGCGCCTGGACCTTTGAAATGGACCTGCGGCCTTTTGGCGAGACATGGTGAGCGAAATGGCCGGACAATTGGAACTTCTCTTCGATTTCGCGAGCCCGAACGTCTATTTCGCCTATCGCGCGCTGCCGGCGATCCTGGCGCGCACCGGCGCCGAACTGACGATCACGCCGTGCCTGCTCGGCGGCGTTTTCAAGGCGACCGGCAATCAGGCGCCCTTCACTGCCTTCGCCAACGTCAAGGGCAAGATCGCTTACGAAATGCTGGAAATCAAACGCTTCGTCACCCGCCACGGGCTCGCGAAGTTTCGCATGAACCCGCACTTTCCGGTCAATTCGCTGCTGCTGATGCGCGGCCTTGTCGCCGCCCAGGCGCTCGGGCAGGGCGCGGCCTATCTTGAGACGGGCCTCAAGGGCATGTGGGAGGACGGCGTGAAGATGGACGATCCGCAGGCGCTCGCGGGTTGCATCGAAGCCGCCGGGCTGGACGCCAAGGCGCTGCTGGAGGCCGCGCAAACGCCCGAAGTCAAACAGAGCCTCGCGGACTCGACCGCCCATGCGGTCGAACGCGGCGCATTCGGCCTGCCGACGTTCTTCGTCGGCTCGCAGATGTTCTTCGGCAAGGAGCGCCTCGGGCAAATCGAAGACGAACTGATGAGCCGCGCGGCTTGAATCTCTTGTCCGCGGATGCGTTCGTCCAATTGATCGTCGATCCGGCCGCCTGGGCGGCGCTGGCGACGCTGATCGCCATGGAGATCGTGCTCGGGGTCGACAATCTGATTTTCGTTTCGATCCTGACCGGACAGGTGGAGGCGGCCAAGCGCGACCTCGTGCGCCGTTTTGGCCTCGGCGTCGCGCTGGCGTTCCGCCTGTTGCTGCTGGGAGCGCTGGCGGCGGTGGTGAAGCTGACTTCGCCGCTGTTCACATTGCTCGAACACGCGTTCTCGTGGCGCGACGTCATCATGGTTGGCGGAGGGCTGTTCCTGGTCTGGAAATCCACGCGCGAAATTCACGACAATGTTGAAACGCGACATGCAGGCGGGGCGCCGGGCGGCGCGCGCGCCCTCGGCGCCCTCGCTGCGATCGCGCAGGTCATCCTGCTCGATCTCGTGTTCTCCATCGACAGCATCGTGACCGCCGTCGGCATGACCGATCATTTTCCGATCATGATCGTCGCCGTCGTCGTCGCGGTGGCGCTGATGTTCTTCGCCTCGGGGCCGTTGTCGGCATTCATCAATCGCAACCCGACGCTCATCATGCTGGCGCTGAGTTTCCTGATGATGATCGGCATGGTGCTGATCGCCGATGGCTTCGGCGTCCACGTGCCGAAGGGATACATCTATGTTGCTGTGCTGTTCTCAGGCTTCGTCGAGGCGCTCAATATGCTGAGGCGGTCGCGGAGCGGCGTCAGTTGAAGCTGTCGAGGTAGGACGCCGCCATCAGAATGACTCCGGCGACGACGGCGAGCAGCAACACGCCGATGATGGCGATGCGGTCCTCCCGATTTGCGACGACCTTGGGCGGCTCGACGCGCCCTTCGGGCTCGGCGAATTGCGTGTCGACAACGGCAAGACGCGGCGGCTCCGAGACCCGCGCCAGCGCGAACGTCGGGGTCGCTAACGTCGCCGCGCGCGGCAGGGGCCGTGGGGCCGGGTGCGCCGTCGTGGAGACCCGCTTCATGCGACCCTGAAAATAGACGAAGGCGGCGACCAGCGCGGGCGCGATGGCGACCAGGCCCGGCGCGTTTGCGTCCGCCCAGGGCGCGATCAGGGGATCGGAAATCGCCATGCCGCCGGCGATCCAGCCGAGCAGAGCCGCGCCGAAGGTGACGAGACCCGGCGCGCGGCGCAGAAGTTGCGTTAGGATCACGCCACCATAGGCCAGTATCGGCAGGCTCAGTGCGACGCCGACCGCCAGCAACCAGAAATTTCCACGCGCGATCGCCGCCAGCGCGACTACGTTGTCGATGCTCATCGCCGCGTCGGCGACGACGATCACTGCGGCGGCCGACCAGAGGGTCGCTTTGGCGCGCCCGCCATCCTCGCCAATGCGCTCGCTCCACTCCTCATCGTCGGCGACGTTGAGCGCGATCAGCGTGAGCACGAGGGCGCCGACGATCTTGACCAGCGGCAACGTCAGCAGCGAAGTCGCCACCATCGTTAGCAGCAGCCGCAACACGATCGCGCCGGAAATGCCGAGCGCCACCGCCTGACGCAATTCGCGGGGCGGCAGCGCGCGACAGGCGAGAGCGATCAACAACGCATTGTCGGCGCCAAGCAGCAGATCGACGAACAGGATCTGCAAGGGAATGAAGAACCAGCTTGAGCTGTCCGCGAGATCCATGCTCAAGCGCCTCGCGAGCGCGGGGCGGCGTTCATTTGGGCGCCGGAGCTTCGCCCGGCGACGCCGCGCCGTCGGGCCCGGCCGTCATCAGGCGAAGAAAACTGGCGTCCGGCGAAAGCAGCAATGTCGGTCCGGATTGCGCGAGGGCATTGCGATAAGTCTGTACCGAGCGGTAGAATCGAAAGAATTTCGGATCGGCGGCGAAAGCCTCGGCGAGTTTGCGGCTCGCTTCGGCGTCGCCTTCGCCGCGGCTGATTGTAGCGGCGCGCTGCGCTTCGGAAAGCGTGACGGTGCGCTCGCGGTCGGCGCGGGACTGAATCTGTTGCGCCCATTCAAATCCTTGCGCGCGCAATTCCTTAGCCTCGCGCTGACGTTCGGACTTCATGCGGTCGTAAATCGCTTGGCTGGTCTCGAACGGCAGATCGGCGCGATGGAAGCGTACCTCGTCGATCTGCAGTCCGAGCGCGGCGGCTTTAATCGCGACTTCGCTGCGGACCTTCTCGACGATATTGGCGCGCTCGTCAGTCAGAAGCTTGAGCAGCGAAGTCTGTCCGAGTTCGCGCCGCAGCGACGAACTTACGAACTGGCTAAGCTGCGCGCGCGCCTGTTCGACTGTCCTGACCGCCTGATAGAAGCGCAGGGGATCGACGATGCGAAAGCGCGTGTAGGGCTGCGCTTCCAACCGCTTCTGGTCGCCGAGGATCACCTGTTCGGTCGGCGGCTCCAGCAGCAGCAGCCGAGTGTCGTAGCTGAAGACGCTGTCGATGAAAGGCGCCTTCCATTTGAGCCCGGGCTCGGCCTCGACGCCGACCGGCGCGCCGAGCCGCACGACTAGCGCCTGTTCGCCCTCGTGAACGACATAGATCGACGAAGCGATCAGATAGAGCGCCAATCCGGCGAGGACCAGGAGAATCCATCGGAAGCGCGCGCTCATTTCGGCGCTCCGGTTGGCGCGGGCACCGGCACGATGAGGTTGGGCGGCGCCGGCGGCGCGACAGGCTTGGCGCCCGGCTCGCCCAGCGGCATGTAGGGCACGACGGCGCCGAGGCCCTTGCCCGAGACATCGACGACGACCTTGTTCGAGCGCTTCAGGATTTCGTCCATGCTTTCGAGATAGAGCCGCCATTCCGTGACTTCGGGCGCGGCTTTATAGCTCGACAGGACCGAGCGAAACGCATTCGCCTCGCCGTCCGCGAGATTGACGACGGAAGTCTTGTAGGCTTCCGCGTCCTGCCGCGCATGCTCCGCCTCGCCGCGCGCACGCGGCAGAATGTCGTTGGCGTAGGCTTCGGCTTCGTTGCGGGCGCGCTCCTGATCGGCGCGCGCGCGTTGCACGTCGTTGAAGGCGTCGATCACCGCCAGCGGCGGCTCAACGCGCTGCAACTGAACCTGGACGACCTCGATTCCCGCTTGCTCCTTGTCGAGCAGTTGCTGCAACAATTCGCGCGTCTGGTCAGCGATCTGCTGGCGCTTGTCGGACATCGCCGCCTGAATCGGCGTGCGGCTGATAACGTCGCGCAGCGCGCCCTCGGCGGCGATCTTCAACGCCGCTTCAGGCTCGGCGACCTTGAAAAGGAATTGCCCGGCGTCGCGTATCTTCCAGAACACCGCGCAATCGGCCTCGACGATGTTTTCGTCGCCCGTCAGCATTTGCCGCTCCCGCCCCGGCGCGGCGCCGGGGGTGGAGCCGGCGGCGTTGCCAAGTTGAATCTGGTTGATTTGCGTGACCTTCGGCAGCACGACGGTCTCGATCGGGTAGGGCCAATGGACGTGCAGGCCCGGCCCCGATGTGTCGACCCATTTGCCCAGTTGCAGCACGACGCCCTGTTCGTCGGGTTGGACCTTGTAGATCGAGGTCGCGGCCCAGCCGACGACAATGAGCGCGGCGATAAGCGCCAGGCCGGACGCGCCGAGACGTGGCGCGCGGAACGCGGCGCCTAGGCTATCGACAAGCAGCGGTCGCAGCCCCGTGTCGGGCGGCGCGGCGCCGGTTTCATCGGACATGCGCAAATCTCCCCGCGCGAATTTGCGACGGCGACAAGAGGACGATGAGGTCTAAGACGCGCCCGGCGGTCGCGTCGCCTTGCGCTGCGTCAATCCTGGCCAATGGCGAGGCTCTCCTCGAGCATCAGACGGGCGCGCGCGCGCATTTTCTCGGTCTCGCTCTTCAATTGGCCGCAGGCGGCCAGAATGTCGCGCCCGCGCGGCGTGCGCACGGGGCTGGCGTAGCCGGCCTTGAACACGATGTCCGAAAAGGCCTCGATCGTCTCCCAGTCCGAGCATTGGTAGGGGCTGCCGGGCCAGGGGTTGAAGGGGATCAGGTTGATCTTCGCCGGCAGGCTCTTCAGCAGCTTGACGAGCGCGATCGCTTCGGCGGGAGAGTCGTTGACGCCCTTCAGCATCACGTATTCAAACGTGATGCGGCGCGCGTTGGAGGCGCCGGGATAGTCGCGGCAGGCCTGCAACAGGGTCTCGATCGGATATTTCTTGTTGAGCGGAACCAGCTTGTCGCGCAGCGGATTGTTGGTCGCGTGCAGCGAAACGGCGAGCATCGTGCCGCATTCGCGCCCAAGCCGCTCCATTTCCGGCGCTACGCCCGAGGTCGAGACGGTGATCCGCCGCTTGGAGAGCGAGAGACCGTCGCCGTCCGTCAAGACTGCGATCGCGTCGCGCACATTGTCGAAATTATAGAGCGGCTCGCCCATGCCCATGAACACGATGTTGGAGACCGCGCGCACGCCTTCGCCGGAGGGCACGAGGCCGTCCTTCGGCGCGACGCCGCCGGGAAAATCGCCGAGCCGGTCGCGCGCGACCAGAACCTGGGCGACGATCTCGGCCGCCGTCAGATTGCGCACGAGCGCCTGCGTGCCCGTGTGGCAGAATGTGCAATTCAGCGTGCAGCCGACCTGGCTGGAGACGCAGAGCGTGCCGCGATCCGATTCCGGGATATAGACGCACTCGATCTCCGCGCCTTTGTCATGCGGCCCGGTCGAGCGCATTTTCAGGAGCCACTTGCGCGTGCCGTCGGCCGAAACCTGCTCGGCGGCGAGAAAAGGGCGAGCGAGCGTGTAACGTTCGGAGAGTTTTTCGAGCAGCGGCCGGGCGATGTTGCGCATCGCCGAAAACTCGGTGACGCCGCGATGGTAGATCCAGTGCCAGAGCTGGCCGGCGCGCATCCGCAATTCGCGCTCGGGCACGCCGACTTCGGCGAGCGCGCGGGCGATCTCGGCGCGGGTCGCTCCGGCAAGGCTTGGCGGCGTCGCTAAGGGCGCGATTTTGGCGAGAGCGGTCATTTCCGGGCTTCTAGCATGGCCGGGGCGGCGCGCGCCAATCGGGGGCTGGCGGAGCGAGACCGCGAGCCTCAACCTTTATTGCGTGTGCGCCCCGCGGACTTGGTGGGTGCGTTCTTGGACCTGGCCGCTGCGAGCCTTGCTTTGGGCGCGGCCTCTGGCGCCGCCTCGGCGGCGGCGGCCGGCGCCTGGGCGGACGCGATCCCGAACGCCGCTTCCAGCGCCTCGAATTCTTCCGGGAACATGCGCGCGAGCTTGCTGACATTGGGCAGCACGTTGGCGCCGGCGATCAGGCCGAAGTCGAGTTGGTCGCGATAACTCTGCACGGTGATGTTGAGCGCCAGGCCATGCGCGGCGATCGAGACAGGGTAGATGCCGAGCAGTTCCGCGCCGGCGGCGTAGAGCGTCTGGCGCGGCCCCGGTACATTGGAGATCGTGACGTTGGCGCTCGCCGGCAATATGTCGGAGAGGTTGGAGCGACTGTGCAGCAACGCCAGCATCTGCACCAGCATCGGCGCGCCGAGCAGCGCGATGTTGCTGAGGTGCGGGATCAGCGGCCGCAACGGGCTGCTCATTTCCTTCGACTTCGCCGATTCCCGGATGATCGTCAGCAGTCGCTCCTTGGGCTCGGCGACGTCCGTGGCGAGCGTGCAAACCATGCCGAAGACCTGGTTGTTGGCCGCGGAGTCGCCCTGTTCGCGCAGGGAGATCGGCACGGCCGCGGTCAGCGAACGCGCGGGCAGGGCGCCTTCCCCGCTCAGATAGCGGCGCAACACGCCGCTCGAAACCGCCATCACGACGTCGTTGAGCTTGCCGCCCGCCGCCTTCGCGAGCGCCTTGGCGCGCGAAAGCGAGATCGTGACGCCGGCGAAGCTGCGCTCGGAGGAGATCGAGCGGTTGAGCGGGGTCGTCGGCGCGATCATACCGGCGAGGCTCTCGCGCGATTTGGGATCGATCGCCTTGGAGACGATTTCGTTGACGGTCTTGGCGAGCGAAGGCAGGCCGCTGATGACGCGCATCGACTGCTCGATCTGCCCGATGGCGTTGTCGAACAGGATCGAACCCAGATCGCTCTTGCCCGAACGCGGCAGGTCGATCGGTTTGACGAGACCGCCAAGGTCGGTCGGATTGCGCCAGAGTTCCACATAGGACTCGAGAAACGAGGTCGTCACGGCCCGAGCGTCGGGCCTGGCGGCCTTGGGCGTCTCGATCTTGCCGATTTCGCGCGGCGTCGGCGTCACGTCATAGACGATCTCGGTCAGCGCCGCGCCGGCGCCGCCGTCGATGCAGGCGTGATGCACCTTGGAATAGATGCCGATCTCGCCATCTTTGAGGTGCTCGAACACATAGAATTCCCATAATGGGCGCGCGCGGTTGAGGAGTTTCGCGTGCATCCAGCCAACCGTGCGTTCTAGCGTCGCGCGGTCGGCGGGGGCGGGCAGGCTGGCGGGGAAGATATGGCGATCGATATCGAACTGGTCGTCGATCACCCAGCTCGGATTGTCGATGTCGAGCGGTGTCTTTTCGAGCTTGGAGGTCAGAATCGGGGCCAGATGCAGACGCGAGGCGATCAGTTTCTTGAAGTCCTCGAAGAAGCTTCCCTTGTAGCCCGGGCGCGGCTTGAAGATCGCCATCGAGCCGACGTGCATCGGCATCTCCGGCGTTTCGAGATACAGAAACGAAGCGTCCACCGTCGAGAGCTTGCGAATAGCGCTCATGTTTCCTCCCTGTCGCCGGGCGCTGGGCGCTCGCGGCGCTCGAATGGTCAGCTCGCGCCGCTTTCCGGGCGCCCGTAAGCGAGCATGAACGGTCCCAGGCGGTTGAAGCGCTTGAAGGTTCCATCGGGCTGCGCGAGCCGATCGGCGATCGCCCACAGTGCGGCGGCGTTGACGCCGAGCCCGGTGTGGCTGGCGAGTACGATCTCGATGTTTTCCGCGCGCGCGTTCTCTCGGACGAGGCAGGTGCGCCAATGAACGATGCCGTCGCTCTTGGTGAAGATCGAAGTCGCCGGCACGGGCAGATCGCCCGCGAGCGCGCTGATGTCCTCGATCTTGGCGTCGGAGATCAACTCGCCCGATAGCGTCTCATAGAGCTTGCGGATGCTGGTCGCGGAAATGTCGTTGGCGAACGGGCTGCCGAGCGAGATCACCGAGCGCACGGCTTCCGGCATCGCGAGCACCAGGTCGCGCGCATAGACGCCGCCGAGGCTCCACCCGACGAGGCTGACCTTGCGGCCGCTCTTTTCGTGGATGAACGCGAGGCGGTCGCGCAATTGCTGGCGCATCCGATAGACGCCGCCGAAATTGCGCCCGAGATCCCAGGCGTGCGGCTCGTAGCCCAACATGCCGAGATAGCGGCGCAGCAGCGCGGTCGAGAGATCGCTGGCGAGGAAGCCGGGCAACGCAAGGACCGGATGGCCGTCGCCGCGGGGCGCCGTCAGCAAGACCGGCGTGAGCATCACGCTGGCGTTGAGTTCGAAAATCGCGCGCGCCTCGGCGAGCATCAACGCCCCTGAAGGCGGTCTCAAGCGAGGGCCGGAAAAGGCGTGGGGCGTCTCCATCCTCGTCATTTCCTCATTCCCGTTGTCTCAGGCGCCGAGCAGGTTGGCGCGGCGCCGCGCGAAAAGCCAGTGAAATCGGGGACGCCGCTATCAGGTCGTCGTGGCCGGGCATGTCCTGGCGTTCTAGTCGTCGCGCGATGGGCGATTAAAAGAGCGCGGCGATTGCCGCGCGTCTTACACGTCTCAACTATGCCCTGGCGTGGATGGCCGGGACAGGCCCGGCCATGACGTTTGGACGCGTGGCGCGGCTTACGCGGCCTGGTCGGACTTCCCGGCAAATTTGGCGAGCGCGTCCTGAGCCTGCTTGGCGCCGGTCTGGAGCGTCTTGGCGAGATAATCCGAAATTGACTTCACGCGGGCGAGGCCGACCTGGCCGCGCTCGTTGAGAAACTCGACGTGAATTTTCGCGGCTTCCGAGAGCGTGCCGGCGGCGGCGATCTTCTCGACGGCGGCGAGGCTCGCCTTGACGTCGTCATAAATCGCGCCCTGCACATTGCGGCTGACTTCGGCGAGATTGGTCGCAGAGCCGCTGACGGCCGATTCCAACATCGAGGTCGCCTTGCCGACGTTCTCGTTGACGCTCTCGACGCGCGCTTCGGCGGCCTTGGCGAAACGCTGCGCGTAGTCGGCGATGGCGGCGGGAATTTGGGTGTTGTTCGCGGCTTCGACGATCGGCTCGATACCAATGTCGGCCATGGTCTTGGCGGTTTTCGCGGTCTTGGTCATGTAAGGCTCCATCCTCATTTGAGCTATGGTCAGCCCGTCCATTATGGCCCGGGTGGTTAGTTCTTACATGAACTATTGTGCGGTGCAACATGAAATTTCAAAGCGATGTTCACGATTTCGTGAACATCCGCCATTTCCGCGTGAAAAGCGCGCTCACCCCTCAAGCGTGAACGTCAACCCCGCATGAGCCTTCAGCCGCTCGACCAGCGCCATGCCCATCGCCGACCCCGGCGTCCATATCCCGCCCGGCGTCGCCTTGGCCTCGTTTATCAGGCATAGCGCCGCCTCCGAGATCATCTTCGAGGTCGAGCCATAGCCGGGATCGCGGTCGCCGGTGACGATGGCGCGGATTTGCCGGCCATCCGGGGCAAGGCCAAGGAACATCAAATCGTACATGCCGGAATCTCGCTGCTCCTTGCTCGGCCCTTCGCCGGGCTTGGGCTCGTGGCTCTGGCCAAGCGTCGCCTGCGAGGCGGCAATCGCCTGGGCGGTCGCCTCGCCGCGCTCGCCGCGTCCGGCGACGATCATTTCGTCATACTGGAATTCGCGCCCGTAGGGATGACCGAGCAACAGGTTGGTGCGATGGACGTTGCGGGTGTTGATGGGCGCCATGAAGAACGGCGCCACCCAGGCGTCGAGGTCGGGGTCAATCTCCGGCTTGCCGCCGCTTGGCTGCTTGGGCCCCTGAAACCCCGGCGTCAGCGCGAACGGATCGCGCAGCAGGGCGAAAACGGCGGGATCGCGCGCCGCCGCCGCCATCGTCGCCTTGAAGCTCGCGAAAGTGCCGCCGGAAGTCTCGCCCTTCATGCGCCGCACGCGACCTTTGACGCGCGGCACGCAGGCGCCGAAGCGCGCCTTCGCGCCTTCCTGGACAAACAACACGCCAAGATCGAACGGGATCGAATCGAATCCAGACGAGAAGACGATGCGCGCTCCCGACTGCTTCGCGCTCTCCTCGTATTTGTCGATCATCTGCCGCATCCAGGTCGGCTCGCCGCAAAGATCGAGATAATCGGTTCCCTCGGCCGCGCAGGCCGCGACAAGCTTCTCGCCGTAGAGCTGATAGGGGCCGACGGTCGTGACGATGACCTTGGCGCGGCGCGCCAGCGCGATCATCGAGGCGGCGTCGTCGGAATCGGCTGATACCAGCGGCGTCGATTTCGGCGCGCCGATCTCGTCGCGCACGGCGGCGAGCTTTTCTAGGCTTCGCCCGGCCATCGCCCATTTCGGCTTGTCGCCCGGCCGATGCGCGAGATATTCGGCGACCAGCCGCCCGGTGAAGCCGGTGGCGCCATAGATGACGAGATCGAATTCCGCTTGGGCTCGCATGGCAATCTCCTAGTTGGCAGGATCAGGCGCCGGGCGCCAGAATGGACAGGCCCAGCCACTCCGCGATCAGCGCTGGCTTCGTCTGGCCCTCGATTTCGACCGTGACCGTGTTGCGAGATTGGTATTCGACCGCGGATCGCTGCGTCACCGCTTCGAGTTTGAAACGCCCCCGAATGCGCGAACCCGCGCGCACCGGCGCAATGAATCGCACTTTGTCGAAGCCGTAGTTGACGCCCATCGCGACGCCCTTGAGGCGCGGCAGGCCGTCGTAGGCGATCGCCGAGAGCATCGACAGCGTCAGGAACCCATGCGCGATCGTTCCGCCGAAAGGCGTCGCCTTGGCCGCTTCCGGATCGACATGAATGAACTGCTCATCCTCGGTGATCTTGGCGAAAGCGTCGATGCGCGCCTGAGTGATGTCGAACCAGCGCGAGACGCCGATTTCGGTTCCGATCTTGGCCTGCAATTCCGCGACGCTGAGTTGCGGCAGGGACGGGTTGAAGATGCTCATGGAAAATCCAGGTTGTTAGGATTGATGTCGCTCGCTCGTTCGTGGTCTCAATAGCCAAGCATCGTCGCCACACGGTCCGCGTGAAAAGCGGCGTCGCCGAACAGGACCGATTCCACGCGCGCGCGCTTGAGATAGAGGCCGATGTCGAATTCGTCGGTCATGCCGATGCCGCCGTGCATTTGCAGGCATTCGGCGGTCGCCGCGCAAGCGGTCTCGCTCGCTTTCGACTTGGCGATGGCGACGTCGAAGGGTCTAGAATTGGCGCGTGCGTCGATCGCTTCCAGCGCCTTCAAGCTCGCCGACCAAGCGTTCTCGATATCGATATGCATTCGCGCCGCGCGGTGCTGCAAGGCCTGGAAGCTGCCGATCGTGCGCTCGAACTGGCGGCGTTCTTTCAAATAGGACGCTGTGCGCCGGAACGCTTCCTCGGCGAGGCCGCACAACGATGCCGAGACCACCGCGCGGCCGATATCGACGACTTCCTCGATCAGCGCCGCGCCGCCGGAGAGTTTCGCGTCCGATCCGACTTCGACGCCGGCGAGCGTGAGGCTTGCGACGCGGCGGCTGTCGACGAGCGTGCGCGCGTCGCGCTTCAAGCCGCGCGCTTCGGCGGCGACAAGGAATAGAACTTCCTCACCCTCCGCGCGCGCGGCCACGAGGAACGCATCGGCGACATGGCCGTCGAGGACGAAATGCCTGGCGCCGTCCAGGCGCCAGCCTGACGCAATGCGCTCGGCCCTTGCGGAGGGCGTCGCGCTTTCTGGCGGCGCGAGGCTGACTATCGCCTCGCCACGCGCGATGCGCGCCAACCATTCTGACTTTTGCGCCGCGGAACCGCCGCGCGTCAACGCGCTGGCGGCGAGGACGGCGGTCGAGAGGAACGGCGAGGGCGCCAGCGTTCGCGCCATTTCGCGCGCGATCAACCCAGCGCCGACAACGCCGAAGTCGAGACCGCCGAACGCCTCCGGAATCAGCACGCCGGTCCAACCCATCTCGGCGCATTCGCGCCAGAAGTCGCGCGAAAAGCCTTCGCCTGCGGCGTCGGCGCGCAATTTCCTGAAGGCCGCGACTGACGCCTTGGCGGCGACGGCGCCGCGCGCGCTTTCCATCAGCAGCTTTTGATCTTCGTTGAGAACCAGCATCAGCGATCTCACTCCGAGGGAAGTTCGAGCAGGCGTTTGGCGACGATGTCGAGCATGATCTCGGACGTGCCGCCCTCGATGGAATTGCCCTTCGAGCGCAGCCAGCCCTGCGCGACATCCTGGCCGGGGCCGCCGTTGCCGTCGAAATAAAGCGCCTCGGCGCCGGCGAGCGACATCGCCAGTTCGTGCCGCCGCTTGTTGAGTTCGGTGCCGTCGTATTTGAGCAGCGCCGAACGGGCGCCGAGTTCGCCCCCGCCCGCGACTTCGGCGAGATAGCGCAAGCGCGTCGCCTCCGAGGCGTAGGTGTCGATGGCGGCGCGCGCGATCTCAGCGCGCAGGATCGGATCGTTGAGCTTGGCGCCGCCGGCGGCGCGCTGGGCCGCCTTGTCGAGCGCGTGCATGTCGAAAAGATTAGAGCCGCCGCCGGCGATCATCTCGCGCTCGTGCGTGAGCAGATATTTGGCGACGTCCCAGCCGCGATTGAGCGTCCCCACGAGATTGGCCTTGAGGACGGCGACATTATCGAAGAAGGTTTCGCAGAACGGCGATTTGCCCGAGATCAGCACGATCGGCTTGGTGGAAACGCCCGGCGTCGCCATGTCGATCAGCAAGAATGAAATGCCCTTCTGTTTGATCGCCGCGGGGTCGGTGCGCACGAGACAGAAGATCCAGTCGGCCTTGTCGGCGTAGGAAGTCCAGATCTTCTGGCCGTTGACAAGGAAATGATCGCCCTTGTCCTCCGCCTTTGTGCGCAACGAAGCCAGATCGGAGCCCGCGCCCGGTTCCGAGTAGCCCTGACACCAGCGGATTTCGCCGCGCGCGATGCGCGGCAGGTGCATCGCCTTTTGCTCGCTCGTTCCGAATTTCAACAGCGCCGGGCCGAGCATCGAGATGCCGAAGCTGACGAGCGGGGGCCGCGCATGTAAGCGCCGCATCTCCTCAGTGAGCGTCGCGGCGTCTTCGCGCGAAAGCCCCGCGCCGCCATATTCCTTCGGCCAGGTCGGAACGGTGAAACCGCGCGTGAGGCAGCGCTCGAACCAGAGCCTTTGCGCTTCAGACTGAAAGACCCAGCGCCTTCCGCCCCAGCAGAGGTCTTCGTCGCCGCGTCCGGACGTTCGCATTTCGGGCGGGCAATTGGCCTCCAGCCAGGCACGGATTTCCGCGCGGTCGATCGCCATGAGGCCTCCTCCTCGAATTCGGGGCGCTGAATCGTCCCAAGACATTGTTCACATATAAACGGAAATTGTCGAGGGCGTTCGTATTGCCAATAGGGCGCCGCTGTCTAGTATGGCGCGAGAAAGATTCATGTTGATGCGTCCCGATCCGATCCGCAACGCCCGAATTCGCCGCCCGGCCTGACGCCCGGGCCGGGAAGTTTAATTCGCGCTGTTATCGCCCCTTTGGATCGTCACATGATCAACGCCAAACCGACCTTGCACCTGTTTTGCGGCAAAATCGCCGCCGGAAAGTCCTCGCTGGCCGACGAAGTGGCGAAAGCGCCGCTGACAATCCTTATCCGCGAGGACTTCTGGCTCTCGCGCCTGTTCGGTCCCGAGATCCGCGACTTCGACGACTATATCAGGCGCTCGCGTCAGCTAGTTCAGGCGATGGGGCCGCATGTCGAGCATCTGCTGCGCGCGGGCGTTTCCGTCGCGCTGGACTATCCCGCGAACACGCCCGCCTATCGCGCCTGGATGCGCGGTCTCGCTGTCAACGCCGGGGCCAGATGTTTGCTGCATTTTCTCGATGCGCCGGAGGAGCTTTGCCGCCGACGGCTTCGCGAGCGCAACGCACGCGGCGAGCATGAATTCGCGGCGAGCGACGCGGAGTTCGATTTGATATCAAGCTATTTCGTCGCGCCGCGCGAGGACGAAGGGTTCGACATGGTTCGCCACGGTGGCGGCGCGGACGACTAATTCGCCAGCGCCGCGGCGGAGGTTTCCTCGGCCCAATAGATCGAGATCGACGGCGGCGAGGCGGCGAGGCGGCCCGTCATCTTGGCGAATTCTCGCGACGCTGGCATGGCGAAATGGGTCTTGAGCGCCGCCGCGTCGGCCCATCGCTCGAAGAAGGTTACGCGCAGCGGGTTTTCGGCGTCGAGTTGAGCGCCATGTTCGAGGCAGCCCGGCTCGGCGCGCGAGCGACGCACATGCTCTAAACTGAGACGCGCGATCTCCTCGATGGTCTCAGGGCGCGCAAGGATCGCGCCGGTGACGATAATCATGACTTGCCTCCCGCCGTCTCGTCGTCGCTGGCGGGCGTCAGCATAGCGCAAATCCACGCGCAGCGAACCGGACGAGGCGGCCGCGCCCGGCTCTATCCGTTCAGCGCCGCCTTGCGCGGCCCTTCGACGCCGTTGGCCGTCTCAATATAAGTGGTCAGCATCGGCACGTAATTTTCGGCGCCGCCGGCGGCGCTCGCGAGCGCGAAGGCGTTCTTGACCGCATTGCCCATGGGGTTGACGATTCCCGCCGCGTCAGCCATCGCCTCGAGATAGCGAAGATCCTTGTGCGCGTTGGCGATGGTGAACTTGTGCGCTTCGCGATTGCCGTCGAGCGTCCAGCCCATGAAGGTCTGGTAGAAGCCGCAATCCATGCGCCCGCCGCGAATAACGCTGTCGAAACGCTCGGGCGAGATGCCGACCTTCTGCGAGAGCGTCAGCGCCTCGGCGTAGAGCGCGGCGTAGCCGAGCGAAACGAAATTGTTGATGAGTTTCATTTTGTGGCCGTCGCCGACTGCGCCGATATGCACGATCTTGCCGGCCCAGGTCTCCAGGATCGGCTTCAGCCGCGCGAAC
The DNA here is from genome assembly GCA_037446355.1 of Beijerinckiaceae bacterium. Classification (GTDB taxonomy): domain Bacteria; phylum Pseudomonadota; class Alphaproteobacteria; order Rhizobiales; family Beijerinckiaceae; genus Roseiarcus. The sequence continues at coordinate 51,757 of JBBIIT010000004.1, read as the reverse complement.
GTCGGGCCGCTCGCGCCGACCATGGTGTCGAGCTTGCCTTCCCAGGCTTCTTTGGGCGTGCGGCTGAGCGGCGCATCTGCGTAATCGACGCCGAGAGCGGAGAATTCGGCGGCGAGCGCGAGCGTCGAGTTGGGATCGGATGTCGAGCAATCGACGACGACGGCGCCTTTCTTCAGCCCTTGTTTCAAGCCGCCGGAGTTGCGCGCGATCGCCTCGACCTCGCGCGAGCCGGTGACGCAAAGAAACACGACGCTCGATCGTTCGGCGAGTTCCGCCGCGCTCTTCGCTTCGACCGCGCCGCGCTTGATGAGATCTTCGACCGGCTTGCGGTTGCGGTGGCCGAGCACCGTCAGCGCGTAGCCCTTTTCGACGATATTCTTGGCCATGCCGTGGCCCATATAGCCCAAGCCGATGAAGCCTACGGTTTCGCGGGCGGCGTTGGAACCGTTCATGCGGGCGTCTCCATGTAGGCTCGCGAATGGGGCTTGCCGAGGGCGTTGGTTTTCCAGACTTGGGCGGCAACTGTCAATTCGTCGGCTTCCGCCGCCCTTCGCGTCCGGCAGGCCGTTGACGACTACTTCGGACCATGCGCAGATCGCCGCCGCGCGACGCGATTTTCGACAAACAGGGGCGAGGCGATGGACAAGCGCGAGATCATCGAGGCGCTGCGCAACGTCTCCACCGCGACGATCACGACGGCGCTCTTGAAGAAGGGATTGCGCAATGTCTGGATGCGCGGCCCGGCCCCGTTGCGCGCGGGCCAATCGCGCATCGTCGGTCCTGCGTTTACATTGCGCTTCATCCCGGCGCGGGAGGACTTGGCGACGCCGGAGGCCTGGGCCTCGCCGCGCTCGACGCGCGCGGCCATCGAAGCGATGCCCTCGGGCGCGGTGGTCGTCGCCGGCGCGATGGGCGTTGCGGACGCCGGAATTTTCGGCGACATCCTCTGCGCGCGCATGGTCAAGCGCGACGCCGTGGCGCTCGTCACCGACGGCGTCGTGCGCGACATCGCCGGCGTACGCGCCACAGGCCTGCCGATCTGGAGCCGGGGAACGGCCGCGCCTTCCTCGGTCGCCGGCCTGATTTTTGTCGGCTGGCAGGAACCGATCGGTTGCGGCGGCGTGGCGGTCTATCCCGACGATCTCATCGTCGCCGACGAAGACGGCGCGGTCGTCGTGCCCGCCGCGCTCGCGGCGGAGGTAGCGAGCGCAGGCGCCGAGCAGGAGCGTCTCGAAGCCTGGATCATGCGCGAGGTCGAAAGCGGCGTGGCGTTGCCTGGCCTCTATCCGCCGGACGCTGTGACGCGCGCCCGTTACGAGGCGACGAAATCAAAGCCGTGAGCGCCTTGTCGGCATAGGGCGCTGGTTCTAACGTGCCTGCGCCGCGACGCAGCGAAGGGGGGAATGTTCGATGTTTTATGGGCAGATCGAGGGAACCGACATCATCGTCGTCGACCGGCGCTTTCGCGCGTGCTTTGCCGGCCACGTGCGCGTCGAGCGCCTTTGGACCGGCGCCCGCTGGGCGGAGGGGCCGGCCTGGTTCGCCGCAGGGCGCTATCTCGTATGGTCCGACATTCCCAATAACCGTATGATGCGCTACGTCGAGCCGTCGGGGGAAGTCTCGGTTTTCCGAGAGCGCTCCAACAATTCCAATGGCAATAGCGTCGACAATCAAGGCCGGCTTGTCACGTGCGAGCATCTCACGCGTCGCGTGACGCGCACCGAATTCGACGGCTCGATCACCGTCGTCGCCGACAAATGGAAAGGCAAACGCCTCAACTCGCCTAACGATCTCGTCGTCAAATCCGACGATTCGATCTGGTTCACCGATCCGGCTTATGGCATCGACACGGATTACGAGGGTGATCGGCAGGCCGAGGAGATAGGCGGCTGCCACGTCTATCGCGTCGACGCCAAGTCCGGCGAAATCGCCGCCGTCGTCACTGACATGACGCGCCCGAACGGCATTGCCTTCTCGCCCGACGAGAAATTTCTCTATATCGCCGACACCGGCGCTTCCCATAAGCACAAAGGCCCGCGCCACATCCGGCGCTTTGCCGTGAACGGTTCGAAATTGTCAGGCGGCGAAGTGTTCGCGGAATCGACAGCCGGATTGTTTGACGGCTTCCGTCTCGACACCGAAGGTCGGGTCTGGACAAGCACCGCCGAGGGCGTCCATGTCTACGATCCCGACGGAACCTTGATCGGCAAGATCCTGATCCCCGAACTCGTCGCCAACGTCACTTTCGGCGGAACGAAGCTCAACCGGCTGTTCATCTGCGGCACGACTTCGCTCTATTCGGTGTATGTTACCGTGAACGGGTCCAAGCTCGGATAAGATCGCGACGCCGAGGCCCGATGTGTTTGCTCATTATATCGAAAACCTGAGCGGGCGGCGCTATCCGCTCGATCCGCCGCGCTGGGCCTCCGACGATCGACGACCGCTCGCGATAACGCCGTTGCCGGGCATCGGGCGCGACGAAATCGCGCGCGAACGCCGTTCGCTTTGGCGCTACGCCGCCGCGTTGCCGTTTCCGATCCGCGATCCCGTGACAATGGGCGAGGGCTGCACGCCGCTCGTCGCGCGCGACTGGGCGGGCGCGCGCGCTTGGTTCAAGCTCGAATGGTTCTCGCCGACCGGCAGCTTCAAGGATCGCGGCGCCTCGGTGATGATATCGGTCTTGCGACAGCAGGGCGTGAAGCGCGTGCTCGAGGACAGTTCGGGCAATGGCGGCGCCGCGATCGCCGCCTATGCCGCAACAGCGGGACTGCCAGCGAAAATTCTCGCGCCCGCCTCGACGCCGCCAGGCAAGACCACGCAGATGCGCGCCTATGGCGCCGAGGTGGAACTCGTGCCGGGGGCGCGCCAGGCGACCTCCGAGGAAGCGATCCGGCAGTCGGCGTCGATCTTCTACGCGAGCCACAACTGGCAACCCTTCTTCCTCCAGGGGACAAAGACGCTGGCTTATGAACTCTGGGAGGATCTCGGCTTTCGTGCGCCCGACAATGTTGTCATTCCCTGCGGCGCCGGCAGCAATGTGCTGGGATGCGAAATCGGCTTCGACGAACTCCTGCGGCGCGGCGAGATTTCACGAATGCCACGCTTGTTCGCGGCGCAGCCGGCCAATTGCGCGCCGCTGGTCGCCGCTTTCGAGGCGGGCGCGAAAGTCTGCACCGAGATCGAGCCGAGGCCGACGATCGCCGAGGGAACGGCGATCGCCAGGCCCGTGCGCGGGCGCGAGGTTCTGGCCGCGTTGCGCGCATCGGGCGGCGCCGCGGTCGCGGTCGGCGAGGATGAGATCGAAACCGCCGCGCGTCGCCTCGCGCTTGGCGGCCTCTACGCCGAGCCGACCAGTGCGGTCGCCGCCGCCGGACTCTCGCGGCTGCTCGCGAGCGGGGCCATCGGGCCGGGCGAGTCAACGGTCGTCGTGCTCACCGGCGGCGGCCTGAAGGCGACGCGACGATGGGGCGAGTGGGTCTAGTTGACGGGCACGCTCAACACCGGCCAGCGCCCATCTTCGAGCACGCGGCTGGTGACGCTGCCGCGTAAGGCGCCCAGAAAGCCAGTGTGTCCGGCGGTCGGCATGACGACGAGATCGATCGAGGCGCGTCGGCAGATCTCGAAGATCGACTCGGCGACCGGGCCCTGGCGCAGGATCATCGGCCCGAACGGCGCGCCGTCGGCGTCCCTTGGCGCGGGCGGTGGGCGTTCGCCGACATGCAGCAGATGAATTTCGGCCTTCGGACTGACGCGGGCGAGCCACGCGCTGACGCGCGCCAACGCCTGCGTCGCGTCGAGCTTGTCGTCGATCGGTGCGAGCACGCGACGAAGCCGAATTTCGCCTTGGGCGCCGTCGACGAAGCCTCTCGCGCCGTCGCGCAGGAACACGATCATATTGCTCGCCTTGCGAAGCGCGCGTTTGCCAAGCGAAACGTCGAGCCAGCGCGACATGCCGCGATGCTCGGGCGAACGGATGACCGCGAGTTCGCAGGGGTGATCGTTCAGATAATCCAAGACTCGGTCCCGCACGTTACGCCCGGGCAGACTGACGCTGGAAATTCTTAAGCCGAGTTGGCTCTCGAGCAAGGCTGCATCCGGCTGAACTTGCAGCTTGCGCCAAGCGACGAGCTTGTCGACCGCGTGTTGGAAGCCCGACATCTTGATGACGGTCTCCTCAGGCGTCTGAACGTGCAGCAGTGTGAGCCCGTACCCGCTTCGCAACGCCAGCGCGAGCGCGTGAACGAAAGATTGTTCTCCCCCATCCGAAAGATCGGCGGGATGAAGAAGGCTCGGCCGTAGCGCGAGAGTGTTCAATGCTCCGTCCTCGGGCGCTCGCCTGACGCCGAGACCCCAGAGTAAGAGGGCAAGCTGACGCGAGGCTGGAGCGTCGCCGGTCCAATCAGCTCGGGGCGACGCTCTTGCCGAATTCCCTAGCGTGCAGCCAATCTGCGTGGCGCGGCGCGCGCTTGGTGCGCGACCATTCCTCCAGCATGTCCCATTTGACCGTGTCGAGGCGCTTCAGCATCGCTTCCTCGTTCGGATCGGGGCAGGCGAGTTCGATCCGGTGTCCGTTCGGGTCGAAGAAATAAATCGAATGGAAGATGGAATGATCGGTGACGCCGAGCACTCTGACGCCGCCCGCTTCCAGATGCGCCTTGTATTCGAGCAGCGTCGCGCGATCCTTCACCTTGAAAGCGATGTGCTGCACCCACGGCGGCGTGTTAGGGTCGCGCCCCATTTCCGGCTTGGTCGGCAGTTCGAAGAAGGCGAGCACGTTGCCGTCGCCAGCGTCGAGGAAGACGTGCATGTAAGGGTCGGGCTCGTGCGTCGAGGGCACGAAATCCTCGGCGATCGCCAGCACGAACGGCATTTTGAGGTTCTTCACGTACCAATCGACCGTCTCCTTCGCGTCCTTGCAGCGGTAGGCCACGTGATGGATTTTTTCGATTTTCATGGGACGTTCCCTCCTTCGAGGCCGGCGGCCTTGAGCGCCTGCGAAAGCGTTTCCCGATCGCCGATATGATTAGCGAGCAACAATACGAGCCGCGCATTGAAGGCGTCGCTCTCGGACTTGGCGAGATGCTCGTGGGCGCCGATCAACTCGGCGTAAAACTCGTCGGGGTCTTTGATGTTAGGCTCCGTCCGCAATTGCGCCATCATGCCCTCCCGATCGCTTTCCTGAGCGCCGCCGCGACCGCCGCTTCGTCGTATCGCTCCCAGCGCGCCGCGACATGTTGATCCGGGCGAATCAGATAGACCGCGCTTGGCGCCTCGCCGAGATAGCGTTGGCGCAGGAAATCGTCGGGACTTGCCTTCACAGATAGCGCGAGCCGCGCGATCTCGACGCCATCAACGATTTGGTGCTGCGGCGCGTCGGCGTCTATCGTGATGAGATGAAAACGCCCGTCGAGCCGGTCGAGGAGCCAGCCGGATTCGGTCGGCGCGTCGACCGCGGGCGAACCGGGGCGGGCGCCTCTGGGCATCCCCACGCAATCGGGACCGTTGAGCGGCGAGCCGTCATAGGTGCAAGGCACGGAGAGTCGCCCCGAATTGACCATCGGCCGCGTCGCCGCGAAGCGCTCGGAAAGATCGAGCACCGCGTCGCGGAAGAGGCGCGAAATCTCGGACTTCGGCGTGATGAAATCGGTCGCGCGCGTCGAGTTGAGAATGTTCTCGTCGGCGCCGTGGACGCGCTCAAGATCGTAGCTGTCGATCAGGCTCTCGGGCGCGACGCCGGCGATCACGAGTTTGAGTTTCCAGGCGAGATTGTCGGTATCTTGCAAACCGGAATTGGCGCCGCGCGCGCCAAAAGGGGAGACCTGATGCGCGCTGTCGCCCGCGAAGACGACGCGCCCGTGACGGAACTTCTCCATGCGCCGGCATTGAAATGTGTAGATGGAGACCCACTCCAGTTCGAACTTCGCGTCCTCGCCGAGGAACGCCTTCAGGCGCGGAATCACATTCTCCGGCTTCGCCTCTCTTGTTTTGTCGATGTTCCATCCGAGTTGCAGGTCGATGCGCCAGACGTTGTCGGGCTGCTTGTGCAACAGCGCCGACTGACCGCGATTGAACGGCGGATCGAACCAGAATCGCCGCTCGACGGGGAACGCAGGGCTGTCCTCCATCACGACGTCTGCGATGAGGAAATTGTCCTCGAACACGCGGCCGACGAAATCGAGCCCCATCATGTTACGCACCGGCGAGCCAGCGCCGTCGCAAGCGATCAACCAATCGGCTTCCAGGCCGTAACGTCCTTCCGGCGTTTCGATTTCCAGCGCGACGCCCTCGCCCCGCGCGGTCACGCCCACGACTTTATTGCCGCCGCGCAGTTCAATCGGCGCGCCCTCGGCGGCAAGGGCAAAAACGCGGTCGACCAAATACTCCTCGAAGTGATATTGCTGCAAATTGATGAAAGCTGGGCGTTTGTGGCCAGCCTCCGGCAGCAGGTCGAACTCGAACACCTGGCGCTCGTGGAAATAGACTTTGCCGCGGTTCCAGACGACGCCCTTGTCGACCATCGGGTCGCCGCAGCCGAGGCGGTCGAGGATTTCCAGCGGCCGTTTGGCGAAGCAGATCGCGCGCGAGCCCCAGCTGACCTTGTCGTTCTCATCGAGGACGACGACGGGAACTTCGTGTTGCGCGAGATCGATCGCGGTGGCCAGGCCAACCGGTCCCGCGCCGACAACGACTACCGGCCAACGCGCGCGCTTCGCGGCGTCCTGATCGCGGTTGCGGCGATAGGGGTAGAGCGGCGTCTCGAAAATCTTGCGCATCGGCGATCCCGTCAACCCTGCAGCGCGGCCCACATTTTCAGGTCGCGTTCCGCGGTCCAGATGCGCGGCGTGTCGAGGCCGAGCGCCTCGTCGTAGGCCCGCGCGACATTGAAGGGCAGGCAATGCTCGTAAATCGCATAGGATTTGAACTTCGGATCGCAGGCCGCACGGCAGGCGCGCCAAGCCTCGTTGAGCGTGCCGCCGCCGCGCGCAATGCGCGCGATCGGGCGAAACGTCGAGCTGACGAAATCGATCGTGTTGTCGAGCGCCTCATTGACCTCGGCGGCGCCGACGAGGGCGTCGCCGCGCCCGGGCGCGATCGCGTCGACATGATGAGCGCGGATCGCCTCGATCGTTTTGGGCCACTCCTCGAAGTGTCCATCGCCGCAGTAGCAGGCCGAATGATATTCGACGATGTCGCCGGTGAACATCACGTTGGCGTCTGGCACGAAAGCGACGATGTCGCCCGCAGTATGCGCGCGCCCGAGAAACTTGAGATCGACGCGGCGCTTACCGAGGTGGAAGGTCGCGCGCCGGTTGAAGGTCAGCGTCGGCCAAGTGAGGCCGGGAATGCTTTCGTGGCCCTGAAACAGACGGGGAAAGCGCTGGAATTCGGAATCCCAGTCCTCCTGGCCGCGTTCGACCACCATCGCGCGCGCCTTCTCCGACATGATGATTTCGGAGGCGCGATAGGCCGAGGCGCCGAGCACGCGGACTGCGTGATAGTGCGTTAGCACGACATGTTTGATCGGTTTGTCCGTGACGCCGCGAATTTTCTCGATCACCTTCGCGGCGAGACGCGGCGTCGCCTGTGCATCTACGATCATCACGCTGTCGTCGCCGATGATGACGCCGGTATTGGGGTCGCCCTCAGCGGTGAAAGCCCACAAATCCTCGCCGACCTCGGTGAAGGAGATCTTCTTTTGCGTCATGTCGCCTTGCGAGGCGAACGCTTTGCCTGTGTTGGCGTCGGTCATCTCGGGATCTTTTTGCTCGCTAATTCGATTGCGAAAGCCGCTTCGCGAATTCGACCGGCGCGGGTTCTATGCGCCCCGCGCATTCGCCAAAGCCGACGCGATAGCTCGTCCCTTCCGCGAATCCGCTCAGGACGACTTCGTCGCCGTCTTCGAGAAAGGTTCGTGTCTCGCCGTTCGGCAGCGTCAGCGGCTCGACGCCGCCCCACGAGAGTTCGAGCAGCGAACCGCGACTGTCCCTGGTTGGGCCGGAAATCGTGCCCGATCCCAGGAGATCGCCGGTTTCCATCTTGCAGCCGCCGATTGCGTGATGGGCGAGCTGCTGCGCGGCCGAGTAATACATCTCGCGGTAGTTGGTGCGCGCGATCGTCGTCGCCCTGCCGGCGCCGCGGGGGCGCAGCCGCGCTTCGAGCTTTATGTCGTAGAGCATCGGGCCGGGCTCGGCGAGATAGGACAACAGCGGGCGCTCGCGCGCGGGCGTCGAAACGCGGAAGGGCGCCAGCGCCGCCTTCGTCACCACCCACGGGCTGATCGAAGTCGCGAAGGCCTTGGCCTGAAATGGGCCGAGTGGTTGATATTCCCAGGCCTGGATGTCGCGCGCCGACCAATCGTTGAGCAGCACGAAGCCGAAGATCATTTCGTCGGCCTCGGCGACGGTGATCGGCTCGCCCATGCGCGAGGGAACGCCGACGACGGCGCCGAGCTCCAGCTCGAAGTCGAGCCTTCGGCATGGGCTGAAGACAGGCAGTTCCTCGCCTTTGGGCTTGATCTGCCCGAGCGGACGGCGCACCGGCGTTCCCGAGACGACGACCGTGGAGGCGCGGCCGTTGTAGCCGATCGGAATGGAAAGCCAGTTAGGAGGCAGCGCCGTTTCCGCGCCGCGAAACATCGTACCTACGTTGGTCGCATGATGGCGCCCGGCGTAAAAATCCGTGTAGCCGGCGACCTTGAACGGCATATGCATCGTCACGTCGGTTGACGGGACCAGCGCGCGCGCCCGCAGCGCCGCGTCGTCATGCAGCTTGGCGTTTCCGCCCTCGCGAAAGAGATCGGTCAGGCGTGCGCGCACTGCATGCCACGCCGTCTCGCCACGCGCCATGAAATCGTTGATCGCGGGCGCGGCGAACACCGGCCCCACGCCGCCCGCGGAGACGAGGCCCGTCGCCTCTAGCGTCGCGAGATCGACGATGAAATCGCCGAGCGCGACGCCGCAGCGCGCGGCCTCGCCGGGACGGCTGAAAACGCCGTAAGGCAGGTTCTGGAGGGGGAATGGGCAGGCCGGCGCGTTCGCGCTTTCAACCCAGCTCGTCGCGCTTTCCGCACTCATCTTGGCTTCGCTCATTTGGGTTCACGCGTCCCGTCGAATTTCTTGTCGAGGCCAAGCCAGCAATCTGGATAGTCATCCTGCAACCCCGGCAGCGTGGCCGCGTATTGCGTCAGTTGCTGCGGAAAACGCGTCTCGAACATGAAGGCCATCGTGTTGGTCAGCTTCACCGGTTTCAGTTCGCTCGAACTCGCCTTCTCGAACGCGATCTTGTCCGGCCCATGCGGCAGCATCATATTGTGCAGCGAGAAACCGCCGGGCGAAAAGCCGCGTTCCTTGGCGTCGTACTGGCCGTAGATGAGGCCCATGAACTCGCTCATGATGTTCATGTGATACCAGGGCGGACGGAACGAATGTTCGGCAACCAACCAGCGTTCGGGGAAGATCACGAAATCGATGTTCGCGGTGCCCGTTTCGCCCGAGGGCGCCGTGAGCACAGTGAATATCGACGGATCGGGGTGATCGAACAGTATCGCCCCGACCGGCGAGAATGTTCTGAGATCGTATTTGTACGGCGCATAATTGCCGTGCCAGGCGACGACGTCGAGCGGCGAATGGCCGATGTCGGCGACATGAAGCTGGCCGCTCCACTTGACGTGCAGACGGCAGAGCGTCTCCTTCTCCTCGAAGGCGGCGATAGGGGTCTTGAAGTCACGCGAATTGGCGAGGCAATTGGCGCCGATCGGGCCGCGCTCGGGCAGGGTGAACTTGGCGCCGTAATTCTCGCAGACATAACCGCGCGAGGGGCCGCCCGACGGCTCGACCTTGAACTTCATGCCGCGCGGGATGACGGCGATCTCGCCGGCGCCGACAAGGATTCGGCCAAGTTCAGTGAAGATCGACAGAGCCCCCATCACCGGCACGATCATCAGTTCGCCGTCCGCATTGTAGAAATAATCGTCGATCATCGGCGCGCTGACAAAATAGAGGTGGGTCGCCATGCCGACCTGGGTGAACACGTCGCCAGCGGTCGTGACGGTGCGCAGCCCCGTCAGGAACGTGACCGCCTCGCTCGGCATCGAGACCGGATCCCAGCGCAGCGGCCCTAACGCAAGTCCATGCGCGACGACGTGCGGCGCGGTCTTCCAAAGTGGGAGGTCATAGGCCTTGAAGCGCCCGACATGACGCACCGAGGGGCGCATCCGATAGAGCCAGGAGCGCTCGTTGGCGCCGCGCGGCGCGGTGAACGGCGAGCCGGACAATTGTTCGGCATAGAGACCATAGGCGCACCGCTGCGGCGAATTCTGGCCCTGAGGCAGGGCGCCAGGCAGGGCTTCGGTCTCGAAGTCGTTGCCAAATCCCGGCATATATTGGAAATCTGAGGGTGCGCCGATGTGACGGCGCGCCGTCCGCGGCGCGGCGTCGGGCTTGCGATGGATCGTCACCGTTCCACTCCCGGGCGACCTCATGGGCCGCGACTGCGTCATTTCGACGCGTTGTCATTTCATTTGAAACGAAAGTCAAGCCTTGTCCGCCAAACCGCCGCAGAAACCGTCGAAACCGTTCGATCTCGACGCCTTCCTGCCCTACCGGGTTAGCGTGCTCGCCAGTCGCCTCAGTCAGGGTCTGGCGAAAGTCTATCAGGATCGGTTCGGGATCAGCAATCCGGAGTGGCGTGTGCTCGCGCATCTGTCCGGCAACGCCAAGGTTTCCGTGCGCGAGATTCATGCGCGCGTCGCCATGGACAAGGTGAAGGTTTCGCGCGCGGCCGCGCGGCTCGAGGCTTGCGGCTTCGTGCGCAAGGCGACCCATCCGACGGACCATCGGCTGGTCGAATTGCAGCTTTCCACCGAAGGGCGGGCGCTGTTCGATGAGATCGCGCCGCTCGCCTTAGCTTATGAGAAGCAGGCGCTGTCTGGACTTTCGCCTGACGAACGGCGCGCGTTGCACACCTTGGTCGAAATGCTGCTCGCCGCGCCTACTTGAGCGCCAGCAACGATTTGAACGTCGCGGTGTTGGGGCAAAATTCGTCGGTCGGCCCCTTGCGATCGCCCTTGAACCAGTGATCGCATTTCTCGGTGTCGGCGCACTGCCGGCAAAGCATCGGCGCTTCCATCGCCCAACGTGGCACGCCTTCCTTGTATTGCTTCGTTAAACCGAGATGGGCGAGCATCGCTTCCATGCGATGCGGGACACGGTCGCCGGCGTTGACGATCGCGTCGAGATCGTCGCGGCTCATGCCCATTTCGCGCAGCACTTCGTCGAGAACGCCGTTACGCTCGAGGGATTCGATCTCGGCGCGGGACTCGCGCCGCGCAAACTCCGCCGCGGCCCATTGCCTGATGCCGCCGACGAAATCCGAAAGATGACGACCCAACCGATGTCCCGCATCCGACGAAACACCACCGCTCATGGAACCATCCTCCTAAGGAATTCCAAAGCGCAATTTTTCACAGACGCAAATTCGGCGGCTTGATCCGCGTCAAATCGGCGCACGCGTCCTCATTCGCCGTAGGGCGTCCAGATATTCTTGACCTGCACGGCTCGGGCGAGGAATTCGCGCCCTTGAGCGCGCGGCCAGTCGAGACGGGAGGCGTCCCAGGTCGCCTTGAGATTGCCCGCTGACAGCGCTTCGATCGCGGCCGCGCCGCCGGTCTCGCCCGCCCACCACAGCGCGTCCACTTCGTCATGCTCGGCGAGCGTTTTGCCGAGCGGAGCGGCCTCGCCGGTCACGATATTGACGACGCCGCCGGGAAGATCGGAGGTGTCGAACACCGAATAGAGATCGGTCGCGCTCAAAGGATGCGACGCCGAGGGAACCGCGATCACGCGATTACCCATGGCTATCGCCGGCATGACCAGGGAGATGAAAGCGAGCAGCGGCGCCTCGTCGGGGCACACGATCCCCATCACTCCCCATGGTTCGTTCATCGCCAGCGTGACGAAGCGCGTGCGCGTCGCGTGGACGGCGCCGTCGAACTTGTCGGCGAAGCCCGCGTAGAAGAACGTGCGCTCGGTCGCGGCCTCGACTTCCGCCTTGGCGGCGCGGGCGGAGACGCCGGTCATCGCGACCAGCCGCCGGGCGAATTCCTCGGCGCGCGCGTTGAGGTTCTCAGCGACGTAATAGAGCACCTGGGCGCGATTGTGCGCGGTCGCCGCGCCCCAGGCGGTCGCCTTGGCCGCCGCTTCAACCGCGTTGCGAATGTCCTTGCGGTTGCCGAGTCCGGCGAGGGCGATCTCGTCGCCTATGGGATCAAGGACTGCGTAACTGTAGCCGGAGTCCGGGCGAGCCTGCTTGCCGCCAATATAGAGTTTGGCGGTGCGGTCGAGACCCGCGGCGGCGGCGCTCGGCTTCAGGCCCGGCGCCGCGCGTAGCGCGGCCGGTTTGCCGGATACGGCTTTCGCCTTGGGTAGATCGGCGACGCGATATTCGGCGAGCCCCTCGCGCCCGCCCTCGCGGCCGAAACCGCTTTCGCGATAGCCGCCGAAGCCCGAAGCGGCGTCGAAAAGATTGGTCGAATTGATCCAGACGACGCCCGCTTTGATACGCGCGGCGACTTCGAGCGCGCGATTGACATTCTCGGTCCAGACCGAGGCCGCGAGGCCGTAGCGTGTATTGTTGGCGAGCGCGACCGCCTCGTCGGGCGTCCGGAAGGTTGTCGCGACCAGCACCGGTCCAAAAATTTCCTCGCGCGCCAGGATAGAGGCGGGTTCGACTCCGATGACGAGTGTCGGCGGATAGAAGCAGCCGTGATTGGGCAAGGGAGCGTTGGCCTGAAACGCCTGCAAGCCCTCGCGCGCGCCCTCGCTCATCAACTTCTGGATGCGCTCCAATTGGGCGGGCGCGACGATGGCGCCGACGTCGATGGATTTATCCAGCGGATCGCCGACGCGCAGCTTGGCCATGCGCGCCTTCAGCTTGGCGTAAAACGTCTCGGCGATGGATTCGGAGGCGAGCAGGCGCGAGCCGGCGCAGCAGACTTGGCCCTGGTTGAACCAGATCGCGTCGACGACGCCCTCGACGGCGCTGTCGAGATCGGCGTCGTCGAACACGATGAACGGCGATTTGCCGCCGAGTTCGAGCGAGAGCTTCTTGCCCGTCCCCGCTGTTGTCTTGCGGATCGCGCGGCCGACTTCGGTCGAGCCGGTGAAAGCGATCTTGTCAACGCCCTCGTGCGCGACCAGCGCCGCCCCCGTCGCCCCGTCTCCGGTGAGGAAGTTGACGACGCCTGGCGGGAGGCCCGCCTCGACGCAAATCTCCGCGAAGGCGAGCGCGGTCAGCGGCGTGTATTCGGCGGGTTTCAGCACCACCGCATTGCCCGCCGCGAGTGCAGGCGCGATCTTCCAGGCCAGCATCAACAGCGGGAAGTTCCAGGGTATGATTTGACCACAGACGCCGACCGGCCGCGTATCCGGCATTTCGCTGTCGATCAGCGAAGCCCAGCCGGCGTGATGGTAGAAGTGGCGCGCGACCAACGGAATATCGATGTCGCGGGATTCGCGGATCGGCTTGCCGTTATCGATCGTTTCCAGCACCGAGAGAAATCGCTCGCGCTTCTGAACATGGCGGGCGAGGGCGTAGAGGTGGCGCGCGCGCTGATCGCCCGAAAGCGCGGCCCATTTCGGCTGCGCCTTGCGCGCGGCCTTGACGGCGGCGTCAACGTCGGCCGCGCTCCCTTGCGTGACGCGCGCGATCGTCTCGCCCGTCGCCGGGTTGAAGACGTCGAAAAGCGAATGCGGCTTGCGGAAGGCGCCGTCGATGAAGTGGCCAAATCCCGCCCTATGAGTATCGAGCCAGGCAAGAACATGTTCCGCGCTTTCGGGCGAAGGGCCGTAGTCCATCGTGTTGAGAACGTCCTTTATCGAGACCATGGGATTTCCTCACGCCATCGCGTGGCGATGCGCCGCCGAATAGCGGCCCGTCGCGAAGTGTTCGAGCTGTCGCTCGATGTCCGTCAGCAACCCGCTGGCGCCGATGCGGAAAAGATCGGGCCGCGTCCAGCGCAGGCCGAGTTCCTCGTTCATCAGGATCAACCACGCGAGCGCTTCCTTGGCGGCGCGCAGGCCCCCCGCGGGCTTGAAACCGATGTCGACGCCGACGCGCGCGCCGTAGTCGCGCAGCGCGCGCAGCATGACGAGGCTGACGGGCAGCGTGGCGTTGACGTCTTCCTTGCCGGTGGAGGTCTTGATGAAATCCGCGCCCGCCTGCATCGCCACCATGCTCGCGGCATACACGTTACGCAGCGTCTTGAGATCGCCAGTGGCGAGAATCGCCTTGAGATGCGCATCGCCGCAGGCTTCGCGCATCGCCGCGATCTCGTCATAGAGGTCGCGCCAGTCGCGCGCCAGGACATGCGCCCGGGTGATGACGATGTCGATTTCGCCGGCGCCCTCGCCAACCGCGTAACGGATTTCCTCCAGCCGCAACGGCAACGGCGTCAGCCCGGCGGGAAAGCCGGTCGCGACCGAGGCGACAGGAATGCCAGAACCTGTCAGAGCCTTGACCGCGGGGCCGACCATGGTCGGGTAGACGCAGACCGCGCCGACGGTCGGGGGCGCGTCCGCGAGGCCGAGCGCGGCGAGGAGATCGTCGCTGAGGGGTCGGCGCGCCTTGGCGCAGAGCCGGCGCACGCGCTCGGGCGTGTCGTCGCCGGCGAGCGACGTCAGATCGATGCAGGTGAGGGCCCGCACCAGCCAAGCGGCCTGGTATTCCTTCTTGACCGAGCGGCGCGTCGTCAGCGTCGCCGCGCGGCGCTCGACCGCCGAGGCGTTAACGCCGACGCTCTCGAACCAGTCGGGATTGAGCGGCGTTCCCGGATTGCGCGGTCGGTTATGGCCGTTCGCGATGGGCGCTTGCGTCGCTGCTTTCACCTTGGCCTCACGACCCGCCCCAGGGCGAGAATGTTATAAAATTAACAATCTATGTTGCAAGTTTGACATTCGACCGCGGCGATGTCAATATCCGACGTCGAATCGGGAACCTTCATGACGGAAACCGCAGGGGTCACGACGCGCGAAAGGCGGCTCGATCGGCTGGCCGAGATCGTCGCCGCCGGCGGCCCGTGCCGCCTCACCGATGCGGCGCAAATGCTCGGCTGCTCGTCGATGACCGTGCGTCGCGACGTCGCGGAAGCCCAGGGCCGCCTCACGACGCTCGGCGGTTTCATTGTCGCCGCCGCGCCGGGCGCCTATCGCATCGAGCGCGAGCGCGACGCGCATGTCGCCGCCAAGGAAGCGATCGGGCGCCGCGCGGCGGAGCTGCTTCGCGACGGCGACGCGATCTTCATCGATTGCGGCGCGACGACGCCGCATCTGGCGCGCAATCTGCCCGCGAAACTGAATCTCACGGTCGTCACTTTCGGATTGAACATCGCCAACATCCTTGCCGACAATCCCAAGATCGAATTGATCCTGATGGGCGGGCGCTACCGCGCCTCTTCGGCTTCGTTCGAGATCGACGAACCGCGCCGCTCGCTTGCCCATCTCGGCCTCGCCCACGCCTTCATGTCGGCGGGCGGCGTTCACGCGGGGCGCGGCGCGACCTGCTCGAATTTCCACGAGGTCGCGGCCAAGCGCGCGGCGATGGAGGTCGCGGTCAAAAGATTTTTGCTCGTCGACGCGAGCAAGTTCGGCCTCGTCAAGCGCGCTTCGTTCGCCGAACTCGGCGCCTTCGATCAGGTCATCGTCGCGCCCGCCGCGCCGGACGGGCCAGAGGCCGCGCTGCTGGGCGAGCGGCTTATCGTCGCCCAAAGCGACGAAACGGCTCAATAGCCGCGCGGCAGGCCGAGCACATGCTCGGCGAGGTAGGCGAGGATGAGGTTGGTGGAGATTGGCGCGACCTGATAGAGCCGCGTTTCCCGGAATTTTCGCTCGATGTCGTATTCCTCGGCGAAGCCGAAGCCGCCGTGGGTTTGGATGCAGGCATTGGCCGCTTCGAATGAGGCGTCCGCCGCCAGCATCTTCGCCATGTTGGCTTCGGCGGCCATCGGCTTGCCCTGCTCATAGAGGCGCGCGGCCTCGCTCACCATCAGCTCGGCCGCGCGCATGTTCGCGTAGGCGCGCGCGATCGGGAATTGCACTCCCTGGTTGGCGCCGATGGCGCGATCGAACACCCGCCGCGCTTTGGCGTACTCGACCGACTTGGCCGTGAACCACTTGGCGTCGCCGACGCATTCGGCCGCGATCAGCACCCGCTCGGCGTTCATGCCGGAAAGAATGTAGCGGAAACCCTGGCCCTCCTCGCCTATGAGGTTCTCGGCCGGCACGCGCATGTCGTCGAAAAAGACCTCGCAAGTCCCGTGATTCATCATCGTGCGGATCGGCCGAATGGTGAGCGACTCGCCGACGACGTCGCGCATGTCGACGATGAAGGTCGACAGGCCGTCGGTCCTTTTCCTAGCCTCTTCGCGCGGCGTCGTTCGCGCGAGGAGCAGCATCAGATCCGAATGTTCGGCGCGGCTGGTCCAGAGCTTCTGACCGTTGACGATATATTCGTCGCCCTCGCGCCGCGCGAACGTGCGCAACGCCGTCGTGTCAGAGCCGCTGGCGGGTTCGGTGACGCCGAACGCCTGCAACCGCAATTCGCCCTTGGCGATGGCGGGCAGAAAGTTGCGTTTCTGCGACTCGGAGCCGTGACGAAGGATGGTGCCCATCGTGTACATCTGCGCGTGGCAGGCGGCGCCGTTGCAGCCTTGCGCGTGCACGGTTTCGAGGATCGCCGCGGCGGCGGCAAGACCCAATCCGGCGCCGCCATAGGCCTCAGGGATCAGCGCGGCGAGATAACCGGCCTCGGTCAACGCGGCGACGAATTCGCTCGGGTAAGCGCGATTCTTGTCGAGTTGGCGCCAATAGTCGCCAGGAAAGCCCGCACAGAGACGGCGCACACCGTCGCGAATTTCGCCGAATTCCTCGCGGTCCTGGATTTGCGCCGTCATCGTGCCGCCCCCCGTACGCTTCGGTTCCGGGTCGAACAGTATCGGGCCTGGAGTGCGCGGGGTAGGCGCGCCGACGCTTAGTCGGCGACAAGCCCCCAACTGAATTTCGCCCATACGCGTTCATGCAGGAAGTAGCCGAGGGACGTATAAACATTGCTGACGATCATGAAGCCGATCGCGACATGCGTTTTGCCGGTGAAGAGATAGATCGTCGTGAAATCCAGACACATGATGACCACGCGATAGGTCGCGGCTTTGGCGAAGGATCGCTTGGAAGTGGCGTGACTCATGTTGCATCCCCGGCGGCGCGACGAGGATAGCACGCGCGAACGTCGCCGGGGACGGCTCGCGCCCAAGAGGGGCGTGGCCCGATGCGGCTATCGGTTGCGAGGGTTGAAGCAGTGATAGCCGATAGGCGCGGTGTTCGGCCCGGGGCCCCACACGGCCAACGAGTCAAAAGGCGCGCAGGCGTTGGCGTTGCTCACGACGTCGATGGAACGGCCCGACGAGTCGATGACGGTATGGACGCCCTGGACCCCCGCCATGTCGGACGGGGCGGGGAAAAACGCGCCGGCGGACGCCGGAAGCAGATAAAGAGCCGCGACCGCGGCGGCGCCTGCGATTGCGAGGGTTTTCATGGTAGTCTCCTAACCCCCCGCATCGATAATAGGCGTTCGCCGGCGAAGCGCTTCTAAATAATCATTTACAGTTCAAGGCAGGGAGAAAACCATTCTTGTGGCGCAGTCTCGCGCCGCCTGTTCTTGAGGAAGCGCAGCGCCTAGACTTGTTCTTTGCGGCCGCGCTCGGCCGCCGTATTCACGGTCTTCGGAGGCGATCATGAAAATCCAGCGCAGCGGCGCTCAGCCCTCGGCCAAAGGTCCGGCCGAATGGTTCACCGGGACCGTGCGGATCGATCCGGTGTTTCCCGCCAACGCGCCCGCGCGCGCCGCCGCCAATTCCGTGACATTCGAGCCCGGCGCTCGCACGGCATGGCACACGCATCCGCTGGGGCAGGCGCTCATTGTCACCTCCGGCTGCGGCCGGGCGCAGCGCCACGGCGGCCCAGTGGAAGAAATCCGCCCGGGCGACGTCGTCTGGTTCGCGCCCGGCGAGAAACACTGGCATGGCGCCGCGCCGACGACCGCGATGACGCATATCGCCATCCAGGAGGCGCTCGACGGTCGCGCCGTCGACTGGCTGGAGAAGGTCAGCGATGAGGATTATCGCGGCGCCTAGCGGGTCGTGCTCGGTCGGGCGCCCATCAAAGATCGAGGGAGCGAATAGCCGGGCTCGATCTCCCCCGCTCGGCGACGATCATGTTGTAAACGATCGCTGCGTCCAGACTGAAGACGATCGCGGCGGCGACGAGCATGATCGTCTGAAGGCCCGGAGCCAAACCGAGATATTCGGTCAGTCGCGCGAGCGCGACGAGGGCGACCGCCAGGATCACTACCGGCGCATGGAAACGGAATCCGTTTTCATGTCGAACGAATCGGCCGACGATCAGCGACAAAAAGGCAAGCGACAACCCATCGCCGATCAGCAGGCCGACGGCGATCGATTCCAAATGCCCGTACCGCATCCCCAAAAGCAATCCGATTAGAACCCCAAGACCGGAAACCAGATTGCCCGCGGTGAGCCAGGTCGTCTTGCTGAGCGCGATCAGAACAATGCTGGGACCGTACCGGCAAAAACGTAAGAAAGCGACGCCGCCCATCAGGGCGCTGAAGGCGGGCGTTACTTGATATCGGGAACCATAGACCAGCGGCACGAGCCGATCGAGAAGCAGGCCGACCGGTGCAGCGTAGGCCGCGCCGATCAGCAGCACGCCCGAAAGCAAAATCAGCGACGCGCGCGTAAATTTGTCGTGGTCAGCCTGCGATCGCGTCAGGAACGGCATCGCAATCTTACTTACAATTCCGTTCAAAATGGACGTTGGCGCGATCGCGAGGTTCACCGTCAGTGAATAAAGAGCCAGGGTCGGCAGATCGAACAGTTTGGCGACGATCATTCGGTCGGCCTGGCCGAGAACCATGAGCCCGATTCCGTTGAGCACCAGCGGCAGTCCGAACAAGAGCGCCGCTCGCCGAATCGTCGGGTCGACGGAAGCGACGCGTTCTCGCGACGTCAGAAGATACGAAAGTGCAACGTTTACCGCGGCCTCGGCGACCAAGCTCACGAGCATCGCACGCTCATCGTGCAGCCATGTGGCGAATATGACAATCGCGATCAAAGCGCCGACCTGTCCGCCAATCGTGCAGGCGGCATCCGGGATGTATTTATATTCCTGCTGCAATTGGATGACGCGCAAGTTCTTCAAGCTGGCGATCGGCGGCACCAAGCTGAGCCAGTAGATGCTGGTCGCATTGACGCTGAAAATGTCGGCCAGCGCCGGCGTGAACAGCGCGATTGCGCCTGCAAGGAGAAGGCCGCGCAAGAGTGCGACCTGCTGGGCCGCGGCGACGGCCTGCGCTCGGCGCTCTCCCGAGTTGACGATGACGAACAGATCGAGACCGACCGAAGTGATCAACTCGCCACTGGACAGGATTGTGACCAGCGCGACGGAGGCGCCAACGTGCTCGGGGGTGAGAAGCCGCGATAAGATAACCGTCCGAACAAAACGAAGCGCGAACGATGCGACGGGCGAACTCGATGCGGCGGAGAAGCGCGTAATATATTTTTTTATCACCCGAGCTTCACTTTGGTTCCGGCAGACCTAACTGCTCGTCAGTTTGATCGCGTCGATCGAACATTTCCGCCAAATCCGCTCGGTCACGAGGGGCGCCCGCGAGTTTTCGTTTCATCTGGAGCGGTCCCGACCTCAAAATCGCAATAGCTGAATGTAATCGAATTCCACTGATACCGTCCCGACCGGAATGTGTCCGCGCGCCCGCCAACCCGCTGATTGGTTCCTTACCCGAAACAGGCGCAATCCGAGATCGGCGTTATAGCATCCGTCCTCCGGCCGCGCCAATGGCGGCGCGCGGTCCTCTTGCGCGCCGAAGCAACCAAAGCGACGCGCCATTGTTCGAACTCGCCCGAGGGATGGCCATGGTCCCCGGCGTCGGCTCTCGGGTTGGCTAAAGCGAGCGAGGATGACTATCGTAGCGCCAAGCGCGCCGATCGAGGCAGGACGTTCTTGAATTGGGGGAGGGCGGAGCGCGTGGGGCCATTCGACTATCTCGTGCTCGGCGGTGGGTCGGCGGGCTGCGCGGTCGCGGCGCGGCTCTCCGAAGATCCGAGGGTTACGGTCGGCTTGATCGAGGCGGGCAACGATGGAACCGGCGTCGCGATCCGCGCGCCTTTGGGCTTCGCCGCTGTCGTGCCCTGGGGCGTCAACAGTTGGCACTATTGCACCGCGCCGCAAGCGGGCCTCAATGGGCGGCGCGGGTTCCAGCCGCGCGGCAAGGCGCTGGGAGGCAGCAGCGCGATCAACGCGATGCTCTATGTGCGCGGCCACCCCAAGGTGTTCGACGGCTGGGCGGCGCTCGGCAATCCCGGTTGGAGCTACGCCGACGTACTGCCGTTCTTCAAGAAATTCGAGAACAACGAGAATTTCACCGATCCCGCCTTTCACGGCGTCGGCGGGCCGGTCAATGTCATGCATCTGCGCAGCCCGAGCCCGATGAACGACGTTTTTCTCGCGGCCTGCCAGCAGTCCGGTATTCCGCTCAATCCTGATTGCAACGGCGCGGTTCAGGACGGATGCCTCGCGGCCCAGGTGTTCCAGAGGAACGGCGAACGGTGCAGCGCGGCCGCAGCCTATATTCTGCCCCATCTCTCGCGCCGAAATCTGACGGTGCTCACGAAAGCGCATGTGACGCGAATCCTGTTCGAGGGGACGCGCGCCATCGGCGCGGAATATGTTCAGGGCGGCGAGAGCCACAAAGTTCTCGCCAGCCGTGAGATCATCCTCAGCGGCGGCGCCTTCGGCTCGCCGCAACTGCTCTTGCTCTCGGGCGTAGGTCCGGGCGCGCATCTCAAGGCGATGGAGATCGCGGTTGTGCGCGACGCGCCTGGAGTCGGCCAGAACCTGCAGGACCATGTCACCTCGGTCATAACCCATCGCTCGCCCGGCAATCGCGACCTTCTCGGCCTCTCACTCGCCGGCGGCTCGAAAATCGCCAAGGCCCTTGGCGAATGGCGCGCTCGGCGAACTGGCCTCGTCACCAGCAACGCCGCCGAGTCGGTCGCGTTTTTGCGGTCGGGCGCGGACGAGGTGATGCCCGACCTCGAATTCGAATTCATCGTCGCGATGGTCGACGATCACAATCGCAAGATGCACCTGGGCCACGGCTATAGCCTGCATGTGACGTTGCTGACGCCCAGAAGCCGCGGAGAGGTGCGGCTCGCGAGCCCAAATCCGCGCGCAGCGCCGTGGATCGATCCCGGCTTCTTTCGCGATGCGGACGACATGCGCAAGCTCGTCGCCGGCACGCAGCGGGCGCTCGACGTGCTCGCCGCGCGCGCCTTCGATCCCTATCGCGGGAAGATGCTCTACCCGATGGATCGTAACGATCCCCAAGGCATTGAGCGCCTGCTACGCGATCAGGCCGACACCGAGTACCACCCCGTCGGCACTTGCAAAATGGGACCCGACAGCGACCCCGCCTCGGTCGTCGACGCGCGTCTGCGCGTCAGGGGCCTCCAGGGTCTGCGCGTCTGCGACGCCTCCATCATGCCCTTCGTCACCAACGGCAACACCAACGCGCCCTCCATTATGATCGGCGAAAAGGGCGCGGCGATGATCCGCGAGGATGCGGCCTGAGGGGCAGGGCGGGAGCGCGCGGCGATGACCGGATGAGGAGCACGGCTTCCACGATCCTCGAACCGGCTCGGCGTGAATCGCTCGCTCCGGGCTTGCGCCCAACACGCGGACAACCCGCCAATATGGGCGTTAAGGACTGACATTCAACGGGCGAAACTGCGCGACATCGCCGAGGCGGGCTCGTCCTTGACATGCAGGTAAATACCTGCATATTGGCGTCATGAACGATGCGAACCCAAAGGCGGATTCGGTTTTCAAGGCGCTTGGCGATCCAACCCGCCGCGCGCTGTTAGACCGGCTCTACGAACGCAACGGTCAGACGCTTGGCGAATTGTGCGCGGATCTCGGTATGGCTCGCCAATCGGCGACGCAGCATCTGGAAATCCTACAGGCCGCCAACCTCGTCAGCACGACCAAGCGCGGCCGTGAGAAGCTCCACTTCATCAACCCGGTGCCGCTGTACGAAATTTACGAACGTTGGGTCAGGAAATTTGAAACGCAGCGGCTGCGTTTGCTGCACGATCTGAAAAAGCAACTCGAAGGAGACGGAAAATGACCCCGGAAACGACCAACTTTGTCTACGTCACCTACATCCTGTCGACGCCGGAGAAGGTGTTCGAGGCGATCATCAAGCCCGAGATCGCGAGGATCTATTGGGGCCACGAAAACGTCTCCGACTGGAAGGTCGGCTCGGAGTGGCGGCACATCCGCGCCAACGAAAAGCGCGACGTGCAACTCGTCGGTAAGGTGATCGAAAGCGCGCCGCCCCGGCGGCTCGTGATCTCATGGGCGAACGAGTCGCAAAAGGACGACCCGTCAAAAACAAGCCGCGTGACCTTCGACGTCGAGCCACAGGGCGAGATGGTGCGCTTAACGGTCAGTCACGACGAACTCGAAGCCGGGGGCGGCATGGAAAAGGGCGTTCGGCGCGGCTGGCCGTTAGTGCTCTCCAGCCTGAAATCCTTCCTCGAAACCGGGCGGGCTATCGACGTTCTCGCCGTGCCGAAGTCGGCCTGAGCCGCGTTCAACACACGGAGTAAGTCATGGACATCGTACATAAGATCGGGATCAAGGCGCCGATCCCGGCGGTCTATCAGGCGCTATCGACAGTCCCAGGTCTCGCCGGCTGGTGGACGACCGACACGACCGGCGAGTCGGACGTTGGCGGGCGCATTCGATTTTGGTTCGCCAATCCCAATGGCGGCGAGCGCGGCGGATTCGTTATGGAAGTGCTTGAGCTTGCGCGCGACCATTTGGTGCGATGGCGGGTCGTCGACGGGCCGGCCGAATGGGTGGGAACCGACATCGACTTCACACTATCGCAGAGCGGTGAATACGCGACCGTGCTGTTCGGTCATCGCAACTGGCGCGAGTGGGGAGAATTCATGTCCCACTGCAGCACCAAATGGGCGAGCTTCCTGTTCAGCCTGCGCGAGATGATCGAAACCGGAAAAGGCAGACCCGCGCCCCACGACGCCAGGGTGGACGATTGGGACTGAGCGTGCAAGCCGGAGCGCCCCTGTTGCCCCTGCACAGGGGTTACAGGGGGTTACGGATTACGGGGCGGCCCGATCAATTCCCGAACTCGTTCGACGCCTCTGATTGAAAATAAGTCTGTTGCCCGTGACGCTCCCGCAAGCTGACCACGCTATTGAAATCAGTAGCGTTCTGAGCGGATAGGTTAAGGTGCGTCTTGGGGGCGGGTGATGGTGCCCAGGGGCGGAATCGAACCACCGACACTGCGATTTTCAGTCGCATGCTCTACCAACTGAGCTACCTGGGCGCCGAAGCGCGCGACGCGCTGCGGACGGCGGTTTATAGGAAGGGCGCCGGCGCTTGTCCAGAGCTTTGGCCCCAGCGGCTCTATTGCGGTTACGCGCCGATTTCATGAGAATTGTCATGGACTTGTTCGCCGGAGGCGCGGCTCGGCGATCGCGCGGGACGAAAAGAAATATCGGCGGCGCGGCAGGCGTTCGGTTTGCGCGCGGGACGGCGATCGACGATTTGCGGCATCGGCTGTTTCGGGCGATGATTCCCGTGAGCGGCCTAACTCGGCCGCGCCCGTGCGGAAGGGGGCGGTAATGTTTTGGTTTAGAACCGCCGTTTTCCTCTTCGCGGTCGGTCTCGCCGCGCCACTGGCGCACGCCGCTCCGGGCGTTGTCGCTCAGGCCTGTTCGAGCGCGGAGCGCGCGCGCTGCGCGGCTACTCGTTGCGAATGCGAACGCGACTGTTCGAACCTCACGCGCTGCGAACGCACCTGCTGCGAATCCGAGCGCGCCTGCCTGACGGCGCATGGATGTCCGATTTCCGGGCCGCCCTGTGGAAGATGACCCGGCGTCTTCAACCGCCCGCCATCCAGCGCTCGATGTATTCGACATATTGCTCGTCGCTCATCTGCGCGCGTCCCGCCAGCGTCGCTTTGGCGTCGTCTCCGAGCACGTAACGGGTCTTGCGCGTCCCATCGGTCGCGGCGACGAAAAGGCCCTCGGCGATCTTCTCGGGCGTCGAGTGGCGCGCGCGATTGCCGGTGAAGGCCTTGATCGTCTTGGCTACGGTCTCGGCATAGGGGTGGTTGTCGTCCTTGAAGGTCGCCGCCAACGAGCGGCCGGCGAAATCGGTCGAGACGCCGCCGGGGCAGACCGCTTTCACGCGAATGTTGAACGGCGCCAATTCGAAATTGAGCGATTCGGAGAAGCCGACCACTGCGAATTTGGTGGCGTGGTAAAGCGAGTTCATCGGAAAAGTCGTGAGGCCGCCGACCGAAGCGACGTTGACAATGACGCCCGAATTTTGCGCCCGCATCTTCGGCAGCACCGCGCGCGTGACGTCGAAGAGGCCGAAGAGATTGGTCGCGAACTGCCTTTCGATGTCGGCGTCGTCAGCGAGTTCGAACGGACCGAAGAGGCCGTAGCCCGCGTTGTTGACAAGCGCGTCGATGCGCCCGAAGGCGTCGAGCGTCCGCTTCACCGCCCCCTGAATGGAGGTGCGATCGGTGACGTCGAGCGCGACGCGCGTGACGTTGGCGACGCCCTGCAAAGCCGCGTCTTTTTCTGGATGACGCATCGTGGCGACGACTTGCCAGCCTTGGGCGGCGAAATGGCGCGCGGCGGCAGCGCCTATGCCCGACGAACACCCGGTTATGAGCGCGACTTGCATTTCAATTTCTCCGGCCCGCCGCCAAGACGACGGCAGGGACTTTAAGCATAGCGCCGATCGACGCCATACCACAAAGTCCTTAAGATAGCCGCGAAGGGGAGCGCGCGATGCCCGTTGAGACGCCTTTGGAAACACACAGCCATGTATTTCTGGGCGCCGCGCACGCCCGCAACGAACGCAACGTCTATGCGGTCATCGCGCTGACCAGCGCGATGATGCTCGCGGAGATCTTCGGCGGCGCGATGTTCGGCTCGATCGCGCTCGTCGCCGACGGTTTCCACATGAGCACGCACGCGGGCGCGTTGCTCATCGCCGCGCTCGCCTACACCCTGGCGCGCCGACACGCGGAAAATCCGGCCTTCACCTTTGGCTCTGGCAAATTCGGCGATCTCGCCGGTTTTTCCAGCGCGTTGATCCTGGCCATGATCGCGTTGGCGATCGGCTACGAATCGGCCGCGCGGCTGGTCGCGCCGCGACCCATCAATTTTTCGGCCGCGATTCCAATCGCCGCGCTCGGCCTCGTCGTCAATGTCGTCAGCGCCTGGCTGCTGAGCCGCGGCGGCCACGATCATCATCACGGTCACGGCCGCGAACACGCACATTCCCACCACGATCACGATCACGAGCATTCGCGCGAAGAGGCGCATCGGCTCGAAATCGCCGCCGCGCCCTATGAACTCAGCATCTTCGAGGTGGGAACGCCGCCGCGTTTCCGTCTCGCCGCCCTTGGCGACCAAAGCCTCGCGGCCGAATTCACGTCGGTCGAAACATTGCGACCAGACGGCGTCAAGCGGACATTCGTGATGGCCGATCGCGGCGACTACCTGGAGTCGATCGATGAAATTCCCGAGCCGCACGAATTCGCCGCTACCGTTCATATCGGAGGATTTAGTAGCGTATCCCGATTCCGTGAACACGGACGCGGCCACGTCGAGGGAGCATTGCACCGCGATCACAATATGCGCGCGGCCGTGCTGCACGTGATCGCCGACGCCGCGGTTTCGGTGCTGGTGATCGCGGGCCTGACGCTCGCCCAGTTATTCGGCTGGCTGTGGATGGACCCGCTCGCCGGCCTTGTCGGCGCGGCGGTGATCGCGAGCTGGTCCTACAGCCTTATCCGCGACACCGCGCGCGTGCTGCTCGACATGAACCCCGACGCGCGCTTGACCGAGGCGGTGCGGCGCGCCATCGCGCGCGAGGGCGACGAACTCGCCGATCTGCATTTGTGGCGCCTGGGGCCGGGGCATCTGGGCGCGATTGTCTCCATCGCGACCTCAGGCGATCGCGATGTCCGACATTATCGCCACTTGATCGGCCACGTCGGCGAATTCTCGCATCTGACCGTCGAAATCCTGCGCAATCCGGTCGCGCTGGATCGCGAGAGGCGCCACGTGGCCTAAGTCTGCGCGGCCTCGGTCTTGAGGAATTCCTCGAGCCAGTGGATGTCGTATAGGCCGTTCTGGATGTCGGTGTTGCGCACTAGCGTGCGGAACAGCGGCAACGTCGTCTCGACCCCGTCAACGATGAATTCGTCGAGCGCGCGCCGCAGCCGCATCAGCGCCTCGGTACGAGTGCGGCCGTGGACGATCAGCTTACCCACCAGCGAGTCGTAATAGGGCGGGATCACGTAGCCTTGATAGGCCGCCGAATCGACGCGAACGCCGAGACCGCCGGGCGGATGGAAATAGCTGATGCGGCCAGGCGAAGGCGTGAATGTGCGCGCGTGCTCGGCGTTGACGCGGCATTCGATCGCCGCGCCATGGACATTGATGTCCGCCTGCGAGATCGACAACGGCGAGCCGGCGGCAATCTTGATCTGCTCATTGACGAGGTCGATGCCGGTGATCATCTCGGTGACGGGATGCTCGACCTGGATGCGGGTGTTCATCTCGATAAAATAGAAGCGCCCGTCCTCGTAGAGGAATTCGATCGTGCCGACGCCGACATAGCCAAGCTCGGCCATCGCCTTCGCGACGATGCCGCCGATCTCGTCGCGCTGCTGCGCGTTGAGCGCGGGGGAGGGGCCTTCCTCCCAGATCTTCTGATGGCGCCTTTGCAGCGAGCAGTCGCGCTCGCCCAGGTGGATCGCGCGGCCCCGGCCGTCGCCGAGCACCTGAATCTCGATGTGGCGCGGCTTTTGCAAATACTTTTCGAGGTACACTGCGTCGTCGCCGAAGGCCGATTTCGCCTCGCTGCGCGCGGTGGCGATGGCGTCGAGGAGGTCGGCTTGGGTCTGCGCGACCTTCATGCCGCGCCCGCCGCCGCCCGCCGCTGCCTTCACCAGTACGGGATAGCCAATGTCCGCGGCGATCTTCAGCGCCTCCGCTTCGTCCGAAACCGCGCCGGCGGAGCCTGGCACGCAGGGGATGCCGAGGCGTGTCGCGGTGCGCTTGGCCTCGATCTTGTCGCCCATGAGGCGGATATGCTCGGCCTTGGGGCCGATGAAGGCGATGCCGTGTTCGTCGAGAATGTCGGCGAAGCGCGCGTTCTCGGAGAGGAACCCGTAGCCCGGATGCACAGCGTCGGCGCCGGTGATTTCGCACGCGGCCAGCAGGGCGGGCACGTTGAGGTAGGAATCGCGCGCCGGCGGGGGGCCGATGCAAACGCTCTCGTCGGCGAGCTTGACGTGCATCGCCTCCTTGTCGGCGGTCGAATAGACCGCGACGGTCGCGATGCCGAGCTCCTTGGCCGCGCGCAGCACCCGAAGGGCGATCTCGCCGCGGTTGGCGATCAGAATCTTGTCGAACATTACTCGATAACCATCAGCGCTTGGCCGTATTCGACCGGCGTGCCGTCTTCGACGAAAATCTGCGTTACTTTGCCCGAGCGCGGCGCGGCGATCTCGTTGAAGGTCTTCATCGCCTCGACGAGCATGATCTTGTCGCCCGCCTTTACGCTCGCGCCGATCTCGACGAAGGGTTTCGATTCCGGACTGGGTCGGAGATAGGCGGTGCCCACCATCGGTGATTTCACGGCGCCGGGGTGTTCGCCGGGGGGCGGTTCGGCGGGGGCCGGGGCAGGGGGAGCCGCGACGGGGGCCGATGCGTGGACGGGCGCGGCGACGACATGGCTCGTCGTCACGGCGCGGCGCTCGCGCGCGACGCGGACCTTGACGCCGGCATGTTCGATTTCGACTTCGCTAAGGTCGTGCTGACCGGCGATCTTGGCCAGGGCGGCGACAATGGAAACATCGAACCCGGCGGCCGCGGCAGCGGCGGAGGAAGTCGGCTTTTTCATGAAAGCTCTGTTTTCCCGTCTGGAGGAGGCCTCGAAAGGCGGTAACCCCGCCGTATAGTCTTTCCCCCCGCGCAAATAAAGGCCGGTTGAGGCGGCGTCCCCAGGGGACGGCGATCGGGGCCCCAGGCGGTCAGGCGTCGTTCCTATTCGCTATGCGTTGCGCCAATCGAGAATGGCTATAAAGTCGGCTCGCAAGCTGGACTAGCCATCGGCGCTCCCGTAAGGGGACGGCGAGAGGAAGCGACCATGATTATCGACTGCCACGGCCACTACACCACGGCGCCGAAGGCGCTCGAAAACTGGCGCAACCAGCAGATCGCTGGCATCAAAGACCCCACCGTCGCGCCCAAGGTCTCCGACCTAAAAATTAGCGACGACGAATTGCGCGAGTCGATCGAGACCAACCAGCTCAAATTGATGAAGCAACGCGGCAGCGATCTGACGATATTCAGCCCGCGCGCCAGCTTCATGGCCCACCATATCGGCGATTTTCAGGTGTCCTCGACCTGGGCGGCGATCTGCAACGAGCTTTGCTATCGTGTCTCCGAACTGTTCCCGGACAACTTCATCGGCGCGGCGATGCTGCCGCAGAGCCCGGGCGTCGATCCCAAGACCTGCGTTTCCGAGATCGACCGCTGCGTGAAGGACTATGGCTTCGTCGGCATCAATCTCAACCCTGACCCGTCGGGCGGCTATTGGACGAGCCCGCCACTGACCGACCGGCATTGGTATCCGATCTACGAGAAGATGGTCGAATACGACATTCCCGCGATGGTTCACGTTTCGACGAGTTGCAATCATTGCTTCCATACGACCGGCGCGCATTACATCAACGCCGACACGACCGCGGTGATGCAGTTCATCCAGGGCGATCTGTTTAAGGATTTCCCGACACTGCGCTTTATCGTTCCGCACGGCGGCGGCGCGGCGCCGTATCATTGGGGGCGCTATCGCGGCCTCGCGCAGGAAATGAAGAAGCCGCTCCTCAAAGATCATCTGCTCAAAAATATCTTCTTCGACACCTGTGTCTATCACCAGCCGGGCGTCGATCTGCTGACGCACGTGATCCCGGTTGATAATATCCTGTTCGCTTCCGAAATGATCGGCGCGGTGCGCGGGATCGACCCGGAAACCGGCCATTATTATGACGACACCAAACGCTACATCGAGGCGACCGCGAACCTGACGCCCGAGCAGCGTCACAAGGTCTATGAGGGCAACGCCCGTCGCGTCTATCCGCGCCTCGACAAGGCGCTGAATACAAGGGGCAAGTAGGAGATCGAAATGACCGAACTCGGCGTCGTCAAACGCAACATCCAACGCGCGGACAAATTCGCCGTCGAAGCGCTTGCCTCCTACGGCGTCGCCACCGTTCACGAGGCGATGGGGCGCCTGGGCCTGATGAAGCCCTATATGCGGCCGATCTACCCTGGCGCGCAGATCGCGGGGACCGCGGTGACAGTGCTGCTGCATCCCGGCGACAACTGGATGATGCATGTCGTGGCCGAACAGATTCAGCCCGGCGACATCGTCGTCGCCGCGCTTACGGCCGAATGCACCGACGGCTATTTCGGCGACTTGCTGGCGACGAGCTTCATGGCGCGCGGCGCGCGTGCGCTCGTCATCGACGCGGGCGTTCGCGACGTGAAAACGCTGAAGGAAATGGGTTTCCCCGTCTGGAGCAAATACGTCAGCGCCAAGGGCACGATCAAGGCGACGATCGGCTCGGTCAACGTCCCGGTCGTCTGCGCTGGCGCGCTGGTCAACCCCGGCGACGCCATCGTCGCCGATGATGATGGAGTGGTCGTCGTGCCGGCCGCGCTCGCCGAAAAAACCGCGGGAGCGGCGGCCGCGCGCGAGGTCAATGAGGACGAGAAGCGCGTCAAGCTAGCTGCTGGCGTTCTCGGCCTCGACATGTACAAAATGCGCGAACCGCTGGCGAAGGCGGGCCTCAAATACATCGATTGAAGGGGCGGACGCGGTGAGCGAAAATTCCAAACCCGTGACAGGGCCGTTCGAAAAGACCAAGGGTTGGCTCGACTGGTATGAGGGACCGTCGAAGCCGCGCTTCCAGCTGCCGCCGGGCAGCGTAGACGCGCATTGCCACGTGTTCGGGCCGGGCGCCGAATTTCCCTACGCGCCCGAGCGCAAATACACGCCCTGCGATGCGAGCAAAACGCAGTTGTTCGCGTTGCGCGATCGCTTGGGGTTCGCCCGTAACGTCGTCGTGCAGGCAACTTGCCACGGCGCGGACAACGGCGCGATGGTTGACGCGTGCGTTTCAAGCGGGGGCAAGGCGCGCGGCGTCGCGACGGTGAAACGTTCGGTCAGCGACGCCGAACTCCATCGCCTCCATGAGGCGGGCGTGCGCGGCGTGCGCTTCAATTTCGTCAAACGCCTGGTGGATTTCACGCCGAAAGACGAATTGATGGAAATCGCCGACCGCATCGGCAAACTCGGTTGGCATGTCGTCATCTATTTCGAGGCCGTAGATCTGCCGGAACTCTGGGATTTCTTCACCGCGCTGCCGACCACGGTCGTCGTCGATCACATGGGGCGTCCGGACGTGTCCAAGCCGATCGACGGGCCAGAATTTTCCCTGTTCTTGAAGTTCATGCGCGAGCACGGGAACGTCTGGTGCAAGGTTTCTTGCCCCGAGCGGCTTTCGGTGACGGGGCCGAAGGCGCTCAATGGCGAGGCGAGCGCCTATCGCGACGTCGTGCCGTTCGCGGCTCGCGTGGTCGAAGAATTCCCTGACCGCGTGCTTTGGGGCACCGACTGGCCGCATCCCAACTTGAAGGATCATATGCCTGACGACGGTCTGCTGGTCGATTTCATTCCGCATATAGCTCCGACCGCCCAATTGCAGCGCAAATTGCTGGTGGACAACCCCATGCGTCTCTACTGGCCCGAACAAGGGAGGAGCTAATGGCGCTCGACAAGGAGTTCAAGGAGATTCCCGGCACGATCGTTTTCGACGCCGAGCAATCGCGCAAAGGCTACTGGCTCAACCAGTTCTGCATGTCGCTGATGAAGGCTGAGAACCGCGCGCGGTTCAAGGCCAACGAGCGCGCTTACCTTGACGAATGGAAAATGTCCGAGGATCAGAAGCTAGCCGTGCTGGCTCGCGACCTCAACCGCATGATGGCGCTCGGCGGCAACATCTATTTTCTGTCCAAGATCGGCGCGAGCGACGGCAAGAGTTTCCAGCAGATGGCGGGTTCGATGACCGGCATGAGCGAAGCGGACTATCGCGAGATGATGGTCAAAGGCGGCCGGTCTATCGAGGGCAACCGCAAGATCGGCGAACACGGCGACGCGCAGCGCCCGAACCCAGGCAAGGACAGCTAAGATGGCCCACATCAGCGCATCGGTTTACACCTCGCACATTCCGGCTGTCGGCGCGGCGTTCGATCTTGGCAAGACCCAGGAGGACTACTGGAAGCCGGTGTTCGCCGGTTACGATTTCTCGAAGGCATGGGAAAAGACGCACCTGCCGGACGTTATCTTCCTGGTCTACAACGACCACGCCACAGCGTTCAGCCTCAGCATGATCCCGACCTTCGCGATCATGACGGGGCCGGAATTCAAGCCGGCCGACGAAGGCTATGGCGCGCGTCCGGTGCCGCCCGTGATCGGTCACCCGGAACTCGCCGCGCATATCGCTTCCGAAGTGATCCAGAGAGACTTTGATCTGACGATGGTCAACGAAATCGACGTCGACCACGGACTGACCGTGCCTCTGAGCTGCATTTTCGGCAACGTCGACGCCTGGCCGTGCAAGATCATTCCGTTCGCGGTCAATGTCGTACAACATCCGGTGCCGTCGGGAATGCGGTGCTTCAAGCTCGGCCAGGCGATTCGCGAGGCGATCGAGAGCTACCCGGAGGATCTCAACGTGCAGATCTGGGGTACCGGCGGCATGAGCCACCAGCTTCAGGGACCGCGCGCGGGCCTCATCAACAAGCCGTGGGACAACATGTTCCTGGACAAGCTCATCGCCGATCCGAGGGAATTGGCGAAGATGCCGAACATCGACTATGTGCGCGAAGCCGGCAGCGAAGGCATCGAACTGGTGATGTGGCTGATCGCGCGCGGCGCGATGGCGGATGTCGCGGGCGGACCGAAGCCCAAGGTCGTGCATCGTTTCTATCACGTGCCGGCCTCCAACACGGCGGTCGGCCATCTCATTTTGGAAAACGCGGCCTGACCGAGCCGAGCGAGGGCACATATGAGTAAAACGATCAAGGTCGCGCTGGCCGGCGCCGGCGCGTTCGGCCTGAAGCATCTCGATGGGATCAAGAACATCGACGGCGTCGAGGTGGTGTCGTTGGTCGGGCGCGAACTCGACAAGACGAAGGAGGCCGCCCTCAAATATGGCGTTCCTCATGTCGCGACCGAGTTGTCCGAGAGCCTCGCGCTCAAGGAAGTCGACGCGGTTATTCTATGCACGCCGACCCAGATGCACGCCGATCAGGCCATTGCCTGCCTGAAAGCGGGCAAGCATGTGCAGGTGGAAATTCCGCTCGCCGACAGCCTCGCGGGGGCCGAGGCGGTCGTCGCCTTGCAGAAATCGACGGGTCTCACGGCGATGTGCGGCCATACGCGCCGTTTCAACCCGAGCCACCAGTTCGTTCACAAGAAAATCACGGCCGGCGAGTTCCATATCCAACAGATGGATGTGCAGACCTACTTCTTTCGCCGCACCAACATGAATGCGCTCGGGCAGGCGCGCAGCTGGACCGATCATCTCTTGTGGCATCATGCCGCGCACACGGTCGACCTCTTCGCTTATCAGTGCGGCAGTCCGATCGTGCAGGCAAACGCCTTGCAAGGGCCGATTCACCCGACGCTCGGCATCGCGATGGACATGAGCGTACAATTGAAAGCCGCCAATGGAGCGATCTGTACGCTTTCGCTTTCGTTCAACAACGATGGGCCGCTCGGCACCTTCTTCCGGTATATCGGCGACAGCGCGACTTATATCGCGCGCTACGACGATCTCTTCACCGGCAAGGACGAGAAGATCGACGTCAGCAAGGTCGATGTCAGCATGAACGGCATCGAGTTGCAGGATCGCGAATTCTTCGCCGCGATCCGCGAGGGACGCGAGCCCAATTCCAGCGTCGCGCAGGTGCTGCCTTGCTACAGAGTGCTGCACGAACTCGAACAGAAGCTGAAATAGCTCCAGGCAATTCCCTCTCCCCGTGAGCGGGGAGAGGGGGCCTTGCGGGTCACTTCGACGAGATCGTCACCAGCCGCGTGACCAAATACGCTTCCAGCGCTTCCGAGCCGCCCTCGGTGCCGTAGCCGGAATCCTTGACGCCGCCGAAATGCACCTCCGGCAGCGCGAGGCCGAGATGGTTGATCGTCACCATGCCGGCCTCGACGCGCTGACCGATCGCGTGCGCGTTGGCGTTCGAACGCGTGAAGGCGTAGGCGGCGAGGCCATAGGGCAGGCGATTGGCTTCCTCGATCGCGGCGTCGAGAGTCGAGAACGGATTGACGATCGCGACAGGACCGAACGGCTCTTCGTTCATTATACGCGCGTTCGTCGGCACGTTGGCGAGCACGGTCGGCTCGAAGAAATAGCCGGTGTTGCCGATGCGCCGGCCGCCAGTTTTCAATTGCGCGCCCTGAGCGACCGCGTCGTTGATGAGCGCTTCCAACGCCGGAATGCGCCGTTCGTTGGCGAGAGGGCCCATCCCGACGCCCTCTTCGAGGCCGTTGCCGACCTTGGTCGCCTTCGCCGTCGCGGTGAACGTATCGAGGAAGCTGTCGAATGCGGGCGCCTCGACCAGGAAGCGCGTCGGCGAAACGCAGACTTGTCCCGCGTTGCGGAACTTGTGGGTGGCGATCATCTTCGCAGCCGCGGGAATGTCGGCGTCGGCGCAGACGATCACCGGCGCGTGACCGCCAAGCTCCATCGTCGCGCGCTTCATGTGCTTGCCCGCGAGCGCGGCCAGATGCTTGCCGACCGGCGTGGATCCCGTGAACGAGATCTTTTGGATGACCGGATGCGGGATCAGATATTCCGATATCTCGGCCGGCACGCCGAACACGAGACCGATCACGCCAGCGGGTGCGCCCGCGTCGTGGAAGGCGCGGATCAGTTCAGCGGGGGAAGCCGGCGTCTCCTCCGGCGCCTTGACGATGATCGAGCAGCCGGCCGCGAGCGCCGCCGAGAGTTTGCGTACGATCTGGTTGATCGGAAAATTCCAGGGCGTGAAGGCGGCGACGGGGCCGACTGGATGCTTGACGGTCATCTGCGTCACGTCCTCGGAGCGCGCGGGGATCACCTGCCCATAGGTGCGTCGCGCCTCCTCGGCGAACCAGTCGATCATATCGGCGCCGGCGAGCACTTCCAGCTTCGATTGAATCAGAGGTTTGCCGTTCTCGCGGGTCATCAGCCAGGCGACGTAATCGGCGCGCTCGCGCAGAATGTCGGCGGCCTTGCGCATGAGCTTCGAGCGATTGTAGGCAGAAGTCTTGCGCCAGACCGCGAAGCCGCGTTCCGTAGCGGCGAGCGCGGCGTCGAGATCTTCGGTAGTCGCGTGCGCTATCGAGCCGATTTTCTCACCGGTGGCCGGATCGATTACCGGCAGGGTGAGACCCTTCGCGCCGGAACGCCAGACGCCGTCGATGAGAAGCTGAACGTGGGGATAGGCGTAGTCGGTCGCGGACATTCCATAGACTCCATGGCGTAGGTCGGCGCCTACTTAGCGGATTTCGCGCCGCTCGGGGAAGCCGATTTTCGCTAATTAGCTTTGCGTCAATGCGCGAGCGCGGCGCTTTCCGCCGTTGCGTCGGCCGCCGCCTCGATGCGCTCGGCCCAGACGTGAATGTCGTGGAACGCGGCGCCGCCGAAAGGCGCGACGCTGTCGTCGCCGGTGAGGGTGTTGATCCCTCGACGGTCGAGAAAGGCAGAATTGTCCCACAAGCCTTCGCTGATAAAGACGCCCGGCGTCGCGCCGTCGAACAGTCGCACATGCAATCTTGTGTCGCCGCGCGCGTTGCCGAGGCGCACGACGTCGCCGTCCTTGACGCCGAGCGTCGCGGCGTCATCGGGGTGCATCAGAACCGTCGGTCGGCGCTCGCGCGCCCGCGAGGTCGCCGTCTGGTTGAAAGAAGAATTAAGAAAATTGCGGGCCGGCGATGTCGCGAGTTTGTAGGGGTGTTTCGCGTCGATCGCCTCGTTGATCGCCCAGTAATCCGGAAGGCCCGGCATTTCGCGCCAAGGGCCGCGCAGGCCGTCGTTGCTGTAGGGGGTGTTCGGCCAATCCGCGCGGAAATGGAACTTGCGGTCGGGATGGGCGAAGCCGTCGAGGAAATGCGCCTGCTCGAACGGCAAGGAGCAATCGCGCCAGCGTGAGGCTTCAAGCTCGGCGACGGTTCCTCGGTCGGACGCGCGCAGCATTTGATCGACGATTTCGCGCGCGCTCATGTCGAAACCGGGATGCTCCGCGCCGACGCGCTTGGCGAGCGCCGATATGACTTCGTGATTGGAGCGGCAGCCTTCCGGCGGATCGATCGCCTTTGGGGCGAATTGCAGGTTCTCGTGCGCGCTCGCGGTATAGATGTCGTCGTGTTCAAGGAACATTGTCGCCGGCAGCACGATGTCGGCGTAGCGCGCGGTGTCGGTCATGAACTGCTCATGCACGCAGACGAACAGATCCTCGCGCGCAAAGCCGCGCCGCACCTTCTCCTGATCGGGGGCGACGACCAGCGGATTGGTGTTCTGCACGATCATCGCCTTGACCGGCCCCCCGCCTTTCAGCGCCTCGGCGTCTCCGGTCAGGATGGCGCCGACGCGCGATTGATCGAGCCGGCGCACGCTTTCATCGCGCGCGTCGAGCCCTTCGTTCAGCGTCTTGTCCAACTTGTAAATGCCGCTCTGCGAATGTAGCGCGCCGCCGCCCTCATGCGCCCAGGCGCCTGTGACGGCGGGAATGCACAGCGCCGCGTGCATATTGGCGGCGCCGTTGCGCTGGCGCGAGAAGCCGTAGCCGAGGCGGAAGAATGTGCGCTTGTTGCGTCCAACCAGATGCGCGAACGTCTCGATGTCCTCGATCCGCAGGCCGGTAATCGCGCTCGCCCAGGTGGGATCGCGGTTGCGCACATGCGCTTCGAGCGCTTCGGGCGCGTCGGTGTACTTGGCCATGTAAGCGCGGTCGGCGAGGCCGTCGCGAAAGAGCACATGTATGACCGCACAGGCGAGCGCTCCATCTGTGCCCGGCTTCAGCCGCAGCGCGAGATCGGCTTGGCGCATCGTCTCGGTATCGTAGATGTCGATAGCGACGATCTTGGCGCCGCGCTCCTTACGCGCGCGTATCGCGTGAGTCATCAAATTCACCTGGGTTGCGACCGCATTGGTGCCCCAAATGACGACGCAATCCGATTTGGCGATTTCGGCGGAGTTCGCGCCGGTCATCCGGCCCGTGCCGGCGATATAGCCGGGCCAGGCGACGCCGACGCAAATGGTGCCGAAGAAACGCGAGTATTTCTTCACATGCGTCAGCCGCTCGACGCCGTCGCGCATCACCAGGCCCATGGTCCCGGCGTAGTAATAGGGCCAGACGCTCTCGCCGCCGTGCTCCCGCTCGGCCTTCAGAAAAGCCTCGGCGACGCGGTCGAGCGCCTCGTTCCAGTCGATCGGCGCGAATTGCCCTGACCCCTTCGGGCCATTGCGGCGCAAGGGGCGGGTCAGGCGGTCGGGGTGGTGTACGCGCTCGGCGTAGCGCGCGACTTTTGCGCAGACGACGCCCGAGGTGTAGCTCTGGCTCGCCGCGCCATGGATGCGGCCAATACGATTTTTGCCGACGATTTCGACGTCGAGCGCGCACACTGACGGGCAGTCGTGTGGGCAGACCGATGGGCGACGGGTCACTTCCAGGGGCGCGTTAATGGCGAGGCCTCGCGACGGGACGGCGCTGCGCGGGCAACCGAAAGTCGCAAATCGCCGCCGAATAGACCCTTATGGCGCCAGATTCGATCCAACCCCAAGAGAATTTCGGAGGCCGGGCCTGGACGACGTGTTGGGGCGCCCTTCGCGGAGCGCCGCGCGTGGTGCTGGTTCGCGTGCTTTTCGCGCCTGCGATCGACGAATTCCAGCGCAGCTTCGGAACGATTTGGTCGCGCGCACACCATGTGGGATTATTTGCCGAACCCGAGCGTGGGAGGCGGCGGTGAGCGGCCTATTCCCATTTGCACTCGCGATCTCAACTATGGCGAGAATGAAGGTTCTTATTTAGACAAAATACACCTATAGGTTGTTACGCTCGCCCCGCCTCGATGAAGAGGTTCTCAACTCGGAGCGCGACATGAAGTTCGCACAATCTGATATTGCCGTCGCGGGGGCCAAGACCCCGATTCCCATTGTTACTGATGTTACTCGTCATTCGGCGCAGGCCTGTCGGGACTTGCTCGTGTTCCAGAATGCGGCGATCGCGCTTCGGCTCCGCGCGTTGGTGGACAAGGCGGAGCAGGCCGCGTTCCGCGGCTTCGATTTCGCCGACGAGTTTCGAAAACTCGAAGGCGCCGTCAGTTATGTTTGCCAATTGCGGCGCGCGCACAAGGAGTCGCGCAGTCTGGCGCGCGCGGTGTCCAGATGGCGTTGGAGCGAACTCGGCACGAACGCCAAAGCCGCAGCGAGGCTGCATTAACAGCTTTCGCTTCCGACCCACGCGCGAAACGCCGATCTGGCGCCGGCGCGTGGGCTCAATTGCCGGCCCACACGTCCAGAACGTAACGGTTGCTCGCCGCGAAATCGTCGAGCCAGCGTTGCGCGGCGCTTTCGTCGGCGTTCTCGCGCTCGCGGTAAAGGCGCAGCAAGGCCCGACGCACGTCCGGTTCCATTCTTGAACCGTCGCCGCACACGAATATCACCGCGCCCCTGTCGATCAATTCGCCCACGCGCGCCGCCTCGCGCGAGATTAAATCTTGCACGTAGGTCTTGGGGTCGCCCGCGCGCGAGAACGCGACATGGAGTTCGACTTCGCCGCCGGCCGCATAGCCGCGCAGCTCGTCGGCGTAGAGAAAATCCTGCTCGGGGTGGCGACAGCCGAAGAACAGCATCGCCGGCCCAAGCTTGGTTCCTGCCTGTTTCAGCGCGGCGCGAGCGCGCAGGAAACCGCGAAAAGGCGCGAGCCCGGAGCCCGGCCCGATCATGATGAGCGGCGTCGCGGGATCGTCGGGCAGGCGGAAGCCCGCCTTGGTTTCGCGAATGCTCGCATGGATGACGTCGCCCTCGCGGCGTGTCGCCAAAAAATTGGAGCAGGCGCCCTTGAAGACGCCGTCGCCCGAGGAGGCCGGCCCATCGACGACGCCGACGGTGACGCTGCACGCCCGGCCGTCCGCGGCCGGCGCCGAAGAGATGGAATAATAGCGCGGCGCCAACGGTGACAGCGATTCCAGGAACGCCGCGAACGGCCATTCGCAGGCGGGATATTGAAGCAGGAGATCGAACGCGGATCGGCGCTTCGACAGCACCTCGGCGCGATAAAGCTCGGCTGACGCGTCGTCTTCGCCGACAAGCGCGGCGAGCTTCGGCTTGGTGACGGGACAACGCGTCGCCGAAGCCATGCCCTGTATCTGCTTGCGCGTCGCGGTCTGCTGCAACTCGACGAACTCCGTCAGCAGGCGACCGACCGTAATCGCCTCGCCGACCGGCAATTGCGCGCGCCGCCCTTCCGCCGCCTTCAGGCGGATGGGATCGCTCGGCAGAAAACCGAACCGCCGCGCCACCGAATCCACCAATGTCGGATCATTGCGCGGCGCGACGCTCAGGTGATCGCCGGGGCGATAGCTGACGCCAGGCGGCAATTCGACTTCGATGTGCCGCGTCGAACGCACGGAAGCGTTGGGTCCGCTCCGGTTCTGCAATTCGCGGTTGACAAGCAACTTCAGCGGCAGCGCGGCGCCGATCAGCGCGGGGGCGCCGAGCGGCGTCGACGCCAAAGGCTCCACGCTGTAAAGCGGTCCGGCGTCCGCCCCCGAGCCGAATTCGACTTCGACGCCAAGCTCCTTCGCTGCGAGCGGGCGCAATTTCGCGAACCAGGCCTCGAACGCGCCGCTGAGGTCTTCGCGCGCGTCGCCTTCGCCGCGCTCGAAGACGCGCCGCGCGCCATGCGCGGAAAGTTGTTCGTCGATCCGTCGCGGCACGGACTGATAGGTCGCCGCCCAATCGCTGTTGCCGCAGCCGAACACCGCGTAGCGCACGCCGGCGAAAGCGTCTTTGGCAAGATCGGACCCGACCCAATTGACAAACTTCGCCGCGTTGTCAGGCGGCGCGCCATTGTAGGACGCGCAGAATATGACGACGCCCCCTTCGGTGGGCAAATGACCGACAGCCTCGTCCAGCGGCGCCGCCTTGGCGGCGAAGCCATTGACGGCGGCGAGATCGGCGACGCGCAGCGCCAGCTCTTCGGCCGTGCCGAGGTTGGAGCCGTAGAGCGCGAGCAGCGGCGTATTGTGGCCGGAGCGCACGCGGGCGATTGGCTGCGCACCGCTCTCGCTTGGCTCGACGGCTTGCGGAGCCGCGCCGGCCCGCTCCGCGTCAAGCCGCGGCCTGACCTTGATCTTGAAGCCGTCGGGTTTGATGGTCAGCGTCTCTTTCAGCGTCATTTGATAGCGAGTGTGGTCGATCAACTCGAAGCGCTGCAGGATCATGCCGAGCGCGAGCGCGGCTTCGTGCATCGCGAAGCCTCGCCCGATGCAGGCGCGGGTGCCGTTGCCGAACGGCTTCCAGGCGTTGAGCGGCCGTTTGGCCTCCGCTTCGCGCGAAAAATTTTCGGGATCGAAGGCGTCGGGATGCGGTCCCCACACATTGGGATCGCGGTGAAGCGCCAGCGTTAGAACGGAGACGAAGGTGCGCCGCT
Source organism: Beijerinckiaceae bacterium (assembly GCA_037446355.1). Classification (GTDB taxonomy): domain Bacteria; phylum Pseudomonadota; class Alphaproteobacteria; order Rhizobiales; family Beijerinckiaceae; genus Roseiarcus. The sequence continues at coordinate 11,775 of JBBIIT010000004.1, read as the reverse complement.
TCAGCGCGTATTTGCCGCCGATCGTCTCATCCTTGAGCGGGCTGACGCCATAGGCGGGCGCCGGCGGCCAGAGGCGCAGCGCCTCCTTCAAAATCTGCTGGATGTAGGAAAGCTGCGTCACTTGTTGATAGGTCGGGCGTGCGCCAAGATCAGCGCCCAGAACGCGATCGACTTCGGCATAGGCGTTCGCGAGCACATCGGGGTTCTTCAGCAGCGCATAAAGCGAGCAGGAAAGAAGTCCGCTCGTGGTCTCGTGTCCGGCGATCAGGAAGGTCGTGATCTGATAGCGGATGTTGATGTCGTCGAGCTGTTCCCCGCTGGCGCGGTCGACGCCCTTCATCATCGAATTGAGGAGATCGAGCTTGCCGCCTGCCGCGTCGGACTGTTTGCGCCGCTCGGCGACGATCTCGTCGACCATCTTGTTCATGAAGGCGATGTCGACATCGAGGTGCTGCCGCCGCTCGCGCATGAACAGGCCCTCGAACGGCAGGCCGCGCGTCATCATCACGGTCTCGAGTGAGCGCACCAGCGCCTCGACGTAAGGATGATAGTCGCGCCGGTAGAACGAGTTGAATCGATAGTCGAAGCCGCAGAGCCCGATCGTGTCCAGCGTCAGCGCGGTCATGTCGTGGACGACGTCGATCTCGTCGTCGGCGTTCAGGCGCTCCCACTTCTTCACGAGTTGATCGGCGATGTCGACCATCATCGGATGGTAGGTCTGCATCGCCCGATTGCTGAACGGCGCCAGCAGGATGTTATGCGCCTTGCTCCAGTTCGGCTCGTTGGAATCCGCGGTGAAAAGCCCGTCGCCCGCTAAAGCGCGGATGCGTCGCAGCGGTCCACGCACGGCCTTGTCGAAACGCGATGTATCGCTGATCTCGTCGACAAGATCGGCGCCAGAGACAATCACCATCGGCACGCCCATCATGTCGAGCCAATAGATCGGGCCGTATTCCTTGGCCAGGCGCGCCAGATGTTGCGCTGGCGCCTTGGAGTCGATCGACAGCATGTTGCCGACGACAGGCGTTTTCGGCGGATGCGGGATCGGAGCGAGCGGATTGCCGGACGCCATTTCGTATTACCTCCCGCCGCCGAAACGCCGGCGTCGCCATTCCAGGATTTTCTCGCTGACTTCGTCGGGCCGTTCCTGCGGCGTCCAGTGACCGCTGCCTTGGACCAGATATTTTTCGAGATCGGGAACGATTTTCTCCATCCCCTCCGCCGCCGAGGGCGGCAGCACGGGATCGAGTTCGGCCATGATCATAAGACTCGGAACCCGCACTGTATGATCGAGGCCCGCCGCGCGTTCCCAATTGCGGGTAATGTTGCGATACCAGTTGATGCCGCCGGTGAAGCCGGTCTTGCGGAAATTCTCGACGTAATTGCTCATCTCCTCGGGCGTCAGCAGTTTCGCGCGCGGATCGAGCGAGGGGTCATAGGCCGCCACGATCTGCGGAAAGGCCAGATTGAGCTTGGGCGAGGCGCCGACGCCGGCTTCGGCCGCCGGAGCGTCGGGGGGCGCGGTGCGGCCGACGGGCGGCGCGCGCATCATGAAGTCGAACAGTTTCTCGACATTTTCGGCGAAGATGCGGTCGGGCGCGCGGTCGAGCGCCTGGAACTGCACAATATACATGCTGTCGCCGAAGCGCCTGCGGTAGATCTGAATCGGGTCGATCGGGGCGCGATCGGAATGAGGCGTGTTGATTCCGATGACCCCGGCGGTGCGCGCGAGATGACGCAATGGCATCTGCCAGACGACGAACCCGCCCCAGTCGTGACCAACGAAGATCGCCTTGTCAATCTTCAGATGATCGAGCAGGCCGACAAGATCGCCGGTCAGATGTTCGATGTCGTAGGCCTCGACGGCTTCGGGACGCTCGCTCGCGCCATAGCCGCGCATGTCGGGCGCGATCACACGCACGCCCGCCGCGCTCAACGTCTCGATCTGATGGCGCCAACTATAGGCGATCTCGGGCCAACCATGACAGAGCACCAGCGGCGGCGTATCACTTTTCGGGCCGGCTTCGTAAAAGCCCATGCGAATGCCGTTGACGTCGGCGAACTGAATCGGCGGCATGACGGGCATGCGAACCTCCCTGGGGCGGGGATCAATGTGCACGTCGCCACGAGCTTAGGCAATGGCGCGTCGCGGCGCTTCGCGCGCCGCGCTTTTGTGCTAAAGACGGTCGGTCGTCGGCAAGGCGCGCGCTCGGGAGGAAGGCATGTCGGACCATCCGTGGATCAAGTCCTATCCGCCCGGGGTCGACTGGAATGCGGCGCTGGAAACCTCGGCGGTTGCGGAAATTCTGAGCCAGTCGGCGAGACGATGGCCTGGGAACGCCGCGCTCGAATTCATGGGGCGCACAATAACCTATGCCGAACTCGACGGGCTCGCCGACCGCGCGGCCAAGGGCCTTCAGAATCTCGGCGTCGGGCCGGGCGTGCATGTCGGGCTCTATCTGCCCAATTCTCCGCATTACCCCATCGCCTTCTTCGGCGTGCTGCGCGCGGGCGGCGTCGTCGTCAATTATTCCCCGCTCGACGCGGAGAAGGTGCTCGAGCATAAGGTTGCTGACAGCGAGACCGACATTCTCGTCACGCTCGACCTCGCCGCGCTCTATCCGCAAATGTCTGGCCTTCTCGGCAAAACCCGCGTGAAGCATCTCGTTATCGGCGATCTTGCAGAATTCTCGGCGCAGCCGCAGGGCGTGCGCGCGCATCTGGCGGCGGGCAAACAACTCGCCGACGCCACGCCCGATCCGCGTCACGTCGCCTTCGCTTCGCTCATTGACAACGACGGCGCGCCGACGCGCCATCCTGTCGCCGATCCCGCCCAGACGATCGCGGTGCTGCAATATACCGGCGGCACCACGGGCCTGCCCAAGGGCGCCGTCCTCACCCATGCCAATCTCACCGCCGCCGTCTCGCAGTGTATGCAGACGACGAAACCGATCCTGACGCCGGGCGCGGAGCGTGTGCTCGGCGTGCTGCCGCCGTTCCACATTTACGCGCTGACCGTCGTCATGCTGCTAGGGCTGCGCCTGGGCGCGGAGATCGTGTTGCATGTGCGCTTCGATCCCGAGGCGGCGATCAAGGAGATCGAGGCGAAAAAGATCAGCCTTTTTCCGGGCGTGCCGACGATGTTCGTGGCGATGCTGCATCATCCCAAGGCCAAGGGCGCCGATCTGCGCTCGCTAAAGTCCTGCAATTCCGGCGGCGCGCCGCTGCCTCTAGAGGTTCAGAACGCGTTCGAGAAATTCAGCGGCTGTCGTCTCGCCGAGGGTTGGGGCATGACCGAGACGGCGGCGATCGGCACCTTTACGCCCGTGCCCGGCAAGCAGAAGGCGGGCTCCTGCGGAGTGCCGCAAGCGGGCATCGATTTCAAATTCCTCAGCGTCGACGATGGCAAGACCTATGTCCCGCGTGGGCAGCGCGGCGAAATCTGCCTGCGTGGCCCCAACGTGATGCAGGGCTATTGGAAGAATCCGAAGGCCACGGCGGAGATCATGACCCCGGACGGCTACATGCGCACCGGCGACGTCGGCTACATGGACGAGGACGGCTACATCTACATCGTCGACCGCACCAAGGACATGATCCTAAGCGGCGGTTTCAACGTATATCCCCGCAACATCGAGGAGGCGATCTACCAGCACCCCGCCGTTGAGGCGGTGAGCGTTATCGGCGTGCCCGACGAATATCGCGGCCAGGCCGCCAAAGCCTTCGTCAAACTCAAACCCGGCGCGACGCCGATGTCGCTGGAAGAGATGAAAGCGTTCCTGAAGGACAAGCTCGGCAAGCATGAGATGATCGCAGCGCTCGAAATCCGCCCGGAGCTTCCGCGCACGCTCGTCGGCAAGCTGTCGAAGAAGGAGCTCTACGAGGAAGAGGCGAAGAAGCGGGCGGGGTAGTGTTTCAGATTGGCAGGCGCCTACAACGTGTTCTCGCGATGTTCTGTCACAAGCTATTGATATGTAAAGATAAGCAACGTTCGCTGCGAGCTGGGCTCGGGTGGCGTCGAAAAGGCGAATCGTATATCCTCGAATTCACGAATCCCTGACTCTAGGACGCCCCCTGACTTGACCGACAAAAAGGACGAACGGCCCGCCGGCGGCGGCTCCGACATCAAGCCCGTATCCATTCTCGATGAGATGAAGCGCAGTTATCTCGATTACGCGATGAGCGTCATCGTCAGCCGCGCGCTGCCCGATGTGCGCGACGGCCTGAAGCCGGTGCATCGGCGCATCCTTTACGCGATGAGCGAACTCGGCTTCACGCCGGAAAAATCCTACAACAAGTCGTCTCGCACCGTCGGCGACACGATGGGTAAGTTCCATCCGCACGGCGATCTGGCGATCTACGACGCGCTGGTGCGCATGGCGCAGGATTTTTCCATGCGCGCGCCGCTGGTCGACGGGCAGGGCAATTTCGGTTCGGTCGACGGCGACCCGCCGGCGGCCTCCCGTTACACCGAGGCGAGGCTCGAGAAGGTCGCCCTATCGCTGCTCGAAGACCTCGATAAGGACACGGTCGATTTCAAGCCGAACTATGACGAGAAGGAACTGGAGCCGACGGTTCTTCCGGCGCGTTTCCCCAATCTGCTTGTCAACGGCGCCGGCGGCATCGCGGTCGGGATGGCGACCAACATTCCGCCGCATAATCTGGGCGAGACCATCGACGCGGCGCTGGCGCTGATGGACAAGCCGGACATGTCCGTCGAAGAACTGATGGAGCATATTCCCGGCCCCGACTTCCCGACCGGCGCGGCGATCTTGGGTCGTACCGGCATCCGCTCGGCCTACGCGACCGGGCGCGGTTCGATCATCATGCGGGCCAAGGTTCATACCGAAAATGTGCGCAAGGACCGCGAAGCGCTGATCGTCACCGAAATTCCCTATCAGGTGAACAAGGCGACCCTAATCGAGAAGATCGCCGAACTGGTGCGCGAGAAGAGGCTCGAAGGCATTTCCGATCTGCGCGACGAGTCCGATCGCGACGGAATGCGTATCGTCATCGAACTGAAGCGCGAGGCGGTCGCCGACGTCGTGCTCAATCAGCTCTGGCGCTTCACGCAGATGCAATCGAGCTTCGGCGCCAACATGATCGCGCTGAACGGCGGCCGTCCCGAGATGATGACGCTGCACGACATGCTGACCGCGTTCCTCGAATTCCGCGAGGATGTCGTCACCCGGCGCACCAAATATCTGCTCGGCAAGGCGCGCGACGGCGCCCATATTCAGGTCGGCCTCGCCATCGCGGTCGCCAATATCGACGAAGTGATCCGCCTGATACGCACCTCGCCCGACACCGCCACGGCGCGCGTCGCGTTGATGGAGCGCACCTGGCCGGCGCGCGACATGGCGCCGCTGATCGGCCTCATCGCCGATCCCCGCCACGTTCTGGCTGAGGACGGAACCATCCGTCTATCGGACACGCAGGCGCGCGCGATTCTGGAATTGAGGCTGGCGCGCCTGACCGCGCTCGGTCGCGACGAAATCGCCGAGGCGCTCAACAAGCTCGCGGTTGAGATTGTGGATTATCTCGACATCCTCTCCTCGCGCGTTCGCTTGATGGGCATCATCCGCGACGAACTCAACGCGGTGAAGACGCAGTTCGCCGACAAGCGGCGCACGGAAATTCTCGATTCCGAAGCCGACATGGACGACGAGGATCTGATCCAGCGCGAAGACATGGTCGTGCTCGTCAGCCACGCCGGCTACATCAAGCGCGTGCCGCTCTCGACCTATCGCGCGCAACGGCGTGGCGGCAAGGGCCGTTCCGGCATGGCGACCAAAGATGAGGATTTCGTCGCCCGCCTGTTTGTCGCTTCCACGCATCAGCCGGTGCTGTACTTCTCCTCCAAAGGGCAGGTCTACAAAGAGAAAGTCTGGCGATTGCCGCTGTCGCAGCCGCAGTCGCGCGGCAAGGCGCTCGTCAACATGCTGCCGCTCGAACAGGGCGAGCGGATCACCACGATCATGCCGCTGCCCGAGGACGAGGCGAGCTGGGAGGCGCTCGACGTGATGTTCGCGACGACGCGCGGCACGGTGAGGCGCAACAAACTCTCCGACTTCGCGCAGGTGAACCGCGCTGGCAAGATCGCGATGAAACTCGACGAGGGCGAAGGCATTGTCGACGTCGCCGTCTGCTCGGAACGCGACGACGTGCTGCTGACGACCGCGCATGGCCAGTGCATCCGCTTCGGGGTCGACGACGTGCGCGTGTTCAAGGGCCGCGACTCCATGGGCGTGCGCGGCGTTGCGCTCGCCGACGGCGACAGCGTGATCTCGCAGGCGATCCTGCGCGAATTCGAAGCGACCAGTGACGAGCGGGTCGCCTATCTGAAAATGCGCCGCGCGATGGCGGGCGAGACAGCCGACGAGGCGCCCGAAGCGGAGGCCGAGATCGAATCGTCGGCCCCAAGCGCGCTCAGTCAGGACCGCTACGCCGCGATGTCCGCCGCCGAGCAATTCATCCTGACGATTTCGGAGAACGGCTACGGCAAGCGCACCTCGTCGTTCGAATATCGCCTGACCGGGCGCGGCGGCAAAGGCATTGTCGCGATGGCGGTCAACGCGCGCAACGGCAAGTTGGTCGCCTCCTTCCCGGTCGAGCACGGCGACGAGGTGATGCTGGTGACAGACGGCGGGCAGTTGATCCGCTGCCCGGTTGAGGGCATCCGCATCGCCGGCCGCTCGACGCAAGGCGTCATCGTTTTCAACACCGCCGAGGCGGAGCGCGTGATGTCGGTCGAACGCATCTCTGAGCCGGAAAGCGAGGAGGGCGAGGAAGGGTAGGGGTCTCGAGTGGACGCCGCGCGCCGCCCGCGCCCCGTCATCCGCTCGACCGCGCTGTGCCCGATCGTAAAAGTGGGATATGTATCAAGATGTTTGACTTGACCTCTTGGCGATGGAGGGCGTCGTGATCTCGTGCTCATCTTCACTGCGTGGAATGTCCGCTCTGGCTTTGATCCTCGCGCTTCAATCGGGCGTCGCGGATGCGGGGACGCTCACTCGGGCCTGGGTCTCCAGCGCGGGCGCTGACAGCGGGGCTTGCGGCCCAATCGCTACGCCCTGCCGCACTTTGAACGGCGCGCTCGCCAATGTCGCCTCGGGCGCCGAGATCGACGTCAAGGATCCCGGGGCCTATGGCCCCGGACCGATCGTCATCAACCACGCGGTCAGCATCGTCAACGACGGCGTTGGCGCCGCGGGCGTGCAGGCGACCTCGGGCGACATTATCACGATCAATGCGGGCGCGAGCGACATCGTGACAATCCGTGGCCTCGATATCGATGGTCTCGGGGGAGCCAACACCGGCATTACGGTCAACAGCGGCGGCACGATAACGGTCGCCAGTTGCGTTATCCGGCGCGTCACCGGCGTTGGGCTGTACTATCAGCCGACCAACCAGCCTATCACCATGCTGGTTTCGAACACGACCATCGCCGATAATAGCAATATCGGTCTTCTCGTTCAGCCAGTGAATGGGACCAACAACCTTCCCGTCGTCATGGATAGGCTCACCGTCAACAACAACTCCAGCGGCATAGTCGTCGGCTATTCCCATTCGACCCTCTCCAACAGCGTGATCTCGAACAATGTCACCGGGGTCAGCACCGAGAACGCCGGATCGCTTTGGCTGGCGAAGAACGTCATCGCGGGGAATACGACGGGCGTGGCGAATTTCGGTGGCCCGATCTCCAGTTACGGCGACAACTACTTCGACAGCAACGGCGCCGACACTTCCGGCGCGGTTTCCTCGATCTCGACCCGTTGAAGAATGAAGCGACATCATAAGAAGGGCGTGACGGGCGAAAGATTTCGCTGCGCCGGCGCACGATCTGGCCCAAGGGCCCGGTGCGAGCCCATACTCGGGCGCCGCTAAAGTTCGCTGATACGTAACTGCTGCGCTCGGGCGCGGGACTCGTCCGATCCAGACTCTCCGGGCGACGGCTTCGATGTTTTGCTTGATGGCGGCGTTTCGGCCTCCGGAGTCGACACCCCTTGTAATGTTGGCTTCGTCCTGTATATTCAATCATTCTATTGAATAATGTTTTGAATGGGAATGACTGTGCCGGCCGGACCGAAACAAGCGCTGTTCACCGAGTTCGCGACCGTCGCGCGCGCCATGGGATCGGCGCATCGTCTCGAAATCCTCGAATGTCTCGCGCAGGGCGAGCGTGGGGTCGATTCGCTCGCGGGGCGCCTCGGCCTATCGATCGCCAACGCGTCGCAGCATCTCCAGCAGTTGAAGCGGGCGGGGCTCGTCACCTCGCGGCGGGAGGGCAAGTTCATTCTTTGCCGGCTGAGCGACGATCGCGTGCTCGATCTGATGCGCGCCTTGTTCGACGTCGGCGAGCGAAATGTCGCCGAGGTCGAACAGATCGTGCGTAGGTATTTCATGGCGCGTGACAGCCTGGAGCCGGTCTCGCGCGAGGAGCTGATAAGCCGATCGCGCGATGGTCTCGTTACCGTCATCGACGTGCGCCCGGAGGACGAATTCGAGGCTGGGCACCTGCCGGGCGCCATCAACATTCCCCTGAGCGGCCTGGAATCCCGCTTCGGCGAACTCGATCCCACGCACGAGATCGTCGCCTATTGTCGCGGCGCCTATTGCGTCCTCTCATTCGAGGCCGTCGCGACGCTCCGCCGCAAAGGCTTCGCCGCGCGGCGCCTGCGCGACGGCTTTCCCGAATGGAAGGCCGAGGGCCTCCCGGTGAGCCAATCCCATTGACGTCACCCAAGCCGGAGAGAACCGCGATGAAGAGCTTGTTGATCCTCAACGATCCGCCCTACGGCGACGAGCGCGTTTACAACGGCCTGCGCTTGGCCCAAGCGCTTGTAAAGCGGGCGCCTGCGGGAAGCGTAACCGTCTTTCTCATGGCGGACGCCGTGCTCGCTGCCCGCGCTGGTCAGAAAACGCCGGAAGGCTATTACAATATCGAGAAAATGTTGAAGCGCGTCACCCTCGCGGGCGGCAAGGTGCTGTTGTGCGGAACTTGCATGGACGCGCGTGGCCTGCCGGCCGATCAGATGGTCGAAGGCGCGGAACGCAGCACGATGGACGCTCTCGCCGAAGCGACGATCGCCGCCGACAGGGTTCTGGTGTTTTGAGCCGCCGGCGCGGACCATGAAAGCGCGCGACAGCGGAATGCCCGACGAGGGGTACTGGTCGACATTCTTTGCCCCCGAACCGGCGCTCGATCGGTTGTTCGCCGGACATGTCGACGGCGATTTGGTCGAGTTCGGCTGCGGCTACGGAACCTTCACAATTCCCGCCGCGCAGCGGACAACGGGTCTCGTTACGGTGTTCGACATCGAGCCCGACATGGCAGCTGTCGTGCGCCGAAAAGCGTCCGCCGCCGGGCTGCTGAACGTGCGCGCGGAGGTCCGAGACTTCGTGCATGACGGGACCGGCTTAGCCGACGGTTCCCAAGCGCACGCGATGATTTACAATTTGTTGCATCTGGAGCGTCCAGTCGCTCTGCTGCGCGAGGCTCGTCGGGTGTTGAAGCCCGGGGGACGTCTTTCAGTCATGCATTGGCGGAGCGACATCCCGACGCCTCGCGGACCCTCCCTCGACATTCGCCCTAAACCGGGCCAGTGCGCGGAGTGGATGGCGCAAGCGGGCTTCACGGACACCCAAATGGTCGATCTGGCGGATTGTTGTCCCTATCATTTTGCGCTGATCGCAAGAGGCTAAGCCCTCAACTTTCCAACCGTCCGGCCGCCTTCCTTAATCCGCTTCACGGGAATGATCGTGCGGGTGTTGGCGACGCCGGCGATGCGGGTCAGGGTTTGCGTGAGGAAGCGGTGGAAATCTTCGAGATCGGCGACCGCGACTTTGAGCAAATAGTCGAAATCGCCGGTCACGAAAGCGCAGTCGATCACCTCACGGCGCGACAGCACGGTGGTCTCGAAGCGCTGGCTGTAGGCCTCGGACTGGCGCTCCAACCGAACTTCGACATAGGCGACGAAACCGGCGCCGAGCGCGGCCTCGTCGATGCGGGCGGAATAACCGAGGATGGTTCCAGCTTCCTCCAGCGCGCGCACGCGGCGCAGGCAGGGCGAGGGCGAGAGGCCGACCCGCGCCGCGAGATCCTGGTTGGTGAACGAAGAATCCGCCGCCAGCTCACGCAAAATCCTGCGGTCGATTTCATCCATGCGCAATTTTCCGCCCAAAGCGATTTGCGCGACGCTAGCCGATTGCGTGAAGGCTCGCCAGTCGCGCGCGGTTCGCCAACCGATTGCGAGCGCGCCGGGTTAAGTTGGCGCGGCCATTCAAGGAGAAGCTCATGACCCGCCGCGCCCGCGACATCCTGCTCGATATCCTGCGCGACGAAGGCGTCACGCATATCTTCGGCAATCCTGGCTCGACCGAGATGCCGCTGATGGACGCGCTGGCCGACGCGCCGGACATTCAATACGTGCTCGGCTTGCAGGAAGCGACGGCGGTCGGCATGGCGGACGGCTGGGCGCTGACCTCGGGCCGCGCCGGCTTCGTCAATCTTCACGCGATGGGCGGGCTCGGCAATGCGATGGGCGTGCTGGTCGCCTCCAAAGCGAGCGAAACGCCGCTGGTCGTCACGGCGGGCCAGCAGGACACCCGCCATCTCGCGACCGAACCGTGGCTGTCGGGCGATCTCGTCGCGCTCGCGGCGCCGGTGACGAAATGGGCGAGGGAAGTGCGGCGCGGCGAGGATGTCGGCCAGGCTTTACGGCGCGCCTTCGCCATTGCGCGCACGCCGCCGTGCGGCCCGGTTTTTCTGTCGCTGCCGATGGATGTGCTCGATCAGGAAGTCGAGGGTCCGGCGCCGCCGGCTTCCGCGAGCCCCAGACGCGGCGCCTCGCCCGACGCTGTGAAGTTGGCCGAAAGACTCGCGAACTACGATTCCGAGAAAGTCATGGTGCTGCTTGGCGACGATCTCTCCGCTTCGGTGAGCGAGGGGCTGGTCGCTTTCGCCGAGGCGGGCGGTTTCGCGGTGATGGGCACGCAACTCACCTCGCGCGCGGCCTTTCCCTCTGCGCATCCCTGCTGGGCCGGCGTGATGAAGCCCGACTTCGCGGCGATGCGCGAGCGCCTCACCGACGCTCAAGCGATCGTGCTCGTCGGCGGTCGTGTGTTTGTCGCTTATCCCTATCGCGAGGCGCGTCCCGTGCCTGATGGCGTCGCGGTTCTGCATGTCGCCGACAACGCCGACGCGTTCGGGCGCGAACACGCCGCCGACATGGCGCTCATCGGCGACATCGGCGCGACGTTGGCGGCGGCGGCCACAGCGCTGCGAGGGCGGCTCGACGCTTCGAGGGTCGCGCAGCGACTGGCGGCGCGCGCTGCGGCCAAAACGGAAGCGATGCGCTCGCTGCGCGACGACATCCTGGCCGAGAGCGCGAACCTGCCACTTTCGCCGGACGCGGCGGTGCTGGCGTGTCTCGACGCACTACCTCCCGACGTTCTGATCGCCAACGATTCCGCCGCCACCTTCGGGCGCGTGCAGGATCTGCTGACGACCGAGCCGGGGCGTTATTTCTTCGCGCGCGGCGGCGTGCTCGGCTGCAACATGCCGGCCGCGGTCGGCGCCTCGCTCGCACGCGGAGGCTGGGTCGCCTCGTTCGTCGGCGACGGCGGCGCGATGTATTCGCCACAGGCGCTGTGGAGCGCGGCGCGCTATCGCGCCCGTGTCATCTTCTTCGTATTCAACAACCGGCGCTACGGCGTATTGCAGAACGTCGCGAAGAACCTTGGTTACGCCAACGCCGTCGCCGGACGGTTCGT
>JBBIIT010000003.1:16775-110169 GCA_037446355.1 Beijerinckiaceae bacterium | reverse complement strand
GCGACATCCCGATCGTCACGTTCATCAACAAAATGGATCGCGAGACGCGCGATCCATTCGACCTCCTCGACGAAATCGAGAAGACGCTGGCGCTCGACACTGCGCCACTCTCATGGACCATCGGGCGCGGTCGCTCGCTAGCCGGCGCCTATGACATCCGCCGCAAGACATTCCGCGCTCTCGGCAAGGACGCGCCCGACGTTCCCGCTTCCGGCCCCGAGGATCCCGCTATCGCCGCGCTGCTCCCCGAGCATGAACGGACGGCGGCGATCGAGGAGATGACGCTCGCCGTCGAAGGCTGCAAGCCGTTCGACAAGCAGGCCTTTTTGGAAGGGCATCTGACGCCGGTGCTGTTCGGCAGCGCCTTGAAGGAATTCGGCGTGCGCGATCTCATCGACGCGATGGCCGAATTCGCGCCGCCGCCGCGCGCGCAGGCCGCCTCGACCCGCGTCGTCAAGGCGGACGAACCGAAGATGACCGGCTTTGTCTTCAAGATTCAGGCGAACATGGACCCGAACCATCGCGACCGCATCGCCTTCATGCGCGTCTGCTCGGGCAAGCTGCAACGGGGGATGCGCGCGAAGCTGGTGCGCACCGGCAAATCGGTGACGCTTTCGGCGCCGCAGTTCTTCTTCGCCCAGGATCGTTCGCTCGCCGAGGAGGCGTTCGCCGGCGACGTCGTCGGCATTCCCAACCATGGCTTGCTGCGCATCGGCGATACGATGACCGAGGGCGAGGACATCGTCTTTCGCGGCGTGCCGAGCTTCGCCCCGGAAATCCTGCGCCGCGTGAAACTCGCCGACGCGATGAAGGCCAAGAAGCTGCGCGAGGCGTTGCAGCAGATGGCCGAGGAAGGCGTCGTGCAGGTATTTTCGCCGCACGACGGGGCGAGCGCCATAGTCGGCGTCGTCGGCGCTCTGCAACTCGACGTGCTGACCGAGCGGCTCAACGCCGAATACGGCCTGCCGGTCTCGTTCGAGCAGAGCCGGTTCGAGATCTGTCGCTGGGTGAATTCCGACGATCGCGCCGAACTCGACAAGTTCGTTTCCGCCTATCCCTCCTCGATGGCCGCCGACCTCGATGGCGCTCCGGTGTTCATGGCGAGCAGCGCTTTCAACCTGCGCTACGAGCAGGAGCGCTGGCCCAAGATCGCGTTCACGGACGTGAAGGACTACCAGAAGGCGGCGACCTGATTTTTCCGACATCGCTCGCGGCGCCCAAATCAGCAAGTCCGCGCGCCGGCTCACGAGCGGAGATCGGCGCGCTTTCGAAGGTCGCCGCGCCGAACGCAATGCCTGGGGCCGCATAGCGAAAGCTGGCGAAGACGGGCGCAGGATTTGCGCGTCATCCAACCCCTTGATCGTCCTGTCTTCTTCTTACGAGGCAATTGTTGTCGTCGAAAAATTGTAGCCTGCTAGAAATAACAATGGTAATCCGATGTTCTAAATTGACGATAGAGCGACGTCTGCAGTCTTTGGGGGAGATTGAGATGGTGAGTCCACTTGAGTGCGTTTGCAACTTTCAAACGGCGTTAGATCTTCGGGCGCAAGTCCGTAGTTCGAAATTCTTTCATGCGTGACCGCGCCTCGACTGACGGGCCGCAGTTGATCCGGGGCGCCGACAAGCGTGTTTTTCACTCTCTGGACGCGCTGCGCGGCATTGCCGCAATCACTGTTGTGATGCTGCACTATAACAGCTATTTCGAGCCGCTATCGCCCTCGCACGGCTACCTTGCGGTCGACTTATTTTTCGCGATGAGCGGCGTGGTGCTCGAGAAAGCATACGCCAAGCGCTTCATAGGAGGCATGAACCTCAGAGAATTTCTCCAAATCCGGCTCATACGGCTCTATCCCCTATATCTCCTAGGGTTGCTCATCGCGGTCGCCACGGCGTTCATCGGGATGCACGGTCACAATGCGATGGGCTGGCAGGCTCAGACGCTTGCTGTTTCCGCGCTTCTGTCCCTTTTTTTCATACCGTCGCATTCGCAAGTTTTTTACGATCAGCTTTTTCCTTTGAATCGTCCGACCTGGTCGCTGTTTTTTGAATTGTTGGTCAATATCGCTTATGCGGCGACGTGGAGGCGTCTAACCGTTCGACGCCTCCTCGTTACGTGTTCGATCCTCGCCCCCGCGCTAGTTTATGCGGCGTTTCGCAACGGCGACCTCAATCTCGGCTGGGGTTGGAGCCCCGGCCACATCGCGACCGGCTGCATTCGCGCGGCCTATGGTTTTGCGGCCGGGGTCGTGATCGCGAGAGTCGGGCCGAAGCGCCATTTCCGTAACTTTGGCTTGTTCGCCGTTCTCGTCGCAACTTGCGTCGCGGTGCTGTTCCTGCCTGCGCCAGCGTCCATCGCGCCTGTTTCGGACCTTATTTGCGTTCTCGTGGTTTTGCCGGCCTTGACCTATGCGGGGACCGTTGTGGAACCGCCGCGCTACCTGACGGGCGTTGCGTCGCTGTTCGGAGTGGCGTCCTATGCGATTTATGTTCTGCACGTCCCGGTTCTGCAGCTCTGGCAGTCTATTTCCGGGCATTTCGGACTTAATGCACTTGTCATCGACGCGCCCTACGTCGGGCTTGGCCTGATTGTGATCATTATAGGCAAGGGCTGGCTGGTCGACCGCATATACGACGTACCCATCAGACGTGCGCTCGGCGGTTTTCGTCGACAGGCGCCTGTCGATGGCTCCGTCGCCATCCCCGGAACGCGCAGCCTCGACTAACTAACTGACCCGCAACGCCATCCGAAAGCGCCTCGAAGTCGGCGCGGTCGAAATACGGGTATGCGATTACGCCGCGTGGGAGCCGGCAAGATCTGATCGGCGGCTTCGGCCGTGGCGGGCGTTGCTGCTACGTCAAGATTTTATAACCGTAGACCCGAGGCAAGCCTCAGACGGAGAGCCGCTTGCGCACCTCGTTCTCGACCATGTCCTTGCGCTCGCCCGCCAACACCACCGCGCCGCGATCCATCACCGCGTAATCGTCGGCGATGTCGCGCGCCCATTCGAAATATTGCTCGACGACCAGGATCGCCATTTCGCCCTTCTGGCGCAGATAGAGAATCGCGCGGCCGATGTCGCGGATGATCGAGGGCTGAATGCCCTCGGTCGGCTCGTCGAGCACGAGCAATTTCGGGCGCGTCACCAGTGCGCGCGCAATCGCGAGCTGCTGCTGCTGACCGCCCGAGAGATCGCCGCCGCGCCGCCCGAGCATCTGGCTCAGCACCGGGAACAGACTGAAGATTTCCTCGTCGACGACGCGCCGCTCGCGCGGCTGCGTGACAAACCCCGTCATCAGATTCTCGCGCACGCTAAGGAGTGGGAAAATCTCCCGTCCTTGCGGCACATAGCCGAAGCCGGCGCGCGCCCGAAGATGCGGCGCGAGCGCGCTGACGTCGCGCCCCTGCCAACGAATCGCGCCCGCGGCGATCGGCTGATGGCCGATTATGGCGCGCAGCAGCGACGACTTGCCAACCCCATTGCGCCCCAACACACACGTCACTTTGCCGATTTCGGCTTTCAACGAAACCGAGCGCAGGGCCTGCGCGGCGCCGTAGAAGAGATCGACGGATTCGACGCTGAGCATGTTTACCGCCCGAGATAGACTTCGATCACGCGCTCGTCGGCGCTAACCTGGTCTAGCGAACCTTCGGCGAGCACCGAGCCCTCGTGCAGCACCGTCACCTTGACGCCGAGATCCCGCACGAACGCCATGTCGTGCTCGACGACAACGACAGAGTGATCGCGGGCGATGGTTTTCAAGAGCTCTGCTGTCGTCGCGGTCTCCGCGTCGGTCATGCCGGCGACAGGTTCGTCCACCAGCAGCAGTTTGGGATCCTGCGCGAGCAACATGCCGATCTCGAGCCATTGCTTCTGGCCGTGCGAAAGCGAGCCGGCCAGCCTCTGGCGTTCGTCGCCCAGGCGAATGGTCGCCAGAATGCGCTCGATGGTTTCCCGCTCCTGCCGCGCCGCGCCGCCGAAGAGAGTCGCATATACCGACCGCGGCGCCTTGGCCGCAAGCAGGATATTGTCGGCGACGGTGTGATTTTCGAATACGGTCGGCTTCTGAAATTTGCGCCCGACGCCGAGTTCGGCGATCTCGGTTTCGTCCAATCCCGTCAGGTCGTGGCGGCCCTCGAAATAGACGTCGCCCGAGTTGGGCCGCGTCTTGCCTGTTATGACGTCCATCATCGTTGTCTTGCCGGCGCCGTTCGGCCCGATGATCGCACGCATCTCGCCCGGCGCGAGCACAAGCGAAAGATCGCGCAGCGCCTTATAGCCGTCGAACGACACGCTGACGCCGTCGAGATATAGCAGCGAACTTGTGAGAACGCCGTTTTCGGGCACGCTCATGGCGCGGCCTCCTTCGCGGCTTCGCGAACCGGCGCGGCGGGCGCGGCCGCGGCCGGCGCGGCGATCAGGCCGAGCAGCCCCTTGGGCAGAAACAGCGTCGCCAGCACGAACAAGCCGCCGAGCGCGAACAGCCAATATTCGGGGAAGGCGCCGGTGAAATAGGTCTTGGCGAAGTTGACGACGATGGCGCCCAGCGCCGCGCCGACCAAGGTTCCGCGCCCCCCGACCGCGACCCAGATCACCGCCTCGATCGAATTGGCGGGGTCGAATTCGCTGGGATTTATGATGCCGACCTGCGGCACATAAAGCGCGCCGGCGACGCCCGCGATGATCGCCGAGACGACGAAGACGAACAACTTGTAATTCTCGACCCGATAGCCGAGGAACCTGACGCGGCTTTCCGCGTCGCGGATCGCGGTGAGCGCCTTGCCGTATTTGGAGCCGACGATCGCCCTGGAGACAAGATAGGCGAGCGCCAGCGCGAGCGCGGACAGCGAGAACAGCGCGGCCCGCGTCGAGTCAGCTTGGACGTTGAGGCCGAGAACGTCCTTGAAATCGGTCAGGCCGTTGTTGCCGCCGAAGCCGAAGTCGTTACGAAAGAATGCGAGTTTCAGCGCATAGGTGAGCGCCTGAGTGATGATCGACAGATAGACTCCGGTGACGCGCGAGCGAAACGCGAACCAGCCGAACGCGAAGGCGAGCAATCCGGGGACGAGCGCGACCATCAGCGCGGCATATGCGAAGGAATGGAAGCCCCACCAGGCGAGCGGAAGCTCCTTCCAATTGAGGAACACCATGAAATCGGGCAGCAGCGGATTGGCGTAAACGCCGCGCGCGCCGATTTGCCGCATTAGATACATGCCCATCGCATAGCCGCCGAGCGCAAAAAACGCGCCGTGTCCGAGCGAAAGGATGCCGCAATAGCCCCAGACGAGATCGAGCGCGATCGCTAGGATCGCGTAGCAGAGATATTTGCCGAGCAGCGCGACGACGTAGGGCGGCAGGAAAAAGGGCGACGACTTCGGCGTCGCCAGCGCGAGCAGGGGCGCCAGAATTGCGGCGCCGATCGTCGCCGCTAGAAAGAGATAGCCGAGAAGGTCAAGGCGGGTGAGCGGCGCTTTCATCGTCAGGCCTCGACCGCGCGTCCCTTGAGCGCGAACAGGCCGCGCGGGCGCTTTTGGATGAAGAGGATGATGAATACGAGCAGCAGGATTTTGCCGAGCACCGCGCCGATGAAGGGTTCGAGCAGCTTGTTGGCGAGGCCGAGCGTCACCGCGCCAAAGAGCGTACCCCAGAGATTGCCGACGCCACCAAACACGACGACCATGAAACTGTCGATGATGTAGCCCTGCCCCAGGTTGGGCGAGACATTGTCGATCTGCGACAGGGCGACGCCGGCGATCCCGGCGATGCCCGATCCGAGACCGAAGGCGAGCATGTCGATATTGTCTGTTGAAATGCCCATCGCCGAGGCCATGCGACGGTTTTGCGTGACTGCGCGCATCCGCAACCCGAACGGAGTGGCGCGTAACACGAATTGCAGCGCCGCGAACACCAGGATCGCCAGGGCGATGATCCAGAGGCGTCCTGAGGTTATCGAGAGCCCGCCCCATTCCATCGAACCGGACATGAACGCCGGCGCCGTGACCTGGCGGTTATTGGCGCCGAAGATCGTGCGCACAGTCTGCTGGAGGATCAGCGAGACGCCCCAGGTAGCCAACAGCGTCTCGAGCGGACGGCCGTAGAGATAACGAATGACGAGGCGCTCGATGAGGACGCCGACCGCGCCCGCCACGATGAAGGCGAGCGGCAGCGCGAAGGCGAGCGACCATTGCGACAGCGAGGGCGGTAGCAGGCTTTGCACGAAGAAGGTCGCGTAGGCGCCGAGCATCACCATCTCGCCATGCGCCATGTTGATGACGCCCATGACGCCGAAAGTAATGGCGAGGCCGATGGCCGCCAACAGCAATACGGACGACGCGGAAACGCCGTACCAGAGGTTCTGAACGGCGTTCCAAAGGGCGAGGCGCGTCTGAATCGCTGAAAGCGCCGATTGCGCCGCTGTTTTCACCGCTCCGGCCTCAGCGGTCGTCGCAACATCCTCGATGAGGCCCTGCGCGTCGGCGTCGCCGCGGCGCTTCAGAGCTTCCAGCGCGGCCAGACGATCCGCCGCCGGGGCGGAGGCGTCGCCCGCGATGATGGCGGCGCGGGCCTCGCTCATGACTTCGGCGACGCGGGCGTTCGTCTCCCTGGCGAGAGCGACGTCCAGCGCTGGCAAGGCCTTGGCGTCCCGCGATTTGAACACGGCCTCGGCGGCGGCGAGGCGGACAGCCGCGTCGGGACTGGCGAGGGTCAGCGATCCGAGCGCGGCGTCGATGGCGCTTCTGAGCGCGTTGTTGACCCGCACCTTCTTGAAGGCGGCGACGTCGACGCCGCCGAGAATCTCGCCCGTGCGCGCGTTTATGACCGCCCCGGCCATCGTCTTGTAAACCAATACGCGCGCGACCGGATCGATTAGCAGGCGCCCGTCGGCAAGGGCTTGGAGAATGGGCGCGGCGTTGGGCGCGCCGCTGGCGACGAGTTCGGAGATCGCCGCCGCCGTGCTCGGAAACTTGTCGTCGAGAAATTTGGCGAGCGTGTCATCGGCGGCGCCCGCGCGCGCGAGCGTCGCGCAGCAGACGAGAAGGAGTGTCGCGAGTAGCCGCGCGATCATGAGTGGAAGGCCTCGAATATTAGCGGCTTTCAAAGACCCCTCTCCCGCGTGCGGGAGAGGGAGAGCGAAAGGCGAAAAGCGTCGCGGATCACCCGCCGCACTTGCCTGTCTTTACATTGAGATTGCCGCACGAAAGCGGCTTGCGCCAATCCGCGATCAGATCGCGCGAGCCTTCGAGATAGGGAGACCATTCCTGCGCGACCACGGTGCCCGGCGTCTGCCAGACCGTGTTGATGAGGCCGTCGGATTGAATCTCGCCGATGTAGACGGGCTTGGTGATGTGGTGGTTCGGCATCATCGTCGCCACGCCGCCGGTGAGGTTGGGCGCGGTCACGCCGATCATCGCGTCGATCACCTTGTCCGGATCGAACGAGCCGGCTTTTTCGACGGCCTTCACCCACATGCTGAAGCCGATGACATGGGCTTCCATCGGATCATTGAAGGTGCGTTTCGGATTCTTGGTGAAGGCGCGCCACTTTTCGATGTAGGCCTTGTTCTCGGGCGTGTCGATGGTCTGGAAATAGTTCCAGGCGGCGAGATGGCCGACGAGCGGCTTGGCGTCGAGGCCAGCGAGCTCCTCCTCGCCGACCGAGAACGCGACGACCGGAATGTCGGTCGCTTTGACGCCCTGGTTGCCGAGCTCCTTGTAGAACGGCACGTTCGCGTCGCCGTTGATCGTCGAGACGACCGCAGTCTTTTTGCCCGCCGAACCGAACGTCTTGATCTTCGAGACTTCGGTCTGCCAGTCGGAAAAGCCAAACGGAGTATAGTTGACGATCACGTCCTCGTCCGGCACGCCCTTGGATTTCAAGTATGCGGCCAAAATCTTGTTGGTGGTGCGGGGATAGACGTAATCCGTTCCTTCGAGCACCCAGCGCTTCACTTTGCCGCCTTCGTCGCTCATGAGGTAATCGACGGCCGGGATCGCTTGCTGATTGGGCGCGGCGCCGGTGTAGAAGACGTTACGCTGCGATTCCTCACCCTCGTATTGCACGGGGTAGAAGAGGATGGAGTCGAGCTCCTTGAAGACCGGCAGCACGGACTTGCGCGAAACCGAAGTCCAGCAGCCGAACACGACCGAAACCTTGTCCTTCGCGATGAGTTCCTTGGCCTTTTCGGCAAACAGCGGCCAGTTGGAGGCGGGATCGACGACGACGGCTTCGAGCTTCTTGCCGAGCACGCCGCCCTTCTTGTTCTGCTCGTCGATCAGCATCAGCATGACGTCCTTGAGCGTCGTCTCACTGATGGCCATCGTGCCGGACAGCGAATGAAGAATGCCGATCTTGATCGTGTCTTCGGCGCGCGCGGCGATGGCGCTGAGCGCGACCGCGCCGCCCACCAGCGCGCCCGCGGCGCGCAATACGAAACGTCTGGTAACTGACATCGTCGACTCCAGCTTGTCTTGGCCTTTGGCAGCCGGCGCGCGAAAACGCTCCGGTCGGGACAAGTCGAGGTCGCAAGCGCCGTGCCATGCTTTTGGCGGCGCCAATGAGAAAGGCGCGTCCGAAATTGCGCCGAATCGCGCCAAGATGACGAGAAATTGGGCACCCGCGCCTAGCGTGGCGCGCGTTTGGCCAGGATGCGTTGGAGCGTGCGGCGATGCATCGAGAGCTGGCGCGCGGTCTCGGAAACGTTGTGCTCGCAGGATTCATAAACCCGCTGGATATGTTCCCAACGCACCCGGTCGGCCGACATCGGATGTTCCGCGCTCTCGGCCCGATCGACACGTTCGGCCGTCAGCGCCGCGACGATTTCGTCCGCATTGACTGGTTTGGCGAGATAGTCAAAGGCGCCGAGCTTGACCGCCACGACCGCCGTCGCGATGGCGCCGTAGCCGGTCAGGATAATCGCGCGCGCGTCCGGGCGCTTGGCTTTCAGCGCGCGCATGACGTCGAGCCCATTGCCGTCGCCGAGTTTCAGATCGATCACGGCGAAAGCGGGCGCCTCGGCCTCAATGGCCGCGAGGCCCTCGGCGACGCTGATCGCCATGCGCGCGGCGTAGCCGCGCACCGACATCGCGCGCGCGAGACGATCGCAGAACGGTTTGTCGTCATCGACGATCAATAACGAGCGGTCGTCGGCGTTCGTTTTTTCGCCGTTCGAGCTTGTCGGGGACATTTCGCTATTTCGCTCCATGCTCATGCGCTCTCTCGCGAAACTCGGGAATTGGCGGGCGAGTCCAAGCGCGGTCGCGGCGATCGTCGGCCCTGCTCAAACGCCGACATCGGCCAGGTGATGGTGGCGATCGCGCCGCGTCCGGGCGGGCGGGCGTTGCCGATGTCCAAGCGAGCCCCCACGCGCTCGAGAAGCGCCTTGGCGATGAACAGACCCAGGCCAAGCCCTCCGGAAACCTCGCCCTCGCCGCGACGGGCGCTGGAGCGATCGGAAATATAGGGCTCGCCGAGTTGCGCGAGAACGTGCGCGGGAAACCCCGGACCGTCGTCGGAAATCACGATTTTCACCTCGTTCGAGGTCCAGGACGCGCGAATGGATACTTTCGCGCGGGCATAGGAAACCGCATTCTCCAATATATTCGTCAATCCATAGATCATAGCCGGATTTCTTCGGCATACCGGCTCGACGCCTTCGCCGGCGGTCTTCACCTCGATTTCCACGTCCTGCAATCGATGCGGCGTCGCGACTTCCTCGATGAGATCGGAGAGCCCGGATTCCTGAATCGAGGCTAGCGCCATGTCGGTTGGCGCCGAGAGCCGAGCGAGAATCGTGCGGCACCGCGCGATCTGCTCTTTGACAAGTCGCAGATCGTCGGCGCAGTGATCGGAGACTTCAGGCAATCCGCTGAGTTCATGCACCACCAGCGCCACGGTCGCCAGCGGAGTTCCCAATTCATGCGCCGCCGCCGCCGCGAGGCCGTCAAGCTGCGACAGATGCTGCGCGCGCGCCAGCACCAATTCGGTCGCCGTGAGGGCGCTGGCGAGTTGACGCGCCTCGCTCGCGACGCGGTAGCCGTAAATCGAGATGAATACCGCGCTGACCGCGATGGCCGCCCACAGTCCGGCATTATAGAGAGCGGGCGTTTCGATGGGCGCGCCGTCGGGGCCGTGGAGCGGCAGCCGCCAGAACTCCAGGAGCGTCGCGCAAAAAAGGGCGAGCCCCAGCAGGGTCAGGGTCTGGCGCCAGGGCAGCGAGACCGCCGAGGTCATGACCGGCGCCAGAAGAAGAATGGAAAACGGATTGGTCAATCCCCCGGTCAACCCGAGCAGGGCCGCCAGTTGCACGATGTCGTAGCCCAAAATTGCGGAGGCCCAGCGATCGTTCAGACGCCGCGCAACGCCGAGCCGCCCGCGCAGCCACAGATTCAGCGCCACGGAAGCCGCGATGCAGGCGATGCAGGCGAGCACGGGAAAGCGCAGGCCGAGCCCAAAGCGCGCGGCGAACACGGCGCCGGCCTGACCGACCACCGCCAACCAGCGCAGCCATATGAGCGTGTCCAACCGCAGTTGCCGAGCTTGACGCCCGAACCGGTCGTCGTCGAATGCTTCCAAAGCCGCTACGTTTCCTCCGTCCGCGCCAATCGTGCGCTCAGCTATTGGATTTTTTCGTTCGGATACACGCCCCAGGATAGCAAGACTTGCTCAATATAGCCTTTGAAACCGTCTCCGTCGATCTGGCACCATGATCCATCGCAATTTCGCACATTGGCGATGACGCCGGATTGCAAAGTCGCGGCGACGGCGGCGCTCGTCGACGGGCGGACGAATATATTGAACGCCTCGCCTTTTTTGCTGGCCGCGATCAATGCGGTGCGCCGCCCCGACAGTAGCGAGTGCAGCACCCATCCCTCAGTGCCTTCGGAGTCGCGAATTCGGAGCCAAATGTCGAATTCGGCTGTAACTTCAACGGGAAGACCGCTGCGCTGGAAAACCCATTTGGTCGCGTGATCCTTCGAGGGCCCCTCCCGCAGATTGACCCGATCCGTCTTGAGGCTGACGAAACGCGGCAGCGGCTCGTGGGTCACGGGACCGAGCGGAACCGCCGCTGCGGGATAGGCGAGCACGAGCGCCAGCGCGCCGACCGCAAAAAGGCGCCTGCCTGCCTGGCGCGCGGCGAGCGCAGAATCCGTAAAAAATCTCATGATTCTCCCCTGATCGCCGCCGTCCGCCAGCGTCCTTGTCTTTGCCTCGCCATCTGATAGAGAGGCCCGACCGGACGCCGCTTTCGAACGGGCTCAGCCCGCGCCGAATTCATTTGCCCGGAACGTCGTTAACGGGTCGTGAAGCCATTTGATCTCAAGGACAAAAATGGTGAAAGTCGGGCCATCGACTAAGGGGCTCCGCGGGAGCGAGGAGGGCGGCGCCCATGTCTAAGAAGAAACCTCTGGTCGTCGTCACGCGACGTCTGCCCGAACTCGTCGAAACGCGAATGCGCGAACTTTTCGAAGCTCGGCTCAATCTCGACGATACGCCCATGAGCGAAGCCGACATCGTGGAGGCGATGCGCGAGGCCGACGTGCTCGTGCCCACCATCACCGATCCGATAAACGCGCACATGATCGCCCAGGCGGGCGAGCGGCTGAAGCTGATCGCCAATTTCGGCAATGGCGTCGATCACATCGACGTCACCTCGGCGCTTCGACGCGGCATCAGCGTGACCAACACGCCGGGCGTGCTGACCGAAGACACCGCAGACATGACGATGGCGCTCATTCTCTCGACCGCGCGCCGGTTGGTCGAAGGCGCCAATGTCATACCCGAGGGCCGCTGGACCGGCTGGTCGCCGACCTGGATGCTGGGCCGACGCATCACCGGCAAACGGCTCGGAATCGTCGGCATGGGGCGCATCGGTCAGGCGCTGGCTCGGCGCGCGCGCGCTTTCGGCCTTTCCATTCATTACCACAACCGGCGCCGGGTCGCCGCGCAGATCGAGGAGAGCCTCGAAGCGACCTATTGGGATTCGCTCGACCAGATGCTCGCTCGGATGGATTTCGTGTCGATCAATTGCCCGCATACGCCGGCGACCTACCACCTGCTTTCCGCGCGCCGCTTGAAGTACATGCGGCCCGAGGCGATTCTCATCAACACTGCGCGCGGCGAGATCGTCGACGGCAATGCGCTGACAAGGATGCTCGAAGCGAATGAACTCTCCGGCGCGGGTCTGGACGTGTTCGAACACGCGCCGGCCGTGTCGGACAAGCTCATCGCTCTGGCGAAGGCCGGCAAGGTCACGCTGTTGCCGCACATGGGCTCGGCGACCTACGAGGGTCGCGCCGACATGGGCGAGAAGGTCATTGTCAACATCAAGACCTTCATGGACGGGCATCGCCCGCCCGACAGGGTGCTGCCGAGTATGCTGTGAGCCGCTACGCGGCGGGCGGCGATCAGCCGCCCGCGAAGCTGTGCGGCGCCGGGCTCAACACCGTCGCACCGCCATTGTTGATTTGCATCACCGCCAGACCGCGTTGGTTCGGACCTTCGACGCGGAACCGGAACACGCCGTCAGCGCCATTGAACCCGGAAGCGTTGGTCAGAACTGATTCGGAAAACCTTGCAGGGCCCTGCGTGCGCGCCAGCGCCGCGACCAGGGACACCGCGTCATAAGCGAGCGTCGCGAGGCGGGTCGGGTCCGAATTGAACCGCGCCTTGTAGCGTTGCGCGAAGGCGTTGAAGCCGGCGTTTTCCGGGGCGGAGAACCAGGCGCCCTGCAACCCCTGGAGCTTCATCACGCGGCTGTCGTTCCAGACCCCGGTGCCCAGAACCTGCGCCTTGATTCCCGCCAGAACGAGCGCCGAACTGACGCCCGCCATCGCATCGGCTTGTTCGGGGATGAACACGGCGTCGACTTGGCTCGCGACGGCGGCGAGTTCCTGCACGGCGCTGGCGGGCTGACCGGGCGCGTAGCGCGCGACGGTCACGACGCGCGCATTGATTTTGGCGGCATCCGCCTGGAATTCGGCCACCGCGACATTGGCGTATTCGTTCTGCGGCGCGAGGATCGCGAAGGATTTCTTCCCCTTCGTCGCGGCGTATTCGACGATCCGATCGACATAGGATTCGATCAGGAAGGACAGCAGATAGACGCCGCGCGAGGCCGCGCCGGAGTCTGTCGAAAACGCGATCACCGGTCGATTGGCGGATTTGGCGACGCGCCCGACCTCGCGTACGTCCGCGGCGAACAGCGGCCCGATGATCAATTCGGCGCCGGCGCCGATTTCCGACTGCGCGGCCTGCGCCGCGGCCTCCGGCGTCGATTGATCGTCGACGACCATCAGGGTGATATCGTTGGCGCCGGATTCGTCGATCGCCAGTTGCGCGGCGTTGCGCAAGGATTGCCCGATGACGCTCGGCGCGCCGTTCTGCGTCAGCGGCAGAATGGCGCCGACGCGCACCGGCCCCTTGCCCAGAGTTTCGCCGACCGTGGCGCCTCCGCTTAGAGGCTGCGACTGAACTTGCGGCACGGGAGCGGACCCGCCGACGTCGTTGGAGAGACCGACCTCGGTCGAATTGCAAGCCGAAAGCGCCAGCGCCAAACTAACTGCGGCGAGCGCCCGCGCCGAGCCCGCCCGTGCGGACACCCGTAAACCCAAACCGACTGCGGCGCCCATAAACTTCTCCTCCGAGAGGGGGCAGAATCCTCGCTTGGCTATAGTTTACCGCCCAAGGTCGCGCAAAACTCCCCGATCCTACGCGATCTTCTTCCGCCCTCGCGCACTCTCGATACGAATTGTGGCATTTTCGCCCTCGAATGATAAGGAAAATAGGGCTACTTGCGAAGCCGGACCCGACTTTTCGACAAGGGAGACGTCGACTTCATGACCATGCGCGGTTCGGCGCCTGCCGCCCGAAACCTCAGGGCGAACCGCAACCGCGCCTTCACGACGCCAGGCGGGCGCGTCGCGGCGCGCGCGATCGAGCCCGGCCTTCACATCGTCGCCACGCCGATCGGCAATCTCGGCGACATCACCTTGCGCGCGCTGAACGCCCTCGCCGCCGCCGATCTTGTTCTCGCCGAGGACACGCGCATTTCGCGACGTTTGCTTGCGCATTACGAAATCGAAACACCGCTTTCCGCTTACCACGAGCACAACGCCGCCGAAGCTCGACCGGGGATCCTGTCTCGATTGGCCGAGGGACAGGCGCTGGCTTTAATTTCCGATGCGGGCACGCCGTTGATTTCCGATCCGGGCTACAGACTCGTGGCCGCCGCGATCGAGGCCGGCCATTTGGTGCGCCCGATTCCAGGGCCTTCGGCGGCGTTGGCGGCCCTTTCCTGCGCCGGCCTGCCGACCGATCGTTTCTTTTTCGAGGGATTCTTGCCGCAAAAGAGCGCGGCGCGCCGGGAACGCGCGAACGCCCTCGCCCGCATTCCCGCGACGCTGGTGTTTTACGAGGCGCCGAGTCGCCTTGCGGCGTGTCTGCAAGACCTTGCCGCCGAACTCGGGCCGCGCCCCGCCGCCGTCGCCCGCGAACTCACCAAGCTTTTCGAGGAGACCCGGCGCGGCGCGCTCGGCGAACTCGCGGCGTACTACGCCGCGGAGCCCCCCAAAGGCGAAATCGTCATCCTCGTCGGCCCGCCGCTCGAACAACCCGCGGTCGAGGGCGAGGCTCTCGATCGCGAAATTCTCGCTGCGCTCGACGGGCTATCGATCAAGGACGCGGCGACTGCGGTGGCGGCCAGCACCGGCCGGCCGCGCCGGGAAATCTACTCCCGCGCGCTCCGCATCGCGGGCGAGCGGCGTTGACGGTCGCGGCGCGCCGGCGCGCGCGCCGCTTCGGGTTGCGCGCGGAGACTCTGGCCGCGCTTTGGCTCATGGGAAAGGGATATCGCATCCTGGCGCGCGGGTTCACCGTCAAAGGCGGCGAAATCGACATTGTCGCCTTGCGCGGCGATTCCGTCGTTTTCGTCGAGGTGAAAGCGCGCAAGAATATCGCCGACGCCGAGACCTCCATTCATGCGACCAAGCGCCGACGCATCGGCCGCGCCGCGCGCGTCTGGCTGACGCGCAATCCTTGGGCGGTGACCGCGACCTTGCGCGGCGACGCCGTCTACCTATCGCGGTGGCGGCTTCCCCGGCACGTGCCCTCGGCGTATACGCTCAAGTTCGACTGATGAAGCGAGTGTGCCAATGCCCTTGACCGTCGCCGTGCAAATGGACCCCATCGAACGCATTCGCATCTCGGGCGATTCGACGTTCGCTCTCCTGCTCGAGGCGCAGGCGCGCGGACACGAGCTTCTTTACTACACGCCGGACCGCATGTCGCTCGACGGCGGAACGCTGATGGCCTCCGTCCAACCGTTGAAAGTACGAGACGAGCAGGGGAGCCATGCGACGCTCGGCGAATCGACGCGCATCGATCTTGGCGAAGTCGACGTGATCCTGCTGCGCCAAGATCCGCCTTTCGATCTTGCCTATGTCACGACGACGCACCTGCTCGAGCGACTGCAACCTCGCGTGCTCGTCGTCAACGATCCGCGCTCTGTGCGCGACGCGCCGGAAAAGCTGTTCGTGATGGACTTTCCCGAGTTCATGCCGCCGACCCTGATTTCGCGCGACCGCGCCGAGATCGAGGCGTTTCGCGCGCGCCACGGCGCCGTCGTGATGAAGCCGCTCTACGGCAACGGCGGCGCCGCGGTCTTCAAGGTCGAACCTAGAGACGCCAACTTCGGCTCGCTTTTCGACTTGTTCTCGGTGACTTTCCGCGAAGCCTGGGTCATCCAGAAATTCCTGCCCGCTGTTTCGCGCGGCGACAAACGTATCATCCTGGTCGACGGCGAGCCGCTCGGCGCGGTCAATCGAATGCCGGTCGGCGACGACATCCGCTCCAATATGGTGCGCGGCGGATCGGCGCACGAGACCGATTTGACGCCGCGCGAGCGAGAGATTTGCGCGCGCATCGGCCCCGAACTCAAGCGGCGCGGGTTGATCTTCGTCGGCATCGACGTGATCGACGGTCATCTTACCGAAATCAACGTGACTTCGCCGACCGGACTGCGCGCCATTCGGCGGCTCGGCGGACCCGACCTCGCCGCCTCGATCTGGGACGTGATCGAGACTAAGCGCGGCGCGTCGGCGAACTCCGCGCGCAGCGCGATCGCATAGGGGCCGCCATGGAAACGCGCGGAGCCGCCGCGGATCGCCGCTCTCGTTCGCGCTCCCCCGCTCAGCGGGCGTCGTTCGACCGCGCCCAGCTCGAGGATAGGCTGGAATCGGCGCGGCGAGCAAACGCCCGCGACGATTCCGCGTTCCGTCTCGCCGCGGTCGACATTTTCCGCGACGCGCTGGAAGGCGGTCGCGACGACGCACGACGTGCGCTTGTCGACGGCGGCAAAGGGCGCGCCTGCGCGCAGCGGATCAGCGATCTGGAAGACAACTTGATCCGCGCGCTCCACGATATGGCCAAGCGTCACGTCGGCGGCGCCGCAGCCACGGCTCCCCAAATCGCGATCGTCGCCGTCGGCGGATACGGTCGCGGGCTGCTCGCTCCGGGTTCCGACATCGATCTCTTGTTCCTGCTTCCCGACGGCGCTGAGGCGACGAACAAGAAAGTCGTCGAGACGATCCTCTATGTGCTTTGGGATCTGAAACAGAAGGTCGGCCATGCTTCGCGCAGCGTGGAGGAATGCCTCAAACAGGCGCGCGCCGACATGACGATCCGCACTTCGCTGTTGGAGGCGCGCTTCCTTAGCGGCGACAAGTCGCTTTTCGAACGCATGTTCGCCCGATTTGACAAGGAAATCGTGGCTAAGACGGCGCCCGAATTCGTCGCTGCGAAATTGGCGGAGCGCGACGCGCGGATCAAGCGCACTGGCGAATCGCGCTATCTCGTCGAGCCCAACGTGAAAGAAGGCAAAGGCGGATTACGCGACCTCAACACTTTGTTCTGGATCTCCAAATACGCCTATCGAGTTCACGATCCGCGCGACCTGATCGCAGCAGGGCTGTTCTCGACGCGCGAATTCGCATTGTTTCAGCGTTGCGAGGAGTTTCTCTGGTCGGTTCGCTGTCACCTGCATTTTCTGACCGGGCGCGCCGAGGAACGCCTGAGCTTCGATCTTCAGCGGCCTATCGCCGAAAGGTTAGGTTACGCCGAACGCGCGGGACAAAACGGCGTTGAACGCTTCATGAAGCACTATTTCCTGATCGCCAAAGACGTCGGCGATCTCACCGCGATCGTCTGCGCGGCGCTGGAGGAGCGTCACGCCAAGCCGACGCAGGCCCTCGACCGCTTCTTGAACCGGTTGCGCAGGCGACCGCAAGCGGTGACCGACGCCGCCGACTTCCGTATCGACAATGGCCGCGTTAACGTTATGAAGCTCGACGCATTCGAGCGGGATCCGGTCAACCTGCTGCGGCTGTACTGGGTCGCCGATCGCTCAAATCTCGACATCCATCCCGACGCCGCGCGGTTGGTCACGCAGTCGCTCAAACGCGTCGACTTCGGCCTTCGCGCCGACCCCAAGGCCAATGCGCTGTTTCTCGAAATTCTGACGTCGCGCAGATCGCCCGAAATCGTTTTGCGCCGCATGAACGAGGCGGGCGTGCTCGGGCGCTTCATTCCCGAATTCGGTCACGTGGTCGGGATGATGCAATTTTCGATGTATCATCACTACACAGTCGACGAGCATCTTCTTCGGACCGTCGGCGTGCTCAGTCAAATCGAAGCGGGGCGGCTGAAGGAGGATCATCCGCTGGTCAGCGAGATGCTTCCGGGAATCGCGCATCGCACCGCGCTTTATGTCGCCGCCTTCCTGCACGACATCGCCAAAGGCCGACCTGAGGATCATTCGATCGCCGGCGCCGAGGTCGCGCGTCGCCTTTGCCCGCGGCTCGGCCTTTCCCCCGCGGACACGGACCGCGTCGCGTGGTTGATCGAGCAGCACCTGACCATGTCGAACACGGCGCAAGGGCGCGACCTCTCCGATCCCAAGACGGCCGACGCCTTGGCCGCGACGGTGCAAACGCTGGAACGGCTGCGAATGTTGCTCGCGCTGACGGTGTGCGACATCCGCGCCGTCGGCCCTGGCGTCTGGAACGGCTGGAAAGGTCAGTTGCTGCGCAACCTGTTTTGGGAAACCGAAATGGTGCTGAGCGGCGGACATTCGGCGGTCGATCGAAAGTCGCGCGTCACCGCGGCGCAAGACGCCTTGCGGCAGAGCCTCCCCGGATGGTCCGATCCCGACTTCGACGCCTACGCCGCGCGTCATTATCCCGCCTATTGGCTGAAAGTCGATCTGACGCGCCAGATCGCCCACGCCAAGTTGCTGTACGCCATGGCCAAGGACGTCCGCTCTCTGGCGACCGAAGTGGCGACCGACGCCTTTCGCGGCGTCACCGAATTGACGATTGTGGCGCCGGACCATCCGCGCCTGCTTTCGGTCATCGCCGGCGCTTGCGCGAGCGCAGGGGGGAACATCGTCGATGCGCAGATTTTCACGACCACCGACGGTCTCGCCCTGGACACGATTTTCGTCTCGCGCGCGTTCGACCGCGAAGAGGACGAATTGCGCCGCGCTTCGCGCATGGCGCTTTCGATCGAACAGGCCCTGCGAGGGGAAATTCGCGTCAGCGAGATCATTTCCGCCAAGCGCCAGCGCGATGCGCGCGCTCATGCTTTCGCGATTCAGCCGGAAGTCATGCTCGATAATACATTGTCAAACAGATATACAGTGCTCGAAATCTCCGGCCTGGATCGACCGGGTCTGCTCTATGATTTGACGTCCGCGCTCTCGAAACTAAATCTCAACATCGGTTCGGCGCATATCGTCACTTTCGGCGAAAAGGCTGTCGATTCCTTCTATGTGACGGATCTCACAGGGGCGAAAATCGTCACCCCGACCCGGCAAGCCGCCATCAAGAGGCATCTACTCGCCATATTCGAGGCGCGCTAAGAGATCTGGCAGCGTCCGAACGCTTGATTTTTCGCGTCCGAGCCCTGATATCACGCGCGAAATAACCCAGGAAAATTTGCGATATGAACGACACCCCGCAAGCGCAGTCTCCCGAGGCCGGATCGACCGCGCCTCCGACCGAAGCCGACGGTTTCGCCGTGATCGAGAAACTCGGCGCGGAAAACGCCGACCTGAAGGATAAGTTGCTCCGTAGCTTAGCCGACGTCGAGAACATGCGCCGCCGCTCCGAGCGCGAGGCCGCCGACGCGCGCGCCTATGCGGTCACCTCGTTCGCACGCGATCTGCTTTCGGTCGCCGACAATCTGGCCCGCGCGCTCGAAACCGTGCCCGATGAGGCGCGAGATTCCGCAGACGCAGAACTCAAGACCCTTATCGAGGGCGTCGAGTTGACCGCGCGCGAGCTACAGTCGGTTCTTGCGCGTCATGGCGTCAAGAAGCTGGAACCGCAGGGGGAGAAATTCGACCCGAATTTCCATCAGGCGATGTTCGAGGTTCCCGACGAGGCCGTGCAGGCGGGCTTGGTCGCTCAGGTTGTGCAAAGCGGATGGAAAATCGGCGAGCGCGTGCTTCGCCCGGCGATGGTCGGCGTTTCCAAAGGCCGCCCGAAAACGGCTCCCAAGGCCGAATAGGCGCCTCGCGCGAGTTCATGCCGGCGTCACGCGGCGCATCGTCAGATTGATCCGTCCGCCCTCAAATAACAACGTCGAACTGCCGGATAGAATGCGGTCGACGCCGTGATAGGCGAGGCGCGCCGGACCGCCCAGCCGCACGGCGTCGCCCGAGCTGAGCTTGAACGACCGCGTCGGCGCCTCGCGCATCGTCCCGCCGACGCGAAACAGGGCGTCATCGCCGAGCGACAACGAGACGATGGGCGCGGAGAATTCGCGTTCGTCACGGTCCTGGTGCAGTCCCATCCGTGAGCCTGGGCTGTACATGTTGATGAGGCAGGCCTCGGCCGGCGGAGCGCTGGGCGCCAGTTCGGCCCAGATTTCGGCCAGGATCCCGGGCAAAGGCGGCCACGCCAGGCCCGTCTGCGGATGCTCGGGCTGATAGCGATATCCGGCGATGTCGGAAACCCAGCCTAACGGGCCGCAATTCGTCATGCGCACGCTGAGCGGCTTGCCGCTGCGCGGCATACGCGGCGTAAAGAGAGGAGCTTGCGCGATAACCGCGCGGACTTCCGCCAGCACGATTTCCTGCGCCGCACGGTCGAGAAAGCCCGGAAAATGACTGACGCCCGGCGCGACGGCGATCTCACGACCCAAATTCGTCTCCTCCCAAGAGGACCGGCGCTCCGAAGGCGATCAGCCGTCCGTTTTCGAACGCACGGAACGTGGGCGCGTCGCTAGCGCCAAGGCCGCCAGGGCCTGTTCCGCGGCGGCGACTCCCGTTCGGTAGGCGCCGTGCGCGGTCGAATAGTCCGCGACGGAGCAAGCCTCGCCGGCGAAGAAAATGCGATCGTCCACCGCTGCGGCGAGCGCGGAACGGCTATCCGCCATGCCCGGCCGCGCATAGGAATAGGAGCCGCCAGCGAACGTATCGGTTCCCCAGCGGTGCGAGGCCAACGGCGCCAGGCGTTGCTTGAAGCGGGCGCCGAAGAGCGCGGCCAGCTCTTCGCGAGCGAATTCGAAAAAGCCTTCGGGGCCGCCTCGTTCCAGTTCCGCAGCGGTCTCGCCGCCGAAATAGGCTTCGATGATGGGACGTCCGAAGGGGCGAAAATGATAGGCCGCGGTCGCCGCAGCGTCGATTTTTCCGAACGCGCGGCTTTCCGGCGCGAACTCCTCCGCGTCGGCGAGCGACAGGAAGAACTTGTCCGCGAGCCCCAGCGGCAGTTGCGAAGCCGCCTCGGCCTTTGCCGGCAATAGCGGTGCGAACAATTCCGGGCGCTCCGCGAGAAGCCGGGTTGGCAGCGTGACGATGACAGTCCTGGCGCTAATCGAGCCGCGCGCGGTATCCAGCCGCAGGCGCGATCCATGATGATCGATGCGCGCGATCGCGCAATTGCGTTGAATTTCCAATCTCGCGCCGTGGTCCGCGATCGCCGCGCCGTATCCCTCGGCGACGCGCCAGTTGACGCCGTTGTCGTCGTAGCGGGCGAGATCGAGCGCCGACACTTCGCGCAATTCGGCGCCGCTATAATAGGTGCTGACAGCATCGATCAGCGCGTTCCACGGACAGTCCGTTTGCAGAAAATCCGCCGCCGCGCCATCGGGTCCAAGATCGCCAGCCAAATCCGCGCGTTCGCGAAATTGCATCAGCGCTTCGCGAAAACCCTCCATTTTGGCCGAGTGCGGGCCGATCATCGCGGTCGCGCGCATCCAAGGCGGCGGGGCCTTGTCGATGATTTTGCCCTGTTCCGCCGCGATTTGCGTCCAGGGGTTGCGGTCCGCCGAATGTAGCCAGCCACACCCCAAATCGAGGCCGGAACCTGCGTCGGTCCAGGCGCGTCCCCCAATGCGATCGCGCGCCTCGAGAACCAACGCCTCGACGCCAGCATCTCGAAGCCATCGCGCGGCGGCGATCCCCGCCGCGCCCGCTCCGATAACGGCGACATCGACTTCATCTTTCGTCATTCGACTAGGGCCCGTCGTTCTTCGATTCGAGCCGCAGTCCCGCGGCTGCACTCACACGCGAAACGCGAAGAAACGAAACCCGAAATAGGTCACGAACATGGCGACGCCCGATCCCGCCGCCACATATAACGGCAGCAGCGCGGTCTCGGCGCCCAGGTTCAACATGTAACCGACAGCGAGGCACGAAACATATACCGCGTAATTGACCGCGAGGCCCGCGGCGCAAACCATGACGTAGCGGACAAAGGCCTCGAGCAGCGGCGCCGTGGAATGCGCGAAAGTCAGCGTCCGGTTCAGCGCGAAATTGAGCACGGTCGCGATCGAAAACGCGGGAATGCGCGCCAATAGCGGATTCACCCCGAACTTGCTCACGAGCAGATAGGTCACGCTGGAATCGACGACATAGCCGAACAAGCCAACCAGCACGAAAGACGGGATCTGTCGTTTCAGACCCGAGGCGGACCGAATCGGGGCCGAGCCGCTAATGCTCATTTCGTCGCTCTCACGCAAATCGATCTTTCCCTAGCGCCCGCCCGATTAAGAATTTCCTTAGATCAGCATCGCCATCGCGGCGTCATAGGTCAGTTTGACGCCAATGAGAAAAGTCAGCGCCAGAATCAAGGTGTAAAATCTATCGGCCGAGACCCTGCGCACAAGCCACACACCGGCCAGCGTCGCGCCGATCGCGACCGGCAACAGCGCCGCCGAAGCGAGAAGATTTTCGCGCCCGAATTGCCCCAAGGCAAAATACGGAGGCACTTTCAATAGATTGACGGCCGCGAAGAATATCGCGCCCGTGCCGGCGAAAATGCGCGGCGACAGCTTTTGCGGCATTACATAGACCATGAAAGGCGGCCCGCCGGCATGGCTGACCATACTGGTGAAGCCCGCCACGGCGCCCCACAGCAGTCCCGGTCCCATTTCAGCCCGCGCCGGCGCATTGGATCGCAACCGATCGCGAAGGAGCATGAAGATGACAAAACCGATCGATATGAGGCCCACCGCCAACTTGACTGCGGCGTCGCTGACATAGGCGGCGAGCGCCCAGCCAAGGCCGATGCCGATTACGGCCGCCGGAATCAATATTTGCAGTGTCCGCGCGTGAAAATCGCGACGAAACGCCCAAACTCCGACCCAATCCTGTGCGATCATGATTGGCAATAGCACCGCTGCGGCCCGTACGGGTGAAATCGTGAGCGTCAATATCGGCATGGCGAGCACACTCAGTCCCGAAAAGCCGCCCTTGGATAGACCGATCAGGATCACCGCAGCCGTGGCGGCGAGAAAATAGGCAAAATCCGCCGGCATCGCCCAATGGCCTTCGTCTAAGTGCTAGTCTCGCGCGCATTGCCTTCGATCCCGCCTCGCGCAAACTAGGGCGCATTCGGCGTCCAGGCGCCACGACGGGAGCGAAACATGACGAGCCGCTACGCTGAGGTTTATGGACAGTGGCGCGCCGATCCGCAAGGTTTTTGGGCCAAAGCGGCCAAGGAGATCGACTGGATTCGAGCGCCCAGCCGCATATTCGACGCGCAGGCCGGCGTTTACGGCCGGTGGTTTCCCGACGCTTCCTGCAATGCCTGCTACAACGCGGTCGATCGCCACGTCGAGGGCGGCCGAGGCGATCAGGCCGCGATTTTTTACGACAGCCCGGTCGCCGCGACCAAGCGACGCATAACCTATCGAGAGTTGCGCGACGAGGTGTCAACCCTCGGCGCGGTTCTTAGCGATCTCGGCGTCGCGAAGGGCGACCGGGTGATCGTCTATATGCCGATGATCCCGGAAGCCTTGGTCGCCATGCTCGCCTGCGCGCGCATCGGCGCCGTGCATTCGGTCGTCTTCGGCGGCTTCGCCGCGAAGGAACTGGCGACACGCATCGACGACGCCGAGCCCAAGGCGATTCTCACCGCGTCCTGCGGCATCGAGCCCGGCCGGATCGTCGAATACAAGCCCCTGCTCGATCTGGCGATCGGGCTTTCCAAACACAAACCGCAGGCCTGTCTTGTTCTACAACGACCGCAGGTTCAAGCCCGCCTGGTCGCGGGACGTGACTACGATTGGTCGACATTGACAGCCGCCGCGAAAACCGCCGGCAAACAATCCGCTTGCCGCGAACTCGCGGCGACCGATCCGCTCTATATTCTTTACACTTCCGGTACCACCGGCGTGCCCAAAGGCGTGGTGCGCGACATCGGCGGCTATCTGGTCGCGTTGAAATGGTCGATGTCCAACCTCTATGGAGTTCGACCGGGCGAGACCTATTGGGCGGCCTCCGACATCGGCTGGGTCGTCGGCCATTCCTACATCGTCTATGGCCCCTTGTTGCACGGCTGCGCGACCGTCCTCTACGAGGGCAAGCCGATCGGCACGCCGGACGCCGGCGCCTTCTGGCGGGTGATCGAGGAATATAAAGTCGCGGCGTTTTTTACCGCGCCGACTGCGCTGCGCGCCGTTCGCAAGGAGGACCCGCAGGCGTCGCTGCTGAAAGCCTATTCCCTCGCCAGTCTGCGGACGCTTTTTCTGGCCGGCGAGCGCGCCGATCCCGATACCGTCGCCTGGGCGGAAGACGTGCTCAAACTGCCCGTCGTCGATCATTGGTGGCAGACGGAGACCGGTTGGGCGATTGTCGCCAATCCGGTCGGCCTCGGGCTCCTGCCGATCAAACGGGGTTCGCCCACCGTGCCGATGCCGGGCTATATCGTCGACATCGTCGACGAGGCCTGCCATCCCGTTCCCACGGGAACGATGGGCTCCATCGTCGTGAAACTGCCGTTGCCGCCGGGCTGCCTGCCGACGCTCTATCGGCAGGACGAGCGTATGCGCGAGAGCTATCTCAAGGAATTTCCCGGCTACTACAAAACCGCCGACGCCGGTTTCAAGGACGAGGACGGTTATCTGACTATCCTCGGCCGCACCGACGACATCATCAATGTCGCGGGGCATCGGCTGTCAACGGGCGGGATGGAGGAAGTGGTCGCGGGTCACCCCGACGTGGCCGAATGCGCGGTGCTTGGCGTGAAAGACGAGATCAAGGGCGAGCAGCCTTGCGGATTTATTGTTCTCAAGGCGGGCGTCAATCGTCCGCACGCCGAGATCGAGAAGGAAGTGGTGGCGCTGGTTCGCGAAAAAATCGGCCCCGTCGCCGCCTTCAAACTCGCGCTCGTAGTGCCGCGGCTCCCCAAGACTCGTTCGGGCAAGATCCTGCGCGGAACGATGAAAAAAATCGCAGATCACGACGCTTGGGCGATGCCGGCGACGATCGACGATCCCGCGGCGCTCGACGACATCGCGTCGGCCCTGAAGGACAGAGGCGTGTAAGAGCGGCGGCACCACGCGACCGGCGCGCGCGGTTCAGCCAACGCGCCGCCATTTGTTCACGAACGCGTTGACGCCTTTGATGAGAGCGATCTTGCGGGCTTCGCGCTTGTCGAGAGTCGATGCGAGCGGCGCGAGCGACCCGAACTCGAATCCGAACGGCCCGCACGGCTTGCCTCCGCGCTCGAGCCAGTAGGAATCGTAATTCGCGTGCTTGCTCTTGTCCTGTAGCCGGTTGAGAACGTGATGAGCGTCGCAGACTGCGTGCAGGCTTTCGACGCCAAGCGCTTGACCGAAAGCGCGAACCGCCAGCAGCACCGCATCTTTGGGCCTGAGGCCGTTCAAATCGCGCGTGGCGTCGATAACTTCGCGCTTGTATGCCGTGAGCGGCCCTTGGAGACCGCCGAGAACCAACGCATCGCGTCCCTGTACGCGCGAATAGCACACCGAGGAGCGACAAAGCTTCGTGTCGTGTGGCGATTTGGCCAGGTAAATGGAGATCTCGCCTTCGCGCTGCATCGTCGCTACAACCGAGGCCGCGAGATATAATTTATAGGTGGCGCCCTTTCGACCGACGAACTCGACGATTTCCAGTTCTTCGTTGGAGCAAAACGACTTGAGGAAACTCGGGGAGAAAGTTCGCTTGAACCAATCGTAATGTTCCAGCAGCAATGCGAGACGTCGTCGTGGTCGGTATTGGCGATCAACGTAGCTTCGCAACGGCTTCAGCAGAACCCGCGCGACGGGTTCGCTGGCGTGACACCCTCGATGGAAATCGCGAACGTACCGATTCCAACGCCACGACACCAACGGCGCCAGCAGCGATCGGCCGACGTAAAGCCGCTTCGCCTTTCGGGCCATCGGATCGGTCAAGGAGCCGGTTCCATTTTGTCGAATCGCTCGCGATGCGGAAAGGACTCGTTGCGACCGCGGCGCAACCAAGGTCCGGGTTGAATTTCGTCGAATATCGCGCGGGCGCCGCGCGAAGGGAATAGACCCAACCCTACCGAATCACGTCGGAGAGGTGGGCGAGCGCCCCCCTGGCGATTTGCCGTTGCGCCGCGGTTCACGCCGCGCCAGATAGTTTCTTGTTGCCGCAATCGCCGCGTCTTGCAATTCAATAACCCAGAACCTTCCGCGAAACCAGGTCGAAGCGTGAACGATCCCCAAACCGCAAAAACGCGGACCGAACGACCGACCGTTTTTCACGTTCTGCCGCGCGGGATGCGATATGACGTCGCCTCCGCGACCTCGATCGATCTGTTCGTCAGCGAAGTGGCCGCGCATAGCCGGTTCAGGGTCGAAGTCGTCGCGGAGGCGAGCGCGTCGCCGTTGGCTGCCGAACATATCCACCAATTGCCGCGCTATGGGATCGCCAATTCCTTGCGCCGTTCACGCTGGATCGCCGATTTGGCCCGGAGCCGATCGCCCGCTCTCGTCGTCGTGCAACAGCATTTGCCATCCGCCGCTGATGTGGCTCGCCGTCTGGGATGCCCCGTCGTTCTCCAGCGGCACAATTACATGCGAACCCCGAATCGCTCGAATTGGCTCGGGGCGATCTCGGCCGCCCGGCGCGAGCGGCAAATGAATACGCTCGCCGGCATGACCTTCGTGAGTTCCGCGGTGATGACCCAGTTCGAGCGCGACTGGCCGGACGTCGAAATCGCGCGTCGCATTGTGCCCAACGGCGTCGACTTTCGCGAATGGACGCCCGCGGCCCAGCGGGCGAATCTCATTCTGATAGTCGGGCGCGCAACCGAGGAAAAGGGCTTGGTTGACGCCGCCCAGGCTTTGAACGCAGTCTTGCCGAGGTCACCAGACTGGTCCGCGACCTTGGTTGTTTCGGAGCCCGATCGCGATCCCCGCTATTTCGCCGCGCTGCGAGCCGCGCTTTCGCCGCTCGGCGATCGCGCGCGACTGCTCGTCAATCGCCCCTTCGCGGACGTCAAATTGTTGAACGAACGGGCCGCGATCGCTCTCGTGCCGTCGAAATGGCGCGAACCCTTTGGCCGCACTTGCCTCGAAGCGCACGCGGGCGGCGCCGCGGTCATTTCGTCCGGGTCCGGCGGATTGCGCGAAATCAGCGGTGAGGCGGCGCTGTTCCTGCCCGAAGTATCCGCGGCCGCGATCGCCGAATCGCTACAAGTATTGATCAGCGAAGAGACTTTGCGCCGCCGGCTCGCGTTCAAGGGGGCCGCGCGCGTTCGCGACCGATTCGATATCAGCCGGATCTCCGCGGATTTCGACGATTTCTGCTCTACCGTTATGGCCAAACGACAATAGCGTGCCCGAGCGTCCCATCCCCGCGATCGCGCCGCCAAGCCGCGGGCCTGCGGATCGGTAGCGAATTCCGGGGACTAGTGATTGCTCGCCGTGCTGATCGTTCCGACGGTGTCCGTGCCGTTGCCGTTGATCTTGTTGTCTTGGTAGGAATTTATCGTGCCGCCCAGATTGCGAACGCCGACGATCCCGTTTTGCTGCACAACAGATCGGCCCAGCCACAAAGTCTGCCCCTGCACCTGAATGCCCGCGGTCTGGTTGCCCAGGAAATAAGAACTGTCCACGACGACCTGCGAAATCGCGCTTGGGTTGGTGTCCTGAAACAGACCGAAGCCGCTGTTGTTTCGCACGATGCTTTCGGAAACGGACGCGTTGAACGCGGCGACGCCGCCCGCCGTCTCGAACGCCAATCCGTTGTTGTTGTTCTGAACGATCACGCGATCGAACGCGGCGTTCAAGGTGTTGCTCCCCGAGGGCGCATCATAATATACGCCCGCGAGCCCATTATCGGCGATCATCGCATTCGACACCAGCACCGAGGTTGTCCCGACCGTCGGCGCCAACAATATGCCGTTGCCGTTGTTCGAACCGGTATTGGCGAAATGTCGGATCACGCAATTGGCGACGGTAAGCCCGCCGCCGCCGTCAAACTCGATGCCGTTGCTGCCGACGCCGCCGCCATCGATTGTGAGGCCGCGGATCACGACCGTGTCCGCCGCGCCGACGCTGATCGTGAAGGCGTTGTTGCCGGACCCCGCCTGCACGCCGGCGACGCCGACTCCATCGTTGACGATGCTGACCGCCTGATTGATGACGATCGGACCGGGACCATAGGCGCCAGGATCGTGGATGTCGATCTCTCCTCCCGGCGCGAGGATGGCGAGCGCGCCGGCGATCGTTCGGCAGGGCGTCGCGATCGGTCCGCAGCCGGAACCGTTGGCGCCGGCGCTCGACACCCAAGCTTTGGTGAGACCGGTTGCGCTCGCCGACGCGGATACTCCCGCCAGCGCGACCGTCAGTATCGACAACATCAAAAACGGCTTCTTGCGCATGGCGATCTCCAGAGGGTCGACGACTCTTCTTGGCTATTCGAAACGAATGTCGCGGAAACGTACGAAGGGAACAGAACAAACGTAGTTGTTATGGCATCGGAGCGTCAAGCCCAGATCGGCCTTGCGAGCGCGGATCACCTCGCCTTTTGCGCGCCGAGCGCGTCCTCGATCGCCGTCGCCCAAGCCGATGGCGAATCCGCCCCGTCGAGAACGAGATCGGCGCCGGGCGCGATCCGCTCACGCTGCGCCTGATACATTCGGCGCGCGGCGGGATAGTGAGCAAGATACTGCGACTGCCATTCGACGAATCCGCGCAGGGCCTGGGATCCGTTCTCGCTTAGTGCGGTCTTGGTGGAGGCTAGCATCGCGCGCGAAAGCGCGACGTCGAGCGGCGTGTCGATCCAAACCAGAAAATCGATGAAAGCGCCGGAATCGCGATGAAGCCGGCCGAACGGCGTTTCGAACAGCACGAGCGATTCGTTAGCTGCGCGCGAAATCTCGCGACGAAGATCCACGACAAGTTCGCCGTGATCGACCTCGTTGGGATCGCCCCCGCGCGCGAACCAGGCTTGCACCTCCTTCGGGTCGAGCTTCGTCAGCGGCTGGTGCTTGTCGTAATGCACCAGACGCGAACCGGCGTGACGCCTTTGCATTTCATCCATCAGCGTCGACTTGCCCGCGCCGGGCGGTCCGGCCAGGGCCAGCACCAACGCTCCCGCGCTCATCGCCCGGCCCCAATGCGGTGTGAAGCCGACAAGTCAGGCCTCGCCGGCTTCGACGAACGCATTGAAAGCGAGCGACCGGCGCTCGCCCTCGCCGCGAAAGGGTTCGGCGCCATGCAACAACCATCCCGGAAATACATAGAAGTCGCCAACCTTCGGCCTGAAGCTGATGAGGCTTTTGGAGAACCTCTGCTTGCCGCCAATCAAGAAATTGATATAGCCCGCCTGCCGGCCCGAAATATAGGTCTTGCGCTCCTCGTCCTGCTCGCTGGCGATGCTCGGCGTCTTGAGATAAAGCACCCCGGATATGTCGCCGGTGTGAAAATGCACGGGGCTCGACGAGCCTTGGTACTGGCTGACGACCCAGACGACGTCGATGCTGATCTTACCGGCCGGAACCCCGTCGACGCCTAGAACATAGCTGCGGATCAGGGCTTCCAGCCGATGACCGAGCGAAGCTTCGCCCGGTTCGAACACGACCTCTCTGGGCAGCAGGAATTCAGCTCCGGCGCCGGGGCGAATCTGGCGGTCACAATATCGATTGAGCCGCGCGACCAGTTCCGCCTCCAGCGAGGCCTTGCCGATGTAGGGGCCGAACGGCGACATCAGCCCCAGATCCGCATCGGCGCTCACAAACGTCGCGGGCGCCTCGTATTTGCGCAGGGAGCGCGTCTTCGCGTCGCCCATCAACCAGGCCCGAAATAACGTCGTCGCCGTTCCGGCGACGACGCGTTCGTCGCTCGCGGGATCAAGCGTCGAACCAGCGCGCCGCGGCGCGACCGACGTGCTTCAGCGTATCCAGCCATGAAACATCGTCGACGAGCGGCGCGGGCTCGGCTGCGAGCGTCGCCGCAACCGCCGTGGCGTCGAGCGATTCGTCAAGCGTCAAGGTCCAACGCTCGGCTTTGCGGCCGACAAACTCTCCCCGGGCGTCGTCAAACACCCAGGTCAGTGGGTCGTCCGCCGCAGCGCCGTCAGGCGCCTCGACCTTGACGATGATCTCGCTGTCGCGGAATGCGCGAATGATTTCGTCAGCGCTCGACACCCCAACTCCGGCTTGAGTCGCGATAATGTCGGACGAGTCGAACGACGACTGACTTGCAGGGGCGTCTGCGCTCGTCGTTTGCGCCGCCGTGTCTTCGTCGTCCAGCGACGCCAGCCGAACGGCGACGCCCGAACCCGCCACAGTGAGCAGCGCAGTCGCGCCGCCGACATTCACGATCGTGGGGCCCGCCACGACGATCGGCGCGACCGGATCGAGCGGCGGGAACAGGCCGGATTGATAATACGAACTCTGCGCGCCCGTCGCGCTCGGCGGGGCCGGCGGCAGATATTCCAGTATCGGCGGCAATTGGGCGACGAGCGTCGCCACTTGCGAATTTACTGCGGGCGGCGACGCGATCATGCCGGCGGCGATCATGTCGCGAAGCTCTGGGGAGTTCGATTGAATCCAGGGATAAGCCACGATCGAGCTGCCTGCGCCGATATTAAGAGAAGAGCGCGCAATGTCCGTGCCGCCGGGGGTCATGATCACCGTGTCCGTCGCGCGGTTGAACGCGATATAATTGACGCCCGTGCCGACCGTGATGGTGTTGAAGCCCCAGCCCCCTGAGATCTGCTGGTTGCCTGAACCGCCGATAATCGTGTCGTCGCCGAGCTGGCCGAAAATAACGCTATTGCCCGATCCGCCGGTTATGAAGTCGGCGTCGACGTTGAACGTCGAAGGCGTTCCCGGGGCGCTCTGCCAATGGTGCAGTGAACCGAACACGCCGAAGCCGTAGACATAGTTGAAGTTCGCAGTCGAGGTGCCGCCGGGTTCGCCGGAAGCATAGACAAAGAAGCTCGACGCGAGCCCCGAATTCGCTCCGAGATTCGGCAGAATGACTCCGAGATCGCCATAGACCAGATCCGACCCGGCGCCGGTGCTGATCGTATCGCTGCCGAGTGTCACGCTGTTCTTCGCCCCATTGAAGACATAGCCGCCCGAAGACGACCAGTCCGCCGCGCCGCTGACCGAGAGAAGCGCCGTGACGCCCCACGATTCCGCGGTGGCCGGCCCGACCGAA
This sequence comes from Beijerinckiaceae bacterium, assembly GCA_037446355.1. Taxonomy (GTDB): domain Bacteria; phylum Pseudomonadota; class Alphaproteobacteria; order Rhizobiales; family Beijerinckiaceae; genus Roseiarcus. The sequence continues at coordinate 79,228 of JBBIIT010000003.1, read as the reverse complement.
ACCGGGCCGAGGAAAAGTCGGTCCACGGCCGTGTCCATGATCGCTTGCATCGCCGGCGAATTGGCCTGCCCTGTCGCGCCGGGCCCGATGATTGGATCGAGCATGAGCGCGTTATCACCGATGAGGACGCTGTTGCCGCCGCCGCCCGAAATCGTGTCGTTGCCGATGTCGATCTGGATGCCAAAGCCGCCGGCGAAGAGGAACTGCGAAGCCGCGCTGTTGTCAGCCGCAAAAGGATGATCCGCGGCGAATTGCGATTTCAGCGATGCGCCGTACGAGGATTCCAGCGCCGCGAGGCTCGTCGCCACGGACGTGAGCGTGGCCTGGGTCTGACCGGCCGCCCAGTTCGAGATCGTCACGTTGACGCTCGGCATGATGACGAAACCGCTGTCGCCTATGATGACATTGCGACCGCCGCCGTTGACGGTGATCGTGTCGTTGCCTAGCTCCAACTTGGCGAGGGAGGGCCGAAGCGGCGCGGCCGGATTGAACACACCGGTGAAGCCCGCCGCTGCGGCGGCGGGGCTGGTCGCGAAACTGGCGATGACGCTCTGGCCCGCCTCGTGCGCGACGAACGACATGTCGGCCATCACCTCCTGCATGTTCAGGAGATAAGTGTCGAACGCCAACGCGTCGGCCGCCAGCGAACCAGAGGCGCTACCCCCGACGGAAATCCCCGGCATCAGGTAATAGCCGGCATTGCCGAACACCAAATTGTTGCCGGCGCCGACGTTGATCGTATTGTTTTCAGTGGCGATGATCGCGGCCGGAGCGGCCTGGGAATTCGCCGCGTCCAACGTGTACTGCGCCACGGACAACGCCGAATATTCCTTCAGCATCCCAAGCATGGAAACCGACAGACCCTGAAGTTGCGCGTCGATCGCGGCGACACCGGTGCTGGTAAGCGCGCCGAGCTGGCCGAAGTTTCCGAAGATCACATCATTGCCGGACCCGCCGTTGATGGTGTTCGACCCCGGCAGGGCCGGCGAGCCGTGGAGCGCCGACGGCACGACGGAGGCGTAAATCTGCAGGCTCTGCCCGCCGCCGAGCGAGAGCGGTCCGCCCTCCGCGAGGGAGTTCAGCGTCCCGAATCCGCTCGGCGGCGTCTCGAGTTGAGGCGCCATGTTCGTGAGCGCCGACGGCTGCAAGTTTACGTTCGGAACGACGATCGCGCCGCCGACCGGCAGTTGCGCGGCGATGGCCGCGTCCCCGGGAGCGGCCACGATGACAATCGCGTTGACGATCGAGGGCAAGTCGGTGGCGAACGGAAGCGTGTTCGACGCCCAATTGCCGAACAGGAAGTCGTTGCCGCCCTTGGCCGTGATCGTATTGTTCCCACCCTGGCCTATGACGACGGCGTCATTGCCGCTGCCGGTGGTGATCGTGTCGTTGGCGGCGGCCATCAGGGTGAGCAGGAGCGCCTGCACCTCCCAGGCGCTGACCGGCCTGTTCGCGGAGACCGGCAGCATCGCGCGCGAACCGTCGGCGTTGAACGCGCCGGCGAGCAACACGAGATCGGCGCTGGTCAGCGCGGCCGATTCCGCCACGGACGCCGCGCCGGCGCTATCTAGAGCAACCACGCCGGTGATCGTCGCAATCTCTTCGAGCACGATGTCGCGGTGGAACGCGCCATCCGAATTCTTGACGGGAGCGCCGCTCGCGCCGAACGCCTGCACGATCTCGCCATTGTGGCCGAGGATGATATTGCCGACGCCATTACCCGAGGTGATCGTGTTGGAGAAACTGCCGCCGATGATCGAGTTGCTGCCGTCGCCTGCGACGATCGTGTTCGATCCGGCCCAGAGCTGCCAGGTCGACTGCGCACGACTGACCAGGTTCACGCCGCCGACGACGACATACTGAACTTCCCCGTTCGCGCCGAGGATGTAGTTGTTGCCATTGCCCGCCGTGATCCGATTGGAGCCGGACCCGCCGATGACGACGTCATTGCCGTTGCCGACGGAAATGGTGTTGTTGTTGGACGACCCACTGTCGGGCGTGCCGCCGAACGTCGCATCCGGCGCGATGGAATAGATCGCCTGCAGGACGCCCGCGCTCGAGAATTGCGCGAAGCCGTTGCCGCCGGCCACGGCGTTTTGCCCGTCGCCGAGGGTGATGTTGTTGGCGCCGGCGCCGCCGAACACGATGTTATTGCCGTTGCCGGCCCTGATCACGTCGTCGCCGCCGACGGAGGTGTCCGTGGAGGTGACGCTCGCGAGCACGCCGAGCGCATAGATCGCCTCACCGTTGTCGCCGACGATGACATTGTTGCCGTTTCCGGCGGTGATTGTGTCGGCGCCGGAGCCGCCGAAGATCAAGTTGGCGCCGTCGCCGACTTTGATCGTGTCGTCGCTGCTGGTTCCCGTCCCGACGGTTCCGCCGCCGATGGCTGTCGCCGCGATCGTGTAGACTTGCGTCACGAATCCCGCGCTGAAGTCGACGTGGCCACTATCGCCGATCACGAAATTCGCGCCAACGCCCGAAATCGCGATGTTGTCGGCGCCGATCCCGCCGATGACGATGTTCGCGCCGTCGCCGTTGATCGCGATCGTGTCGTCGCCGCCGATGGTGACGAACGTGCTGTAAACCGAAGTGAGGAAGCCGTTCGCGAAGTCCGCCTCGCCATTGTCCCCGAGCACGATATTGGCGCCCGAGCCGTTGATCGTGATGGTATCGGCGCCGGCGCCGCCCATGACGACATTCTGGCCTTTCGTGACCGTATTCGCGGCGCCGATGAAGATGGTGTCCTGGCCGCCGATGGCGGCGTAGGTGGTCTTTATCGCGGTGATCACTCCGGCGTTGGTGAAGTCGATCTCGCCATTGTCGCCAAGGACAATATTAGAGCCATTGCCGAGCGTGATGCGGTCCGAGCCGGAGCCGCCGATGACGATGTTATTACCATCGCCCGCGGTGATGGTGTTGTTGCCGCCGTAGGTCGGATCGGTCGAGAATATCTGCGTAAGGATGGCGTTGACGAAGTACGCGGCGCCGTTGTCGCCGACAATGATGTTGCCGTTGGGAATGGAGCCGGGAATCGACGAAACCGTGATCGTATCGTTCCCCGTGCCTCCGAATATCACGTTGCCGTCGCCGACGACGTTGATGGAATCATCGCCGCCGACGCTTGGATCCGACGTCATCGCCCACAACAACTGCCCGGCGGCGTTGAACAGCACTTTTCCGTCGTGGCCGATGATCGTGTTGTGATTGCCGCCGATCGATATCGTATTGTCGCCGATGCCGCCGATAATCGTGCTGCCACCCGAACCGCCGGGCGTTCCGTTGGGGCCCGTTATCGTGTCGGCGCCGCCGTAGCCGAGAAGCCCATCGGTGGACGTGATGTAGGTGAGCGCGCCATTCGTGAATAGCGCCTCGCCATCGTTGCCGATCACCACATCCGAACCTGTCCCCAGCACGATGCTGTCCGACCCCGCGCCGCCGATCACGACGTTGTTGCCGTTGCCGAGCGTGATCGTGTCGTTATTGGACGTGCCGGTGCTGACAGTGCCTCCCGCGGCGGCGCCGCCGAAGGTCGAATAGATCGCGGTCAGCACGCCCGCGAGGGTGAATATGGCCGCGCCGCTATCGCCCAATACGATATTGGCGCCATTGCCGGTGGAGATGTTGTTCGCCCCCAGCCCCCCGACGATCACGTTGGCGCCGTCGCCGACCTTGATCGTGTCGTCTCCGCCGTAGACGGTCCCCGACGAATTCGATTGCGTACTCGGCAACCCTCCGGTGGCCGCCGCGGTCTGCGCTATCGACTCGATGTGCGTCAGCACGCCATTGACGAACGTCGCGGCGCCGTTGTCGCCAAAGATCACATTGGCGCCGCTGCCGTTGACCGTGATCGCATCCGCGCCCGAGCCGCCAAAGATGACGTTGCCGCCGCTGCCATTCACGAGGATCGTATTGTTGCCGCGGACCGTTTGATCGGTCGTCATGATGAAGGTGAGAATGCCCGCCTGGAAGTTGGCGTTGCCGTTGTCGCCGACGACGACGTTGCCGCCGCCGCCCAAGGTGATGAGCGAGGAGCCCGTGCCGCCGAAGACGGTATTGCCGCCGCCAGAGACCGTGATCGAGTTGGGCGCACCATAGCTCGGATCGAGCGTCGTGATCGTCGAGATCGCGCCGATCGAGGTGAACGTCGCCCACCCGTCATGGCCGACAATCGTATTGCCGGAGCCGCCCATGTAGATGGTGTCGCTGCCGACGCCGCCGATCACGACGCTCCCGCCAGAGCCGCCCGCGGTAAGAGCGCCATTCACCACGGGACCGGAAATCGTATCGTTGCCGCCATGGAGCGGATCGAGGCTCCTGACGCTCACCAGAACGCCATTGGAATAGTCGGCCTCACCGTTGGCGCCGAAAATGACGTCGGCGCCGACCGCGCCGACCACAATTTGGTTGTTCCCCGCCCCGCCGATGACCACGTCATTATTTGCGACCGTAATTATATTGTCGCCGCCGATCGCGGTGTTGACCGAGGCGATCTTTGTGATCGATTCGGCGCCAAGGCTCGCGAACGGGTCGACCACGCCGGCAGACTGGCCAACGATATCGATAACGCCGTAAGCGCCGATGACGTCGCTGCTTCCAGACCCCGTCACGGTGATGGTGTTGTCGCCCGCCGTCGTTCCCGTATTGTCGATAGTCAGCAAGCGACTCCACAGATTGTTGGTCATCGCGTTGGGATTCAGCGCCGGCTGGATCGGCGCCGGGTCGAATTCGCCGACGGTCGCGCTGGAGTCGCCAAATATGTAGTTTTGCGCACCCGCCGCCGAAATGGTGTCGCTGCCCAGACCGCCGAAGATCCAATTGACGCCCGTTCCGCCTGTCAGCACATCGTTGTTGGGCCCGCCGACGATCACGACCGTTCCTGTCGCGCCCGAGGCGTTGATGGTGTCGGAGCCGAAGTTGGTGAACTGATAGCCGTTGCCGGTGATCGCTCCGGGCGCGGAATTGAACTCGTAACCAGTCGCGGACTCGTTGCCGTAGAGCACCAGCGGGTCGCTGCTCGCCACGACGTTGATCGTGTTCGAGCCGCCGCCGCCTTCGATGACCATCATCGTCTGGATGTTGTTGTTGTCGACATTGATCGTCGGCGCGGTGGTGTCGATCGTGAAAGTGTCGTTCCCCGTGCCCATGAGAATCTGGATCGCGTCGAGGTTGACGAAATTGATTCCGCCTTCGTATTGCGTCGTCACCCCTGTCGTCGGGTTGTGGAACGTAATTGTCTGGTTGCTGGTCGGCATTCCCAGACCGCTGATATTGTCGCCGACGCCGCCGAACAGACTGCCGGCCGTGATGGTCGTCAGCGCGCCCGTGAGGTTCGCCGTATTGCCGTCCGCATAGACCTGCAACACGTCGGCCACGTGAGCGCCGACTCCCTGGCCCACGACATTCGCAGGTTCGACTACCGGAATATTTTGAGTCTCGTAGGGTAGCGTCACGGCTGAGATCAGCGTCGGCTGCCCCGGCTGCGTGCCGCCGTCGATGATCAGGGGCCCATTGATTTGCGCGAGCGTGTGCGGACCATTCGGGAATGGCAGCAACGTGTTCGCGGCGTTACCCGAACCGCTGGACGCGGGCGGCGTGTAGTTCGCGTTCGGCGTCAGCGTGATCGTGACCGGCACATTCCAGTTCGCCGAGGTGAACGTCAGCGTTTGATTGTTCGCGTTGAATCCGGTTGCGGCGCTGCTGGCGACGGTCTGGCCGTCGCCCAGCAGATTGACCGTGACGTCGGCCGTCGGCGCCTGGGTGAGAACCATCTGATAACTGTAGGCGCCGTTGGGGGCGTTGGAAGTGACGGCGGCGCCCTGCGGCGTCAACAACAACACGCCAGGAGTGTTGGTCGCGGCGATCTTGAGGTTCACGTCGCCGGCGTCGACATTGTTGATGACGTTCTGGATGGTGACCGGCGTCTCGCCATGCAGGCCTGATAGCGTCGACATCACCGTGATCTGCTGCGGCGTGTTCCAATTTGTGGCGTTGAAGGTGACCGACGTCACCGGGGCGCCGTTTTGCGTGAGCACGACGCCGTCAGTGGCGGCTGTGGGATCGACCAGATTTACGGTTACGGTCTGGCTGCCGGTCAGTTGTTGATTTAGCGACAGATTATAGGTGTAGCTGGTCTGATTCGCAGCGCTGGGGCCGGCGGTGATCGTGGTTGACGCCAGGCTTTGGTCGATGATCAACCCGGTCGCGCTCGCCTTGACGGTGACCTTGACGCTTGGCGTCACCAGGGAGTCCAGCGTTGGCTGATCCGTGCTGACGACATTGGCCGCCACGACGATGGTTTCGTCTCGATAGTAAGTGTCATTTGCCGGAATCGGCGCCGCGCGCAGCAGGACCGTTTGCGGTCCGGTCACGCCGCCGACAAACTTGACCTGTCCGGTCGAATTCCAGGTCGTTCCGCCGTCGACCGACACCTGTAGCACCGCCGCGCCCATCGCGGCCCATTCGGCGGAGGGGAGCGAGGGTGAAATATTCACATAGGCGACATTGCCCGCCAAAAGCGCGGACGGCGCGGAAACCGTGAAGCTCGTGATCGAGGCGGGATCGTTGACGTGGACGACCGCCTGGCTCGGCGGTGTGATGATCGCGCCGCCGGCGCCGGCGACCGTAACGCTGAGCCCGGGGACGAAGATCTTGTTATAGGCGGGATCGTTGCTGACGACCGAATTGTCGGTCACGCTTGACGCTCCCTTTGTGCTGGCCGAGACGACAGCGTTCGTCACGTCGCCGCCAACGATGAACGTGTCGCCGCCCGCGCCGCCGTTGATCGTGGTCACGACATTCTGCGGCGTGCTTTCGACGTAGATTGTGTCGTTGCCTTCGAGCGTGTCGATCGTGACCGCCTGTATGTTGGTGTAGGCGACGTTGAGCCCGGCGCCGTACACGCCGTCCTTGGTGACGACGAAGGTATCGTTCGCTTCGGTGCCCAGAAGCACTAGCGTGTTGAAGCCCGTGCCGCCCTCGATGTCGAGCGGCGCGTTGATGTTGTATTCGATCGTATCGTTACCAGTGCCGCCCTTGACGTTCAGATGCGTTCCGGCCGCGACCAGGAACGCGCGGACGATGAACGTATCATTGCCGCTGCCGCCAATCATCGAAAGATCGGCCTTGTTCGAATAGACTTCGAACGTATCGGTTCCCGAACCGCCGTAAAGCACCGTCGAACGCTCGACGCCGTAGGACAGATTCTCGTTCTTGCCGCCGAGGGTGATGCCCGTGAACGACAGGCCATCGCCGATGCCGGCGCCGACCTGGCCCGCGGACGATCCGAAACCGGCAGGATCGTAAACCTGGCCGACCTGGAAGAAGTCGTTGCCGTTGCCGGCGTTGATGGTCGTCAGCGCGGAATTGCCGTCCAGATAATAGCTGTCGCCGGTGCTGTTCGGAAGATTGTTCGCGTCGACCAGGGCGCCGGTGACCGCGCCGCCGTTGATTTCGAGGCGATTAGTGATCGAATTGTTGTAGTTGATCCTTTGATAGACTTGTTGTCCGTCGGATTTGAGGATGGCGACGAACGTGTCGCGCAATAGGAATGTCTGGCCCGAAGTCGTCGTCGCGCCGTTGATTATCAGAGTGTTGAGGCCACTGTCGAGCGCCCCGGTGTCGTTGACGTTGATGACGTAATCGGTGCTCGCGGTCGCATCGACAACATAGGTGTCGGCGCCGTTCTGGCCATCGAGATTGATGACGTCGTTGATCTGGCCCGCGTTAGCCGCGATCTGTGCGTTCGTCGTCATGTTCGGTAAATTGAATACGTGGATGAGGTCGTCTCCGCCGCCCGAGGAGATATTGGTGGCCCCCGCGATCGCCATAGCCGTAGGGCTGAACTCGATGTCGTCGTTGCCCGAACCGGTTGTAATGTTGAAAGTTTGCGCCTGGAAAGATCCGCTCAACTTCAATGTCGACGCATTGCCGTCATATCCCGACAACGCCGAAAGATAGCCGCCCATAAGATCGATCGTGGTCGCGGCGATCAGCTGCGGGGGCCCGTCAACCGCCGAGGCCCCGTCGATCGTTATGTTGTTGCCAGCTTCGATGCGGATCGCAGCGCCTGCACGCACTTTTGCGCCGGCGCGGATGAAAACGCTGTCGTACTGATCGCCGGTAGGCGCCGCCGTGGTGTTCAGATAGCCGGCATCGAGCGTAACGCCGGTCGCCGCCACGATTTGGGCGCCGGCGATCAGGACGCCATTGACCAACATGCTGCCGGCCAAAGTGATGTTGTTGCGCGCATCAAGCTCCACGGAAGATGTCTGCGAGCTAACGGTCACGCCCGCGTCGACCGTCAGGTTCGAGTCGGTTACGCTGGATCCGGTATCGGTCGCGTTGCCGGCCGCTTTGATGATCGACCCGTACGCCAGCACATCCTGGCTGATTTCGAGCGGGCTCGAAGTCTGGATATCGATCGATCCTTTGGGCGCATAGAGCGCATAGGGATCCACGGCCGGACTGACGACCCCGCCGACAATCAGCGCGCCGATGTTCCACAGATAGATGTTCCCGGTGTCGGAGATCGCTTCGATATTCCCGGCCGTGCTGACGATTCGGCCGGTGAACCCGTTGGTCCGCAGCGCGCCGTCGCCGACGTTGCCCGACGCGATGAGATCGGCCTTGCCGGAAACGACGATCGCGCCGTTGTCGCCGCGCGCGTTGAGGATATTGCCGACCGGGTCAGTGACGAATGCGGTCGCCGCCGAACCCGCGCTCACGGATTCCAGGCGCAGATCGCCATTGCTGGTGGTTGCGAGCGTCGTCAGAACCTCATCGAGATAGACGTAATTGCCGCCCGAGAGCGCCGACACGGCGCCGCTGTCGGCGCCGCCGCTGAATGAACTGACGATATTGAAAGCGGCCTGTCCACTGCCGATCGCGCCAAAGCCGTTGACGCCGTTCGCGGTAATGCCGGCGTATAGGAACACATTGTTGCCGAATACAGACGCGTTGAGATCGTTGCCCGAGGGGGCCGAATTCAAATTGGTGGGATCGACGAGGCTGCCGCCATAAATATTCCCTTGCGCCTCGAGCATGACGTCTCCGGTCGCCGCATAAGCGTCGAGCACGTTGAGATCGCCCGTGGTCTGCATAACGTCGATCGAGCCCTGCGCCCATGCGCGCAAAGCGCCCGCCGTGCTGGAGCCGTCGAAGGGCGCCGAGCTGACGATGTCCACATGCAGCGCACCGAGTGCGATCGACTGGGCGAGGGAGAAGTCGCCAGTCCCGAAAGCGCCTTTGCCGATAGACCCGCCTGCCTGCAACTCAAGCCAGCTCGCCTGTAACTTGTCGAAGTTCGACGCGATCGCATCGTAGATGGAGCCGCTGGCGTCGAGCGAAACGCCGCCATCGGCGAAGATGGCGCCAACCGGAATGTCGCCATTCGGCGCGTCGATGTATATGTCGTTTTGCGCGCGCGCCGTCAGGCTGCCGTTTGTGTCGACCTGGATGGTCACCGGCGTCGCGCTCGTGCCGATATAGCTCGCGCCCGCTTCCAGGACGAGGTTCGCGCCTTGAACGTTGACGCCGCTCGATGCGTCGTTTTGTAGGAAGCCTTGCGTGCGCACGCGCACGTCGCCGCCGCCCGTCGATACAACATTTCCTAGGTTGAGATTGGCCTGCGAGGCCAGGTAAATGAACCCTTGCGCGGACGCGTTGATCGTGCCGCTCAAGGGGTCCGGGGCGATCGCGACATCGCGGCTTTGCGACACGAGTACGTATTTCACGTTCAGGGCGCCGCTGACGACGTTGATCGCCACGGGCGCGACACCAACGCTCACGGCGCCCTCAGCAACCAGGGTCTGGCCCCAGTTCAGGGTGAGCGTCTTGTCGTCCGCGCTGATCGCCGAAATCGTGTAATAGGGGTTCGACCCGGTTGGCACAAAAGCGCCGGCGCCGTTGGCGTTCTGATCAGTCGCCGACTGGATGTAGATTCCGCCGCCCTTCGTGTAGCTCGGCCCCCATGTTCCCGAGGTCAGCGTGATCGTGCCGCTGTTGCCGTCATTGCCGAAATTCACGGTCGCGTTAGTGAGAGCGCCGGCGGTGCTCTGATCGGTCGTCTGCATATTGGTCACAACAGGCGCGACCAGAATATTCTGGCTGTTCTGCGTAAAGACAGAGTTCGTGAAGGTGATCGTCGAACCGTTGACGCCGCCGGCTGCGACGGTGAGATAGGAACCGTTCCGCGTCGCGTTCAGCGTGCTGCCGCCAATGTAAATCGAGCTTCCGTCCTGGATATTCAATCCAAGGCTCGCCCATGTAGCGCCGTTCGTCAGCGTCATCGTGTTGCCGACGAAATTGACGTTCTCCGCCAACGGCGTCGCGGCGAGGAAATTTAGGTCGGAGAGCTGCGCCGCGGCGAAAGCGAGTTGAACGGGCGTGCCGTCGATGGACGTGCCCGTGACGAAGCCCACCACGTCCGCGGAGGCGTTGAAATTCGTGACTGGATTGACGAGCGATCCGATATTCCCGTTATTGGCGCGAATGACGATGTTTTTCGCGGCGATGTTCGGGTCCGACTTGTCGGTTAGCGTCGTCGGCGAGGTCTGCAGGAGGCCGGCGCTGATCCCCGCCAGCAATTCGGATTGAGTCCAGACCTTTATGCTGCCGGTCAACGACTTCACTTCATTCTGCGTGAGCAGATATTGGAAGTTCTCGTCGTAAGTGTTCGGATCGTAGGCCACAGGCGACGAATAGGTCGTCTTGGTGTTGGCGTCGTAGACATTGTTGACGCCGGGGCTGTAGGAACCGCCCGGACCAAAGATCGTCGCCAGATTATAGTATTGCTGCGTCATCGACAGTTGGATCGTGGCGATCGCATTGGCGACGAAACTCGTCAGCGAGGCCCCCGAAAGTCCCTTGGCCTGACCCTGCGCCGTATAGGCCGCAGTGTAATCGCTGATCTGTTGGGTCGAGAGCTGAACTTGGCCGCCGACCAGCGCGTTCCGATCCTGCCAGTAAGTCTTATACTGCGCGTCCTGGGCGACTTGGTATTCGGTGAGGGTCGAGTTGATCTTGTCGGCGGCGCCGGTGCCGGCCGTCAGTTGCAGGGCGGTCCACGAACCGGCCAGCAATTCGGCAGTCGTACGCGGATCGACCTGCACATTCGTATTGACGTTGATGAGATTGCCATTGTCGACCGTGACATACGCGTTGCCGTTGGTCGACGTCAGAGCGAACAGCGCGAGATTGCCCGACGTTTGTTCGACATAAACGTCGTTGAGCGCGCTAAGGTTCAGTTGATCGGCCGCCTGCTGGCCGACCATCAGCTTAATCGGAGCGCCGAGCGCGCCGACGGCACCGCCCGAGATGATCGTCACGTTGCCGCCCGCGACCGATCCGGCGCCGCCGCTCGCCACCAGAATGTCACCGTGCGAATTCAGGCTGACCGCCTGATCGCCGCCGGCGGACACCGAGTTGATAGGCATCGACCCCGACGGCGTCGCGATATAGATCGCGCCGTTCGTTGTCGAAGCCGTCAGGCTCTGGCCCGACGTTCCCGCGAAGATGACATTTATCGGTTGCCCATTTACGCCAATGGCGCCGCCCGCTGACAGGGAGACTTGAACGCCTTCAATGGTCGTATTTGGCCTCGGCGCGGTGATCGACCCCCCTGCGCTTATCGACGTGGCGCCCGTAAGATTGGCGAGATTGCCGTAAAGGATGACGCTGCTGTTCGGTGAATTGATCGCTATGCCGGACGTGGCGCTGCCGGTGAACACGATGTTGATCGGCAAGTCCGCCTTGATCGAATGGTCGGCGATAGTCTCCGTCTTAACGGTATCCGTGTACGACTGGTAATAGGTCTTCTTGCCATACCAGGTGCTGGTGGACCAGTTGGCGCCGGCCACCTGGCCCGAATCGGTCAGCGTGTGCGACGTCGAAGTGAATATGTACGACTTGTTGACGCTCGCCGTATCGACATAGAAGTACAGGCTCGACGCCAGCACTTGCGGCTGCTGGATGACCGTCGTCACGGGCGGAGCGGTCAGAGTGCCGCTACCGAGATTGAAGACGCCGATCCAGTCGCTCTCGTAATAGGTGGAACTCGTCACCGTCTCGGTGCCGTAAACGACCGCGAAATTATACCGCAGCCCCACCTCCGGTTGGAACTGTGTACTGTTCGACGCGCTCGACGACACGCTGCCGGCGCCGGCCGGCACGCCGGTGACGGGATCGACGTAATTCGAGGACACCGTCATGCCGCCGCCTTGCGTCGACAGGTACTTCATTTCGAGCACGTTGTTCGTGCCCGATTGAACTTGATTGAGGTCGGTGATGTCGACGATTCCCGCGCCGTGTTGCGACACGTCAATCGAGTTCACGGCAAGCGTGTACCCGGTGTTGTTATTGATCGTGACGTTTCCGTAATAGCCGAACGAATATAGCGTGGCGGTCGAAGTGCTGGCGACGTGGCCTTTGACGATGATTAGGCCGCCCGCCGCCGAGACCGGCTCAACCAGCAGGCTATTGTTTGACGGGTCGAAGAAGACCGTGAAGTCGCCGTTCGGATTATCGGCCGCGGGCAGCGTGAGTAGCTGAGGAGAACCGGCCTTCTCCGCGATGATCGTCTGAATTTGCGCGGCGACGTCGCTCGGGTTGATGGTCAACGTCTGACTGGCCTGGCCGGCGGTGATGTTGCCGTTGAGATCGATGTATTCGGATTGAATCTCGAGCGTCTGCGAATTGAATTGCGTCGATTGCGGTGTGTTCTGATATTGGCTGACATAGGTCGCGCCGCCGGCAATGGCGTTTTCGCCCACAGCCGGGGTGCCCAGAAGTTGCGCCGCGGGGTCGCCCGAAGCGAAGAACTGCACTTCGTTGATCGTGATGTTGTTCTTCGACAGGAAATTCACAGAATATGCGTCGTAGCCGCCCGTCGAAGTCACGTTGATGTCGTTGGGAGAAATGACGCTCAGCGCCGCGAACAAAGCGTCGATCTTGCCGTTGATGATGATGCTGGGTTGAACGACGCCAGCGGCGATGTCGCTCGCCGAAAGAGGTTGGGCAAGGGCGGTGATGTTGACATAGGCGCTCGGCGCCTGATTGGGAGAGGGCGGCGCCGGGGGCTTCGCGAGCGTGATGCTACTGAAAGCGGCGCCGGAGCTCGTCGCATTCTGGTTGTTGATCAAAGTGTTGTCGGCGGCCACGCTCGCGGCTGTTAGCAACGCGCCATCGAGATAGATGCCGCCGATATTCTGCGGAACCGTGATGCCCTCGATCTGCAACGAGGCGCGGGTGTTGTCGGTGATGTTGACATTGACGCCGATTGGAGCGTCGAGCACACCAGACCCCTGCACCTGATTGCCGAACAAATAGATCTGCCCGGCCTGCGCGGTAAACGCCGCCAGATCGATCACCTGCACGATGCGTTCTGTGACGACAAAGCTGCCGTTGGAGTCGAATTGTCCGAGCCCCTGCGCGATCAATTGCGTCTGGATCGACGACAGCTCTTGCTGATCGAAAGCGATCTGCTGATTAATCGTCGCATCGCTCGTGCCGGCTTTCGCCAGCTGACTCTGCTGCGCCTGATAGTCCGCCAGTTGATTGCGAATGGCATTATAGGAGGTCACCAGACCGGACGATTCCGTCTCGACCGGACTGGTGAAAGAGATATTCGGATTGCTGGAGACGATGACCGGGTTCGCCGAAGTCGCCGAACTGGAATAGGTGAAATTGATGGTGATGTTGCGCGAAATGCCGGTGTGCACGGCGCCGTCGACTTCGACCGTGCCTGATTCGGTTGAACTTCCCGTACCGTTGAATTCCTTCGACGGATCGCCGCCCGTCAGCGAATTGATAGCGTTCGCGACGTCGGTCGCCCAGCTCGATGACTTCGCCTGCGCGAAGGCGTGCGAAGGAACATGATAGTTTGTCAGCAGGCTGACGCTGCCGCCGCTGTACAATGTCGAACGGGAGTTGATGGTGATCGCGTTCGTCTGAGTGACATAAGCGTGCGCGTCGACCGAGCTAAGAGGGATCAGGGCTCCCGCGTAAGCGTCGGTGTACGCGTTGACCGTGTAAAAGTCCTCCGCGAAATTGGGATCTTCGCCAGCGGTGATATTTATATCGCGCGCGGCGGTGAGCGTCGTCCCGACAGGGGCGTTGGCGGAGCCGATAACGATGCTGTTGTCCGGCGTCAGATATACGTTGCTGTTGGCGATCGCGGCCGTGACCGCGCCGTAGGTGTCGGTATAGACCTGGGTCGTGACATTGCCGCCGCCTTGCGCGGCGAGATTAATCTGGCCGACCGAGGTCAAAGCCGCGCCATTCTCGATATAGACCTTGGCGATGTCGGTCGTGGTTTGAATCGTCGACGTCGCGGCCGCGCCGGAAATGGCGCCGCCGGTCTTGAACGTCATTTGATCATAGCCCTGGAAGCTGTTGTAGGCTTTGAGGGACAGCGCGCCGGCGTTCGCCTGGCTTCCATTCACGGTCAGAACCGCTTGCGAGCCTACGTCGATCAGGGTGGTGAAAGCGATGTTGGTTGTATCCGAACCGCCGGCGGCGCTCGCTAGGCCGCCGGTGTCGCCGGTCACGTTGTCGCCGACCCCGCCGAGCATGGGCTTGTTGAATGTGTTGTTCGCCGTTCCGGTGATCGCCAGTCCGGAAATGATGCCGTCGATGGAATCGGTGACGGTCGAATTGATATCGTTCTCGGCAACGGCGCCCGCCCCCGACAGAACGCCATAGGAACTGGCGCTGACTGTCGCGTTGACGGTCGCGACATGGTTGGCCGAGATCTCGAACGCTGACCCGGAATTGCCGCCGGTCGTCGCGACGATCGCCCCTTGTCCGACTGTCGCCGTCGTCGTGGCGTTGTCCACGGTCGTCGGCGTGACCGCCGCGACGCCGACGACTCCGCCGCTGCCGGCTTCGGCTCGGGCCTGATTGTCATCGTTGCCGCCGGCATTGACGGCGGCCGTAGCCGCAGTGATCTGAGCGCCCGCGCCAATGGTGGCGAGCGTCGTGTTGTTCGCTTGGGCCTTCGACTTCGCGATGCCCACCGCGATCAGGCCGAACGCTTGGTTGGAACCCAGGGCGTACTGTTGCGTATTGCTATTGGCGACCACGAGCAGAGCGCCGGACACGGCGAGCACGGTTCCCGCCGCGTTGGCCGGGCTGAGAAATTGCCCGATGCTCGCCGTCACATTGGCGTTGTTGTAGGCCTCGCCGTCGCTGGCCACGATGCCGGCAAGCGTTCCGCCGACCGAACCGGTCGCCTTCGCATAGGCCGACTGCTTGCCGTCCGTCGGCAGGCTGGCGTTGGCGATGACCGATACCGAGCCGGCGTTGATGTTGCCGCCGAGGGTCGCTTTGACGGTCGGCGAGACCGTCGCCAGCGCCACCGAGGCGCCGATGCCGAGCGTGCCGCCGGTGATGCCATCGGCCTCCGCGTAGGCTTCGGGCCGCGCAGTCGCCTGCACGGTGACCGCGCCGCTCGCGGTCACGGCCGAACTGTCGACATAAGCGGAAACGCCGTTGGTGACGGTGTCGGTTGCCGCCGATCCGCCGCCGGCGATGGAGATGATGCCCCCCGCCACCGAAATCTGACCCGTCGTCGCGCTCGCGATGGACGTATCCAGCGCTTCGACATCGAGGCTGCCGGAATTGACCGTGCTCGATTGAACGAAGGCTTCCGTCGTCGTGCCGATGGTGTTCAGCGCCACCGCGGCGCCGCCGCTGACCGAAAGCCCGCCGCCGGCGATGGCCAGCGCCGCCGCGTAGGCGGTGGACGTGATGTTCGCGCTTTCGGTCGCATCGATCTGGGTCGCCCCTGTCGAAAGCACGTCGGGCGCATTGTTGATCCAGGCTTCAGTTTGGTTCGAGATCGTGTTGCTGGCGACCGACTGCGCGATCGAGAACGAATCGCCGACCAGAGTGGCGGCGACCGAAGCGGAAGCCACCAGCGCGGTGATGGTTGATGTGTCGGATGCGCTGAGATCAATCGAAGCCGCGTGGATGCCGTTGGCGCCGCTGCCGTCAACCGTGGCGTAGGTGTCAACCGCAATATCGTTGCTGACGCCGGCGCCGGCGCCCGAGAGACTGCCGCCGATCGCCGCCGTGACCGCTGCGGAAATCGCGGCGACGTTCGCGCCAATCGTCGCATTGTCGGTCGCTGTTTCGTTGAACGCGCCGCCGGCTTTGACGCTCGATCCGGTCGAGGTGGCCTCAACCTGATTCGGCTGAATCGTACCGCCGAGCGTGTAGCCGATGTAATTGAAGGCCGCCGAGGCTCCGAGCGAAATCGAACCGCCGGCAAAAGCCGCGACCGCCGCCGCCGAGGCCGCGATGACATTGGCGTTTATGGTGGGCGCCGAATTGGCGGTGGCAGTGACGTCCTGCGCTGCGGTGAGCGAACTGCCGGAGAAATACGCATTCGACTTGGTGAGAATGACGTTGGTCGCTTCGGCGCCGCCGCCCGAGGCGGAAACGCCCACCACTCCGCCGCTGAAGGCGACCGCCGCCGCCGCCGCGTTAGCCGTGATGGTCGAATTGTCGGTCGAGGAAACGGCGATCGAAGATCCCGTCGCTGTGACGCCCGCGTTGAGAATGTAAGATTCCAGGTCGTTGTTGATCTGGTTCGTGCCTTGCGAAACCGCGACGGAAATCGCGACGCCGACCGCGCCGACGGCGGCGGTGATGGCGGCGGCCTCGACGTCAGCAAGAATCGACGATGTGTCGTTTCCAGTGACGCTGACGCTCGCGGCCGAAACGCCCTTCGGCGCCGTTCCGCCCGCCGAGTCGCCGCTGATGTAGCTCGACGTGTCGACCTTGATATCGTTCAGCGCGGAACCGGCGGCGCCGGCTGCGGACACGCCGACGAAGCCGCCCGAAGCGGCGGCGGCGACGGAGCCGATCTGCGCCTCGATGTGTTCGTTCGCGTCGGCTTCCACCGAAAGGGCGCCCGAAGCGCTTACACCGGTATTGCTGATATAGGCGGTGACGACGCCCGGCGAAGTTTCGGCAGTCGTGCCGTCGCCGATGGCGTTATGGGCGAGCGAAATGCCAACCGCGGCGCCGACGCCGACGAACCCGGCGCCGAACGCCGCCGAGGCGGCGTCGGTGTAAGCAAGAATCTCCGAAGTGTCCTTCGCGAACACGGTCACGTCGCCCGCGCTGACGATGGTGCTGTTGGCGATGTAGCCTTCGACGTCGGCCTTGATCAGATTTTCGGCGGTGGTCGCCGCGCCGGCGACCGCTACGCCCACGAAAGCGCCGCCAACGGCGACGGACGCTGCGAACACGCCGGCATGGATTTTCGCGTTCTCGGTCGCCTCGGCGCTGAGCGCGCCCGTCCCGACCGCCAGCGAATTGACGCCAGTGATGTAGGCCTGCTCGTCGTTGGCGATCGTGTTACGCGCGATCGAAAGTCCGATTGTGACCGATACGCCCGCCGCGCCGCCGAAGGACAGCGCCAGCGACGCCGCGCCGACATCGGCCGTGATGTGGACGGTGTCCGTCGCCGAAACATTCAGCCCGGTTGTCGAGATCGTCTGCGTCCCGCCGCCGTCGACCCAGGCGCGGGTGGAAATCGAGATTTCGTTGAACCCGAACGCGCCCGCGAACGATACGCCGACACCGGCCGCGCCGCCGGCGGTCAAAGCCGCGGCGCCGGCGGCGACGAGCGCGTCGATGGCTTCCGACGAAGTTGCGTTAACAGAGACCGCGCCGGTTCCGGTGATCGACGATCCCGTCACATAGGCTTCGACTTTGCCGGCGCCGCCGCCCACGAGGCCGCCCGACGAAATGTTGTTGTGCGCGAACGAAATGCCGATCGCGACGCCGACGCCCGCGGCGCCGCCGCCCGCGACAGCCGCCGATACGGCGACGATGAGCGCCTCGATCTTTCCGCCTTCGGTCGCTCCGACCGTGACGGCGCTGACTGAGGTTAGCGTCGAGCCGGAAATGTAAGCTTCGGTGTCGATGCCGATCACGTTGTTGGCGACGGCGCCGCCGCCGGCGACCGAGACGCCCGCGGCGCCGCCGACGCTCAGGGACACCGACGCGCTGGCCGCCTGAGTCGTGATCTGCGCGCTGTTTTGCGCGTTGACCGAGACGGCCCCGCCGCCGGTAGAGAGGGAACCCACTCCGGCGACGTCGGCGACGACGCTGTCGTTGATGTTGTTGAGCGCGACGGAAATCCCGACCGCGACGGCGACGCCCGCCGCGCCGCCGACGCCCGCCGCCAGCGAGGCCGCGTCGACCTCGGAGCGAATAATCGAGGTGTCCTCGGCGAGAACCGTCACGCCGCCCGAACTGATAGAGCCGCCGCCGACGTATCCCTTGATGTTGACCGTGATCGCGTTGACGCCCGCCGCGCCCGCTCCCGCGACGCCGACGCCCGCCGCGCCGCCACCGCCGATCGCCGCCGATCCGGCGGCGGTGAGCGCATTGATGGTCTCCTGTCCGGTGGCTTCGACGTCGACGACGCCAGTGGAGGTGACGCTCGAAGTGTCGATATGCGCGTCGACGAAACCGACGCCGCCCGGATTGCCGTCGGTGATGTCGTTGAAGGCGACCGCGACGCCGAGCGCGACGCCGACGCCGGCGGTGCCGCCGACCGCCGCCGCGACCGCGACGGCGCCGACGATGGCGTCGATCTCGGAATTATCTTTCGCGGTGACGATGACGCCGCCGCCGATGTTGGAAGTCGTAAGACCGGTAATGTACGCCTTCGTTTGCGCCCCGATGAAGTTGAGCGCTGTCGCGCCGGCCGCGGCGACGGACACCCCGGCCGTACCACCGCCGGAAATCGCTGCGGAGGCCGCGACCGACATCGCCTGAATCTTCGCGTCCTCGAACGCGTTGACGTTGATGTCGCCACTGACGGCCGTCGTCAACGAGGAAAGGCCGCTCAGATAAGCGGTAACGGGGTCCATTATCGAATTCAGCGCGACCGAAACGCCGACGGATACGGCGACGCCGCCCGTCCCGCCGACAGCGCCCGACAACGCCGCAGCGCCCGCGAAAGCGAGGATCTGCGAGGCGTCGGACGCGTAGACCTTGACCGAGCCCGTGCTAATCGAACCGCCATCGACATAGGCCGAAATCGCGACATTGCTTTGGTTGACGTCGCCGACGCCCGCACCGGAAACCGCGACGCCGGTCGTTCCACCGCCGGCCAGCGTAACCGCAGCCGCGTCCGTCATGGCCGTGATGGTTTCGCTCGCGTTGGCCTCGATGTCGAGGAGGCCCGATCCGGTGATCGAGGAACCGCTGACGTACGCCTTGACCGCGCCGGCGCCCGATTCGCTGCCGTCGCTGATGCGATTGTGCGCATAGGCGACGCCGATGCCGACCGCGACGCCCGTGGTGCCGCCGACCGAAAGGCTGACCGCTGCCGCCGCGACTTCCGCGTCGATCGTCGAATTGTCGGTCGCGGCGACGCTGACCGCGCCGACGGACGTAAGCGTTGAGCTGCTGATATAGGCCGTCGTCGTGGCGTCGATCAGGTTTTCCGCCGTCGCGCCGCCTCCGGCGATCGAAACTCCCGTCGTGCCGCCGAACGAGCCTGCGATCGCGGCGGCGTAGGACTTGGCGTTTATGGCGGCGTTTTCCTTAGCGGTTACGCTGACCGCATTATTCGAGGCCGTGAGCGAAGTCTCGCCGGAGATATACGCGGTGACGGGGTCCGTGATGATGTTGCCGGCGATGGACAAGCCGATCGCCGCGGCGACGCCGGTCGTGCCGGCGAGGCTGAGCGCGACCGCCGCGCCGACCGAGAGCGATTTGATGTCCGCCGTGTCGGACGCGGCCACCGTTACGCCGCCGGAGGCGAGCGAATGGGTTCCGCCACCATCGACATAGGCGCTGACCGGCACCGAGACCGTGTTGAACACCGCGACGCCCCCGGCGGCGACGCCAACGCCCGTCGTGCCGCCGCCCGAAAGCGCGGCGCTGACCGCCACAGTGGTGGCGTGGATGAGACCGTCGTTCTTCG
Source organism: Beijerinckiaceae bacterium (assembly GCA_037446355.1). Classification (GTDB taxonomy): domain Bacteria; phylum Pseudomonadota; class Alphaproteobacteria; order Rhizobiales; family Beijerinckiaceae; genus Roseiarcus. The sequence goes on along the minus strand of JBBIIT010000003.1, from coordinate 59,277 downwards.
CCTCAACGTCGACGAGGCCGGAAGCCGAAGTCGTCGTTCCCGATATGTAAGCGGAGACCGCGCCCGCGCCGAAGCCGGTCGCATCGCCGATTTCGTTGTAAGCGAGACCGAGACCGATCGCGACGGCGGTGCCGTCCTGGCCGCCGATGCCGGCGGCGACGGCGATGGCGGCAAGAGTGGCGTTGATTTGTGAGCTGTCTTCCGCGGTGACTGTCACCTTGCCAACATTGTGCGTCGCGTCGCCAAGCGTCGAAGCGGTGATATTGGCCTGCGTCGTCGCGTCGATCATGTTCGCGGCGAGCGAACCGCCGCCCGCGACCGCGGTTCCATTCTGGCCGCTGATGCTCGCGCCGATGGCGACCGCCGCCGTGATGGCGTCGATGGTCGCGTTCTCTTTGGCCGTCACGGTCACGTCGCCGCCGCCGGTCGTCAACGCGGGAATATTGGCGATGTCGGCCGTGACTGGATCGGTGATGGAATTGCGCGCGAACGAGACGCCGATGGCGACCGCGGTCGCGTTTTCACTCGAGAACGCGCCCGCGACCGAGCCCGCGAACACGGTCGCGTTGATCGAGGAGGTGTCGTAGGCCTCGACCGTCACGCCCGCCGAATCGACGACGTTGGTCGTGTTCGCGGCGCCGCCGTCGATCTTGGCGCCGACGGTGACGGCGATTTCGTTGAAAGCGAACGCGCCGGCGCCTGTGAAACCCGTCGCCTCGTCGCTGGCGCCGGAGACCGCCACCGCGGCGCCGATGACCTGCGCTTCGATCGACTGGTGCGAAGTCGCGTTGACATCGATCGCGCCGCTGTGGACGGGCGAATTCGTGATCGAGGCCAGGACTTCGCCGCCACCCGTATCAGCGCCGTCGCCGATGCGGTTGTGTGCGAGCGAAGCGCCGATGCCGACGGCGTTCGCATTCTGGCTCGAGAATGAAACCGCCGCCGACGCGGCCGCGACGATGGCGTGGATCGTCGACGTGTCGCTTGCGGTGACGTCGAGCGCCCCGGTGGAATTTCCGGCGGCGCCGACCGCGGTGCTGTCGAGGCTCGCGTCGGTCTTGACGCCGATCAGATTGTCCGCGAGCGAGCCGCCGCCGGCGACGGAGGTCGCGTCCTTCGTGCTGGCGCTGATCGCCAGCGAAGCGGCGACCGAAGTCGCCTCGATGTCGGCGCTCTGCGTCGCCGAAATCGTGATCGGGGCATTCGGAGCGACGATCGACCCGGCGCTGGTGACGCTGGCGGTGACGGAGTCCTGAATCGTGTTGCGCGCGATGCCGATGCCAATCGAAATCGTGTTGCTGTTGGAACTCGATGAGAAGTTGGCGGAGATCGCCGCCGCTCCATCGAGCGAGGTGATGTGCGCACTATCCGCCGCGGTGACGCTGAGACCGGCTTTGGCGCCCGAGCCCGTTGTGATCTTGGTCGTGTTCTCGATCGTCGACGAAATCGTCGTGGCGATCTTGTTCTCGGTATAGACGCCGGCGCCCGTGAAGCTCAGCGAGGAGGAGTTCTTGCTCTCCTTGCTTTGGGTCGATTGATCTTCGGTCGAGGTCGTGCTGGTCGCCGGTTCCGACGGGTTGGATTCCGACGAGGGATTGGTCGCTCCGGCCGGCGTCTGCGGCGTGCTGGTGGCGCCCGAGCCGCCGCTGAGGAATCCGAGGCCCGAGCCGAGTGAGGGCGTCGCACCCGAAGGCGCGCTGGTCGTGCCGGAGCCGCCCGCGCTGTTGCCGCCGGTGATGTCGCTCCAGAGCGTCGCGTCGGTGTAATCCTGATTGTTGAGGTCGAGCGAGCCGTTCGTGGCGCCAATATATTGATAGGTATGGCCGGTCGTGCCGCCGATTTTGACCCAATTCGCAACGCCATTCGTCGTCGAAGTGAAATCAGGCGGCGTCGCGCCCACTTCGAAATCGACGCCCGTCAACGCTGTCGGACCGACGTAGCGGTATAAAGTTCCGCTGTCGTCGACCACGTCGCCGGGATTCACGGTCGAATTGGTGTTGCTGCCTTGTCCGCCAGTGCTGTTGCCGCTGCCATTCTTCGGCGAGGTATCCGTGCCGACGCTGAACTTGGCGGTATCGTAACTGGAAGATAGCTGGACCGTGTTGCCGTTGCTCACGGACTGCACGTCGGTCGGCAAAGTCGCGTCGGTCGTCGTGAAGGTCGGCCCGGGCGCGGAACCGCCAGATTTGGCGGAAGAAACGACGCCTCCCAATCCCACCAGAATGCCACCGCCGGCGCCCAGGCCCGTCGCGAGGCTGGTGGAACTGCCCTTGCTCGCGCCGGACTCAGAACTGGCAGTGTTCCCCGCCTGGCCCGCCGCGGCGCCGCCCTTTTCGCCCTGATTGGTTTCGGCGCCGCCCGCGACATCGGAACCTTCGTTGACCGTCGTGCCGTTGGCGCTGCCAAGATCCGTCGCCGACTTGCCGCCGGAAGCGTTCGTGACCGAGCCCTTGCCTTCGGTGTTGGCGTCGGTCGGGCTATTGCCGGCGGTGCTTTCCTGCCCACTGTTGGAGCCGCCGCTGGTCGAGGCGCTGATCGCGACCGCCGCGGCCAGAGTCGTGGCCTGAATGGTGGCGCTGGAAGTTGAGGCGACGGTGGCGGCGGCGCCAGATGTCAGCGAGCCGCCATTGACGTCGGCCGAGAGCGTGATCGGGTTATGAGAATCTTGCGTTTCGTCCGCAACGGTGCCGCGCCAACCAATCAGATTAAGCGAAACCGCGGCGCCGATCGCGACCGCATCGGCCGCGCCGTCGCTAACGCTGAGCGCGACGGCCAAGGCGGCGACGATCGACGTTATGCTCCCGCCATAGGTCGCGGAAACCGTTATCGCGCCCGTGCTCGGATCGACAGTCGTCGCGGTGAGGGCGGAATTCAAGGAGGACGCGGTGACGCCGCCGAGTATCGTATTTATGGCGACGGCGCCGCCGCCTGCGAAGGCGCCCGAATTGCCGCTCGTGGTGACGCCGAGGCTCACCGCCGCGGAGGCGGAAGTCGCTGTGATCGAGGCCATCTGATTGGCGGTGATCGCTATGTTGCCGTCGTCGGCCGTGAGGGTCGTGCCGCCGGCCGCTGTGCCCGCTGCCGCGGACACCGTGTTTTCGATGATGTTGCGCGCGATGCTGACGCCGACAGTCGTGGCATTCGTGTTTGTCGAACTTTTGCTGAAACTCGCCGCGAGCTTGACGATGGGCGTCAGCACCGTCGACGCGATCGTAGCCTGGTCCTGCGACCCGACGTCGATGTCGCCCTTGCTGGCGTGAATGCTGCCGCCGGTGATCCACGCGCCGACATCGTTCGCGATGCGGTTGAGCGTGACGGTCGCGCCGACGCTGACCCCCGAGGTGAACAGGCCCGTCTCGGCGTTGTTGATCTTCGCCGTTATGCTCGAAGTCTCGTTCGACTGAACGGCGACCCCCGCGGAGGCCACGACAGGGACGCTGTCGATATAGGCGTGAACCAGGTCGGGCTGCTCGCCGGCGAGGCTGGTTCCGAACAACGCGTCGACCGTGTTCTCGAGGAAGCCCGCCACTGGCATCGCAATGCCGATGGTGTTGAACGCGAGCACGACCCCGACAGAATCGGTCTTGGCGTCAGTGGAGGCTGTGTTCTCGGCGTCGATCGCGGCGTTGGAGGTCGCCGAGACATTGACCGATCCGCCCGTGCCGCTCGCCGTCACGGATCCCTTGTGCGCATAAGCGACCGTGCCGCCGAGGATATTGTTGGTCGCGATGATGCCGTTGATCGCCAACCCTGAACCGGGCGAAGTGGTCGTCGGGCCCGACTTGCCATTCGAGGCGGTCGTCGTGCTCGAATTGGTCGCGTTGACGGCGCTGGAATTGGATGCCCCGATCGCGATCTGACCGCCGAAAGCCCCGGCGGCTGCGCCCGAACCACTCGTCAGAACGGCGCTGTCCTCGTAGGCGTTGACCACGCTGGTGATCGCGTTCAGCACGAAGATCGCGCCGACGGCGGTCGAGGAGGAGCCAGTGCCTTGATCGCCCGCCTGTTTGACGGTCGTGAAATCGGGCAGCGCGGTGAGCAGCACCGAATTGGTGAACTCGGCCCACAGCGGCACATTTCCGTGCGCGGCCGGGTTGGAGTTCGTGTAGTCGGTGGTCCCGAGATCGACGGATTCCGGCGCCTGCGTCGTGTTGGTCACCGACCCCAGGAATACATAATATTTCTGGTTGTGATTGTCGTAGACGATCGTGCCGGGGGCGATCGACTGCACCCCGGACTGCGCGGTGTACTGGTAGCCCTGCTTGATCTGGCTCGCGTAATTGCTGAGCACATTGCTGTTCGATGTTCCCGTATCCTGGAGCGTCGACGAGACGACCTGCTGGTCGTTGGCGATAATGCGCGAACGATCCGACCCGTTGATCGTGATATCGCCGCCCGCCGTCGCCGAGCCCCCGCTAATGTAGGCGTTGGCGGATGTATTCGTCTCGTTGGTGGCGATGATGCCGCCGACCGCGACGCTGCTGGCGTTCTCGAGCGCGGCGCCGAGCGACGATGTCAGATTGGTCGTCAACGCATTGATCTTGGCGGTCAGGCTCGCGGTGACCGAGACGCCGCCATGGGTCGCATCGAGGGTCGAGGCGTCGGCATAGGCCGTCACGTTGGAAAGCGGGCTCTTGCCGAACGCGAGGATGTTGCTACCCAGCAGCCCGTCGACCGCGTTGAACAGGAAATTGCTCGACTGATAACCGATGGTGTTGAACGCGAGCACGATGCCCGCCGCCTTGCCGCCGCCGGAAGTCTGCGCGTCGTTGATCGCGTTGATGCTGGCGTCGTTCTCCGCGTTGATCGTCAACTCTACCGGAGCATTGGGGCTTCCCGCCACGGGCGTCGCCGGGTTGCTCGCCGTCAGACTGCTGGTCTCGACATGCGCATCGGCGGAGTTCTGGATCAGATTTGTCGCGATGATGCCGTTGAGGGCGAGATTGGACCCGCTTCCGAGCGTGCTGGTCTGCGCCACGACAGTGCTGTCGTTGGTCGCGGTGATCGTCGCCTGATCGAGCGCGCTCACCGTCGCGGAATCAGCGCTGATGGTCGCGTTCAGGATGTAGGCCTGAGTCGCGGAACGAACGTCGTTCAAGACGAGGATTCCGCCGACCGCCGTCGCCTGCGACGGCTTGGCGTTGCCGCTGGAATCGTTGGAGGCCGTTCCGTCCTTCTCGGCGCCGCCGGTCGCGGCGGTCGTCGTCGAGCCGGGGGCCGGGGTCTTCAATCCGCTGGGCACGACGTTCGTCAGCGGCACAAGCTTCCAGAACGCAAGATCGGTGTAGTCGGTGTTGTTGAGATCGTAGGTCTTGCCGGTGTAGCCGGTCGAGGCCGGCGGTCCCATGTATTGGTAGGTCGCGCCTTCCTGCCCGCCGATCACCGAAAAATCGGGATCGGTCGCGAGGCCTGGATCGGTGGCGAGATTCTCGGACTTGCCCGTGCCGGTGTAGCGATAGAACACCGCTCCGTCGGCGACGACGTCGCCGGTCTTCAGCGTGACCGTGCCGACGCCGGGCGCGCCGATTGTATAGTCCGGCGTGTCGTAACCCGCCCCGACCAGCACCGTCGCGCCGAACACGAGGTTCTGGTTGTTATTGACGCCGCCGCCGGTCGGCGCGGTGTTGAACGAGGCGCCATTCGAGCCGTTCAGCTTGGCGTCGAGCGCGCCCGTGCCGCCGTCCGGGGTGACGATGGCGCTGGAGACCAGCTTGACGTTCGAAAAGACGCCGGAGCCGTCGGTCGCCGATACAACGAGGGCGCCGGTCGCCGCGATCGGCTTGCTGACGCCGGTTTCGTCGATATAGGCGATCGCGCTGCCATCGACTTTGTTTGACGCGAATACTCCGCCAAAGCCGGTGCTTGAGGCTTCGGAAAGGGCCGATGTCGTCGCGCCCGCGGCGTTGCTGACTGTCGCGTTGACCTGTTCGTTACTCTGCGCGGTCACGCTGAGCGCGCCCGAGTCACTGGTGACGGTCACGCCCTTGAGATAGGCGGTCGCGTTGTCGGGCGTCGCGGACGCCAGATAGGCGCCGCCGACCAGAGCATCGACCGCGTTGAACAAGAAGTTCTCGGGCGCGTAACCGATTGAGTTGAACGCGATCGAGAGATCGTAGGCGCCCTGGGAGCCCGCGCCGCCAGTGGAAGAAGCTACGAGAGTGGTGGCGTCGAGTTGCGCGGTGTCCTGCGCGTTGACGATGACTCCGCTCGCGCCCGCGCTCAGCGTGGCGCCTTGGATCGAGGCCTGCGCGTTCCCGAGCACGAGATTAGTGTCGATCGCGCCGCCGAGCGCCAGACCGCCCCCGGGCTGGGTGGTGGTGCTCGGGTTGCCGGTCGGCTCCGCCGGTTGCGTCGTCTGATTGGCGGTGGTGGTGGCGGTCCCATTGCCGCCGCCCGTTGAAGTCAGGTTGCTCTCGGTGTCGGCGGTGATCGACGCCGCCTCGTTGGCGGTGACGCTGATCCCAGTCCCGCCGGTGACGAGGCCGCTACCGCTGGCGGCGCCCGGCGCCACCGCGATCGTCGCGTCCGCAAGTCCGCGCACGTCGTTGAGAACGAAGACCGCGCCGACCGCCTTGGCTTCCGCCTTCGAGGCGTCGGCCGCGGGCGCGCCGGAGCCCGACTTCTTCCACAGGGAGCTGGTATAACTTGTCGCGCCCAGGTCGACGGAATCGCCCGCGCTCGGGGTGCTTGAATTGCCGACGTAAGTGTAAACCGTCGCCGTACTCGTGGCCGAGTCGTAAGTGTAGACCTGATCGTCCTTCTTGACGGTCTGCGTGCCCGACTTGTCGGTATATTTGTAATCGCCCGACAGCGCGGCGGCGACGCCGCCGGTGGAGGCTGTCGCACTGAGGGTGATGGTGGACGTCGCGGTGAGCGTAGGGCTGTCCGTCGCAGCGACCTTTACGGTTCCGCCGGTCGCCGTGGCCGAGGACGTATCGAGCGTCGTCGCCGTCGCCAGCGCGCTCGGCGCCGTGCCGATATAGGCCTGCGTCGCCGTATTGATCTTGTTGGTCGCCAGCACGCCGCCGACGTTGAGCGTGGACGTCGCGTCGCCATTGCCCGCCGCGGCTTGGTCGCCCACGGTGGAGTTGATCGTCGCCTTGCCGTTGGCGACGACCGTGACGTCGCCCGAAGCGGTCACGCCCGAAGCGCCGTCGATATAGGCTTGCGTGTTGTCGGGGGACGCCGTGCCGAGAAGGCTGTCGGTTCCGATCAAAGTCGACAGCGCGAGCGAGCCGAAATTGTCGCCGCTCCATCCGATGACGTTGAAGGCGGCTTCCACCGTGACGGCGCTGCCGTCCGCGGTGAGCGCGGTCGTTTCGGTCGCGGTGATGGTCGAGGTGTTCTCGGCGTCGAGCGCCACCGCGCCCGCCGTCGCCGCAACAGTGGAGGCTTCGATATAGGCCGTCGACGAACCCGTGACATGGTTGGTCGCGACGACGCCGCCGGCGCCAAAACCGCCCGCGCCCGTGGTCACCACGCTGCCGTCGGTCGCTGAAATCGTGGCCGTGTCGCTGGCGTTCACCGCCACGGAACCGCCTGTCACCGTCGCCTTGTTGATGTAGGCGGTCGTCGAACTTGCCACGTTGTTGTAATCGAACAGCACATAAAGACTGGCGGAGCCGAACTCGGTATTGTTGCTGTCGTGGCTGACGCTCTCGCCTGGCGCGGTTCCCGTGGTCGGATTGGCGGACTTGGCTTCAGCCTCCTGCTTGAGTTGATCGGCGGAAAGCGGCTTCCAGTATTCAAGGTCCGTGTAGTGCTTGGCCGTCGTATCGGTGGTGAGGCTGCCAAGATCGACGCCCGTCGCGGTGACGCCCATATAGCGATAGACGATGATCGTTCCGTCGGCCTGCTGGACAGCGACCTGATCGCCAAAATTAAGCGTCTGTGAGCCCGAAAGATTGGTGAACTTGTAGCTGCTCTTGGCGAGGGTGGCATAGTCGTTCGCGGGACCGCTCGCGGCCTGAGTTCCGAGCGCGGTCATCGTCGACGCGGTGGTGATCGTCGCGTTGTCCGTCGCCCCGACGGCCAGCGCCCCGTCCACCGCCACCTGCGCGCCGACCGCGGCCGCGGCCAGATCGATGTAGGCGGTGACGCCCGTCAGAATTTGGTTGTCGGTGAACACCGCGGCGGCGCCGAAACTCTTGCTGCCGTCGGCCGGCTCCACGTCAGCGGTCGTCGCGTTGGTCACTGTCGCGTTGACGTTTTCCGTCGAACTCGCGGCGACGTTCAGCCCGCCGTGGGTAGCGGAGACCGACGAGTCCTGGAGATAGGCCGTGGTGACGGTCGGCGCCTGCGACCCCAGTACGCCGCCGCCGGCGATCGTATCGACCGTCGAGGCCAGCAAGTTCTGGAACGCCGCACCGATCGTATTGTCGGCCATGATCACGCCGACGGCCACGGTGGTTCCGCCCGAGGAACTTGCCGACACCGCGCTCGCGGTCGAAGCCGTGATGTCGGACTCGTTGGTCGCCGTGATGCTGTCGTCGCCGGAATTCGTCGTAACCGCGCTGTCGAGAACATGCGCGTCGGCATTGCCGAGAATTTCGTTGATCGCGACCGAGCCGTTAATGGCGAGCGTGGTTCCCGAGCTGCCGCCGCCGGTCTTATTGAAAGACGAGCCGCCGCTCGCGGTGGCGGTCGCGTCGATCGTCGCGTTGATCGTTTCGTTGTCGATCGCCGAAACGGCGAGCGAGCCGCCGGTGACGGTCGAATTTGTCACGATCGCGTAGGCGCCGCCATGAACTTCATTGAGTACGACGATACCGCCGACGGCCGCGCCACTCGCCGAGCCGCTGGTTGTGTGGCCTTTGTCATCGGTGCTCGGTGTCAGCTCGGCTTTTGGAACTTTCTGCCAATAACCGAGGTCGTAGTAATCGGGCGTGATCGTCGAAATCGCTTTGCCGGTACTGTCAAACAGATCCCCGGTCGAAAGGGCGACGTTGGTGTTGGCGGGCCCCATGAACTTGTAAACCGCGCCATTGACGACGGACACCGGCTTCCAGTTCGTGGTGACGGTGTAGTCCTCTTGTTCCAGATCGATGGTTTCCGGTTTCGACCCGATATACACATAGACTTGATCGGCCACGCCTTTGGCGCTGGGATAGCCTGGCGCAATGAAGACGCTGTCCCCGGGATTGACGGTCTCCTTCTTCGGAACGCTCGTTCCGAACAGATTTGCGGTGGAATAAGTCGCCTTGTAAAGAACGGTGTCCCCGAAATTGAGCGTAGTCGTCGGCTGCAACGCTGTCGTCGAACTGCTGGCGTTGCCTGGCTTGTCCGTGGATACGTATGTGGTCTTGGCGCCTGCGGTCGTCGCCACCGCCGAGGTAACCAGCGAAGAATTCGACGTGACCGAGGAATTGTTCTGCGCGGACACCGAGATCGCGCCGCTTGCTATTGAGCCGCCGATGGATGTCGGAGTTACGTTCTTGAGAAACGCGGTGGCGGCGCGACTGACCCGATTGGACGCTGCGACGCCGCCGACCGCGACGGCGACGCCGTTGCCGCTCGCGGTAGCCGTGGCCTGCGAAACATTGGTGATCGTGGAGTTGATCGCGCTCGCGGCCACGGCCTGAACGAGCAGAGCGCCGGCGGCGGCGACGGTCGAATCGGTGATCTTGGCGACAACGTTCGCCTTGTTGCCCGCCGCGGTGATGTCGGTCGGAGCGTTGTCGGTCCAGAAACTGTTTGTGCCGAGCACTGTGCCGAGAGCCGCGCCGAGCAGGTCCGCGGCGCCGGTCCCGAAGGTCCAGCCGACTGCGTTAAGCGATACGGTTCCCGCGACGCCCGCGGCGGTCGAGGTTCCGGTCGCGGACGCGCTCGTCTCCGCGCGTGACGCGATCGTCGATGAATCGCCTGCCAAGACCCGAACGTCGCCGGTCCCAGTCGTCGTGACCGAGGAACTCTCGATCGAGGCGGAGATAGCCCCGTTGATTAGATTGGCCGCAAGCGCGCCGCCTCCCGAGACCGACGCGCTGCCGCTCGAGGTCGCGTTCGCCGCCATCACGGCGTCCGAAGAAATGGAGACATTGTCGACGGCCTGAACCCGAACGGAGCCGCCCGAATTGACCGTGGAACCCAGGATGATCGCGACCGTGTCCTTATTGTAGGAGATCACGGAAGTGGTTCGATTGACCGCGATCTGCGTGCCCGAGGTCGACGAGCCCGATTCGGTCGTCGTGTTCGGATCGAAACTCGGCGCTACCGACGACGCGGTCATCGAGGAATCGTCTTCGGTGGAGACGACCAGTCCGTCGGCGCCGACGGTGACGCCGTCATATTGAAGGATCGCCTCCGTTTGGCCGCCGACCGAAATGGCCGCCAGATGGCCAAGCTCGGAGTAGCTGGTGTTGCTGAGAGACGTCTCCGATAGACCGCCGGCGTTCACATTGACGCCGGAGACTTCGACTGTCGCAGAGTCCGCGGGCGCATTGATCTCCACGGTTCCCAGACCCGTGGACGTTTCATTATTCACGACCGCGCCGCTGTTGGTGGTGTCGAGCGAGAAATCGCCGCCGGACGACGAAAGCGCCGCAGTCGCCGACGATAACGGCGCGGCGGTGGCGCTCAGATTTCCGACGTCGACCGCAGTCGTACGCGAAAGCGTGTCCGCGCTATCGAGGGCGCTGAACACCAGGACATTGCCGACGACCGGCAACGACGCGGGATCGTCGAGAGAGAGCGTGGTCGAAAGGTTGGTGACATCGGTGGCGGCGATATAGGCTGCAACCGGTTTGGCGGTCGAAATCGACCCTGAACCGACCGTGATGGCGCCGCCAGGGGCCAACGTGACGGTGGTTTGATTGGTGATGCCGATGGAGACTTGAACGGCGACGCCGAGGAGCGAGGCGGGGACGAAGCCGGGGATGACCCCGGCGCCAATGCTCTGGACGCTGATCGACGCCGACACGTTGGTGTTGGCTTCCGCATCGAGCGTGCCCGCTGACACGACGGAGGCGGATCCGAATGTCACCGACGAAGTGTTTTTGGCCGTGATCGTCGTCGAGTGGATCAGCGTGCCGCTGCTGTTCGCTATGGAATCGTTGACATTGACATTGGAGACGAGAGACACGGCGCCCGTTGAACTCAACGTTCCGTTGATAGTGATCTGGGCGCTGTTGGTCGTGCTGATCGTCGCGCTCGTGACGAGATGCGACGTCAAATTGATGTTCGAAATCGTCTCGCTCGCCGACGAATTTGCGCTCAGCGAAATCGTGCTGGCGCTGATCGTGTAGCCCTGATCGAGGGTGATCGAAGCGTTCTGGGCCGAAGGGGCCAGGCTTTCGCTGGCGATATCGGTCGTAATGGAGCTGGTGTCGGAAGCGCTGACCGAAGCGGATACGCCCGAATTGTCGGTCAAATTTCCCGCGAACTCGATCGATGCGCCCGCGCCGTCGATGTTGAACGCGGTCCCTGAGGCGATGGAGCCGAAATCGATCGCATCGACCTTGAGCGTATCGCCGGAACCGAGCTTGAGCTCGAACGCCTGACCCGCCGTGGGGGCCAGCGTCATGTCATAGGTGGACCCATTGACGCCGAAAACATGCAGATTGGCGCCGCTCTGCGCCACTTCGAGATTCAGATTCGTGCTCGCGCTGAGGTCGAGCAGTGCGGGATCGCCAACGTTGGTCGAATCGACGTTCAGATAAGTGAGTGACTGACCGTCGAGCGTGATCGTCCGCCCGGTCGGGCCGACCGACGAAGCGACTGTCGTGTGCGGCCCATTGTCGAATACGAGCGAATTGTGGCCGCCCGCGCCGCCGTCGAAGATCCCCGACAACGTCCCGCCCTTGTCTATGGTCAGGATGTCGGCGTTGTTGACGCCGCCCGTCAAATTGGCGGCGCCCTGGAACGCCAGGCTCACGCCGTCGCCGCTGACGACGCCCGCATTGGCGCCGGTCAGCGTCCAATCCGTTTGACTCGAGTTGTCGAAGACGATGTGGCTTTGGCCCGAACCGCCGTCGAACGAGATTTTCGGCGCCGCCAGACCTTTGAACGAATTCGCGTCAATCGTCAGCGTATCCGCGCCAGCGCCGGAGTCGTGTATGGAAACCGCGGAAATCGCGGCAAGATCGCCAAAGGCGAGCACTGCGCCGTTGTTCTGGTCGACGATCTGGACACGCTGGACGTTGACGGCTTGGTTGTTGACCTTTTCGGTCTCGTGCACCAACTGAACGATCAACGAGTGGTCGACCGGCGGCGCGCCTAGATCGTGCGTCAGATTGATGGCGAGCACGTCCGCGTTGAGCAGCAAACGCGGTTCGAGAGGCGTGAAAGCTAGGCGGCCGCGACTCGCGCGCGCGCGGGCGGCGCGCGGTCCATCGCGCCAGAACCAGTGCAGAGGCGTCCAGCGGCTGCGTGGCTTCCTTGGAGTCGGTCGCTTGGGGCGTCCAAACAAACCCTCGGACTGAAACGGAAAAGCCATGAATCAATCCTCTTCAGATCGTCAAAACGTCTGAACGCCCACAAGAAGTCTTATGAGCGACTCTTTCGGATGCAGCTTCCGGGCCGTTTCCAGCCTCTTCTTGTTGTCGTCGGGCTCAGGCGTCCGACAACGCAGGCGACGATGTCGCGGCGGTGGGTTCGAGCACCCGCAGCACACGTTCCGCTGTCGGCGTGAAATTGCGCAGCGAATGCAAGTGCGCGTAGATCAGATCGAGATCGCCGTTGGCGGCTAGACGCGCGAGGGCGTCGCCCGAGAGCGCGCGGAGGCGGGTCCGACTGACCGCCGTGAAACCGCCAAGCGTGATTTTCTGGCCGGATCGCAGTGTGAACTGAGCCTGCATCGCTTCGAGAAGATCGAGTTCGACCAATCGCGCGGTGAACGCCCGGGTCGCCTCGAACTGAGCCTGATACGCCTGGAGAAAGTTCAGAACGCTTTGCAGATATTGCGTTCGCTGCCCCTCGGCGTCGAACAGCCGTTCGCCGAGACCGCGACGGTTCACGCCATGGAACTCCTCGTCCAGACAAAGCGTGAATGTCGCTCCGTCCGCCGACGAGAAGACAAAGGGGTAGCGACGAACGAAGGCCGGAACATATTTCGCGTTCCAGACCCCATGCTCGTCGACATATAGATTCTCGTTGTCGCGAATTCCGAGCAACGCAGCGGGCATGACCGCTGACGATTCGCCCGAAAACACGATCGCATATTCCGAACTCGCAAGTTCGAATTCGACCGCCATCAGCGGCACCGAGTTCACGTCCCTCGCGAAGCTGAAATCGTTGCTCGTCTTTATCGAAACGTCTCTATGATCGCGCGCATTCACCCCGGTCGCGCGCTCGTAAATCAGCAGTTGTTTTGTCATTTACACTTGTTCCCGCCCTAAGAATCCGGTCGCGTTCGCTTCGGCGTGACCCCAACGGCGACGCCGCCGCGCAACCCCAAATCAACCCTCAATCACAATTGTTAGACAAAGCTATCGGAGACCGCTTACAGCTTCAAGGGGTGAATAAGCAATTTATTTGCCTTGACAGAATTTGATCGGATCGAAATTTCGCGGCGATCATCGGCACAAGCAACACGGATATGGAAAAGCAATTTGTAGCTAATCTTATCGCAGTCCTATAATAACTCCCGGCGCGCTTGACCCATTGTCTTCTTAATTCAGCAGTTTGAATAAAGACGACTCACGTCGATTCGCCGCGCTATATTTCAACAGCCGCAGGGGGTCGCTTTTCAAAAACCTTCAACGCGGAATTTCCGAGCCGGTTCCCGGAGGAGACAAGGGACGCAAGATTTTCTCGTCGTAGCCGAATTTCGAGATGTAAGCCGTGCTCAGACCGAGACACTCGGTCGATGCACACTGATCCCTGTAAACACATTGATAAAACCCGTTTCGCATGAACTCGGGCCAAAACGCCGGGTCGATGAAAAGTTGCGGTTGCGTATTCACCAGCGCCGAGCGTTCACTCCCCAAAAGGCATTCGGGAAAGTTCTTGACCTCTACGCCCCGGCCCAGCGCCCGCGCCCTGACGATGGCCTCGCGTAGATATGGCGCGATCTCGGCATGTGCGGCGACGAGGTCTTTCTCGTCCGTCTCGCTCATCGGCCAATAGACCCAGAACTCCATTTGGACTAGGCGCCGCAAATGCGCGAGCCGCTCGACGATTTGAGGCAGCAGGCGATAGCTGCGGCGCGTAACGACCGAATTGGTCATAAGGGCGACGCCCTCCCGACCGTCCAGAATATCCATTCCGCGCATGGTTTTCTCGAACGAGCCGGCTACGGTGGTGATCGCGTCGTGCGTGGCGGCGTCGGATCCGGCCACGCTGACGAAATATTCGTCGACTCCCGCCGAAATGAGGGTGTCGCAATAGGCCGCCTGCGCCAGGTGCATTCCGTGGGTCTGAATACGGACGTGTTCGAAGCCCGCGCCGCGCGCTCGGCGAGCCAGATCAGGCAAGTCCTTGCGCAAAGTAATTTCGGACCCGGTCAGGATGAGGCCCTTCCAGCGGCGACCGCTTCGGTTCTGTGCCAGCAATTCTTCGAATCGGTCCGAGGATTCCGGCTCCAACCGGTCCATCGTGCCTTCGATCATGCAGTGAGCGCATTTCAAATTGCAGCGGAACTCCATCGTCATCGAGACGTAATCGCGATTATCGAATCGGTGCAGCGCCGCCCAGTCCGATGCGTAAGTCCGCTCCGCGATCGACAAGCATGACTCCGATGGTTTGCGCCCGGCCTAGAGGAGGCCGTAGAAGGCGCTCTTAGTGACTTTGACGGATCGGCCCTCGACAATATAGTCGACGCCGACGTCATATAGCATATGATCGAGTTCGTCGCGATGCCGCTCCGCGAAAGCGATGATATCGGGGTGGAATGCTTCCCGTTTCAGGAAGCCGATAAGGGGATCGATCGGCAATCGCGAGAAATAGACGCCGTCGTTGAACTTCTTGTTGGCGACGACGACGACCTCGCAATTCAACAACTCCGGCCGCAGCACCGAGGAGGGATCGAACGTGCGCAAATCATGGTGCGCGGAACAGGCGACTTTGGCGACGATGTCGTCCATTTCTCGCCGGCGATCGAAAAAGAAATAGAAATTCGCTAGACGCAGGCCGGCGGCCGATTGCTCATAGCAAATGCCCGACGACACTGAGCTGCCGGGATTGCCAATATACATATTAATCGTATCGAGCGGTTTACGTCCGCTCGACGTCGCTTCGTCGAGATCAATCGAGAACATGAAGTATGGTCGCCCTTCCAGCGGCGGCAAAGAGCAGGCGACCCACGGCTTCAGGATCTCGAGCACGCGCGAAATCGAAACGCGGCGTTCGAGTCGTTCGTAATCGTAGAAATAGAACTCGAAGCTGGTCAGCCCATCTTTCTGCTTGACGCCGTAGACCGTCCGAAACGGCCCCAATCCGGCACGGATGGCTTCGCAAGCGGCCACCAGATGCGGCGCGCCTCCAATGCTGGCGATGGCGCTCCAAAGCAAGTTCGACGAGCGCAGCTTTCCCGCCGGCGGCGAGGGCGGCGGATAGTCCCAAAGACAGTAGTCCGCGAACTTCTCGTGCGGGCCGGTTCGCTCCAGCGGCCTCGACTCAATGTTCATCGCGGCCTCGTCAATGCGCTTCAATTCCATAATATAGTGTCACGAATTCCTGTCCATCACGCCCGACGCCGGCCGAGAGATGGCCGAGCAGGAGATCGCCGCGATCGGCGAACACCGCCTGGCGTCGTTCTCCGGGAATTGCGAAATCTTTCGCTATCGTCGCGACGAGATCTCCGACATCGCGCAGACGCAGCTCGGCCTCATACAGGTTGATATCGAGAGAACGCCTGGCATTGCCGGGCTCGTCGACCTCCATCAGCAATATTTCGCGAGCTTCCGCCGCGCGGCAAGCCAGTTCCAGCAAAGCGAGCGCCGTTTTGCGGCCCCTCGGCGCCGATCCGACCGGCAGCAAGGCGTTCACGCGACCCTCAAGTTCCCGCCGCGTCGGCGCCGGCGCCCAAGTATATCGCGTTTGCGCGAATCCATGTTCGCGGCCGGGCTTCCACTTGTAGGCGAAATGAACCAGCGCCGGCCGATCTTGCGCCATCGATCGCCGAGCCGCCGCCGCATATTCGAAATAAATCTTGCGGACAGCGCCGAGGGCGTCCGTCTCGTGTCCGAAATGAATGACATCGGCGCCTTGCAGCGCTTGCGCCAAAGCGCGCACAACCGCTCGCGGGGCGCCCTGAGCGGCGACGATCGCCCCGAGCTTTCCGAGAGGATCGACGCCCAACGCATCGCGATGGACGCTGATCAGAAAACGGTCGTCGAACAACACGCCGGACTCGATCTTGACGGATCGCTCCAAGCCGTAGGGCGCCCTGAGCGCCTTCACCAGTTCGATCAAATCGGCGCCGGACATCAAACGGGCGTCCGATGCAGCCGTTCGAGATAGACCTTATGCTCGGGCATCCGATGCGCGAACTCTCTATTGTCGGCGCGGATACGATCGAGCACGTGCCACACTTCGTTGCGATTGGCCAATTCCGCTTCGACGATCATGCGCCGGGGTTGGCGGCCGTTGCCCGAATAAATGAAAAAGTGACTGGCGTCGGCGAACAACGCTTTGTGGTTGGATTCGATCCGGCCTGTCTCGTCGAACCGGGCGATGCGGTCCTTGAGGCTGGAGCTAAGGGGAACGTTTCGCGCGTCGCGCCAGAACGGTCCCTCGCGCCGCGCCAGCCAATAGTGCAAAACAATAAAGTCACGAACCTCGTCGTAAAGCTCGGACATTTCTTCGTTGAAGGCGTCACGAAGCGCGTCGGGCGTCGGGCTGTCGGGCCAAAACTTGACGAGCTGCTTCGCAGTCTTGAAAATGAAGTGAATTCCCGTCGACTCCAGCGGTTCGACGAATCCGGACGCCAAGCCGACCGACACGCAATTTCGCACCCAGAATTTTGAGCGGCGCCCGACCCTGATCTTCAGTGAGCGCGGATCGGCGGCGCGCTCCCGGCGCAAACCCGATCGGGCGATCAGCGCGGCGGTCGCTTCGTCCTCGGAAATATGCGCACGGGAAAAGACGTAACCATTTCCCACCCGATTGTTGAGCGGAATCGTCCACATCCAGCCCGAATCCGCCGCCTTCGATAGCGTGTAAGGCGGGAATTCGGCGCTGCGCGGCAACGGCATCGCGATCGCGCCGTCGCAAAGCAGATATTTCGACCAATCGATCCAGGGATCGCCAAGCTCCTGCTCGATCAGGCGTCCCGAGAACCCCGTCGCATCCAGGAAGAGATCGCCCTGCAAGGTTCGGTCGCCGCCGATATCAAGGCTCTCTATGTCGCCGCGCGCCCCGAATTGGACCTCCTGGACATGGCCGAACAGGTGATGCACGCCTTCGGCGGTCGCGCGTTCGCGCAGATATTCGGCGAGCGCTGAGGCGTCGAGATGGTAGGCGTAAGTCCCCATTTGCGAAATTGGCGAAGCGCCTTCGATCGGCCAAGGCGCTTTCGATTGTTCGCAGAGCAGGGCCTGCAACGAATAGTCCGCGTATTTGAGTTCGCTCGCCGTCTCGATCCGTCGCCGATTCCAGAAATGAAAAAGGTCCAGCCCGTTTAATTGCCCGCCGCAAGGCCCGAAAGCGTGCCAATAGCTCGAGCCTTCGCCGCCCCAACCTTCGAACTTGATCGCCAGCTTGAAAGTGGCCGAACAGCGGCGCATGAATTCCTTTTCATCGAGATTGAGGGTGCGCACGAATTCAACCAGCGAGGGAATCGTCGCTTCGCCGACGCCGATGGAACCGACGGTCGGCGACTCAACCAAAGTCACTTTGACCTTCAACGGCTTCAGGAAGCGATTGAGATAGATCGCGGACATCCATCCGGCCGTGCCGCCGCCGACGATCACGACCCGCTCGATCGCTTGTGCCTGCCCCCGGAAGTCGGACATCGATCAGCCCTCTGATTGAGATCGTCGCGCGCGCTAGCGCTGCGGTCTCGCCGCGACGATAAGGTGAAAGTCCATGTCGAGCGCCATGCGCTTATGCGTGACGATCGCAAACCCAAGCTCGCGCAATGTCCGCAAGTAGAGGTCCGCAGGACGCAGAAAATGCAGGAATACCAGGTCGGGCGCCATCGCATAGGGAATACGACCCTTGCTGACGTCAATCGGCGCCCGCTCGAAGATCAACAGCCGCCCGCCCGGACGCACCAGATCCGCGGCGCGCGTCAACAAGTGGCGCGCTTCGGCGTCGGGCCAGTCGTGCAGCACCGACTTGAAGGAGACGAGGTCCGCGGGCGCGGGCAATGCGCCGCCGCGCATGTCGGTCGGGAAGAAGCCGATGCGCCGCGCCTCGTCGCTGCCCGCTAGGCGCCGACGGCCCAGTTCGCAAACAACGGGAAGATCGACCACGGTCGCTTGCAGCGTCGATCTGCGCTGGCAGGCGCGAAACGCGAATTCGCCGGTATTGCCGCCCATGTCAATGAGATCGTCGACGCCGTCGAGTCCCACTTCGTCCAACGCGGGCCCCGCCTCGTACTTGGTCAGGCAGGTCGTGAATTTCGTCCAGCTCTGCGTCGCCTCGATGTTCTCCGGGGTCAGATCGAAGCAGCGATCGTAGCGAAACAGGTCGAACACTTTTGAGCGCGCCATGAATTGCGGCAAGTCGTTCAATAGCGGCGTGAATAGCGTGTGGATGTCTGGCCAAACTAGGTCCGCAAAGGCGATTCGGGACTCCAGGAGATCGCGAAACCGCAGCGCGCTCAGGAACGCCGGCGTCAATTCCATGCTCCCGCCCTCGAAGCGGACCACCCCATTCGCCGCAAGCATCTGGGCGAGCAGCTTCAGTCCCGTCGGATGGATTCGATGCGACCGCGCGAGCGCGTCGATCGCGCTGGGCCCAAGTTCGGCGAGCGTGTCGATGACTCCAAGATCGAGCGCGCTGCGGATCGCGCGTGCGTCCATCTCCGTGGTCAAGTAGGCGTTAACGCGGAGATAGTCGCGACTGCTCATCTCGAATTAGGGTTTCGGCGTCGTCGAGGCTTGCGCCGCACTTGTTTCGCCGAAAGTCACTTTGCACCGTAGTCCCGCAGGAAGCCCGTCGTCCGCGTTAGGCAGCGCCAAACGCACCCCGAAGGTGCCGCTCGCCGCGTCGAACACCTGGTCGACGACCGTGACTTTCGCTTCGCGCTCGCCTCCGATCGGCTCGGCGGGATGGACCAGCGCGACGTCGCCGATCTTCACCTGTTGGTAGAGGCTGACCGGCAGAAAGGTTTCGACGTAAAGAGGATCGACCCTAGCGATGGTGGCGATCGACGATTCTTGATGGAAATATTCGCCCGGCCCGATCGAACGCTGGGTCACGATGCCGTCGATGGGGCTTCGGATGGTGCGCAGCTCCATCTCGGCTTTGGACCGCTCGTACTCTATTTCGGCCATGTGATGATTGAGCTTGGCGAGTTCCAGCTCCTGACTCGCGACGTTGAACTCCGCTGTCGCGTTCTCGACGTCCTGCGAAGCGCCGACATGCTCCTTGGCCAAACCAAGCTTTCGGCGGAGCACTCCGGATTTTTGTACGAGGATCGCCGCCTTGGCCTCGATTTCCGCCGTGCTCTCGGACCGCAATTTGTTGTATGCAACCGCCGATTCCTCGACCTTAGAGGCGATGTGCGCGATCACGTCCCCTCTTTTGACCACCGCTCCGCGATCTACTTGAACATCGTCGACGATGCTTGCGACTGGGGATCCGACTTTCACGATCAGCGAGGCCTCCATGACGCAATCGAATGCTCCCGGTGCGGCTAGCGCCATTCCCGGCGCCGCCGCCAGGGCCGACAGGACGTAAAAGCCTCGCAGGCTTCGCGGCGTCGAAATAGGGAGCATTCGCTGGGTCTCGTTGGGTCCATCCGCCGCGCCGCGGCGACTGGGTTGTGATTAGCACGGCCTGGAGCGATGCAAAACCCGATGGCGGCGGTCGGCGCCTTGCGCGGGCCGAGCCTTCGCCTTACCCTCGCCGGCATCCGCATGGATCGGGAGATTAAGTGGCGTCGCGACGGATAGTCTTGGCCTGCCTGACGCCGCGCCCCGATGGCGAAGAACTTGGGCGCCTGGAACTGCCGAGCTACGGGGTGCGCCGAATTCAGGCGGCCGTTGTCGGCGACCCGGAACGCCCGGCGCATATTGTCGAGCTGATCGATCTCGGACGAGATGACGTCGCGGGCTACGCGCGCGAAATTCTGGCCTTCGAACCCGAGATTGTCGGCTTCTCCATTTATGTCTGGTCGACCGCCTGTCTCATCGACGTGGCGCGCGAGATACGACGCAGGCGACCCGGTTGCCTCATCGTTTTCGGCGGTCCTTCGGCACGGCGCGCGCTGTTCGACCTGGACGCCTATCGCGACCCCGCGCGCTATCTCGATGCGATCGTCGAGGGCGACGGCGAAGCCATATTCCGCGAAATGGCGGACCTGCCCGAACTCACGCGCGAAACCCTCGCCACTGTGCCCGGCGCCACCGTGCGCGCCGCGGCCGGATGGCGAAAAATTCCCAACCGCGTCGCCGCCGCGGACCTCAACCAAATCCCCTCGCCGTTTCAGATAGGTCTATGCGCGCCCAATGAGGTCGCCTACGTCGAGAGTTATCGCGGATGTCCGCTATCGTGTCGCTTTTGCGAATGGGGCGCGAGCGACAAGTTCAAGTCGACTTTCTCCGTCGACTACCTCACCCGGGAATTGCAGGCCTTTCAAGCCTTGCGGCCGCCGGCGGTATTCCTGCTCGACGCCGGCCTCAATCTCAATCTCCAGGCCTTCCGCAATTTGCGCGAAGCCAATCGTCGCACCGGCGCGCTGAGTGAGGCGCTGTTTTGGGCCGAAATCTATCCCTCCGTCGTGCGCGACGAACATTTCGAATTCCTCGGCGAGATCGGGCCCGCCTATCTCGGCGTCGGTATGCAGTCGATGGACCCGGAAGTGCTGAGGCTGCATCAACGGCCCTCGGACTCGCCGCGATTCGAACGCATCGTGCGCGAGCTTGCCGCTATAACCAACATCGAATTGCAGATCATATTCGGCTTGCCCGGCGACACGCCCGAAGGATTTCGCCGCACGCTTGGCTATGCGCTAAGCCTTCCCGCGAGCGTGCGCGTCTATCATTGCCTCGTGCTGCCCGATGCGCTGATGACGCGCGCGCTCCCGGAGTGGAATGTCGAATTTCATCCCGTCGATCTCGCTATGAAATCGTGCCTTGGCTGGAGCGCGGACGCGATCGGCGCGATGCGCGAGGAACTCGATCGCGCGGCACGCCGAGCAGGCGGCAATTCCGGTCGGTTCTGGTGGTCGTTTCCACGCAGCCTCGGCCCGGGCGTGACGGCGGTTCCGGCGTGAGCCTTCCGCGCCAGACGCCGCGCGCGGGGCGCCGGGTCGCGTTGCTAGCGCGCTATCCCGACCGCGACCCCGCGATGCCGCAGTTCATCCCGAATCTTGGTCTTTACATGGTCGAAGCCGCGATCCGCCGCGCGGCCCTTCCCGGCCTCGACGTGCGGGTGTGGGACCTGACGCCAGGGGACAAGTCGAGCGAGCTGGTCGCGGGCGAGGTCGCCCGTTTCGACCCCGACATTGTTGGAATTTCAGCCTTCTTCTGGTCGTTTCCATTCTTCCTCGACGTGGTCGGTCTGTTGAAGAAAGCCGATCCCTCGCGCCTGATTGTATTTGGCGGGCCTTCTGCTCGCCCCGTGATGCTCGACCACGAGCCGCACAGGGCTAAGGGCGCCGCCGTCGATCTCCTCGTCATCAACGAAGGGGAGGACACGTTTGTCGA
This sequence comes from Beijerinckiaceae bacterium, assembly GCA_037446355.1. Classification (GTDB taxonomy): domain Bacteria; phylum Pseudomonadota; class Alphaproteobacteria; order Rhizobiales; family Beijerinckiaceae; genus Roseiarcus. The sequence continues at coordinate 37,525 of JBBIIT010000003.1, read as the reverse complement.
GATCGTCGAATTGCGGGACCGCGCGCCGGCGGGACTCGCGCAGATTTCCGGCGTGGCCTTCCGTGTCGACGGCGCATGGAAAGAGACACGAGCCCGTCCGCTCGGCGATCTCAACCTTCTCGCGTCGCCCTATGAAATGAACCTGGTGCCGCGCGGCGGGCTGGGTGTGTTGCAGACCTATCGCGGCTGTCCGTTCACCTGTTCGTTTTGCGAATGGGGCACGATGGAATCGCCCAAACGCGTGCGCACGAGAGAGAGCCTGGAAGTTGAATTCGACTCCATGGTACGGATGGGCCTAACAGGCGCGCTGTTGGCGGACGCCGGGCTCAACCTCAATCAGGCCGCGTTCCAGAACCTGCGCGCGGCTCAACAGCGAACCGGATTTCTGAACGATCGTGGTCTGATCTGCGAAGTCTATCCCGCCAAAGTGCGGCGCGAGCATATCGACTTTCTCGCCAGCGTCGGCAACGCCTATGTTGGCATCGGCCTGCAATCCTTCGACAATGACGTTCTCGCCAACGTCGACCGCAAATACGACGAAGCGAAATTCGACAACAACGTGCGCGAACTCGGCGAGGTCGCGACGCTGGCGGTCGAGATCATCATGGGGCTTCCCGGCGATAACGCCGAAGGCTTTCGTCGCAATTTCGAGCGCGCGCGTCGCATGCCGTGTGCGCTGCGCGTCTATCATTGCGTCGTACTGCCCTCGGCGCTGATGGTTCGCTCGCCGCCGCAGCACCTGCTGGACTACGATCCGACATCGCTCAAGATGCGCTCGTGCCTCGGCTGGCCGCGCGGGGCGATCGAGCGAGAGGCCGCGTTCCTCACGGACGAGGCGGCGCGAGTCGGCGGACGATCGGGCGAGTTTTTCTGGGTGTTTCCCCCGCCGGGGGCGAGGTAGGGCGGACGCAACGCATGACATTTTTTCGCACGGTCTCCTTCGACGCTAGTCAGGCGCCCCAGCACGCGGACGTTCTGTCGCGCTTGCGCGCGCGCGCGATCGACGGCGTCGTGGTCAAGCGGGTGATCGAGCGCGAACTTTGCGACACTATCTGCGCGGAACTTGCGGCGGAGCGGCACGGGCTTATCAAGACCGAGTTTCCCGCCAAGTTCGCCGCCTTCTTCTATGGCGCGAACCTCAATCTGGCCCATCCGGACCTGCGCGACTATTTCGCGGCGACGCCGGGATTTCGCGACGGCCTCGCGCGGTTGGCGGGCGGGCGGCTCGCGCTGGAGCCGCGCGTGACCGCGCTGCTGTCCTCGCTCGACGAGGGGCGTCCCTATTCCGCGCCGCCGGGGCCAACGCCGGGATCCCAATATATGTTCACAACGATCCGCGCCCATTTGCCGGGCGGATACATTCCCGCCCATTTCGACGACGAGCAGGCGGCGCGGCCAAGCTATCGGCTGCTTACGCCTATGATCCGTCCACGATTGTTCTCGTTCGTGATCGCCTTTTCGAAGGCCGACTCGGGCGGATCGCTGGAGGTTTTCAACATTCACCCCGAAGCGCCGGGCCAACGCATCGTGGACAGTAACCGCAACGCGGTCCGCGCGGACCTTGACGCCGCGGAGAAGGTCGCGTTCACGCTCGATCCCGGCGACCTCATCGTATTCAACTCCGGCCATCACCTGCACCGCGTCACGCCCGTGATCGGCGCGACGACGCGCTGGACCGCTTGCAGTTTCATGGCGGAGCGAAGCGACGGTTTCGGCGTTTACGGATGGGGCTGACATTGCCGCGCGTTCCGTCCTATTTCGACGGCCTGATCGAAGGTTTTCGGCGCGGCCATGCCGGGCGCGACGTGCATCTTGGATATTGGGACGACCCGCCGCCGCTTTCGACGCCCTGCTCGGCGCAGGAATTCGAAGACGCGCAGGCGCGACTTACGGACTTGCTGATCGAGCTCGCGGCGCTTCGCGACCAACAGGATGTCCTCGACGTCGGTTGCGGCTTCGGCGGTGCGCTGGAGGCGATCGGGCAATGGCGCGAAATGCGGCGCACCGGGGTCAATATCGACCCGCGCCAACTCGATATTTGCCGTTCATTGCCGATGCGGGACGGATCGCTCGCTCTGATCGAGGCCGACGCCTGCGCGTTGCCATTGCAAGCCGCGAGCTTCGACCGCGCGATCTGTATCGAGGCGATGTTTCATTTTCGATCTCGCGAGGCGTTTCTCCATCAAGTCGCGCGCGTGCTGCGTCCGGGCGGCCGGCTTGCGGTGTCCGACATCCTGCTGCGCGCGCCCGGGGCCGAAGCTCCGACGCCCGTCCCCGACATCGAGGCGATCTTGCGCAGCGAATTTGGACCCTGGCCGCAATTGTGGATCGAACCGGAGGAGCTAATTTCGGCGGCGGCCCGAGCAGGCCTCCGACTCGAGCGGCGGCTCGACGCGACGCGGGCGACCCTGCCAAGCTATCGTGTCACCGCGCCGCAAAACGAGGGAACGTTTCCTCGCCGGCCGTCGGCTGGCCATCTCTTGCGCTGGCTGCACGCCAACGGCCACTTGACATATCTCTGCGCGGCTTTCAGCAAGACCTGATGACGCCTTCACTCGGGCCGTCCGGTGAAGGCGAGCGTCTGCTTTCGCCATCGATCAGAGCGGAGCAAGTCGGCGCGCATCCGCGCGTGCAGCCGTTCGGCGCGCTTCTGCGCATATTCGGCGGCGCCCCGCCCCGCCCAGGCGCCCGCATAGCGCGCCAGCCACTTGGCCAGCCCGGACAAGGCGACGCCATTCTCATTGTTCATCAAGTCATCCTCCAGCGATAGGATCGCCTCGAACGACCCCGGCTCGCCCTGCCTTCCGGCGCGGCCCGCAAGCTGAAGATCGATGCGGCGCGCGTCGTGGCGTTCGGTCATGATGACGTGCAGCCCGCCGAGCGCGGCCACACCCTCGCCCAGATGAATGTCGGTGCCGCGTCCCGCGAGGTTGGTCGCGATCGTTATCCGGCCGCTTCGCCCTGCTTCGGCAATGATCTCCGCCTCGCGCTTGTCTTGCAGCGCATTGAGAACCTCGTGTCGAAAGCCCGCCGCGGTTAGCATCTCGCTCGCGCGCTCGGAGGCGGTGACGGATCGCGTACCGATAAGCACGGGAGCGCCGACGGCATTGAGGGCCGCCACGCGCTCGACGATGCGTCGCCACTTTTCATCCTGGGTCGCAAGCACCACATCGGGGCGATGGATACGCAACACCGGCTTCGCGGTCGGGATCGTCACTACGCGACGCCGATAAACGCGCCAGAGTTCCGCCGCCACGGGCTGCATCGTGCCGCTCATGCCGGCCAGTCGGCGATAGCGGCGGAAGAAGCGCTGATAGGTTATGCGCGCGAGCGTTTCGCGCCGCGCCGATAGTGCGCAGCCTTCCTTGAGTTCGATCATCTGGTGCAACCCGTCGCTCCACAGCCGGTCCGGCATGATGCGGCCGGTATATTCATCGACGATCTGCACCTTGCCATCGGCGACGACATATTGCTCGCCCTTGTGGAACAGGTGAAGGGCGGCAAGCGCTTGGCGCGCCAGCTCTTCTCGACTGACGACGCTGCGCCAATGTCCGGCGCGCGATTTCGCGAACTGCTCGACGCGCGACTGGCCGGCCACGGTCAGGAAAATCCTTCGATCCTCGGTGGAGACGATGAAATCGACGCCCGCCTCCATCGCGGATGCGAGTTTCAGCGCGCTGCCGACGGTCTCTTCGCCAATAGCGGCGCCAGCGCCTCCGGAGATGATCAGCGGCGTGCGCGCCTCGTCGACCAGCACGCTGTCGGCTTCGTCGACCAGCGCGAAATGAAGCCCGCGCATTCGCAGTTCGCGCGCGCGAGGCGCATCGCTGTGAAGCGTCTCCAGCTTAAGCTTGAGATCGCCGACCGTTTGGCCGAGCAACATGCGATCGCGCAAGTAATCGAAGGTTAATTCCTTATTGGTGCAATAGGTGATGTCACATGCATACGCAGCTTGCCGCTCGTGCAAGCTTTGGCCGCTGACGACGATCCCGACGCTCAAACCCAAGGCCCGATAGAGGGGCTGCATGAGTTCCGCGTCGCGTCTAGCGAGATAGTCGTTCACCGTCACCACATGAATGGGAATGCCCGCGAGCCCCGCGGTTCCCGCCACCAGGGTCGCGGTCAGCGTCTTGCCTTCCCCGGTCGCCATTTCGGCGAGCATACCCTTGACCATAGCGAAAGCGCCGATGATCTGGACGTCGAAGTGCCGCTTGCCGAGAATGCGCGCCGACAATTCGCGGATCAGGCAAAACGCGCGCCCCGTTAATGCGTCGGAGAAATCGGCCTCGCGTCGGAGGTCGATTGCTATCTCCCGAGCGCGCGGCAACAATTCGAAGTCGGAGAGGGCCGCGAACTCGGCCTCATGAGCGTTCACAAGCGGGAGGATGCGGCGCAGCGATCGTGCGCGCCGCCTCGACATCGCTGCGACCGCTCGCGAATGGAGCGACGCCGCTAGTCCCTCGAGATTGGTTTCCTTCCGTTCCGGCGCTTCCGGGCAAAGCCGCTGTGCGGGCAAATTCAACAACCGCTCCGGTACGGACAGCGCCACGTCAGACATGGAACTGGCCGAGGAAAAACTGTCGCGCCGAGCGCAACATGCGCCAGGCCAAAGCCTCGTCGCCGTGCTTGAAACGAACGTAGACGCGCGATCCCAACCGGCCGGAGTCGCTGGGCTCGAGCAACTCGACGTCGAGCTGGAAATAGCTGAACAGCGATTGCGGCCGTTGCGTGCGGGACGGATCGAGCGCGATGGCGCCGCCGCCTCGAGTCGTCAGCGCGAGGCTCGGCACTTCGACCTGCGCGCCGGGCGCGGACCGGATGATTTTCGCCGCGCGCGCGCGGGCGACGTCCTCGACCAGGCGCGCTTCCACCGTTGTGTCGGGATTTTCAATCAACTCAACGTCGGATTGCGGCGCCAAGACGCGGACCACCGGGTTCGCATCCGACACGACGTAGCCGAGCAATTCGCCGCGCCGCGCGAACCTGCCGGTCATATCGTTCGAATGCGCGGGGACGAACCGTCCGGCTTGATCCGACGTGACGTCCAGATTGGCCAATTGCTTACGCGCGACGGAAAGCCGTTCGGCCAAATTCGCAGCCTGCTCCTGGAACATTTCCGTTTGCACGCGGTCGAGCACGCGAACCGCCTCCAAACGCTGGCGGGTCTCTTCCAGTTGCGCCTCGATCACGGCGACCTTGGCTTTCAGAATCGGATCTTCCAGCACCACGAGCGTTCGGCCTGGCTCGACGCGTTCTCCGTCAGCCGCCGCGACCGTGTCGACGAATCCGTCGGCTTTCGCACGCACCTCCGACTGATCGGGGACGATGACGACTCCCTCGGCTATCGTAGAATAGGGCAGCGGAATCAGGAAGAACACAATCGCGACGAGAGCCGACAGGCCCGCGACGACGCCAACGGCGCGGCGGCGCTGACCGTTCAACTTAGGATTCGAGGCGAGATACTTGACACCCTTGAACACCGGCAGAACCGCGATGGCGGTCAGGGACCAAAACGCCATGACAAGCCCGATCGCCGGAAGCTTCGTGGCCAGAAACAGGGCGATCGCCAGCGAAACCAGCATTCGATATGCAAACGAAAGCACTGCGTAACCCAGTAGCCACTTGCGTTCGCTCGGCGTCACGATCGGGGTCTCGACGTCGTCAACCCTGAACAGATGACGCTGGAGGAGGTAGAAAACATAGGCGTTGGCGCGGCCGGCAAGGTTGGGAATTTCTATCAGATCCGAGAATATGTAGTAGCCGTCGAAGCGCAGCAGCGGATTGCCATTGAACAGCAGCGTCGAAACGCCGCCGATTAGCATCACGTTGAACGCAACCGTTCGACCCAATCCGGGGCTCCCCTGTAGCCAAATTAGGGTCGCGAGGGCCGCCAGCGCCATTTCCACCAAAATGCCCGCGGCGCCGACCACAATGCGCCGCGACTTTTGTCGAAACGCCGCGGACGCCGAAGCGTCGACATAGAGCACTGGTATGAACACGAGCAGCATAAAGCCGACTTCATGGACCTCGCCGCCCCAAATCTTGGTCGCGTAGGCGTGACCGAGTTCGTGCAGGCTCTTCACGATCGGATAGACGGCCATGATGACCGCCACGTTCTCCGCAGTCAGCACGCGATCGGAAACGTCGCTCGTGAGTTCAGGCCAGTGCAAAGCGGCGAGCACGACCCCTGTCAGCACAAGTGCGAGCCAAGCGATAAATCCTGCCGTCGTGAACAATGGACGTACAAGCGGAAGCGTTTTGTCGAGAAAGCGATTAGGGTCGAACAACGGCACTCGCACCGCCATCGGGTTACGCAGCTGCTGGACCAGTCGGCGCTGATTGGCCGTCTCTGCGCGATGGGCCATCTCGTCGAAATCCGGCGGAAACTCGCCTTGCAACAGGTCGGAGTTATGAAGCTGGGCGAGGAGCTGAATGGTCTCATCCTGCGTCGGCGGATCGTCGCTGGACTGGCGCCCCGCCGCATCCCAGATGTCCTGAACGGTTCGCCGCCCGTCCATCAGGCAGACCATCAGGTTGGCAAGCTCGGACAGCGAGTGAAATCGGCCGGACTGCGGATCCTGAAGCACATACCAGACCTTGCCGCGGAACACTTGGCGATGAATGATCGTGTGCGAACGTACGCGCGGCTTCAGACCGGAAACGCGATACCATGAACTGCTGAACAGCGAGCGGCTCATCGTGGGCTCACGTCGACCAGCGCCACGACCACAGACGCAGCCCGTCCATCAACTGATGCAGCCAGATCCAGGCGATGTTTCGCTCGCCAATTTCGATCTTTCCGACGCCTTCCATGCCCGGGCGCAGTTCAGGGGGATTTTCGGTCAGCCGTCCTTCGACGCGGAACACATTTCTGCCGCCGCGCACCTCGGCGATCGGCGTCACCTTGTCGACGACAAACGGCATCTGGCGCGTCGGCAAAGCGGAAACAACGAGATGGCCGCGCTGACCCGGCTCGATTTCCGCGACTTCGCGTTCGTCGACGTCGAGAATGATACGATACACTTCCAACGGCGCGATCTCGAACAATGTCTGTCCGCGCTGAACCGCCGTGCCGATCAGTTGGCTCAGGTCGCCGGAGACGATCTGACCGTCGATCGGCGAACGCAGTTTGACGCGCGCGATTTGCTCGTCAATCAGCTTGATCTGCGCGTCCGCCTGATCGATTTGCGCTCGAATGACATTGACCACGGCGGGTTGTCTGGCCGCGAGCGCCTTGTCGTATTCATAGAGGCGCTGCTGCCGCTCCGTCACCCATTTCAGGCGTTCGAGCAACAAGTCGCGGTCCTCGAGAACGGCGAGCACCTCGCCCTCTTTCGCGCTGTCGCCGGCGCGCGCCAGCGCGTCCTTGATGTAGCCGTCATAGGGGGCCACGACAGCGCGACGGATCAGGCCCTCGATCTGTGATTCCGCGTTGACCTTGTATTCGGACCGCGCCAGCGAGAGGAACAGGGCCGCCGCGATCGAGGCGATCGCGACCAACTTGCGCGCGAGATGGCCCGGACCGAACAGGCGCGCGAGCTGAACGCGCAAACTCTCTCCAGCCTTCGCGATCAGCCAGCGATCGTTGCGACGCTTCTCCTCCAGAATCGGTCCGACGATCGACACCGCGAGTTCGAGCAGATCGATCGTATTCTGATCGAAGGGCGCGTCGGCGGGGCGTTCGAACGACATTGCGCCGACGAAGCTGTCCGCGGCGAGCATCGGGATCGTCAGGACATGCCCGTCGTTCTGTGCGCGCGAAAGCTCGGCATGGGCGGCCGTCGCCAGCATCTGTTCATCCGGAGCAGGATAAAGGATCAAGCAACGCTGATCGAGCGCTTCGTCCATCGCCGCTGCGAGCCCGCTGACCAGCATCATCCGACGCCCGAACTGCGCGCTATGCGAGATGGCCTTCACTACGACCGAATGCCCGCGTCGCACGCCCAGACTCACCCGGGAACATTGGCAGCGGACCGCCAGGCCTGTGACCGTCGCCATCGCCGCGGCTTCAAAACCCTCGCGGCCAAGCGCGTCGCCCAGCAGGTCCAGCGCCGCGCGCGATTTGCCGAGCAGGCGGTCCAACCCGGCGACGCGCCGGCGCTCCAGCTTCTCGCGGATCCAAGCGACCCCCCACTGCAATTGGCGCAGAGCGTTCTTGGGGTCGTCGCCTCGGGCGTTTTGCAGCGCCACGGCGACCGCGCCCTTCAACTCCCCCTCGAGCAGAATCGGGAACGCAACTTGCCCGCTCCCGGATCCGCCTTCGCCGCCCGCGACGCCACGTTTTTCACGCAGCGCGAGTTCCGCGATCTCCGCCAGCGTCGAGGACCGCGCCGAACCCTCCGGCCATATGGCGGCGACATCGAAACTGTTCGCGGCCGCGCCCGGCAGCAAGACTACGCCCCGCGCGGCGCCGGCGATCATTTGGCATTGCAACGTCAGCCAGACTTGGACGATATCGGCGAGTTCGGCTTCCTCGCCAAGGCGCTTCCACAATCCGGCGTCCCGCCCCGCCGCCGAGCCGGCGTCTTCGGTCCGCGCCAGTTCGGACCAGTTGTGCGAAGGGCCGTTCAACGCTGCTTACCGATCGAGATCGAGCGCTCCGTAGCGGCCTTCGTATTCGCGCAGGACGCCGCCGAGAACGCTGAGAAGCCGCTTCGCCGCGAACGGCGTCAGGATAATGCGATTCGCCAGATCGACCGTCACTTGCGCGTCGCCACCGGAGTTCCAGGTTCGGTTCAAGCCAAAAAACAAGTCCACTTGCTCGCGCGTGCTCTGCACATTCACCACGTTTGCGAAGTGAGTGGCCATCGTCGAATCGTTCCAACGCACGGAGGCGGACCGCGACGAATCCGACGAAACGGCGGAACTGTCCGAAGGCGCAGGCGTCTTATCCATGGGCAGTCTCGCTCCGGAGTTTTCGTGCGCGGCGGCGCGGCTCATTGACCAAAGTCACGACACGAAAACGCACACAAGACGGCCAAAGTCCAGAGCGCCCGGGCGCAGACTTCGGCCGACCCCGTCAAAAATGATAGGCTACGCCGCTGGTCGCGGAAAGAACGGCCGGACGCAGCGCGAATTGGTTCGGAAAGACGCTACCGTTCAAACTGATCGTGCCGCTGGGGTGCGTGTAAATTGTCTCGAACCGCAAGCTCACGTTCGACGTGATAAAAGTCTCATCGCCCAAACCGACCTGATAGCCGCCCATGGTCCGCGAACCTGTCGAGTTCGGAGCGACATTGTTCCAGTAACCGAAATCGGTCGTCGTCTGGACCCAGGCGCCGCCGGCTTTGACGTAGATGAGCGTGCCGGGCGAAAGAAGCGCGCCGACCCGTCCGGTCAGGGCCATGAAATTCTCGATCGTCGCGAAATCGAAGAGGGGGCCGAGATAGCCGTTCGTGCCGGCGGCGTTCACTAGGCGCGCATGATTGTAGTTTCCGCTGAGTTCGGCGCCGACGACAAAGCGGTCGTTGAGCTGGTAGTTTGCGCCGACGAATGCGCCGCCGCCGATCCCGAACCGGGTATAGGGACCGGAATCACCCTGGTTGAGGTCCGAATACCCCATTTGATTGCCGTTCACCGAAGCAAACCCGCCGACTTCGAACCCCGTCCATTTCGGCGGCGCGCCGACAGCATCCGATACGGCGACGTCTTTGAAACCCCAGCCGCCCGGCGCATCGAACTTATATTCGGCGCCGAACTGGACTTGAAGGATCGACGGCAAGTAGTGATCGAAGGAATTATTCAACACCAGCGCTTGAGTGGCGCCGGTATATGAACCCTCGACGCGCAGGGAGACGTTGCGAGTGATAAACGTCTCGAAGCCCGCGCCGAGCTGAACGCCGGGCACGATGGCGTTCATCGATTGGCCAAATCCCTTGAAGCCATTGACCCGCATCCAAGCCGGCCCGACCGAACCGAACACCATCGTGTCCGGCCGAACGAGCAGGCCCGCGCGCGCGCTCACGGCCGCGACAGAATCGATATGTTCAAGAAAATCGTTGGAAGAACCGAGTTCGCGCACTGGCGCGTCCATCCACGTTTCCGTCGCTTCGAGGCCGACGACCCCCCATCGCGAAAACTGGTAGTTAAATCCGACGGAGGCGCCGACGCCCGCCTTGTCGCCAATCGAGCCGATCGTCGTGTCGGCGAGCGACGGATCTAAAGGACGCTTATAAAGCGTGCTGGTGAAATCCTCCGCGATGTGGCCGCCGATATAAAATCCGGTCCAGTCAAAGGCCGGCGCGGCATTGCTCGCATTCTGCGCGCGAACCGCGACTGTTCCGCCGAAACTGACGCTCGCCAGCACCGCGATTTCCAAAATCCTAGACGAACGACGCATCCCTGGCCCCCAAATGACCCTTGGCCATCGCGGCATTTGTTTGCATTTTGCATTGTCGCTCATCGCTAGCATATTTAGTTGGCCAATGTAAATCAGTGTTAACGAATTCGTAATGCCGTCTCATGAGATTGAATTTGTTGCGTTCTTATAGAGCGGCCGGAACTCGCGGCGGACCTCGCACGAAAGCGGACGACCTCGCCGTCGCCCTAAAGTCCTGGATCCCCGGAATTGCCCGCAGTTCGTGCGGTAGCCGCAGAAGGTGGCGCGCACGCAATTTGACGACGGCTTCGCGCTCGACTTCGCTATCGCCGGGGCGCGACAGCAATGATCCGAACTACTCCGGTCCCCGCCGATGGCTGGCTCGCTTGCGGCCGGAGCCGCAGATGCTCCGCCGCGAGCACCGGGGCGTAAAGCGGCGCCGCGCCCTTGGGTACGCAGGACGGGATAGCGGCGACCAGCGCCCCGGGGTCCGGATCGTAGAAAAACGCGACGGAATAGCGTTCCTGAGAGGTGTCGTTGACGACGCGATGCGGGCTGGAGACATAAGCGTCGTTGGTCCAGCGCATCAGACAGTCGCCGATATTGACCACGAAAGCGCCCTGCACGACGGGCGCCGAAATCCACTCGCCCGATCGCGTGCGCACCTCCAGGCCGCCGACTCGGTCGACCGCGAGCAGGGTCTGGTTTTCGTAATCGGCGTGTGCGCCGGCGCCGCTCGCCGGCCTTTCGCCCCCGAGCCGAGCCGGGAAGTGCAAGCGTCGCCATCGGCCGTTCGAACTTATCGGCGAAAAAGTCCAGGGGCAAAGCGAGGTCACGAGCGAACGCGCGATGAAGGTTCGCGCCGAGCGCCGAGCAGGCCTCGAAATAGGCGAGCAATGTCGCGCGGAAGCCGGGAAGCTCCGGCCAGCCGTTGAGCGCGCGGAACGGCGCGCCGGCGACAATTTCGGGATCGTCCCGCGAAAGCTCTAGCCCAACATTGAACGATTCTTTCATATCCGGCCCGCGCGGGATCCAGCGCTTCACGCAGAAAGCCTATACGGCCGCTGCAACCCGCGCGCTCAGGATTGCGGCGATACGGCCTCCTTCAATGACAATATCGACGGGATCTCCCGCGGGCGCTCCATCAAGCGGCAACAGAATGACGCCCGAAAGAATTCCGCTCATGCCGGCGGCTCGTCGATGAGGCTGACGTGCGCGGCGACGATGCGCCAGCCCTCGGGAAATCGCACCCAGGTCTGCATCTGCCGTCCGATCTTGCCGGGCGCCGAATCGCGGCGGAACAATGTCGCGGCGATCGCGCAATCGCGACCGTAGGTCACGATGCGCGTCTTCTCCAACCTGCGCGCGAGCCCGACGGGCAAGCGCGCGGCCCGGAACGCCTTGATCTCGGAGAAGCCGTGGAGGTTCTCGCCGACGCCATAGCGGACCGCGCCTTCGCTCGCGAAAAAGAACCGATCGAGCGCCTCCACGTCGTTGCTGACGAGCGCGCGCTCGTAATCGATGAAAGCGGCCTCGACCTCGGCAAGCACGGCGGGATCGTCAATGGTCACGCGACTCGATCCTCCCGCTCACGACAGCCGAGCGATCGGCGCCCTCGCGACGCCCTCGCGCTCGAGCGCTCGCGCAGCGCGCAACGCAAGGTCTTCGCGCCAGGGCGCCGCTATGATCTGAACGCCAATCGGCAGCGCTTCGCCCGCGCTCCAGATCGGCGCGGCGACAACGGGCAGGCCGATGAACGAAATCGGTTGCGTGAAGACGCCGATGTTGGGCCGCACCAGCGCCTCTTTGCCGTCCAGCACGAAAGTCTTTTGGCCGATCCTGGGCGCGCGACAGGGCGTCGCTGGCGCGATGAGGAGATCGACGTCGCGGAACAGCGCCAGCGCCTGCTCGCGGAAGCGGCGGCGGAATTTTTGTGCCTGCACGATCCAGGCGCCCGGCAGCATCGCCCCGGCGATGAGCCGATCACGCACGTCTGGATCGTAATCGCCCGCGCGCGTCCGCAGGCGTTTGAAGTGCAGCGCCGCGCCCTCGCTCATGGTGACGAGATAGGCGGCGGCGCGGGCGCGCTCGGCCTCGTCGAGTTCGACGACGCGGTCCGCGCCGAGCGCCCTGGCGACCCGGTCGGTCGCTTCGAACGCCGCGGGATCGCCGCCACGGGCGAAATAGCCGCCGAGTCGGGCGACGCGCAGTCCCCGGACGCCTTCGTCGAGCGTCGGCGTCGCGGGCGCTGGAGGAACGTCCGCTTGCGCGGGGTCGTCGGGGTCGCGTCCTTGCATCGCGTCGTAACTCAGCGCGAGGTCGACGACGCCGCGCGCGAGCGGGCCGAGGTGATCGAAGCTCGAGACGAAGGGAAACGTTCCATGGCGCGAAAGTCGCCCGTAGGTCGGTTTGAGGCCGAAGAGACCGCAGAACGAGCTCGGCACGCGGATCGAGCCGTTGGTGTCCGAACCGAGCGCGATAGGAACCAGGCCGCCGGCGACCGCGGCGCCCGAACCGCCGGACGATCCGCCCGACATATGCGCGAGATCGTGCGGATTGCGCGAGGGGCCGTCGTGCGCGTTCTCGCCAGTGAAATCGTAGGCGTATTCGCCCATGTTGAGCGCGCCGAGCAGGACGGCGCCGCCGGACTCCAGTCGGCGCACGAGCGTCGCGTCGGCGCGCGCCGCCGGCAGATCGCGATTGATCTTCGAACCCGCGCGGGTCGGCAGTCCCGCGACGTCGAAGAGGTTCTTGACCGCGAACGGCGCTCCCGCGAGCGGCCCGAGCGGCGCCCCGCGCGCACGGAGCGCATCAATCGAATCGGCTTTGGCGAGCGCGCGCTCGGCGGTGACGTCGGTGAAGGCGCCGAGCTTGCCGTCGCGCGCTTCGATGCGAACGAGCGCGGCCAGCGTCACCTCGCGCGCGCTGGTTTCTCCGCGGATCACCATCGCCGCGATTTCGACCGCGCTGAGATCGAGCAGCTCCGCACTCATGCCGTGAAAACCGGGCCCGGTTCGTCAGCGTCGTCGAGCGGTTCTTTGAGGAGCTTGGCGGCTTGCTCGGCGGCGATGCGCAGATGCACGGCGATTTGTTCGCGCGTTGCGAGCCCGAGATCGAAGCCGAGCAGCGGCGCCATCGCCTCCATTAGCGCATAAGGGTCGAATTCCCCGCTCATCCCAATGCCTCCTCGAACCGGGCCAGCGTCGTCGTCCAACCGACGATCGCGCCTTGGGCGCGGATCATCCGCAACGTCGCTTGCTTGAACTCGGGAAAGTAGCTCGCCGTCGCGTCCTCGATCAACAAACATTCATAACCGCGATCGTTAGCCTCCCGCATAGAGGTCTGGACACAGACTTCCGTGGTGACGCCGGCGAAAACGAGCTGCGCGACGCCCAAGGCTTTCAGTTTCGCTTCGACGTCGGTCGCGTAGAACATTCCCTTGCCCGGCTTGTCGATCACGGTCTCGCCCGCGATCGGCGCGCATTCGGACACGATGCCGGCCCCAGGCTCGCCACGGATCAGAACGCGCCCCATTGGGCCGGGATCGCCGATGCGCAGCGACGGCTTGCCGCGCAAGCGCTTGGCGGGCGGACAGTCCGAAAGATCGGGCAGGTGATCCTCGCGGGTATGAAAAACCGGCCAATGGCGCGCGCGAAAGAGCCGGATCAGCGTAGCGACGGTCGGCACGATTTCGCGCACCGGCGCCAGATCGTTGCCGAGCGTCTCCCCGAAGCCGCCTGGCTCGAGAAAATCGCGCTGCATGTCGATGACGACAAGGGCCGCCCGCTCCGGCGTGAACTCGAAAGCGAACGGCTCGGCGGGCACTTCGATCATCGTCAATGGCCCGCCATGTGTCGACCTATGGTAGTGCGGTCCGCGGCCGCCGCGTCGATCGTATAGACCACCTTGCCCTCGCTCATGACGGCGATGCGATCGGAAATTTCGAGAATCTCGTCGAGATCCTCGGAAACTAGCAACACCGCCGCGCCGCGATTGCGCTGTTCGACGATCTGGGCGCGAATGTCGGCCACCGAAGCGAAATCGAGGCCGAAACACGGATTGGCGACGACGAGAACGTCGACGTCCTCGGAGAGTTCGCGCGCCAGCACCGCGCGCTGGACGTTGCCCCCCGAAAGATCGCGAATGGGCGTATCGGTAGAGGGAGTCTTGACGTTGTAGCGGCCGATGAGATCGCGCGCCTTGGCGCGCATCGGACCCGGCGACAACCAGAAGCCGAACTTCGAGATCGGCGCCTTGTCGAATTTGCGGAAGGCCATGTTCTCTGACACCGTCATCGTAGGCACAGTGGCGTTTTTCAGCGGCTCTTCCGGCAAACCGAACACCTTGAAGCGATCGAAATCCGCACGCACCGGTTCGAAATTCTTGTCACTGACCAGGATTTGCCCGAGGCGTATCGGCCGTTGGCCGGAAAGCGCCTCCACGAGTTCGCTCTGGCCGTTGCCAGAAACGCCAGCGATGCCCACGATCTCGCCCGACCGCACCTTGAGATCGAACCCCGCGACGGCGTCGCGGCCGGCGTCGCCGGCGGCGTACAGGCCCGCGATTTCCAGCGCCGCGCCGCGCGGCGTCACGGCCGCGCGCGCCGCCGAAGGCCGCACCACCGCGTCGCCGATCATCATCGCCGCCATCTCGCGCGTTGAAACCGCGCCGACCTGGCCCTCACCGACCTTCGCGCCGCGGCGAAGCACGGTAAACTCATCGCAGAATGCCTCCACCTCGCGGAATTTGTGAGTGATCATCGCCACCGTGATCTCGCCCCTGTGCGCCATCGCGCGCAGCAGTTCGAGGATTTCGTCGGCTTCGCCCGGCGTGAGCACCGAAGTCGGCTCGTCGAGAATAAGGAAGCGCTGGTCCAGGTAAAGCAACTTGAGGATTTCGAGCTTCTGCTTCTCGCCCGCCGCCATCGTCGACACCGGCTTGTCGAGCGGCACTCGAAACGGCATCCGCGCGAGAAATGCATCGAGCGCCTTGCGCTCACGGCGCCAGTTGATGAAGGCCGGCGCGTCGACGCGCGAGACCACGAGATTTTCCGCCGCCGTCAGCGCGGGCGCCAGCGTGAAGTGCTGGTAGACCATGCCGACGCCCAGTTCCTGCGCTTCCTTCGGATTGCGCGCGCTCACCTGCCTGCCGTCGAGCAGCAATTGGCCGCGGTCGGGCGCATAGAATCCCATGATGCACTTGACGAGCGTCGACTTGCCCGCGCCGTTCTCGCCGAGCAAAGCGTGAAACGAACCGGCGGCGATTTTCACCGAGACGTCGTCGAGCGCCTTCAGACGGCCGAAACTCTTGCTCATGCCGATAGTCTGCAAGGACGGCCCGCGCGAAGGCGGGGAGGGCGTCTGGGCGAGCGGCAGGGCGTCGGTCATGTTGCAGCCCCCTGGGTCAACTGGGAATCGACGATGACAGCGACGGGTCCGCCGCCGTCGGGGCCCTGATGTTCGGCGCCTCCGGACACGTAGATTTCGGCGTGGTCGACAAGGGAGGCCAGCGCGCCGGCGACAATCCGGTGGACGAAAGCGCGGCGGGTCATGGGAGACTCGCGAGGACGGCCTGAGACGAACCGACCGCACCGAACACACCGCCCTGCATCGTCACCATCTTTAGCGCGGCCAGATGATTGTCGTGATCGGTCGCGCCGCAGCCGTCGGCGACGATCAAGCATTCGAAGCCGCGATCGTTGGCCTCGCGCATGGTCGTATGCACGCAGACATCGGTGGTGATGCCGGTCAGAATCAAATTTCTGACGCCGCGCGTGCGCAGGATGAGTTCAAGATCTGTGGCGTAGAACGATCCTTTGCCGGGCTTGTCGATAACGATTTCGCCCGGCAGCGGCGCCAATTCGTCGATAATCTCCCAGCCCGGCTCGCCACGAACGAGAATCTTGCCGCAAGGCCCGGAATCGCCGATCCCGGCGCCAATGCGCCGCGAGCGCCAGCGCTTGTTGGCGGGCAGGTCGGAGAGGTCCGGGCGATGACCTTCGCGGGTATGGATGACGGGATAGCCCTTTGCGCGCATCGCTTCGAGCAATTCGCGAATGGGCGCGATGGGCGCGCGCGTCAGCGATATGTCGTAGCCCATGGCCTCGACATAGCCGCCCTTGCCGCAAAAATCGGTCTGCATGTCGATAATGATGAGTGCGGTGTTTTGCGGCGTCAGGTCGCCGTCGTAGGGCCAGGGATAGGGATCGGCGGCGAGGCTCGGCAAAGGGAGCGGCTCCTATTTGGCCATCGTCAATTCGCCCGGCATGTCGCGCAGCGAGCGATTGGCGCTCGAGGTTGCGATCATGATCGCCAGCGTCAGGATGTAAGGGGCGGCATTGAAGAAGTAGTAGCCCTGCGTAACGCCGACCGACTGCAGCGACGGACCGATGGCGCCGGCGCCGCCGAAAAGCAGCGCCGCGCCGACGCAGCGCAACGGATCCCAGCGCGCGAATATCACCAGCGCCACCGCCATAAGGCCCTGGCCCGAGGACAGGCCCTGGTTCCAAGAGCCGGGGTAGGAAAGCGACAGAAACGCACCGCCGACGCCGGCCAGAAAGCCGCCGATGGTCGTCGTCGCGAGCCGGACGCCATTGACGGACAGGCCCATCGCGCGCGCCGCCGCCGCGCTGTCGCCGACGGTGCGCACGACCAGCCCCGCGCGCGTGTCGCGCAGCGCCCATGCCATCGCGACGGCGACGCCGACGCCGACGAAATAGAGGGGATTTACGTCGAGCGCGCTGCGCACGCTCGGATCGTTCACGAAAGCGCCGAACGGGATCGACGGCAGGCGCGGCGCCGTCGGCTGGATATAAGGCTTGCCGAAAAAGAACGCGACGCCGACCCCGAACAGCATCATGGCGATCCCTACGGCGACGTCGTTGACGCGCTTGAGGCCGCAGATGGCGCCGTGCATGGCGCCGAGCGCGGATCCGGCGAGGCCCGCGGCGAGCACGCCGAGCCAGGGCGAGCCGGAGTGATAGGAAGCGGCGTAAGCGACCATCGCGCCCAGCACCAGCGTGCCTTCGAGGCCGAGATTGACCCGACCCGATTTCTCGGTGAGGCATTCGCCGAGCGCGACGAACATGAACGGCGTCGAGACGCGGATGGCGCCCGCGAACATCGCGATGAGAACGGTGGCGACGGCCGCGTTCATGCGCGAGCGCCTTCGCCCGAGGCTTTGAAGATCGCGAATCGCCCATAGAGCGTCTCGGATGTCAGCAGCACGATGAAGATAAGGCCTTGCAGCACCAGAACGGTGGCATCTGGCAGGTCCATGCGCCGCTGGATGAGGCCGCCGGAGGCGACCAGCCCGCCGAACAGAATCGCGACCGGCGGAATGACAAGCGGATTGTGGCGCGCCAGGAACGATACGAGGATGCCGGTGAACCCGTAGCCCGCCGCGAGCGAGGCGTTGGCGCGGCCTTGGATCGCCGCGACTTCGAAGAAACCAGCTAGACCCGCGCAAAGGCCGGCGATCGCCGAGCAGGCGATGATGAGCCGTCCGACCGGGAGCCCTTGCGCGAGCGCCGCGCGATAATTGCCGCCTGTGATTCTCGCCGCGAACCCGAAAGTCGTGCGCTCGATGACGAAATAGAGCGCGACGCACAGCAACAGTCCGGCCGCGAAGCCCCAGTGCACGTCGGTTCCCGGGATCTTGCCGATCATGTAGGCTTCGCCGAGCGGTTTGGTCGAAGGCTTGTTCGGATTCGAGAGATCGCGCAGCGCCCCTTCGACGAAGAAGTTCATGATCGCGACGCCGATGTAGGTCAGTAGCAGCGAGGAGATCGTTTCGTTGACGCCGCGCGCCCAGCGCAGAAAGCCGCTGACGCCAACCCAGAACGCGCCGGCCGCCATCGCGACGATCGCCATGACGACGAGCGTCAGCATCGGCGGCGCGACGCCGATCATCGGCGCGGCGACCGCTGCGGCCGCGAAGCCGCCGATCACGAGCGCGCCTTCGCCGCCAATCATCACCATGCCGATGCGCGCAGGAATCGCGACAGCCAGCGCGGTCAAGATGAGCGGCGCCGCGCGCTGCAACGTGTTCTGGAACGAAAAGGCCGAGCCGAAGCCGCCGCGCCAGACATAGGCGACGAATTCAGCCGGCGAGCGCCCGATCGCGGCGAGAAACACGCCGAACAAGCACGCCGCGATCGCGAGCGCCAACAACGGAATCGCGACGTATTCCGAGTTGGCCCTCAGCTGCGCGAGCCGTTCCGAGTGGGCGATGCCGGTTGTCGGCGCGGCGGCGGCCACGGCGGGTTCGACGGCGATCGGCGCATCCGACATTTTGGCGGCCTCCGCCTGGCCTCAGGTCGTCGAACCGACGACGCCCTCGAGCAGATAATCCATCTTGTCGAGGAAGGGATCGAGATTGTCGTAGGTCTTATCGATGACGACCTTGCCGGTTTTGTTGTCCTTTAGCGGGCCGACATAGATCGGCTTCTTCGCCTTGAGGCCCTCGATCGCGGCCAGCGCGGCCTTCTTCGCTTCTTCGGTCGCGCCTGCGCCGAACGACGTATTCTGGACGAAATCGGCCTCGTAGCCGCCGGCGGTGAAATTGGGCAGCGTCTTGCCGGCCGCCAGATCTCTCGCATAGCCCTTGTAGATCGTCTCCCATTTGTATTCAGCGCCGGTGATGAACCCCTTGGGGGCGAGCGGCGCCTGGCTGGCGTTGTGACCGCAGCTCTTGGCGCCACGCTTTTCCGCGGTCTCGATCACGACCTTCGGGCCATCGACATGGCAGGTGACGACGTCGCATCCGGCGTCCACCAGGGCGTTGGCCGCCTCGGCCTCACGCACCGGCAGCGACCAGTCGCCGGTAAAAATCACCTGCACCGTCGCCTTGGGATTGACCGAGCGCGCGCCCAGCAGCACCGAGTTGATGTTGGAGAGCACGCTGGCGATCGGCTTGGCGGCGACGAAGCCGATCTTGTTCGACTTTGTCGAAAGACCCGCGGCGACGCCGTCGACGTAATGGGCCTGGTTGAGATAGCCGAAATACGAGCCAGCGTTCTTCGGGTCTTTGTCCTTGTTCCACAAAGGCGCGGCGTGGCGGAACTCGACTTTGGGATATTTTTTGGCGAGATCGACGACGAACGGCGTGTAATATCCGAACGACGTCGCAAGAACGAGGCCCGCGCCATCGAGATTGATCATCGATTCCATCGACTTCGAACAGGCGTCGGTCTCGGGAACGTTTTCTTCCTCGACGACTTTCACGCCCGCGACGCCCTTCAGCGCCTTGATCGCGACAGCGTGCGCCTGGTTCCATCCGAAGTCGTCCCGCGCGCCGACGTAGACGATCCCCACCGTGAGATCGCCGGCGAACGCGCGGCCGATCGCGCCGAGGTTGACAGCCGAGCCGGCGACGCCGAGCGCGGCGGTTTGCAACAGCCTGCGGCGAGAGATACCTAGTTCCGACATGTGTTCGTCCCCCAGTTCGGGCGGCGCGCGAAACCTCGCGCCCGCCCCGTTGATTGGGAGATTTGCAAAGAGCGTGCCGCCTCGAGCGCGGCGATCGCGATAGGCGTCGTCGCTTCAATCCGACGCAACATTCGGCGTGGCGCCCACGAATCTTGCTTGAGACTGCAAAAAAAAACGGCGCCGAGGTGGGTTTCAACCTAGCGCCGCGTTGCACGGTCCTTGCGAGTGACGGAGAGTTCTTCAGGGCTTTGCCGCCGGACGCATGGGGTCCACGATGCTCGCTACCCTCGCCGATATTCTCGCCGCGCACCGTTCCGGGCGTGGCCTCTCTTCGACAATCGCGGAGGTTTACGCCCGCATCGCGCGCCATGCCGATCCCGCGCTGTTCATCGCAACGCGGCCCGAGGAGGAGGCGCTCGCCATCGCCGCGCGTTTGCAATCCGAAGGGCCGGAGGGCAAGCCGCTTTGGGGCGTCCCGTTCGCGGTCAAGGACAATATCGATGTCGCCGGCTTGCCGACGACGGCGGCCTGCCCGGCTTTCGCTTACCTTGCGCCACGCTCCGCATTCGTCGTCGAGAAATTGGAGCGCGCGGGCGCGATCGTCGTCGGCAAGACCAATCTCGATCAGTTCGCGACCGGGCTCGTTGGGGTGCGCTCGCCTTATGGAACGCCGCGCAATGCGCTGCGCGACGATCTGATCCCAGGGGGGTCGAGCTCCGGTTCCGCCACCGCGGTCGGCGCGGGGCTCGTGCCCTTCGCGCTAGGCACTGACACGGCCGGATCGGGGCGCGTGCCCGCGGCGCTTAACGGAATCGTCGGACTGAAGCCGTCGCTCGGCGCGCTTTCCGCGACCGGCGTTGTACCCGCCTGCCGCACGCTCGACACGATCTCGATTTTCGCGCTTGACGTCGCAGACGCGTTCGCCGCCTTCGAAGTCGCCTGCGGCTACGACGAGGCGGACGCCTACTCGCGCGCCTTTCCGCCGACGCGGCTCGCCGCGCCGC
>JBBIIT010000003.1:13737-16675 GCA_037446355.1 Beijerinckiaceae bacterium | reverse complement strand
TGGGCGCGACGGGCCTGCCGGCGCCGAAGCCTTCCGCCGCACCGCGCCATATGCCCAGCGGGCGCGTCGAGATCGCCGTCGTCGGCGCGCATCTGATGGGATTGCCGCTCAATCGCGAACTCGTTGAGCGCGGTGGCGTCTTCATACGCAGCGTCCAAACGACACGCGACTATCGGCTTTACGCGCTCGCGGGAACGCAACCGGCCAAGCCGGGGCTGTTGCGCGTAGCCGATGACTCCGGCGCCGCGATCGAAGCGGAAATCTGGGCGCTCGATCTGGCGAATTTCGGCGCCTTCGTCGCCGCGATCCCGGCGCCGCTATGTATTGGGACGTTACGTTTCGCGGACGGTTCGTCCGCCAAGGGCTTCCTGGTCGAATCGACGGCGGTCGTAGGCGCGCTGGACATCACGCATCATGGCGGCTGGCGCGCTTATCGCGCGGCGGGCGAATAGCGCGGCTCCATCGAACTCAGCGCGTCTCCAGCCATCTCCAGATATAGGCGGCGTGAGCGTTTTCGACATGGAGTCGCGCGACATCCGCGCGCGTGCGGTAGAGCAACGCTCCGACGCCAGCAAATAGAATTGCGGCCGACGGACCTGGCGCGCTGAGATCGAGCGATGTCGCTTCGCTGACGAGTTCGGCGAGGTCGTCGCCCGCGAGTTCAAATATCGCCAGCGCGTCGCTGACGTCGGAGGAGGCCCAGCCCTCGGCGCGCCAGCCGGTTGCGGCGGCGCCGGGCGCCTCGCTCACCAGTAGCAAGCGGTCGCGGCCGATGCGGATGGCCGTTGGTGCTTCGAGCGCGATCTCCCAGGCGCCGATCGAATTCGCGTGCGCAGCGAGCGCTTCGAGCGCGCGCGAAAGATCGCCGCTGACGAGCGTTTGCGAGAGGCCTAGGACCGGCCGCGCGCTCCAGCGGTCGCGCGACAAGCGCGCGCGCGTCCAATCGGGCGGAGGCGTCCACCTCGCCATCGGATCCGGAATCGTGCGGGCGTCAGCCATTCAACCGCGCTCCTTCCGGATCGAAGGCGCAGGGCGGGGTGATCGTCGCACGCGACATCCGCCCCAGGAAGTAAATGTCGATCGTCTCGCCGATTCGGCTCGATCCGCGCTCGATGAGACCCAGGGCGATCGGGCGCCGCAGATTGGGGCTGAAATAACTGGAGGTGACGAAGCCGAGGGAACGGCGACGTCCGTCGACGACTTCGATCGCATGGGCGCCGGTTGGCAGCAGCTTCGCGCCTTCGACGCTGAGGCCGACCAATTGCCGCCGGTCGGCGCGCCGCGCGTTTTGCGTGAACAGCGAGCGCTTGCCGACGAATTCTCCCGTGCGTTTGTCACGCGGTCCGGTCACACCGAGATCGTGCGGCATGGTCGTGCCGTCCGTGTCCTTGCCGACGAACGGATAACCCTTTTCCGCGCGCAGCAACAGCAGCGCTTCGGAGCCAAGCGGACCGCCGCCGAGCCGCTTCGCGTGCGTCGTCATCGCCTCGTTGAGCACGGCGACGGTGAGCCAGGGCACGGAAACCTCGTAAGAGCGATCGCCGGTGAAGCTGACGCGCGCGACACGGGCGGGCCGACCGGCGAATACGCCGTCTGCGAAGCTCATGTGCGGCAGCGCCGCGTCGTCCAGATTCACGCCGAGGCCGAGCGAGGCGACGAGTTCCCTCGCGCGCGGGCCGGTCGCGGTGAGCGTCGCCCATTGCGGCGTCGAGTTGTGAACGACGACCTTGGCCGGATCGAAACAATCCTGCCGCCATTGCTCGAGCCGCGCGGCGACGCCCTGCACATGGCCGGACGAGCACGAGACGATGTAGTGGAGATCGTCGACCTTCGCGACAACGCCGTCGTCATAGACGAAGCCAGTCTCAGTAAGCATGAGGCCGTATCGGATGCGCGACGCCTTCAGACTCGAGACCGCGCCGTAGAAGTTGAAATCAACCAAGGCGCCCGCTTGCGGCCCGAACACCTCGATCTTACCGAGCGGCGAAGCATCGAGCAGACCGACGCTCTCGCGCGCCATCCTCGCTTCGCGATGGATGTTCGTCTCGGCGTCCTCGTCGCCATACCAGGCGGGCCGCAGCCAGCCGCCATATTCGCGAAATATCGCGCCCGCGCGCCGATGTGCATTTTCGAGCGCGAGACGGCGCACGGGATTGAACAATTCGCCGCGCCGGCGCCCGGCGATGACGCCGAACGGAACCGGTACGAAAGGCGGACGGTAGGTCGTCGTCCCCGTTTCGGCGATGCTGCGGCCGGAGGCGGCGGCCATAGCGGCTAGACCGTTGAGATTCGAGGTCTTGCCCTGGTCGGTCGCCATGCCGAGCGTCGTGTAACGCTTGAGATGTTCGACCGAACGGTAGTTCTCGCGCGCGGCGAGTTCGATGTCCTTCAGCGTGACATCGTTCTGGAAGTCGATCCACTGCCGACCGTTCGCGCCCGGCTTCGGCCACGCCGGTTCGATCGCGAACGGCTCGATCGGACCCCCACAGGCGGGAACGGGCAATGCGCCGCCAAATGGTTCGTGCGCTTCAGCGAGGATGGCCGGCAGGTCGAAGGTTCCGTTCGCGGCGCCGACAACGCTCATGTTTGTGACGGCGCCGCCTGGAACAAAGGCGGCGAGACGTTCGTCATAGCGCAACTTGCCCTGCGCCTGGCAGTAGAGATGCGCGGTCGGCGTATATCCGCCGGACATCAACAGAACATCCGCCTCCACGCGCGCGCCCGAGACAGTGACGGCTTCGACGGTTTGCCCATGCACTGCGTCGATGGTCGCGCCGCTCCGCAGATCGGCTGTCGTTACACGGGCGCCCGCCTCTCTCAGCGCATCGGCGACGGCGTACGCGCCGCTGTTGTTTGTCGCCAGCACGATCCGCTCGCCGACCAGAAGATCGTGACGCTTCAGATAAATCAGCGCCGCTTCGGCGGACATCGCGCCGGG
>JBBIIT010000003.1:0-13637 GCA_037446355.1 Beijerinckiaceae bacterium | reverse complement strand
CCCGCCGGTCCCGCGCCTATGACCAGCACGTCGCAGCGCGCATAGAGCTGCGGATTGTCGGCTGGCGGGCAATTATCGGGATCGAGACGCCCAAGCCCCGCCATCGCGCGGATGCCGGGTTCAAAGACGCGCCAGCCAGGCCAGATGAAGGTCTTGTAATAGAAGCCGACGGGAAGGAAGCGCGCGAGCCTGTCGACAATCGCGGCGCGATCGTCGCGCGCATCGGGCGAAGCGTTGCCGGCGCGAATGTCCATGCCTTCGACAAGCGGCTCGGTCGTCGCGCGCACGTTCGGGGTCGTGCGTCCGTTCAAGCGGACATCGACAATCGCGTTGGGTTCCTCGGTCCAGGCGCCGTAGACGCCGCGCGGCCGATGATATTTGAAACTGCGGCCGACAATTCTCACGCCATTGGCAATGAGCGCCGAAGCGACTGTGTCGCCCTCGCGTCCGATATGCTCGCGCCCGTCAAACCGAAACGCGACCGTCGGAGCGGTCGCGGCGCTGGGAAGGCGACGCGCGCTCAAGGCCGCGCGTTCCCAGGCGAGGCCGAGCCCTCGACGATATGCGTGACGCTGTCGCGCTTCATCTTGAAGAATTCGCCACAGGTCAGGTGCTTCCATATTTCGTGGGTCGCGCCTTTCGGGTTGGAGTTTTCATAGAGGTAGCTCGCCCAGGCCGGGTCGGCGACGAGACCCTCCGGCCGCGTTCTGCCGGCCTCGGCGACGAAGGCGAATTCGGTTTCGGCGCGCATCCCGCAGAAGGGACAAGGAAAGAGTTGCATCGTCGCCTCAGTGCGGAATGCCGGAGCCGGCCGCCTCATCGATCAATCGACCGATCACGAATCTGGAGAGATCGAACGGCCGGCTGATTTCGTGATGACCGCCGGTCGCCAGAAGATGCGCGAGCAGATAGCCGCCCGCCGGTATCGCCTTGAACCCGCCGGTGCCCCAGCCACAGTTAAGATATAGGCCAGGCAGGGGCGATGGTCCGATCAGTGGCGAGGAGTCCGGCGTCACGTCGACGACGCCGCCCCATTGGCGCAGCAGCTTCAATTGGCCGAAGCTCGGGAACATCTCGACCAGGCCGGAAATCACGGTTTCCTGCATCGGCGGATTGCCGCGCTGCGCGTAAGAAGGCACGCGGTCGAGGCCGCCGCCGATCACCAGTTCGCCTTTGTCGGACTGGCTCACATATGTGCCCGCACCGGGATAGAGAACCACCGTATCAAGGCACGGCTTCACCGGCTCCGAAACCATGGCCTGCAGCGTGTAGGAACGCACAGGCAATTGAAATCCCGCCTTCGCGGCCAGGACGCTGGAATGGCCCGCAACCGTGAGGCCGACGGCGCCGGCGCGCACGGGGCCCCGCGCGGTTTCGACGCCAACGCAGCGCCCACCCTCGGTCAGGAAGCCCGTAACCTCGCAGCCTTGCAGGATGTCGACGCCCAGAGCGTCGGCCGCGCGCGCATAGCCCCAGGCGACGGCGTCGTGACGCGCTACGCCAGCTCGGCCCTGCCATACGCCGCCGAATACGGGATAGCGCGCCGCGTCGCTTTGGTTGAGCAGCGGCGCCTTGGCGAGGGCCTCCGCACGAGAAAGCAGATCGGCGTCGACTCCGTTGAGCCGCATCGCGTTGACCAAGCGCGCGGCGATCTCCATTTCCGCGTCAGAATGGGCGATGGTCAGCACGCCGCGCTGCGAGAGCATGATATTGTAGTTGAGTTCGCGCGACAGGTTCTCATAAAGCCGCAACGCCAAGTCGTACAGCGCGACGCTCTCGGGGTAGAAATAGTTGGAGCGAATGGTCGTCGTATTGCGCCCGGTGTTGCCGCCGCCGAGCCAACCCTTCTCGATCACGGCAACCCGCTTCGCGCCGTGATTCTTGGCCAAGTAGTACGCCGTCGCGAGACCGTGGCCGCCGCCGCCGACGACGACGAAATCGTAAACGTCGCGCAGCTCGGGCGTGCGCCAGGCCGGGCGCCAACCGCGATGGCCGTTGAGGCCCTGCGCAATCAGCGCGAAAGCAGAATAGCGACGCGCCAAAACTCACCTCCCGAGCGAGGAAAGCCCGAAGCTGACGGCCCCGCGCGCCAGGGCGTCAACTCGACCCCTGGGCGGGCGTGCCGCAGGCGCGTCACGGCCGACAGACCCGGATCGGCGTGATAGCGCCAATACCCGCGGGCGAAATGTCCGCGTCACGGCTTGCTGGCGAAGCGGAACGACTCGTGACACGCGACGCAGAACTGCATCGTCTCACCGAGCCTGGCGCTAACGATTTCGGGGGCGGCGCTCGCGTTCGCCGCCTCTGCGACTTTGTCAAATGACCGATGCGACTGCATCCCGATGGAGCGAAAGTCCTGCGGCAACTCCGCCATGACCTCTTTAGGCATTCCTTGAAACGCCTTCAGTCCGGACGCGGCAGCCGCGGCGGCCGCGGCCTTCGCGTCGCCTTTGCCGACGCCTTCCGCGACGCCCTGCGCGGCGGCGAGCATGGCGCGCATTTCCCCGAGAACGAAAACCCTGGTCGCTTCGGTGACGAAAATGGGCTGACGCGAATCGGTCGCTGGCGCCGTCTGCGCGTGTCCTTCGCTCATCTGACCCGCGACTATCGCCGCCGGAAGCGCGGCCAGCGCCGCCAATCCGAAAATTGCAATAATCGGCTTTCGCATTTTCGTTGCTCCCCTCAGGTTCGATCCGCGTCGACGCCGCGTCGCGACGCACCCACGAATAGTCGAACTCATGCCCCTACCTCTGTTCCGGTGCGCGGAAGAGATCAAGCCACATCGGCTGCTCGAAGATGTATTCGCCCGAAGCGACGCGTCCAGCCTCGAAATAACGCCGAACTTCCTCGCTTTCGACACGCTCGCGGCGAATGTCATTAAATGTCTGCCCGAGCACGCGCGCGACGAAGGCGTCGAAGTCGGCGTATTTGGGAAACTGCCGATAGCCGTAGCGGGTTCTGAGGCCAAAATGAGCCGCGGCGAAGCGATCGAGCGCGGCCTGCGCCGCGTTTCGCACTTTCGTTTCATCGTGAAATGGCCGCATCAGCGGAAAATGCGTTCCTTCCATGCCGGGTTCGACAACGCACAGAAAGGCGCCGGGTTTGAGTACGCGCAGGGCCTCGCCGATAGCGCGATCCATGCTTTCTATGGGCACATGATGCAGCGAACGAAAGAAGAAGACACCGTCCGTCGAACCCGATTCCAGCGGCAACGCCTCCGCGCGGGCCTCCGCGAATCCTAGGCCTTGAGTCGCCGCCGCCACGCGATTCTCGGCGGCCTGGGCCGGATCGGGCTCCACGCCCAGCACTTCGGCGCCGGCCGCATGCAATTCCCGCGCGACCTTGCCCGGCCCGCAGCCGACATCGACGATTTTTCGGCCCTTGACCTCCACGAGCGAAAGCACAGCCTCGACGTCGCTCTTGGTCCCCAAATCTCGCCGCATGTCGCCCATCGACTGGTCTCCCATCGCCCCGAATTAGCCAGACGCGTCACGCACCGCGGCGCGGGGCCGAAAATCGATGCAGCATATTGCACTTTCGTGGCTCGGGCACGCCGAATCTCCGCGCTTTGGGAGAACGTTTGCCCTTGCCAAGCCTGAATAAGCAGTATATTACATCACATGATATATAATGCACGGGACGCACTCGCATGAACCAGCGCATCGATTTCCAGACTGACCCTTCTAAATACCGGCACTGGCGCGTCGCCTACGATGGGCCGATCGCCACGCTCTATATGGACGTCGACGAAAACGGCGGTTTGTTCGAGGGCTATCAGCTCAAGCTCAATTCTTACGATCTCGGCGTCGACATCGAACTCGCGGACGTCGTGCAGCGGATGCGATTCGAGCACCCGGAAGTCAAAGCGGTTGTGTTACGCTCGGGCAAGGACAAGGTGTTCTGCGCAGGCGCCAATATTAGAATGCTCGGCGGCGCGGCCCACGCGCACAAGGTCAATTTCTGCAAGTTCACCAACGAGACCCGCAATACGTTCGAAGCCGCCGGGGCCGAATCCGGACAGTCCTATATCTGCGCGATCAAAGGCGCCTGCGCCGGCGGCGGTTACGAGCTCGCGCTCGCCTGCGACTACATCATTCTCACCGATGACGGATCGACTTCGGTGGCCCTACCCGAGGCCCCGCTGCTGGCGGTGCTGCCGGGCACGGGCGGCCTGACCCGCGTCACCGACAAGCGCAAGGTCCGCCGCGATCTCGCCGACGTGTTCTGCTCGATCGAGGAAGGCGTAAGGGGCAAGCGGGCGGTCGAATGGCGCCTCGTCGATGAAATCGCGCCGAATACGCGGTTCGAGGAAGCTGTCGCCGGGCGCGCGCGTGAATTCGCGGCGAAGTCCACGAAGGATCACGACGCAAAGGGAATCAGTCTGACCCCGCTCGACCGCAAATTCGGCGAGGACGGCTCTATCGCCTACTCACTGGTCGAAGTTCATCTCGAACGCGACAAAGGCGTTGCGACGATCACGATCCACGGACCGGACGCGGGCGCGCCGACATCGGTCGGCGCGCTGCACGCGCAGGGCGCGCGCACGTGGAGCCTTCGCCTGGCCCGAGAACTTGACGACGCGATCCTGCATCTGCGACTCAACGAACTCGAACTTGGCGTAATCGTCTTCAAGTCACAAGGCGACGCCGATAAAGTCCTGCAACATGAGGCGTTCCTGCTCGCCAATCGCGATAGCGATTGGCTTTCGCGCGAAATTCTTCTTTACTGGAAGCGCGTACTCAAACGGGTCGATCTCACTTCGCGCTCGCTGGTTGCGCTGGTCGAGAACGGTTCCTGTTTCGCGGGGTTCCTCGCCGAGCTGCTGTTCGCTTGCGATCGCAGCTACATGATGAAGGGCGAGTTCGAAGGCGACAATCGCGCGCCGGCTGCGTTTACGCTCAGCGATGGCAATTTCGGTCCCTTCCCCATGTCGAACGGCCTGACCCGTCTCGAGACTCGCTTCCTCGGCGAACCCTCCGCGATCGAAGCGGCCGCGGCGACGAGGGGCAAGTTGCTCGACGCCGAGGCGGCGAGCGATCTCGGCCTCGTGACCTTCGCCTATGACGACATCGATTGGAGCGACGAGGTTCGCATTTTCCTCGAGGAGCGGGCGAGTTTCTCCCCCGACGCGCTGACGGGCATGGAGGCGAACCTGAGGTTTGCCGGACCCGAAACGATGGAAACGCGCATCTTCGGCCGATTGACCGCATGGCAGAACTGGATCTTCCAGCGCCCGAACGCAGTCGGAGAGAAGGGCGCGCTCAAGCGATACGGAACCGGGGTGCGCGGCGAATACGACATGCGGCGCGTCTGACGGCGCCGGCGCGCCCTCGCCGCGAGACCATTGAGATAAGAAGCGAAATCCAGGAGGCGACACCATGTCCGAACTGATGAACGTGAGCTATGACACCTTGATACCCAACAACGTCGGCTTGTCCTCCGACCGCCGCGTTCTAAAGGCGCTGGAGAAATGGCATCCGGGCTACATCAACTGGTGGAACGGCCTTATTCCGAAGAATTTTCAGGATAGCCTTGTTTATCTCAGGACCGCCGTCAGCGTCGATCCGAAGGGATGGGCGAAATTCGATTATGTGAAAATGCCCGAATATCGTTGGGGCGTGCTGCTGGCGCCGCAGGTCGAAGGACGCGTGATTCCGTGCGGCGAGCACATGGGCGAGCCGGCATGGCAGGAAGTGCCCGGCGAATACCGTGCATTGCTGCGCCGCCTTATCGTTATCCAGGGCGACACCGAGCCGGCCTCGGTCGAACAGCAGCGTTTCCTCGCCAAGACCGCGCCCTCGCTTTACGACATGCGCAACCTGTTCCAGGTGAACGTCGAGGAAGGGCGCCATCTCTGGGCGATGGTTTATCTCCTGCATAAGTATTTCGGCGCGGACGGGCGCGACGAAGCCGACGATCTTCTGCGCCGCCAGTCGGGGTCCGAGGAAGCGCCGCGCCTGCTCGGCGCCTTCAACGAGGCGACCCCGGACTGGCTGTCGTTTTTCATGTTTACCTACTTCACCGACCGCGACGGCAAGATGCAGCTTGAAAGCTTGGCGCAGTCAGGCTTCGATCCGCTCTCGCGCACTTGCCGTTTCATGCTGACGGAAGAAGCCCATCACATGTTTGTCGGCGAGACCGGGGTCGGGCGCACGATCGAACGCACCTGCGAGGCGATGCGGGCGGCGGGGGTCGAAGACCCTTATGAGATCGACAAGGTTCGCGCGCTCGGCGTCATCGATCTGCCGACTATCCAGAAGAAGCTGAACCTGCACTATACGCTCTCGCTCGACCTGTTCGGCCAGGAAGTATCGACTAACGCCGCCAACGCGTTCAACGCCGGCATCAAGGGTCGCTACATGGAAAGCCGGATCGAGGACGACCACCGGCTCGCTGACGACACCTACCGGGTTTGGGACGTCGCGAATGGTCAACTCGTTCATCGCGTCGTGCCCGCGTTAACCGCGATCAACATGCGCCTGCGCGACGACTATACGCGCGACGCCGCTGGCGGCGTCGGGCGTTGGAACAAGATCATCGAGAAGTCGGGGATCAAGTTCGAGATGAAGCTGCCGCATGAGGCCTTCAATCGAAAGATCGGAGTCTTTGCGGACAAACCATTCGATCCCGAGGGTCGGCTCATCGGCGGCGAGGCCTACGACCGCGCGGTAAAGGATTGGTTGCCCAGCCGCGCGGACGGAGACTTCATCCAGTCCCTCATGAAGCCTTGCCGCGAAGTGGGCGAGTTCGCCGGTTGGATCGCGGCGCCTAAGGTCGGGATCGACAACAAGCCCGGCGACTTCGAGTACGTCAAGCTGCACATGGCGTGATCGCGGCGGGGAAGGGTCGCGCGCGACCCTTCCCCCATGCGGGTTGACACAGAGAACGGCCCTTCGGCAAGGTTAGCCATGAACACGCCCGTCAAACAGCATCTGATCGACCCGGAAATCTGCATTCGCTGCTATAGTTGCGAAGCCGCCTGCCCCATCGCAGCGATCGAGCACGACGGAAACAATGTCGTCGTGAAAGCCGAGACCTGCAACTTCTGCATGTCCTGCATTCCCGTATGCCCGACCGGTTCGATAGACGAATGGCGGGTGGTTGCGACCCCTTACTCCCTCGTCGAGCAATACGGTTGGTCGGAGCTACCCCCACAGGCGAAATTCTCTGAAGGCGCGGCCGAGGCGGATACATCGGTAGAGGCTTTCGACAAGGCGGTCGCCGCGTTGCTTGCGGACGCGCATTCGGGCGCGGGCGGCAAAGCGAAGGCTCCGGCGAGCGCGTCGAAATCGTCGGTCAACGTCTATCCGCTCGGAAAACCCGCCGAGGCGACCGTGCAGGGAAACTATCGCCTCACCGCGGAGGGATCGGACGCGGACGTCCGACACATCATCCTGGATTTCGGTGGGCAGCGTTTCCCCGCGCTAGAGGGGCAAAGTATCGGGGTAATCGCCCCCGGGACGGACAAGGAGGGCAGGCCCTATCTGCCCAGGCTCTATTCGATCTCCAGTCCGCGCGACGGCGAGCGTCCTAACTTCAACAATCTGTCGCTGACGGTGAAGCGCGAGCCGGACGGCGTTTGCTCGAACTACGTCTGCGACCTCAAGAAGGGTGACAAAGTGAATATAACCGGGCCATTCGGCTCGACCTTCCTGATACCGGACGATCCGAGGGCGCGCCTGCTGATGATCTGCACGGGAACCGGGTCGGCGCCGTTCCGCGCCTTCACCATGCGCCGACAGCGCACCGCGACGTCGGGCGGCGGCGACATGGTGCTGTTCTTTGGCGCCCGAACGCCCGACAGTCTTCCCTATTTCGGTCCGCTCAACAAAATTCCCGAGCGCGTCTTGCGCAAGCGTCTTGTGTTCAGTCGAATTCCCGGCGCGCCCAAGGAATACGTGCAGGATCGGTTGATGGTCGAAGCCGAGGATATCGCCGAGAGGCTCAATGACCCCAACACCCATATCTACATCTGCGGATTGCGCGGCATGGAGGAAGGGGTCGAAAAGGCGTTCATCAGCATCGCCGAAAGCGTTGGCCTACCCTGGACGACGCTGCGCAACGCGATGCGCGAGGAAGGCCGCTATCACGTCGAGACCTATTGAATCTCGGCCCTTCCAGGGGCGGACTCGCCGAAGCCCGTGGAATTATATTGCAGCGAATCGGCGCCGTTGATAGATTAGGAATTATTTTTCCAGCGCCGGCGACGCTTTGGCATCCATGAATGAAATCACCAATTTCCGCGGCGAGGTCGTCGGCGGCTCCGGCGCCGAGGCCTCGGAGGCCGACGCGTTCGTTGCGCATGTGGGGGAACGCGTTCGCAAGGCTCGAGAGCGCAAAGGCATAACTCGAAAGACGCTATCGGAACTGTCTCACGTTTCACAACGTTACCTTGCTCAACTCGAGGCGGGTGAAGGAAACATCTCGATCGCGCTGCTTCACCGCGTGGCGGCCGCGCTCGATCATCGCGTCGAATGGCTCGTCTCGCGAGATGATCCGTGGGCCTCCGAGGCGGCTCAACTCGCTTCTCTTTACAGCTCGGCGACCGCGTCGCAGCGGCAACGCGTAATGCAGATCTTGAATCCAGGGCGACCGACGCAATTGCGCCGGCAGCGTATTTGCTTGATCGGCCTGCGCGGCGCGGGAAAGTCGACATTAGGGCGAATGCTCAGCGAAAGCCTCGACATTCCGTTCATGGAGTTGAACGTCGACATCGAGGAACAGAGCGGAATGCCGGTCAATGAGGTGATGGCGCTCTATGGGCAGGAGGGTTATCGACGGTTGGAGCGTCAGGCCCTAGAACGAATCGTGGAGAGAACCGATTGCGTCGTTCTCGCGGTCGCCGGCGGCATCGTCGCGGAGCCGGAGACCTTCAATTTCCTGCTCCGCCATTTTCATACGATCTGGCTCAAGGCGACGCCCGACGAGCATATGCAGCGCGTCCGCGCTCAAGGCGACGAGCGGCCGATGGCGGGCAATCCCAAGGCAATGGAGGAGTTGAACTCCATTCTCGAGAGCCGCGAGGCGCTTTATCGGCGCGCGGAGGCGATTGTGAATACGACCGGCAAATCGCTCGCGGAAAGCAAGGCGGAACTGCTCCGAACGGTCAAGCAATTCAGTGTCGCCTAGCTCCGGGCCGAGCGCGGAATGGCCTATCGAGCCGAAATGGCGGGCTGCAATGCCGTGGGGCGCAAAGAAAGTCCGAGGCGCGCGGCCGCGGTGCGAAAAATCTTGCATTATAGCGCCAAAGTGTGCATTATAACGCATAGATTGGGCGCTATAGGATCGCTAAGTGGGAAGCGAGCCGAATGAGCCCCGCAGAACGCGCACGGAACGTAGTCCCACCCAATATCAACCCAGAGGAAACGCCGTGACTGAGGACATCGCTCGGGGAGGCCGGGAAATAGCGGCGCCGCCAGAGACCTTCAACATTGCGGACCATCTTCTGGTCGCGAATGCCGGTCGTCCGAACAAGGCCGCCTTCGTCGACGACACGACGACGCTCACTTATGGCCAACTGGCGGATCGCGTTCGGCGCTTCGCCGCCGCGTTGCGATCGACGGGCGTCAAGCGCGAGGAGCGCGTTCTCGTGTTGATGCTCGATACTATCGATTGGCCTGTCGCTTTCCTCGGGGCGATATACGCTGGCGCTGTGCCGGTGGCCGTCAACACGCTTCTCACGCCGGACGACTACGCCTACATGCTCGAACATTCGCGCGCGCAGGCGGTGATCGTCAGCGGCGCGCTCAAAGCCGCGCTGAAGGGCGCGCTGGTCAAGTCGGACCACGAGGTCCACAAGGTGGTCGTGTCGCGACCGACCAGTCCGCTCGAATTCGGGGAAACCGAGTTCGAGGCGTTCCTCGACGGTTCGGGTCCGATGTCGCGACCCGCGCGAACGCGCGCGGATGAACCCGCATTCTGGCTCTATTCCTCCGGGTCGACTGGCCGTCCGAAAGGCGCGGTTCACTCCCACGCCAATCCCTATTGGACGATCGAGCTTTACGGGAAACGCGTGCTGGGGCTTCGTGAGGACGATATTTGTTTCTCGGCGGCCAAACTGTTCTTCGCGTATGGGCTCGGGAACGCGTTGACTTTCCCGGCCAGCGTCGGGGCCACCACCCTGTTGATGGAAGGCCGCGCGACGCCCGAGGCGGTGTTCAAACGCTGGACGGGCGGCGTCAGCGACGTGAAGCCGACGGTCTTCTTCGGCGCGCCGACCGGCTTCGCGGGGATGTTGGCCTCGAACGCGACGCCCGCGCGCGAAAACATCGCGCTTCGGCTCGTCTCATCGGCAGGTGAGGCGCTGCCGCCAGAAATCGGCGAGCGCTTCAAACGCCAATTCGGGGTCGACATCGTCGACGGCATAGGCTCGACTGAGATGCTGCACATCTTCATTTCCAATCGGCCGAATAAAGTTCGGTATGGAACGACGGGATGGCCGGTCCCTGGCTATGAAATCGAATTGCGTGACGAGGCCGGAAGTCCGGTCGAGGATGGAAAGCTGGGAGATCTCTTCATTCATGGCCCTTCGGCCGCATTGATGTACTGGGGCAATCGCGCCAAGACGCACGAGACTTTCCAAGGCGGATGGACCAAAGCGGGCGACAAGTACGTCCGCAACGCCGACGGCAGCTTCACTTACGCGGGGCGAAGCGACGACATGCTCAAGGTCAGCGGCGTTTATGTCAGCCCGTTCGAGGTCGAGGCGACATTGTCGCAGCACCCTGCGGTGCTCGAGTCCGCCGTAATCGGATTCGCGGATACCGACGGACTTATCAAGACCAAGGCCTTTGTCGTACTGCGCCCCGGCAAAGAAACCGACCAGGCCGAGCTCAAGGAATTCGTGAAGGATCGCCTCGCCCCATACAAGTATCCGCGCTATCTGGAATTCGTCGCTGAACTCCCGAAGACCGCGACCGGAAAAATCCAACGATTCAAGCTAAGGGAATTGGAAGCGCAGTCCGTCGGTAGTTCGCAGGCGAGCCCGCCGAGCGGATAACGAAGTGGGACGAACAGAAGTCGACGCTTCGCCGAACACGGACACGCCAGCGATACGGTAGGCGAAATCCTCGCTGCGAGACTTGGCAAGCAGCGTTCGATATGTTAATTGACTGACCGTTCGGTCGATTATTAATTAGAATGCAGGCCGCCCTGTCGAGAACGGCGGGTGCGAGACCAAGGGAGGAAGCGGTGACGGAAGCCTTCATTTGCGATGCGATCCGGACGCCGATCGGTCGTTACGGCGGTGCGCTTTCCTCGGTTCGCGCCGACGACCTCGCGGCGATTCCGCTGGCCGCGCTGATGAATCGCAATTCTGCGGTCGACTGGTCCAAGGTCGATGACCTCATTTACGGCTGCGCCAACCAGGCGGGCGAAGACAATCGCAACGTCGGCCGCATGGCCGCGTTGCTGGCGGGCCTGCCCGTTTCGGTTCCCGGCGCCACCGTGAACCGCCTTTGCGGCTCCGGCATGGACGCGGTCGGGACGGCCGCGCGCTCCATCCGTTCGGGCGATTGCGAGTTCGTACTGGCCGGCGGCGTCGAGAGCATGAGCCGCGCGCCGTTCGTGATGCCGAAGTCCGAAAGCGCTTTTTCGCGAACCAACGCCGTTTACGACACGACGATAGGCTGGCGCTTCGTCAACCCGAAGCTGAAGAGCGCATTCGGTACACACTCGATGCCGGAAACGGCGGACAACGTCGCCGCCGAGTTCAAGATTTCGCGCGCAGATCAAGATGCGTTCGCGGCTCGCAGTCAGGCGCGCTGGGCGAGCGCTCAGGCGGCCGGCAAATTCGCCGCCGAAATCGCGCCGGTCCGTATCCCCCAGCGCAAGGGCGACGCGCTCGTGATCGACAAGGACGAACATCCGCGGCCCGACGTAACCGTCGCCGAGCTCGCCAAGCTCAAGGGTGTGAACGGCCCCGACCTTAGCGTCACCGCGGGCAACGCCTCGGGCGTCAACGACGGCGCGGCAGCGTTGATTGTCGCCTCGGAAGCCGCGGCGAAGTCGCAGCGGTTAACTCCCCGCGCGCGCGTCGTGGGCATGGCGGTGGCGGGCGTCGAACCCCGCATCATGGGCGTCGGTCCGATCCCCGCCGTGCGCCGCGTGCTGGAAAAGACTGGCCTCACGCTTGCGCAAATGGACATCGTCGAACTCAACGAGGCTTTCGCGGCGCAGGCGCTCGCGGTCCTGCGCGGTCTTGGGCTCGCCGACGACGCGCCGCACGTCAATCCGAACGGCGGCGCCATCGCGATCGGCCATCCGCTTGGCATGAGCGGCGCGCGCCTCGTCACGACGGCGATGTACGAACTCGATCGGCGCGGAGGTAAATATGCACTTTGCACGATGTGCATCGGCGTCGGCCAAGGCATCGCGCTGATCATCGAGCGGGTCTGACCTTCAAGGAGGCGTTCATGTATGCGCAGATGGTGAAGACCGACAGCGATCGCGTGAAGGCGCCGGCGGAGATGTCGCCGCAGGAGCGCGCCTTTCAGGAGCGCATCGATCGCGGCGAAAAGATCGAGCCTAAGGAATGGATGCCGGACAACTATCGCCGGACGCTCATCCGCCAGATCGGTCAGCACGCACATTCGGAGATCGTCGGACAGCTCCCCGAAGGCAACTGGATCACCCGCGCCCCAACCCTTGAGCGCAAGGCGATCTTACTCGCCAAGGTGCAGGATGAGGCGGGTCACGGGCTCTATCTCTATTGCGCCGCAGAGACGCTCGGCGTCAGCCGCGACGATCTCATCGCGATGCTGCACTCGGGCAAGATGAAATATTCCTCGATCTTCAATTATCCGACGCTCAACTGGGCGGACATCGGCGCGGTCGGTTGGTTGGTCGATGGCGCGGCGATCATGAACCAGGTGCAATTGCAGAAGACCTCATACGGCCCCTACTCGCGCGCGATGGTGCGTATCTGCAAGGAAGAGAGTTTCCATCAGCGTCAAGGCTACGACATCATGATGAAGATGTCGTTCGGCTCGCCGGCGCAGAAGGCGATGGCGCAAGATGCTCTGAACCGCTTCTGGTATCCCTCGCTGATGATGTTCGGCCCGTCGGACAAGGATTCCGTGCATTCCGCGCAGTCGATGCAATGGAAGATCAAAATCAACAGCAATGACGAACTCCGACAGAAATTCGTCGACCAGACCGTGCCGCAGGCGAAATATCTTGGGCTCGCAATGCCCGACGAACACTTGAAATGGAACGAGGAGAAGGGCGGTCACGACTTCTCCGAACCCGACTGGAGCGAATTTTACGACGTTCTGGCCGGAAACGGCCCGTGCAACCGCGAGCGCATGAAGGCGCGCGTCGAGGCATGGGAGCAGGGCGCGTGGTTCCGCGACGGCCTATCCGCCCACGCCGAGAAGCGCGTTGCACGCCGCGTCGCCGCAGAATAGTCGCGACCAGACTCCAGAAGGACGAAAAATGTCGAACGAATGGCCCCTATGGGAAGTATTCATTCGCGGCCAGCACGGCCTCAACCATCGCCACGTCGGCAGCCTGCACGCGCCCGACGGTGAAATGGCGCTCAAACACGCGCGCGACGTTTACACCCGCCGCAACGAGGGCGTCAGCATCTGGGTGGTGAAATCGAACGACATCGTCGCTTCGAGCCCCTCGGACAAAGG
>JBBIIT010000002.1:0-130845 GCA_037446355.1 Beijerinckiaceae bacterium | reverse complement strand
GGGGGCTACCCCATGATGCGAGAGGCGCCCAGCTTCAATCGGAACTGCCGCCTGTTGGAGACGCGATGAGGAGATTGGGAGTTGCGGATACTGTATCCGTGACGCTTGGCGTGCGCCCTGTCGCAAGTCAATTGTGTGCACTGTCGCCGGAATGTGGGGGAATGCGCGGGCGGCGGTTAGACAACTCTTGCGCATTTTAGCAAACGTGGGACAGTTGGGTCAACATTCCGTGCCTTTTGACCCGTGTCCGTCTGCGCGTAAAGCTTTCGAGAGGGCAAACAACGCCCGAACGTTACATTAAATCGAGATTGGGCAATGCAGAGTGTTACGCCGCGCGTTATCGTCGAGGCCATCGACGATATGTTCCCGCCTATGCAGGTCGATCTAGATTCTCGGAGAATCGATCACCGGTGGCACGTCCAGGTCCGAGCGCTTCTTGGTTTGCTCGAACAATTGCCAAAGGAGTTTGTCACGCTCGCGTCGCGCGACTACGTCGAATTCGAACGATGTCGTGCGGCCCTGGCGACTGCAATTCCGGCGTGGAGTCTGCATGGGACTTATCCGGTGCCGGACGTGGGAGGTAAGGACGCGGTCGAACGCATACGTCGTCTGATGATGATTTGCCCAGACGCGCTACCACCTCCGCAACCCGAATTTCCGTTCGTGAAAAATGAAGATTTGCGCTTCGAAATCGAAGATCGGGTCCGGGCTGCGTGGATCGACTTTGGCGCGAACGAATGGCTCGGAGCGACTACATTTGCCGCGGTCGCCTTAGAAACTGTGTTGCTGTGGGAAGTCAAACAATCGATAAGATTTGAAAGACAAAACGCCGCGGTGAAGACAAAGAAAAAATCACCGGATGAGATGTTGCTTGGCGAACTTGTTGAGGCCGCCGTTGCTACGGGGTCGATAAGTGACGATGCGGCGAAACTAGCGCAGCTTGCGCGCGATGCGCGCAATCTCTTGCATCCCGGCAAGGCGGCGCGGACGGGGTGGCGGTGTAACAAAGCGACCGCATTGACCGCGTTTGCTGCCTTGTATCAAGTTGCCAACGAACTCAGTAGAAAATCAGAATCATAGGGCGCTCGCCGAGCATTTGGCGTTCCGGTGACAGTGCGCTTATCTTGTCCCATGTCACCGGAATCGTGCCCAATACACCGATCTTCGATTTGAACTGTCGCTCGAACGGCATTAGCAAGGAGATGGGGGGTTCGTGAGGACGCCCGTCTTTCGACGGGCAAAGACGATCCCTGACTTCTCCGCGCGGGCCTGGCGCTTGGCCGCCGCGGCGCAGCGCTTGACGGCGACTCGGCGACGTTGCCCTGGGCTGGCTTCTTCCCCGCCTCCCACCGCTTACGCCATCGCCGTCCGCTCCGTCGGCGTCCACGCATAAACCTTCGCCGCGATCTTCCAGGCGTCGTCGACCTTCAGCAGCGACAGGACGTCGGTGTAATGCTTGCCCGGCCCGAAAACCTCGACGGTCGCGCAGGCGAGGTCGGGGCCGTGCAGGTGGAGGGCCAGAGTGCGGCCGAGGCCGAGCAACGGTTCGGGCAACGGGCCGCGCTTGGCCAGATAGTCGGCATAGGCGGCGCTGGAGATGACGCTGAGCTTGCCGCGCTCGTTGCCGCAAAGGTTGGCGTTGGGGAGGAAGATTTCGCGCGCGAGCGCGCCGTCGCCGAGCTGGAACGACCTGATATAGGCGGCGACAATTTTGGCGGCGTGCTCGACGGCGGTCATGCGAGCGCCTCCCTCGGCCTCGCGGCGAGACTAGGCTCGCCGCAAGTTCCGCGCAACGATCCCGGGGCGGCAAGCCGTTCCGCCCCACTCCCCCGCCTTACTTTCGAGCCGATCTTGTGATTTAAATTGCATGTCCGACACGCGGGAAGCCGCGATGAGAAAAACCAATCCGCTGGCGACCCTAAGCTACGTCGTCATCATGGCCGTTGGTCTGGCGGCGGGTTATTCGGCCTATGCGGCAGGCGCGCCCGTCGCCGGCGCGGTTCTCGTCGCCTTCGCCTTTGTGCTCGCGTTGATCGCCGCTTATGCGATCCGGATCGCCGATCAATGGGAAAAGGCCATTGTGCTGCGGCTCGGCCGCTTCCAGGCGCTTAAAGGTCCGGGGCTGTTCTTCATCGCGCCCATCATCGACACCGTGCCCTATTGGATCGACACGCGCGTCATTACCAGCACCTTCAAGGCGGAAAAGACGCTGACGAAGGACACCGTGCCTGTGGACGTCGACGCGGTGCTGTTCTGGAAAGTGGTCGATCCAAAGAAGGCGGCGCTCGACGTCGCCGATTACGGTGGCGCGATCAATTGGGCGGCGCAGACGGCGCTTCGCGACGTCATAGGCAAGACTGATCTCGCACAAATGTTGGAAGGGCGCGAAAAGATCAGCGTCGAACTGCAACGGATCATCGACGTAAGGACCGAGCCCTGGGGCGTCAACGTCATTTCGGTCGAGGTCAAGGACGTGCTGATTCCCTTGGGGCTCCAAGACGCGATGTCGATGCAGGCTCAGGCCGAACGCGAGCGCCAGGCGCGCGTGATCCTCGGCGATTCCGAACGGCAGGTAGCGGAGAAATTCGGCGAGGCGGCCAAGACTTACAAGAACGACCCGGTCGCCTTGCACTTGCGCGCGATGAACATGCTTTACGAAGGGCTGAAGCAGAATTCGACGATCGTCGTGGTGCCGAGTTCGGCGCTGGAATCGATGCAGCTCGGGGGAATCGCCGGTCTCACTGCGCTGACGATGGGCGTCGGCAAGGACGACCGTCCGCCATCGTCGCCGCCTTAGTTCATCGCCAGGCGACCGCGAAGTCTCAATGCAACCGAAACTCCCCGTCCACCGCCCGGAACTCCGCCGGCTTAATCAACCCGCAATGGGCGACGACGACGGAATGCAGCACGCCGTCGAGTTCGCGCCGCCAGAATTCGAGAAACTTGCGCAGCTCCGGGAAATGCGGATGCAGATCGTGCGTCTGCCAGATGAAGTTTTGCAGCAGATCGGGATAGTCGGGCAGGCGATAGAAAATGTTGGCGGTGGTCAGCCCGAAGCCTTCGAGCTGACGACGGAAATCGGTCGAGACCATGATCGCCTTGCCTCCGAACCCGCGTCTGGTTTGACGCCGAATCGGAGGAATCGTGCCACAAATGCAGCGGTCCGCAAGACCGAATAGGCGGCGTTTCGATGCAATTTCAAGCTGTTAGCGCTCGCATCAGGGGAGTGCTGACAAAGGCGCTCACAAGATGAAGCGGCTCAGATCCACGTTTTTGGCGAGATCGCCGACGTGAGCCTCGACATAGGCGCCGTCGACCTCGATGCGCTCGCCCGCGCGATCGGGCGCGGTGAAGCTGATCTCGTCAAGCACGCGCTCCATCACCGTTTGCAGGCGCCGCGCGCCAATGTTCTCGACGCTGCCGTTGACCTTGGCGGCGACGCGGGCGATGGCGAGAATCGCGTCGTCGCTGAAGCGCAACTCCAGACCCTCGGACTGCATAAGCGCCGCATATTGTTTGATGAGGCTCGCTTCGGTCTCCGTCAGGATGCGGCGAAAATCATCTTCGGTCAGCGACGCCAGTTCGACACGGATCGGCAGCCGCCCCTGCAATTCGGGCAACAGATCGGAGGGGCGCGCGATATGGAACGCGCCAGAGGCAATAAAGAGAATATGGTCGGTCTTGACCGCGCCGTGTTTGGTCGACACCGTCGTACCTTCAATCAGGGGCAAGAGATCGCGCTGCACGCCCTCGCGCGAAACGTCGGCGCCGCCGCGCCCCTCGCGAGCGCAGATCTTGTCGATCTCGTCGAGAAAGACGATGCCGTTGCTCTCGACCTCGGCGATCGCTTCGCGCACGATCTTGTCGTGATCTAGCATCTTCTCTGCCTCAGCGGCGACCAAAGGTTCGTGCGCGTCAGCGACGGTGATCTTCTTGGTCTGCGTGCGGCCGCCGAAACCTTTGCCGAGAAGATCGGTAAGGTTGATCGCGCCGACGGAAGCGCCGGGCATGTTCGGCAATTCGAACATCGACATTCCGCTCGCGCCCTGCGGCAGGTCGATCTCGATGTCCTTGTCGTTGAGTTCGCCCGCCCGCAGCTTCTTGCGGAAGGCTTCGCGCGTCGAACCGGACGAACCCGGGCCGACGAGAGCGTCGAGCACGCGCTCTTCGGCGGCGAGTTCGGCCTTGGCCTCGATATCGCGCCGCTTGCGCGCCTTCACCAGCGCAATGCCGATCTCGACGAGATCGCGCACGATCTGCTCGACGTCGCGCCCGACATAGCCGACCTCGGTGAATTTGGTCGCCTCGACCTTCAGGAACGGCGCGCCCGCGAGCTTGGCCAGACGACGCGCGATCTCAGTTTTGCCGCAGCCGGTCGGACCGATCATCAGGATGTTCTTGGGCATCACCTCCTCGCGCATCGGCGAAGTCAGGCGCAGCCGACGCCAGCGGTTGCGCAGCGCGATGGCGACAGCGCGCTTGGCGTCGTTCTGACCGACGATATATCGATCAAGTTCGCTGACGATCTCGCGCGGAGAAAAATCGGTCATCTATCAGAGGCTTTCCAGAACGAGATTCGTGTTGGTGTAGACGCAGATCTCGGCGGCGATCTTCATTGAACGGCGCACGATTTCCTCGGCGTCCAAGGACATCGGCAATAGAGCGCGCGCTGCCGAAAGCGCGTAATTGCCGCCCGAACCGATCGCCATCGCCGAACCGTCGGCGTCGCCCTCGGGCTCCAGCACGTCGCCGGCGCCGCTGATGGTGAAACCGCTCGACTTGTCGGCGACGAGAAGCATCGCCTCGAGGCGGCGCAAATAGCGGTCGGTGCGCCAATCCTTGGCGAGTTCGACGCAAGCGCGCATCAACTGGCCCGGATATTGTTCGAGCTTGGACTCCAGTCGCTCGAATAGCGTGAAGGCGTCGGCGGTCGCGCCGGCGAAACCGGCGATCACCTCGCCCTTGGCGAGGCGACGCACCTTGCGAGCGGTCGATTTGACGACGGTCTGGCCCATGCTGACCTGCCCGTCGCCGCCGATGACGACCCGGCCGCCCTTGCGCACCATCAGGATCGTCGTCGCGTGCCAACCCGGCGCGGCGCTCATCTCACTCATTTCGTCGCCTTTTCGAGGCCGCCCAGCGCGGCGAGGCCCCGATTTATGGGCGGCGGCAGCCCGGCGCAAGGGCGGCGAATGCGCCGAATCACCCGATCCGCTCGATCGCCATCGCCGTCGCCTCGCCACCACCGATGCACAACGAGGCGACGCCGCGCTTGGCGCCGCGCGCTTTCAGCGCCGCCATCAGCGTGACGAGGATGCGCGCGCCGGAGGCGCCGATGGGATGGCCTAGCGCACAGGCGCCGCCGTTGACGTTGACCTTGTCGCGCGGAAGATCGAGGTCGCGCATCGCCGCCATCGCGACGACCGCGAAGGCTTCGTTGATCTCGTATAGATCGACCGATCCGGCGCTCCAGCCCGTTTTCTCCAGGAGTTTGCGCATCGCGCCGATCGGCGCCGTCGGGAATAGGTTGGGTTGCGCGGCGTAAGTCGAATGGCCGGCGATGCGCGCGAGCGGCGTCAGACCGCGCTTGTCCGCCTCGCTCTCGCGCATCAGCGCCAACGCCGCGGCGCCGTCGGAGATCGAGCTGGAATTGGCCGCCGTCACCGTGCCGTCATCGCGAAAAGCGGGCTTCAGGGTCGGGATCTTGTCGGGGCGCGCCTTCGGCGGTTGCTCGTCGGCGGAAACCACCGTCTCGCTCTTGCCGCTCTTCGCCTTAACCGCGACGATCTCCTCGGCGAAGCCGCCCTCGCGCATCGCGCGGAGAGCGCGTTCGAGCGAGGCGAGCGCGTAATCGTCCTGCGCGGCGCGCGTGAACTGGTAGTCCTTCGC
This sequence comes from Beijerinckiaceae bacterium, assembly GCA_037446355.1. GTDB lineage: Bacteria > Pseudomonadota > Alphaproteobacteria > Rhizobiales > Beijerinckiaceae > Roseiarcus. The sequence goes on along the minus strand of JBBIIT010000002.1, from coordinate 124,956 downwards.
ACAATCCTCGGCGAACGTCCCCATAAGCCGGCCCTTGTCGTAGGCGTCTTCGAGCCCGTCTAAGAACATCGAATCCATGACGCGGCCGTGGCCCATGCGAAAGCCTTGGCGCGCGCGCTCGAGCAGATACGGCGCATTGCTCATGCTCTCCATGCCGCCGGCGACGACGATTTCAGCGCTGCCGGCGCGGATGAGGTCATGCGCGAACATCGCCGCCTTCATGCCCGATCCGCACATCTTATTGATCGTCGTCGCGCCGACGCCGATCGGAACCCCAGCGCCGAGGCTCGCCTGCCGGGCGGGCGCCTGACCTTGCCCGGCCGGCAGCACGCAGCCCATCACCACTTCGTCGACTTCAGCGCCGACGATTCCGCCGCGCGACAGCGCCGCCGCGATCGCCTGGGCGCCGAGCGTGGCTGCGCTCACATCTTTGAAATCGCCGAGGAACCCGCCCATTGGCGTGCGCGCTGCGCCCGCGATGACGATGCTGTCGTGTCCGGCCATGGCGTCCATCTCCCCGATCTTGCAGAACGAGATTAGACGAAACGGAGGCGCGGGCGAAAGGCCGCCTTCGGAAACGCGAAAAAGCCGACGGCGCGAGACGTCGTCGGCTCAAATTCTTACGCGTGGAAAGGCGGTCAGGCCGCCTTCTGCGCTTCCGCTTCGGCGCGTTTCTTGACGATCTCGCGCTTCAGCGCGACCGCGCCTTGCGATAGCTCGGTATCGCTGGCCTTAACGAGGAAATTGTCGAGACCGCCGCGGTGCTCGACCGAGCGCAACGCCGCCGCGGCGACCCGCAAGCGGACGGAACGGCCAAGGGCGTCCGAAATCAGCGTGACCTGGCAGAGATTCGGCAGGAAACGCGTGCGCGTCTTCCGGTTGGAATGGCTGACATTATTGCCGGACTGGACGGCCTTGCCCGTCAGTTCGCAACGGCGCGACATATCGGTATCCTCAATAAAACGGAGCGCGGACGCGGGAGGAATCGAGGGAAAACGAAACGCCTGGAAAAAGCGCCGCCGACCCGCCAATTCGACCCTGGCGTCTAGGGTCCGGGGTCTATAGGGGAAGGGGGAAGAGGCGTCAAGCGTGAGAGCGGAGCGCAGAATGACCGAGACCGATCCTATCGACATCCTGGGCGCGGTCCCGCGCCTCGCGCAGTTGCGCGAGGCGTTGGCGTCGCGTGCGCGCGACTGCGGCCGCGCCCCTGCCGACGTGACTCTGATTGCGGTCTCCAAGACGTTCAGCGCCGACGAGGTCTGGCCGACGGTCGCGCTCGGCGGTCAGACTGTCTTTGGCGAGAACCGCGTACAGGAAGCGATGGCCAAATGGAACGATCTGCGCGCCCGCGCCCGCGAGATCGGCCGGTCAATCGAACTGCACCTGATCGGCCCTTTGCAAAGCAACAAAGCGCGCGAGGCGGTCGAAACCTTCGACGTCATCCAGACTGTCGACCGCGAGAAGATCGCGCTCGCCCTCGCGGCGGCGATCGACAGGGCCGAGCGGGCGCCGCGTCTTTTGGTCGAGGTCAACACCGGCGCGGAGCCGCAGAAGGCCGGAATCCTGCCGGGCGAGGCCGACCGCTTCCTCGACCGCTGCCGAAACGTCCATCGCCTCGATATCGAGGGCCTGATGTGCATTCCGCCGGCGAAGGAGCTTGCATCGCCGCATTTCGCACTGCTCGGCGAAATCGCGCGTCGCAACGGACTTAAACACCTTTCCATGGGCATGAGCGCGGACTGGCCGCTCGCGGTGCAACTTGGGGCGACTCACGTGCGGGTCGGCTCCGCTATTTTCGGCTCGCGCGCTGCGCCGCGATAGGCGCCCTTTCCCGCGGATTGGCGCGAGCCCGCCGCGTCAAGCTTCAGCTTTGCCAAAGCCTGCCGCCTCGACGGCCAAGTGCACTTTGTTCTGGAACTGGGCGTCCTCGCCTCGCGCAAGCAGATCGGCGGCGCGCGCGACCGCGTCGCACAGCGCCTCGACCCAAACCATCTCCGACTTGGCGAAATCGCCAAGCACATAAGGATATACGAGCGCCTTGTCGCCGGGGTGGCCGATGCCCAGGCGCACCCGTTTGTAATCATTGCCGATATGGGCGGTGATCGAGCGCAAGCCGTTGTGACCGGCATTGCCGCCGCCAATCTTGACCCTCGCCTTGGCCGGAGCGAGATCGAGTTCGTCGTGAATGACGACGACATGTTTCAGGTCGAGTTTGTAGAAGCGCATGGCTTCTCCGACGCTGCGGCCGGATTCGTTCATATAGGTCTGCGGCATCAGCAACGCCGCGCGCGTCAAGCCCAGCGGGCCGTCCGCGACGAGACCCTGGAATCGCGCTCGGAAGGGCCCGATGCGATGCGCGGCGGCGATCGCCTCGATCGCCATGAAGCCGATGTTGTGTCTGTTCTTCGCGTAACGGGCGCCCGGATTGCCCAGGCCGGCGATCAGGATCATGCGCTCTCCTGAAAAAAGACCCGCCCGCTGGGGAGGCGGACGGGTCAACGCGCGGACGCTTAAGCGCGTTACTTCTTGGCGGCCGGCTTGGCGGCGGCCGCGGCCGGAGCGGCGGCGCCCTTGGCCGGAGCAGCCGCGGCGCCTTTCGCTGGGGCCGCCGCGGCGGCGGCGGCTGGAGCGGCGGTCGAGGTCGCGGCGGCGGCGGCCGGGGCCTCCTCCTGATAGACCGTCGGCGGAACGATGGTCACAACCGTGAAGTCGGATTTGGAGTCGGAGGGGCGGCAGCCCTCGGGCAGCTTGATCGCCGAAACGTGGACCGAATCGTGGAAGTCGAGACCCGAAAGATCGATCGTGATCGCCTCGGGGATGCTGTCGGCCGGCGCCAGCAGCTCGACCGAGTGCAGCACCAGATTGACAGCGCCGCCCTTCTTGAGGCCCGGCGACGCCTCGCGATTCACGACGTGGACGGGAACGGCGATGCGCACCTTCGAACCCGGGCGCAGACGCAGGAAGTCGACGTGAACAGGCTTGTCGGTGACGACATCGAGCTGGTAGTCGCGCGGCAACACGCGCTCCTTACGGCCGTTGAGATCGAGCTCGAAAATCGTGGTGAGAAAGTGTCCGGCGTAAATGAGCTTGTTCAGATCTTTGAAATCGACCGAAACCGGCTCCGCCTTCTCGCCGCCGCCATAAATGACGCCGGGCACGCGGCCTTCGCGACGAACGGAGCGGGCGGCCCCCTTGCCTATCCCGCTACGCGTCACGGCCGCGAGTTCTTTGATCGCTGCCATGGTATTTTCCTTTGATGTGTCGCGCCTCGCCTCCAGGGGTGTCGGAAACGGCGCGAAGCCGGGCTTATAGAGAAGCCGACCCCAGCGGGCAAGGCTTAGTGGGCGAAGAAATCGAAAATTCGAGCCAATTCCGGGCGACCGCCGGGCGTGAGGCTCAAACTGCCCGCGAATGCCTGGGCTTATCGTCGGACGTCGCGGTGAGATAGGCGTCGAACAGAGCGGCTGCGGAGCGCACGAACGGACGCCCCTTTTCGGTGATCGCGACCCGCCGCCCGTCCCAATTCGCGAGTCCGTCCTGCTCGAAACGAGCGAGCCCGCCAGCGTCGCGCAATAGCGGCGCGGGATCGACGCCGTGTGCGCGCGCAAGTTCGACCACATCCACCTCGAGATCGCACATCAGCCGCTCGATGACGTCGCGACGGAGCCGATCGTCGCCGCGCAGCGCCACGCCCCGCACCGTGGCGAGGCCGCCCGACTGGATCGCCTTGCCGTAGGCGGCGGCGGTCGGCGCATTCTGCACGTAACCCTTGGGCAGCGCGCCAATGGCGCTCGCCCCAAAGCCGATCAGGATCGGCGCCGCGTCAGTTGTGTAACCCTGAAAACCGCGCTTCAAATTGCGCGCGGCCGCAGCCTGGGCCATGGCGTCGTCGGGCCGAGCGTAATGATCGAGGCCGACGGGCACATAGCCGCCCTCCTCGGTCAGTACGCGATGGATCGCGCGTTGCTGTCGGAAACGGGCGAGCGCCCCGGGAAGGCTCTCCTCGGGGATCAGCGCCTGGTGCTTTTTCATCCACGGCACATGCGCGTAGCCGAAGACCGCAACGCGGTCGGCGCCAAGATCGAGCGCCCGCCGGGCCGTTCGGGCGACGCTTTCCTCGGTCTGAAGCGGCAGGCCGTAGATGAGGTCGAGATTGAGCGAACCGACGCCGAGCCGACGCGCCGCGACCGCGCAAGCCTCGGTCTCTTCGTAGGACTGGCGGCGCCCGATCGCGTCTTGCACGGAGGGTTCGAGATCCTGCACGCCGAGGCTGATGCGAGTCACACCCATCCGGCCCAGCGCCTCGAGGCGATCCGTGGGCAGCGCCGTCGGATCGAGTTCGATCGCCACTTCGGCGCCAGCGTCAACAGCGAAGAGATCGCGGATGCGCGCCATGATCGCGGTCAGGCAGTCGCCGGGCAGGCTGGTCGGCGTACCGCCGCCCCAATGAATATGGCTGACGCGCGCGCGGCGGCCGATAAATGCGGCCACCAGGGCAATTTCCCGCTCAAGCAGCGCCGCATAGGCCCGTCGCGAGGTTTCGAGCCGAACGACGCTGGTATTACAGCCACAATAATAACAGAGACGATCGCAGAATGGCACGTGGAGATACAAAGAAAGCGCAGCTTCCGCCGGCAATTCGCCCAGCCAGCTCGCATAAACTTGCGACCCTACCGCCGGCGAAAAGTGCGGCGCGGTCGGATAGCTCGTATAGCGCGGCGCGCGTCCATCGTAGCGTGCGATAAGCTCAGCGTCTGTCATCGAGCAATCATGCTTGGAGGCGCCGCCGCAGCCTTGATATTCGTCAAACTGAGCCGATCTCCGTTGTCGCCGACCCCGCGGCGCCCGTAGCGATGAGCGCGCGCCAATCGGGGTTTCTCGACATTAGACGGATTGGCCGTCACAATAGGAGCGCGGCGCGAAGGCCGTCCATCGGGAGGGTTCCTGTGTTTTCGCTCGACGATCTTTCCCGCTCGATCGCCCGGCGCGCCGAGGCGAGCGCGGAGCAATCCTACACCCGAAGCCTGCTTGACAAGGGCGCGATCCATTGTGCGAAAAAATTCGGCGAAGAGGCGGTCGAGGCGGTCATCGCCGCTTCCGCGCAGGACGATGTCGCGCTCACCGCCGAAGCCGCCGACGTCCTCTATCATTTGCTGGTGATGCTGCGCGCGCGCAACGTGACCCTGGCCCAAGTCATGATCGAGCTCGAACGCCGCACGGCGCGGAGCGGACATCAGGAAAAGGCCTCGCGCCGCGCATGAGTCCAAACGCCCTCTCGTTCGTGACTTTCGTCGGAGCTTGCAATGCCTGAAACCGGCGAGCCGATGCTGTCCGATCTCGCGTCGCCCTATCGTCATTTCACGCGCGACGAGTGGGCGACACTGCGCGCCGACACCGAACTGACGCTGACGATCGACGATCTGCGCAAGCTGCAATCGAATCACGATCCGATTTCGATCGACGAGGTAATCGCAATCTATTTGCCGCTTTCGCGCCTGCTCGCACTCTATGTCGCCGCGACGCAAGGGCTGTTCAAAGCGACGCAGCGTTTCCTCGGCGCGGTCGACGGCAAGGTACCCTATATCATCGGCGTCGCCGGCTCCGTCGCTGTCGGAAAATCCACCACCGCGCGCGTGTTGCAAGCGATGCTTTCGCGCTGGCCGAACACGCCGAAGGTGCAGCTCGTCACCACCGACGGGTTCCTGCATCCCAACGCCAAGCTGAACCTCGACGGCATTATGGAACGCAAGGGTTTTCCCGAAAGCTACGACGGAACGGCGCTTATCCGTTTCCTCGCGGCGGTGAAGGCGGGCGAGCGTAACGTCATGGCGCCGGTCTATTCTCATCTTGTCTATGACGTCGTGCCGGGCGAGCGGGTCGTCGTCGATCGACCCGACATCCTGATCGTCGAGGGGCTCAACGTATTGTTGCCGAACCGGCTTTCGCGCGAAGGCAGGGAAGTTCCGTTCGTCTCCGATTTCTTCGATTTCTCGGTGTTTCTGGACGCAAGCGAGGAACTGCTGGAGAAATGGTATATCGAGCGTTTCATGCGCCTGCGCGACACCGCGTTCCGCGACCCCAAAAGTTTCTTTCGCAAATTCGCCGATCTCGGCGACGATGAGGCCGTCGCGACCGCCCGGGACATCTGGCGGCGCATCAATCTCGTGAATCTGCGCGAAAATATTTTGCCGACTCGCCCGCGGGCGAGCTTGCGCCTCATCAAGGGTGCGAGCCACCGCATCGAACAGGTCTCGCTGCGAAAGTTGTGAATCACAAAATGACGCGTTGGCCGGCGCTTCTCCTCGTGTTCTGCGCGCTCGCGCTCGCCCCGGCGCGCGCCGACGAGACGCCTGTCTGCAAGGGGCGCGATCTCTCGCGGAGCGCCGAAATCAAGCCCGATCTCGCCGCGCACGCCGACGAATTGACCGACGGCGACGGACTGCTCTGGAAGATCGAGAAAGAGGGACTAGCGCCTTCCTATTTCTACGGCACAATTCACTCGACACAGCCGACGGCGGTCGCGCTCGCGCGCGCCGCGGCCACATATATCGAGGACGCCAAGGCGGTGGCGACCGAACTCGGCGGCCCTTTCGACGCGTCCGAACAAGTCGATCTCAGCGCGGGCATGTTGCGCGCGGCGCTTTCGCCGAACGCCGACACGATTGCCGAAGCGATCCCCGCTCCCGAGATCGGCGCGGTCGAGGCGTTCGTGGCGGCCCACGGATTGCCGGGCACGATGGCGCATCATCTGAAACTCTGGTTCCTGGCGGTGGCGACGGCGCTGCCGGCCTGCGAAGCCGAGGGGGCGCGAGAAGGCCTGCCTGAAGTCGATCAACTGATCGCCGAGACCGGCAAGGCGCGCCATCTTCCCATAGTCGCGCTCGAAAGCGTCGACGAGCAGCTCAAGACGCTTTCGACGACGCCGAACGATCTAGCGGCCAAACTGCTGCGCGCCGGCGCCCGCTTGCCGCAGATCAACGACGACGGCTATGCCACCTTGCTCAGTCTCTATTTGCAGAAGCGCCCGGCATTCGCCATTGCGCTCCTTGACGCAATTCCCGAATTGACCGTCGACGACCGAAAAGCCGAGATGGAGTTCACGCGCCTGCTTCTGGTCGGGCGCAATGAGCTCATGTTGCGCCGCGCCTCTCCGCTGCTCGAGCAGGGCGGCGCCTTCATCGCTGTCGGAGCCTTGCATCTTTCCGGCCGCAACGGCCTCGTCGAACTCGCGCGCGCCGCGGGATACAAAGTCAGCAAGATTTGGTGAGGCGGCGCTTCAGTTCGCGGCGCGCGCGTCCGCTCGGATGCGCTCGATCATCGCCCTCACGCCGTTGGAGCGCTGCGGCGTGAGATGCTGTTCGAGGCCAAGTTCGCGGAAGGTCGCCATCGGATTCTCGTTGAGAATCTCACCCGGCGTGCGATCGGAAAAGAGCGCGATCGCAATCGCGACGAGGCCACGCACGAGATGCGAATCGCTGTCGCCGCGAAAATGTAAAATCGGCTCGCCCTTCGCGTTCGCGCCGCTCGCCGCGACGATCCAGACCTGGCTGACGCAGCCGCGCACCTTGTGGACGTCGTCGTGTTCGGCTTGGGCGAGCGGCTCGAGGGTGCGACCGAGTTCGATGACGTAGCGATAACGGTCCTCCCAGTCCGGCAGCAGCGCGAAGTCGTCGCGAATGGAGGCAATGTCGGTCAGCGTACTTCTCTCGGGCAATGCGATAGACGCTTATAGCCCCTGGCGGGAGGTCGCCGCTAGCTCGACGTTCGCCGCTTCTTGCGCTCGGCGCTCGCGACGCCAAGCCAGGGCGGCAGTTTGTCGGCCCGGCTCAGCGTGTACGCCGAACCGCCGCGCGTCGTCACGGCGCGCGCGGGAGGCGGAACGGCGACCGGCGTCGGATTGCGTGGCGCCGCAGCGAACGAGGCGGCGCAGCCGGTGACAAGGGCGGCTCGGTAGGCGCTCGGGGCCGAATTTTGACCGGCGCCGACTTCGGCGCAGATCGAAGATTCGAGTCTGGTCAGATCGAGTCTTGCCTTGGGCGCATCGAATGGCATCGCGGAATAGACGAGTCCGAGCCAAAACACCGATTTCCCTAGGAAGCCCATGTTCGCAGTTCCGTCGCGCGCCGCCGTCAGGCGCGGCCGTTTCGAACTTAATCGATACGGCTGAAGGTGCGGTCGAAAACATCGAGCGAATTGGAGTGATCGAATTCAGCTCTGGTTGAGGCAATGTGCGCGACACCGACGAACCATTTATCAACCATAACGCGAATCAACGCTTTTCCCTCGCCGCGATTTCCCACCCCTACGGGGCAAGGTCGAAATTCTTAGCCTAACCTTAAGACCGGACTGGGATCGTCGCAGCCAGGAATCGACCCGAGGGGTCGTGGAGCTTCGAATTGGTTTTCGCTGTTAAAAAGCACAGGCGCTCGGTGGCCCGGACGATGTCCGCCATGATCGCATCGCAACGCCAACCGACCGAGTCGGCGGGCCGAAAGGAAAAGGCGCCGTTTTCGGCGTTGGCGCTGCTGGTTGGCTTCGCGCCGCCCGCGTTGGTCTGGATCGTGTTCACTTTGGCGCGATCGCTAGGGCTACTGACAATCGACCTCGAGGCGCGAACTCTGGCTACGGTCGCCGCTCTATTCGCCGCCGCCGGGGCTTTCCTTCTTTACGGCGTGCACAAGGATCGCAAAGCGCGCAGAGAAGTCGCCGCCGCCAGCTCCATTCGTTATCGCGCGCTGTCGGAGGCCGCTGGCGTGCTGGTTATGCACCATGATGGCGATGGCCAGGTTCTAACTGCGAGCGAGGACGCGCTTCGTCTTTTCGAAGTCGCCTCGACCGAACTGCTGGGTGGCGGATTTTTCAACCGGCTGCACGTCCTTGACCGGCCGGCCTACCTCCAGGCGATCAGCCAAGCCACTTATCGCGAAGAGGCGACGACGACGGTCGTTCGCCTACGCTGCGACGGGGCTATTGCGGGCGGCGGGGAACCGAGGTTCGCCTGGGCCGAAGTGCGCGTTCGCAAATTGCCGGTTCTCGATTCGGGCGAAGGCGCGGCGGACGCCACTGCGCTGGTTTCGATCACGCGAAACGTTACGGAGCTGAAGGACATCGAACAACGGCTCGAGATCGCGCGCGCCGAGGCCGGAATCGCCGTTTCGATGAAGGATCGGCTGCTCGCCAATGTGAGCCATGAACTGCGCACGCCGCTGAACGCAATTCTAGGCTTCTCCGAAATCCTCGGCAATCCGGAGCTCGCGCCCACCGAACCGGCGCGCATAACGGAATACGCCAACATTATCCACTCGTCCGCCGAGCATCTGCTCTCCGTAGTCAATCTCGTCCTCGACACCTCGAGGATCGAAGCGGGCAAGTTCGAAATCCTGCCCGAGCCGTTCGAATTGGAGCCTTTGCTCAAGGATTGCTGCGACATGCTCCGCCTAAAGGCGGAAGCCGGCCGGATCTCCCTTTCGCAGACGCCGCCAACCGGCGTCGGTGAACTTGTCGCCGACAAGAGGGCATGTCGGCAGATTCTCCTGAATCTGATGGCCAACGCCGTGAAGTTCACGCCGCCGGACGGGCGGGTCGTTGTCGGCGCCGACGCCGACGGGGCTTCGATCCGGATAACCGTCGCGGACACCGGCATCGGCATCGCCGCCAAGGATCTTCCGCGGCTGGGCGATCCGTTCTATCAAGTGCGTTCGAGCTATGACCGCAGTTTCGAAGGCGCGGGCCTCGGCTTGTCGCTGGTGCGCGGACTCGTCGGATTGCACGGCGGAACGCTGCTTCTGGAAAGCGAGCCGGGCATCGGCACGCGCGTGACCGTAATCCTGCCGCGCGATTGCCGCGATATAAAGCCGGCGAGCGTCGGCGCGCCGCGTCTGGAGACTTTCGCTACGCTGCGCGGCCCGGGGGCGACGCCGCAATCCCTTCCGGGACAGGAGAAGAAGATTGCCTGAGGCGCTGGCGCGAATGCGCTATGATTCAGTTTTGTCGCGCCCCGCCGGACGTGGGGGAAAGCTCGGAGTCGCCACCGCCTGGGCGCTGCTGCGCTGTGTCTTGCCGAGGCGCGCTAGCGGCTACGCAAGCGCCGCGCTGGCCGCTACGATGACTGGTATCGTCGTCAATGCGCTCGTTTTCCAACATGAGCGCCACCCCGCGCCGATTTTCGGGACCGTCTCGGCCCCGACACCGAACGTCGCTTCCAAGCCGGCGGCGCAAGCGCCTATTCCTGCGCTCACTGAGGCGCCGCCGCCGCCGGCGCGCCCAATCGGCCTCGGCGCCGGCACAACTGCGGCGCCTCGCGCCTCCGATCCGATCGCGGATATCCTGCGCGGCGGCGCTAGCAAAGAAGCGCAAAAATTGACCGTTGCGGCGCAAGCCGGGCTCATTCGCCTCGGCTACGCGTTGAAATCAGGCGGTTCGGGGTCGGAATTCCTCGTGGCGTTACGAGATTTCGAGAAATCGCACGGTCTGCCTGTCTCAACCGAAATCACGCCGCGTTTGGTCAAACAGATTGCCGCCGCCGCGTCCTCGCAGGCGGCGCGCTGATTTCCGCGCGGCTCCGATCCGACATCTGGGTCGCGGCGTACTTGCGCCGCAGCACGGTCCAAGGCCGGCCCGCCGTGTTGCGCAGGCGCGGCGCGGCCGAAGCTGGCGCGATCTACGTGCTGGTCGATCGCCTGAACGGACAACTCGCACTGTTCGCCCCGGGGCCTTCGGATGAAAAATTGGCAGGTGAGCGGCGCTGGTTTCGCGCCCATAACGCAGAATGGATCGGGAACGCGGACGCCGAGACCCGCCTTGGCAAGGCGCTAACCGCCGATCCCGACGCCTTTGTTATTGAGGTCGAGAGCCGCGACGGCATACACGGACTTGACCTCGTCGAGGAAGGGTAAACTCGCGGCAGTCCGCCTAATCGTCCTGCGAAACTGTGACCGAGGATGTCGGCCGATTATCGACCTCGGCTCGCCATTCCTCAGGCAGCAGAGGCGGCGCAGGCTTGTCCGCGAAGGTTTCCAGGGGTGGCGGCAGCGCGCCGTCCGGGCCGTGCAAGGCGAGCGGTCCGGCGCTGAATCGCGGCGCGGCGCGCAGCCGCGCGACATCCTGTGGTTCCTCGACATCGGGGGCCGGTGGCAGGCCATCGGGCCGTGCCGGCGGGGGCGAGAGATTGGGGGCGGGCAGCGGTTTGCAATAGCGGCGCGGCCCGGAGTCGGTCGCGCCGTGCATAGCTAAGTCCAGATGAAAATGGTTGTAATGAAAGGCGTCGGCGCCAGGACCGAGCACAGTTGTGAAACGCCCGCAGGCGCCCGCTTGGACTTCATGGAGGAAAGCGGATTCCTGGGTGTCCGACTTCTTCCAGTCGCGCACGATGACGATCTCGCGACCGTCCGCGAGCTTGAATCCGGCGACGTCGAAGGCGTTGCCGAACGCATGTTCGGAAAGTCTCGCGCCCGCCATGTTGTCGATCGAACGGCAGCTATAGGCCCCGAAGGCCTCGATGCCGACGATCGGCGACCCCAATCGCGCCATCGCAGCCGGTTGAACGCTTGTGGCGAGCCAATCTTCCAACGCCGAAATCATCGGGCAATCGATGGTCACGGATTTGTCTAGCCTAACGGCGCCGTCTGCGAGCGCGGAAACCTTGAACGGGTGCGTCAGCCCGCAAATGCCGGGGCCGCTGATCTCTGGCTGCGGCTCGACGAACGCTGAGAATTTGACCAATCCCTTTGCGAGACAGACGTTTTCGGCCTGAGAGCGCCAGGCGGGACGTTCGGCGCGCTCGATCCATCCGCAGCCCGCCAGGGGCAGCAAGATGAAAGCTGCAAAAGCGAATGGCCAAACGCAACGCGCCATCCGATTAAATTGCGCCGATTACCTAAACGAAGGCTGAACTCTGACCGCGGCCACTTTGACGCCGCTATTGCCCGGCAGGGAGTTTCGGCGCCCGCGAAGCGCCTTCTCTTGGGAGCGCCGAACCAATGAGCCTTCGAAGTTCGGATCTAAAGGGTCGAGTTTTGAACGCTCTTGCGGGCGTTTGCGCGTGGCTCGCAGTGTCGTCTCCCGCGAGCGCGCATCCTCATGTCTGGGTGACGGTGCGCAGCCAAATCTTGTTCGATCCTAACGGCAAGGTGATGTCGGTGGTCCACGATTGGGTGTTCGACGAGATGTATTCGTCCTTCGCGACCCAGGGACTCGCCAAACCGGGCGAACTCGTCAAACGCGAAACTTTCGCCCCGCTCGCACAGGAGAACGCGGGCGGACTCGCCCAGATCGGCTACTTCACCACCCTGAAGCTCGACGGCAAGGCGGCCGAGTTCGCGCCAGTCACGGAATATTGGATGGAGGAGCGGCCAGATCACCTCGTCGCCTTCCATGTCGTGCTGCCGTTGAAAGCCCCGGCGTCGGTCGGCCGATTCGCTTCGCTGTTCGTCGCCGATCCCGAATATTTCATCGACTTCGAATATGACGACAAGGACGGCGTGACCCTGAAGTCCGCGCCAACAGGTTGTTCCGTCTCTTTGGCCAAACCGCAGTCGCTCGACAGCAACGATAAAAAGACGCTCGACGAATCGTTTTTCAGCGGACTGGCGCCGGGCGCCAATTTCGGCTTCAAGATGGCGAGCCGCGCCATCATTGCCTGCCCATGAAGATGAAAGCCGTCTGCCCCGCCGCGATCGCTCCCGCTTCGATGTTATGGCTCTGCACGGTGGCGCCCTCATTCGCCGCCATGACGAACCGGCCGTTCGCAGTCGGCGGTGGCGAAGGCGGAGGCGGCGCAAGCGGCGGCGTAACGGGCTGGCTGCTGAGCGAGCAATCCGCCCTCACTCACATGATGTCCGCGCATCTGAAGGCGATTTCGGGCGACCCCACGGCGCTTTGGGGTCTAATCGGCCTCGGCTTCGCCTATGGCGTCTTTCACGCAGCGGGACCAGGTCACGGCAAGGCCGTCATCGCGTCCTACATGATGGCCAATGATCGCGCGTTGAGGCGGGGCGTCGGGCTCGCGTTTCTCGCCGCGATATTGCAAGGTCTCGTCGCGGTGGCGCTGGTCGGCGTCGCCGCCGTTATTTTCAACGCGACCTCCGGCGCGATGAATCGTCTGGCCGACGCGCTGGCCGTCGCCAGTTACTCGGGCATCGCCGCGATCGGCCTTTGGCTCGTCTGGCGCAAGGGTAGCGCCCTGATCCTGGCGTTGCGGCGCTTCTTCGCGATGCGCGCCAACATCGCCGGAGGCGCGCTGTTTCCCGGCGCGCCATGGCGACCGGGCGCCGCGACGTTGACGCCGGCGAATTTCCAAGCGTTCGCGCCCGGCGACGCCGCCATCGTCGCCGACGAATGCGGCCATGCCCACGCGCCCGACCCTAGCGCGCTCGATGAAGGATTCTCCTGGCGCGGCGCGGTGGCGACGGTGATCGCAGCGGGATCGCGCCCCTGTTCGGGTGCGATCCTGGTGCTGGTGTTCGCGCTGGCGCAGAATTTGTTCTTCGCCGGCGTCGCGGCTACCTTCGCGATGTCGCTCGGCACCGCTCTGACGACCGGCGCGCTCGCCTTTGCGGCGGTATTCGCGAAGGACGTCGCGGTTCGCCTCGCCGCCGGGGAAGATTCGCGCGTGATGCTGATCGCACGCGGCTTCGAGTTCGCGGCAGCGCTGCTCGTGTTCGTTTTCGGCGTCGCCCTGCTGATGAGTTCGAGTTCAGGCGCTTGAGGGTTTGGGCAGGAACTCCCCCGCCAACGCCTTGGCGATCAAGGTGCGCGTTTCCTTAAGACCATAAAGCGCGATGAACGAGCCAAGTCGCGGCCCGCGCTCCTCGCCAAGCAAAATCGCGTAGATCATGTTGAAGAACTCGTTCGAAACGCCGGGACGCTCCGGCGTCGCGCCTTTGGCGTTGAGATCCTGATAGCGCGGTATCGGCCGCGCGATGTCGTAGAGCGCGTGCTGGACATCTTCGGCGCTCGCCTCGGTGGGCATAGCTGCGAGCTTGGCGGACACGCTCTCCAGCGCCGCCCGTTCGATCGCGTCAGCCGCACGGTAGCGCTTCTTCGGCGCGTCGAAATCGCGAAAATAGCGGACGGCGTATGTAACGAGCTTGTCGAGCCGCGGATGATTCTGCGGCGAAGCCGAGGGCGCATAGCGATTCAGGAACCCCCAGAGAACAGCAGGATTGTCGGAGTTGGCCACTGTGGCGAGATTACGCAACATTGCGAACGAGACGCTTGTTTGTCCCTCGGCGCCGTGAGCGAGCGTCTCCGGCGCGGGCGGTGCGCCCGAATGGATGTGCCAAGCAGGATTGCCGAGCCGTTCCTTCCATTCCTGGCGCGGATAGGCGTCGAGAAATCCGAGGTAATCGTCAACCGTGCGCGGGATCACATCGAAATGCAGGCGTTTGGCCGCGGTCGGCTTCTGAAACATGAACAACGAAAGGCTTTCCGGGCTGGCGTAAGTCAGCCATTCGTCGATGGTGAGGCCGTTGCCCTTCGACTTCGAAATCTTCTGTCCCTTTTCGTCGAGGAACAGTTCGTAATTGAAGCCGGCGGGCGGCTCCGCGCCGAGCGCGCGCGCAATCTGCGAGGAAAGTTTGACCGAGTCGATCAAATCTTTGCCCGCCATCTCGTAATCGACCTTGAGCGCGTACCAGCGCATCGCCCAATCGGGCTTCCATTGCAGCTTGCAATGGCCGCCGGTTACCGGCGTCTCGAATTCCTCGCCGCTCTCCGGGTCTTTCCAGCGGATGGCGCCTTTATCCGCGTCGAGGCCAATCAGCGGCACCTGCATGACGACGCGCGTGACCGGGTGGATCGGCAGAAACGGCGAATAGGTCGCGGCGCGCTCCTCGCGCAAGGAGGGCAGCATGATTTGTTGCACCGCGTCGAAACGCCTGAGCATATGCCGAAGCGCCGCGTCGAAGCGGCCCGATTTGTAATATTCGGTGGATGAAGCGAACTCATACTCGAAACCGAATCCGTCGAGGAATTTGCGCAGCATCGCGTTGTTATGCGCGGCGAAGCTTTCGTACTGCCCGAACGGATCGGGCACTTCCGTCAGCGGCTTGCCCAGATTGGCCGAAACCATTTCGCGATTGGGGATATTGTCCGGCGTCTTGCGCAGCCCGTCCATGTCGTCGGAAAACGCGATCAATCGCGTCGTAATGCGATCGTCGGTGAGCGTGCGAAAGGCGTGGCGCACCATCGTTGTGCGCGCGACCTCGCCGAACGTGCCGATATGCGGCAGGCCCGAAGGGCCATAGCCGGTCTCGAACAGCACTTCCTTCTGGCCGGTTTTCTCGACCCGCGCGACCAGTTTGCGCGCCTCCTCGAAAGGCCAGGCCTTGGAGACGTCGAGGGCGGCGCGAAGCGCTTCGGCGGACATGGGGGTTCCTTCGATGGGACCGCCGCACGACCATCGTCGCGAGCCCTGCGACGAGGCCGGCGGGTCGCCTTGCTTTAAGTGCCCATCGGCTCGTGTCAACGGGGCAAGGCCGGCGAAATGTCTCTTCCCGGCCGACCCACGGCGCGCTCGTTCGCGTTCGTCGAATGCGGCTGCGGCTATACCCATGCCTCAAGTTCGCGCTAAAGGGGCGCCGACCCGAGGTCAACCCGGAATCCCGTTATGCTCGAAGGCCTGCCGCCCAACAATGCCGCGCATGTGATGCGCCTGACCATCGACGAGGCGCGCGCTCGCGCCGTGGCCGACCTCATCGTTGAGAGTTTCGAGCCCGCTGAGGCGGCCTCGACCGCGTTCGAGACGGAAACGCCTTGGCCGGGCGGCGGCAAGGCCTGGCAGGTTGAGGCTTATTTTGGCTTCGAGCCCGACGAGGAGGCTTTGCGCGACCTCGTCGAAGCCGCTGCGGGCGCGGAGGCGGCAAAAGCAGTCGAATTCGGCCTGACGGATAAAGCCGACTGGGTCGCCAATGCGCTCGCCGGCCTCGCGCCGGTGCGCGCGGGGCGATTTCTGGTGCATGGCGCGCATGACCGAGCGAAAGTCGGCCCCAGCGACATCGGCGTCGAGATCGAAGCCGGACTCGCCTTCGGCACCGGCCATCACGGCACTACGCGCGGTTGTCTCCTGCATTTCGACCGCCTGTTGAAACGTCGTCGCCCCTTCCGCGTGCTCGATGTCGGCTGCGGCGCCGGGGTTCTGGCGATCGCCGCCGCGAAAGTTCTTAAACGTAAAGTCTGGCTCGGCGACATTGATCTCGTCGCGGTCGAGGTCGCCAACCAGAACGCGCGCCTCAACCATGTCGGTGAATACGCGAAGGCGCTGGGCTCGCGTGGCGTCGAAAATCGCGAGCTTCGCGCCGGCGCTCCGTTCGACGTCGTGTTCGCGAATATCTTAGCCAAGCCCCTGCGCCTGCTCGCCCCCTCGCTGGCGGCGGTGACCGCGCCAAATGGCGACGCCATCGTGTCGGGCCTGCTCTACGCCGATGTGCCGGGCGTGCTGGCCGCTTGGCGCGGACAGGGGTTTTACCTGCGCGAGCGCATCGACCTCGAAGGTTGGGCGAGCCTACGCCTCAGCCGCTAGCCGCTCCGCGTTTTCTCACGAATATCCCCCGATCCGCCTCGACGCTGGCGACGAGATGCTCGTGAACGGCGCGAATGCGCCCGAGCCGCGAAGTATCCTGATGTGTGACGATCCAATAGGCGCGCGAGGCCGCACGCTCGGGCAGCACGCGCACGAGATCCGTAAATCGGCGCGCGATGTAATCGTGGACGACGCCAAGGCCAACGCCCGCGCGCAATGCCTCTAATTGCGTCACCGCGCTCGCGCATTCGAAATGCGACGGCGCGCCGCCATAGAGATCGCGCACATAGTCGAGCGCCGAAGAAAACGCGAATTCCTCGACATAGCCGATCAAGCGATGCGCGGCCAACTCCGCGATGTTTTCAGGCGGCGCGCGGGACGTCAGATAGGCGGCGCTGGCGTAAATTCCGAGCGTGTAATCGGTGAGCTTGCGCGCGACGAAGCGCCCGACCTCTGGCTTGTCCAGTCCGACGACGAGATCGATCTCGCGTCTCGTCAAATGCGTCAATTGCGGCAGCGGCGAAAGCTGGATGCGCAAGGCAGGGTTCCTTTCGACGAAGCTTCTGAGCGCCGCCGCGAGATAATAGGTCGAGAAGCCGTCCGGGGCGCCGATACGCACTTCGCCGGTCAATTCGACATCGATGTCGGAGACCTCGGCCTGGGCATGCAAGAACGCGCTCTCCATCTCCTCGGCGGCGACGAGAAAGCGCTCGCCGGCGCTGGTCAGGCGCGCGCCCGTGGTGCGCCGGTCGAACAGCTTCGCCCCGAGCGCCGCCTCGAGCGCGCCGACGCGCCGGCTCGCCGTGGCGTGATCGAACCCCAGCCGCCGCGCGCCCGCGACAAATTGTCCGGCGCGCGCGACGGCGAGAAAGACGCGAACATTATCCCAATCCATCTGCGGCTCGGTGAACGTAGGGGACAGAGGCCTCATTAGTTCAGCTTAGCACAATTTCGCACACATGTTGCGCATTCCAGCTGATTGCTGTGCAGGAACGCCTAGGGCATAAACCGGCCCGGAAACCGAGCTACGGGAGCGAAACATGATCCATTACGGGCATTTTATCGGTGGTAAGCACGTCCCGGGAAATTCAGGGCGCACGGCCGAGGTCTTTCAGCCGTTGGACGGCTCCGTGCGCGGCACGGTGGCGCTCGCGTCCGAGACGGAGATGCATGCCGCCGTCGAGAACGCCAAGGCGGCGCAGCCGGCGTGGGCGGCGACCAATCCGCAACGACGCGTGCGCGTCCTAATGAAATTCTACGATCTCATCGTCAAGAACACCGATGAACTTGCTGACGTTCTCGCGCGCGAACACGGCAAAACCATTCCCGACGCCAAGGGCGACATACAGCGCGGCATCGAGGTTCTTGAGGTCTGCTTCGGCGCCGCCCACATGTTGAAGGGCGAATATACTGACGGCGCGGGCCCGGGGATCGACATCTATTCGATGCGCCAGCCGCTCGGCGTCGTCGCCGGCATCACGCCTTTCAACTTCCCCGCGATGATCCCGCTGTGGAAGCTTTCGCCTGCCATCGCCTGCGGCAACGCTTTCATCCTGAAGCCGTCCGAGCGCGACCCCGGCGTGCCGATGCGCCTTGGCGAACTCTTCATCGAGGCCGGCGGGCCTCCCGGCATCCTCAATGTCGTCAACGGCGACAAGACGGCGGTCGACGCCATCCTCGACGACCGCGACATTCAGGCCGTGGGTTTCGTCGGCTCGACGCCGATCGCCGAATACATCTATTCGCGCGGTACGGCGGCCGGCAAGCGCGTGCAATGCTTCGGCGGCGCGAAGAACCACATGGTCGTCATGCCCGACGCCGACATGGACCAGACGGTCGACGCCTTGATCGGCGCTGGTTATGGCGCGGCGGGCGAGCGCTGCATGGCGATCTCGGTCGCGGTGCCGGTCGGCCAGAAAACGGCGGATGAGCTTGTGCGCCGCCTGATCCCGCGCGTCGAAGCGCTCAAGGTTGGCCCCTCGACAGACGGCAGCGCCGATTACGGCCCGTTGGTGACGCGCGCGCATCTCGATAAAGTGAAATCTTACATCGACCTTGGCGTCAAAGAAGGCGCGCGCCTGGCGGTCGATGGCCGCGGCTTCAAGATGCAAGGCTACGAGAACGGCTTCTATCTCGGCGGCAGCCTGTTCGACAATGTCACCAAGGACATGCGCGTCTACAAGGAAGAGATCTTCGGCCCGGTTCTGTCGGTACTGCGCGCTTCGACCTATAACGAGGCGCTCAGTCTCTGCAACGATCACGAATACGGCAACGGCGTTGCGATCTTCACCCGCGATGGCGACGCGGCGCGCGACTTCGCCACGAAAGTGCAGGTCGGAATGGTCGGCGTCAACGTGCCGATCCCGGTGCCGGTGGCCTATTACACCTTCGGCGGCTGGAAGCGATCCGGTTTCGGCGATCTCAACCAGCACGGCCCCGATGCGTTCCGGTTTTACACCAAGACCAAGACCGTGACCTCGCGCTGGCCATCGGGCGTCAAGGAAGGCGCGAATTTCAGCATTCCGACGATGTGAAGGTCTCCCTGCGGCGGTCGGCGGCGCTTCCCTTTGCGCGCCGCCGACGCTAGACTGCTTGGCGAGGAGGCCGCCTCATCGTGGGAGTTTCACCATGCATGTATTCGGCCGTATTCTCGGCGTTCTCGCTCTGACGTCGTTGAGCGCCGCGCCTTCGCAAGCCCATAGCTTCCATCACGCTGGCTTCGCGCCAAAAGGTGGGCACCTCGGTCATTTCCACCACGACCGGCGCGGCGGTCCAGGCGATCGTAACTGGTATAACCTCGGCCCGGACTATGCCGCGACCGAAATTCCCCCCGAGACGGCGCCGCAGATCATTGTCGCGCCGGCGCCCTATTTTCCTGCGCCCGAGCGCACCTGGGTTTCCTCGGGACCGCGGATTATTCACATTGGGAAAAATCGCTCGACTGAGCCGCATGGGCGCCTGCCCGTGGTTATCTACGGGCATCCCATTTAGTCCGGTGCGGTCGCAAAGGGGGCGCGCTACGCGTCGATCCGCTTGATGAACCATTTGAGCAGGCGGTTCCACACCTCGTCCTTTTCGACCAAGTCCTCGACGCCGTGCTCGAGATTGGGATTGTCGTTGACCTCGATGACGGCGACAGCTTCGCCCGCCTCCTTGATGTCGACGCCATACAAACCGTTGCCGATCGCCCGCGCGGCTCGGAGCGCGATGTCGATCACGCGCGGCGGCGCATCGCCAATCGCGATTGTCCGAAAGCCGCCCTCTCTGGCGCCATTTGGACCATGCTTGATGATCTGCCAATGGCCCTTGGCCATCTGATACTGACAGACAAACAACGGTTCGCCCTCGAGCACGCCGACACGCCAATCGAAATCGGTCGGCATAAACTTTTGCGCGAGTAGAAGGTCGGTGTCCTCGAACAATTCGGCGGTCAGCTTTTTTAGCTCCGGCATGTCAGCAACCTTATGCACTCCGCGCGAGAATGATCCGTCGGGGATTTTCACCACCATTGGCCAACCCAGCTGCATCTCGGCCTTCGCGAGATCTTCGTCCTCTGCGAGCATGACGGTGGGAGGAATGGGAATGCCGTGCGCCTCCATCAATTCGTGCAGATAGACCTTGTTCGTGCAACGTATCATCGAAACCGGATCATCAATAACTGGCATACCTTCCTGCAAAGCGCGGCGCGCAAAACGGTAGGTGTAGTCGTCGATCGAAGTCGTCGCGCGAATGAAGAGGCCGTCAAATTCGGCCAGTTCCGCGAGTTGTCGCTTGGTAAGCAGCTCGACATCGACCGAATGACGCTCGGCGAAACGTTGAAAATACCGGATCGTTTCGACCGACGAGGGCGGCAATTGTTCCTGAGGATCGTGCAATACCGCCAGCGAATATTTTGCCACCGCCCGCGCGCGCGGATTGCGCCAGTCACGCTCGGTATGGCGCTGGAGGGCGAGACGGAAAAACGCCGCCTCCTCGGGTCCGAGCTTTCCGAGCGGGCGGGCGCGCAGACGGTCAATCTTCCACCGTTTGCCCGGCGTGATCGTCACTTCAAGCGCGGGGCAGCGATACCAGTCGAACAGCAGTCGGCCGAAAGTTTCGAAACGCGAATCCTGTGTCAGACCGAAGCAGAAAAGCAGGTCGAATGTCGTCGTTTCGCTGGCGCGCGCGCGGTGCGCGGCGAAACTCAAGTCTTCCTGCAAGTCGGGCAGGGCGTGTTCGTAGAGCTTGTGCTCGCGCAGTTCCAGCATCGTCTCGACAGTTGGGATGATGCGATGGCCGCGCGCTTCTGCGAGCAACGAAGCGTAATAGCCTTTCGATTGGTAGTTGTAGGATCGTGAAAGATTGATGATTTTCGGACGGCCGGGGCCCCCGAACAATTTCGGCCGAGCGAGATAGTCGCTGGTCGTGATGACTTTGTGCGGCGTCTCCGCATTGGGAAAGTCGCGCGCCTGATCGACGAGAACGACCCATCCGGTCATCGCGCGTTTCCCATTCGCGCGCCGGGAACTTCGATATGCGGCGGTCGGAAAAACCGAGTCTCAATCATGCGACCGAACGGCTCCTTGGCCGGACGCAACAGGGCGGGCGTCAATAGACGGCGAATCATCCGAGCCCGAACGCGGCGGGAGAATGCGGCGACCCCAGCGCGAACGCAACCCACCCGCGCCTAGTCGATCTCGATTTCTGCGCGCTTCCGGCTTGCCTCACGCAGGCGCCAGCGGCTTTTCGAATCGTATGGCCTCGGCGCCGTCGGCGTAATAACCGGGGTACCGACCGAACCGCCGGTAGCCGCGTTTTTCGTAGAGGGCGATGGCGCCGATGTTGTCGTAGCGGACTTCCAGCCGCAAAGCGCGTGCGCCATGGGCGCGCGCATAGCGCTCGGCGGCATGCAGTAATTCGGCGCCGACGCCGCGCCGGCAATAGGCGGCGCCGACCGCGATGGAATAGATGCGCGCCGTTTTCCCCCCGCGACGAAGTGCGACCAGCGCATAGCCCGCAAGTTTGTCGCCGAATTTGGCGACAATTAGCGGGCGGTGCGGGGCCGCGACCGCTCGGCGTATCGACCGCGGCGAAAGCCGATCGGTGACGAAGGCGGCGCATTCGAGCGCGTAAATCGCTTCGACGTCGCCGGGCGCGGCGGAATGAACGACGAGGCTGGCGGCGTTATGGGACAATGCGCGATCCGTCGGTCCGGTTTTCGTAGCTGGGCCGCATGCGCCGAGCGCAGCTATCGATACTCTTTCCCATCCCATAGAAAAAGGTCTATCGGGGCGCAACGAACATTGTTCCAGGAGCCCTCGAAATGGGAGCTAGCCAACGTCGTCTGTCAAGCGCGAGGGCGCTGCTCGCTGACGCCCACAAGCGCTTGGAGTTGCAATTCGGCTTTCGTCTATGGGACGATTCGATGGTTCCCTCCGATTGGCCGCGCGACGCGCTGGCGATCGCCGTTGCCGACGAGGGCGCTATCGCGGGCCTCCTGCGCTCGCCCAAGATCGCCACGCTCGCCAATCTTTGGGCCGCCAAGC
Source organism: Beijerinckiaceae bacterium (assembly GCA_037446355.1). Taxonomy (GTDB): domain Bacteria; phylum Pseudomonadota; class Alphaproteobacteria; order Rhizobiales; family Beijerinckiaceae; genus Roseiarcus. The sequence continues at coordinate 102,912 of JBBIIT010000002.1, read as the reverse complement.
GACTGGACATCGTCAATGGCGGTATCTTCGACCTCGTCCAGAAACGTCCGCAAGGCAAAACCAAACAACTGACGCGCCGCTTGAGTAAGATCAGGGCATTGTGGACCGCGGCCAATTTTCTGTTCACCCCGCGCGGCGGGCCGTGGCCACTAGAATCGATCGCCGGCGACCGAGAAAGCGACGGCAGCCAGAGCGAAAACCAAAAGAACATATCCTACCACTACGACGTCTCTAATGCTTTCTACGCGCTCTGGCTCGACAGGGAAATGGTTTACACCTGCGCCTATTTCCATGATTGGAGCGACGATCTCGACCGAGTGCAGATACAGAAGCTCGACATGATCTGCCGGAAATTGCGCTTGAGGCCGGGCGAGACGATGCTCGACATCGGCAGCGGCTGGGGTTCGCTCGCCTGTCATGCGGCGCGCAATTACGGCGTAACGGTCGTCGGCGTGACACTCTCGGAACAGCAGATCGCCTATGCGCGCGAAAAGGTGGAACGTCTCGGCTTACGGGACAAAGTGACTTTCGAATTACGCGACTATTCTTTGCTCGAAGGCGAGGCGAGGTTCGACAAGATCAGCTCGATCGGCATGTTCGAGGCGATCGGCGTCTCCCATTTCGCGACCTATTTTCAGACCGTGCATCGCCTGCTGAAGCCGGGCGGGCTCTATCTGCATCATGCGATCACGCGGCCAGGCAAGAGTTCGGCCGCGCGCGGCGGCAAAAAGCGACCGGAGTTCGCGGCTTTGACCCGCTATATTTTTCCCGGAGGCGAACTCGATCATCTTGGCCGGACGATTTCCAATCTGGAGCTTCACGGCTTCGAGATTCACGATGTTGAAGGCTGGCGCGAACATTATCAACGCACATGCCGCTTCTGGCACGACAGGCTTCGCGCGCGTTACGGTGAAGCGGTCGCAGAAGTCGGCGAGGTCAAGACGCGCGTCTGGCTCGCCTATCTTGCCGCCTGCTCGATCGTCTTTCAACGCAACAATTGCGGGCTCTACCAGACGCTCGCCTCGAAGCGTGTTAAGGGTCCGGTTGGTCTGCCGCCGACCCGCGCCGACCTATATCGCCCTTAGGAGGCACGACCGGCGCGCCGCAGCCACTCTTCCTCGTCGATCGTCTCGACGCCGAGTTCCCGCGCTTTCGTCAACTTCGATCCCGCGCCCGGCCCCGCGACGACGAGATCCGTCTTGGCGGAGATCGATCCCGACACCTTGGCGTCAAGCCGCTCGGCGAGGGCTTTCGCCTCGTCGCGCGTCATGCGCTCGAGCGATCCGGTGAAGACGACGGTCTTGCCCGCGAGCGGATGCCCGGCGACGACCACCTCCATGGGCTCAATCGTCACTTGCTCCAGCAATGCGTCAATCGCAGCCTCGTTGTGCGGCTCCGCAAAGAAATCCGCGACCGCCTCGGCGACAACCGGCCCGACGCCTTCGATGCCGCCGAGCGTCTCAACCGCGCCCGGCGCGCGCGCCGCCCGGCGCAACTCATCGAAATCTTGGAAGTAGCGCGCAAGTCGACGCGCGTTGGTCTCGCCGACATGACGAATGCCCAACGCATATAAGAAGCGATTGAAGACGACGGAACGCCGCGCTTCTATGGCCGCGAAGAGATTGCGCGCCGAAGTCTCGCCGAAACCCTCCCATTCGCGCAGCGGCGGTGCGCCAACGCCGTCACGCGCCGCGAGCGTGAAGATATCGGCAGGCGTCTTGATCCGACCCTCGTTGAAAAATAACTCGATTTGCTTGTCGCCGAGGCCTTCGATGTCGAAGGCGTTGCGCGAGCAGAAATGCTTGAGGCCCTCCACCGCTTGCGCGGCGCAGACGAGGCGCCCTGTGCACCGGCGCACGACGTCCGCCATGCCGGTCTTTTCGTCGATTTCGCGCACCGCCGCCGAACCGCAGACGGGGCACTTATGCGGGAAGGTGAATCTCTCGCGCCGTTCGTGCGCTTCGTCTTTGACCACATCGACAATTTGCGGGATCACATCGCCAGCGCGCTGCACGATTACGGTATCGCCAACGCGCACGTCCTTGCGCGCGATCTCGTCTTCATTGTGTAGCGTCGCGTTGGAAACGACGACGCCCCCGACATTGACGGGCTTCAACTTGGCGACCGGCGTCAGCGCGCCGGTGCGCCCGACCTGGATCTCGATCGCATCAACAACGGTCGTCGCCCGTTCGGCTGGAAACTTATGCGCGACCGCCCAACGCGGGCTGCGCGATACGAAGCCGAGTCGCTCTTGCAGGGCGAGATCATCGACTTTGTAAACGACGCCGTCGATGTCATAGGGCAGCTCTGCCCGCCTCGCTTCGATACTACGAAAATGAGCAAGCATCTCTTCGGCGCTGTGGCAGAGTTTGGTCAGCGGATTGGTTGGCAGACCGTAGCGATGGAAGGCCTGGATGGCGCCATGTTGCGTGGTGGCGACGGGTTCGCTCGTTTCGCCCCAAGCGTAAGCGAAAAAAGCTAGCAGTCGCTCGGCCGTTACGCGGGGGTCGAGCTGCCGCAATGAGCCTGCCGCGGCGTTGCGCGGATTGGCAAAGCTCGGTTTGCCGGCGGAGACTTGGCGCACGTTGAGCGCCTCGAAATCGGCTCGCGCCATATAGATTTCTCCCCGCGCTTCGAATACTCGCGGCGATCCGTGCAGGCGCTGGGGTATGCAGTCGATCGTGCGCACATTGGCTGTGACGTCCTCACCTTCGTAGCCGTCGCCGCGCGTAGCCGCCTGCGTCAGCTCGCCCTGCTCGTAGCGCAGTGAGCAAGAAAGTCCGTCGATCTTCGGCTCTGCGACGACCGCGAGCGGCGCGTCCTCGGCTAGGGCGAGAAATCGTCGCACGCGGGCGCAGAATTCCATAACCTCCTCATCCTCGAATACGTTGCCGAGAGACAGCATGGGAACCGCGTGCTTGACCTTGGCGAATTTCTCACTCGGGGCCGCGCCGACTTTGTCGGCCGGCGAATGTTCGGCGGCGAGAACCGGAAACGCGGCCTCCAATTCATTGTAGCGGCGTCGCAACCGATCGTATTCAGCGTCTGAAATGACCGGCGCGTCCTCGGCGTGATAGCGACGGTCATGCTCGGCGAGCTCGACCGCTAGGCGCGCGCGCTCCTCACGGGCGGCGTCGAGGACGGGCGTTTTTTTAGGTAGGTTGCGAGGGGCCATCCGCGCTTTTATCGCATAGGTCGATTCAGAGAAAGGCGAGCCGTTGCGCCCCTAACGCTTCGGCGTCGCCGGGCGCGACCCAGGCGAAGTCGGACATCTGATGTCGGGCCCAGGTGAATTGCCGCTTGGAATATTGTCGGGTGTCGCGCACCCCAAGCGCGGCGGCTTCGGCAAGCGAAATCCGGCCGTTCAGATACCCGATCAAATGCGGCGCGCCGTGGGCGCGCATGATTGGCAGCGCCGGGTCGAGGCCGCGCGCGACGAGCGCGGCGACTTCGCCGAGCGCCCCGTCGCGCAGCATGTCGGCGAAGCGGCTTTCAATACGGACATTGAGCGCGGCGCGGTCCGGAGTAAGGAACAGTCCCGTCCATTGGCCGGCGGCGAGCGGCGGCGGCTGGCGCGCGCTCTGAAAGTCCAGCAACGGACGGCCGAATGCGGCGAATATTTCAAGCGCCCGCAGCACGCGCTGGCGGTCACTTGGGCGCAACCGCGCCGCCGACGCCGGGTCGCGCTCGGCGAGCCGCGTATGCAGCGAAAGCGTTTCGACGCCCTCCGCCTCGGCGCGAATACGCGCCCGCAAATCCCCGGGCACAGCAGGAATGTGCGAGAGGCCTTGCGTCAGGGCGCGAAAATAGAGCCCTGTGCCCCCGACGACGATCAGCGGCCGGGTCGCCCTAGTCAGAATCGCGCCCGCCGCTTCAAGCCATCGCCCGACCGAGAAGTTCTCGGCGCCGTCGATTTCACCGAACAGCCGATGCGGCGCGAGGCGCTCCTCCGCGGCGGCGGGGCGCGCCGTCAGAATGCTCAGATCGCGATAGACCTGCATCGAATCCGCGTTGACTATCTCGAGGTGAAATCGGCGCGCAAGCGCCAAAGCGACGGCTGACTTGCCGCTGGCGGTCGGGCCTGCGATGAGGAGCGCACGAATTTTCAATCGCCGCTTCCCAACTTGGTCGGAATACTCATGTCGTCGCCCGAATCCGTCGCCACCTTTATCGTTGACCCCGTCAAGTCGACGCTAAGCGATGCCTTGATAGCGCGAGCCGCGCAAGCCCTCGGCGGTGGGCTTGCCCGGCGATGGCTCCAAGAGGGCGTCGCGGCGGACCTCTATTTCCGCGACGACGGACGCGCGCGGCAGATTCTGGCGCCGCTGGCGACAAGCGAGGGCGCGGATCTCGTCGTGCAGCCGCTGGAAGGTCGCGTCAAGAAGCTGCTGGTCGCCGACATGGATTCGACGCTGATCGGCCAGGAGTGCATCGATGAACTCGCCGCCGTCGCTGGAATTGGCGCGCATGTCGCCGCGATCACCGAACGCGCGATGCGGGGCGAATTGCCGTTCGATTCGGCTTTGCGCGAGCGCGTGGCGCTGTTGAAAGACTTGCCGGCGAGCGTCATTGACGACGTTCTCGCCAAGCGAATTCGATTAAACCCAGGGGCGCGGACGCTTGCCGCCACAATGCGCGCGCGCGGCGGTTATGTAGCGGTCGTATCGGGCGGTTTCGTCCAGTTCACCGGCGTCGTCGCAAAATGGATCGGGGCCGACATTCACCGCGCTAATAGGCTTGAGGTCGCAGACGGGCGTCTCACCGGCCGCGTCCTTGAACCTATTCTGGGGGCGGATGCCAAACTGTCCGCGTTGCGCGAACTAACGCGCCAACTCGGGCTTCTTCCGAGCCAGACGCTCGCGGTCGGCGATGGCGCCAATGACCTCGCGATGCTCGGAGAAGCTGGTCTCGGCGTCGCCTATCGCGCCAAGCCCAAGGTCGCTGCGGCCGCCGACGCGCGCATCGATCACGCCGACCTCACGGCGTTGCTCTACGCGCAGGGGATCGAGCGCAAGGAATTCGTCGAGGCTTAGACGAAATAATCGCCGCCCCGACGGGGCGGCGCGAGATCACGAAGCGAGGGAGGAGACGCTTCGCGTTCCAATATTGCGTATTAGAGCGCAACCTTGAAGGTCTTGACGACTTGAGCCTTGATCGGCTCGACAGAGTCGTTGGCGACTTTCTGCGCGAGCGCGCTGATCTCCTTGGACTTACCGGATAGCATTTCCAGCTGCTTGCGGGCGAAGTCGCTTTGCAGCGAGAGTAGATCGGTCGGGGATTTGACGCCGAGGATCGCCTTCATGAAGTCGAAATTGGCTTCGGCGCTTGCGCGAAGAGCGTCAATGGCTTTCCCGTTGAGCTCGGCGACGCCGCTCTTGGCGGTGGCGTAGCTGGCTTCGAGCGCGTTGGAGGCATCATCGGCAGCCAATTTGACCTTGGCATAATTGGCGCGGGTCTCGGAAAGGCCCTTTTCGACGAGGGCGCGAACTTTGTCCTGCAACTCCGTTACATTGGCCGCGGGCGCCTCAAATATTTTCGAGACTTCCGCCATCGGTGCGACCGCGAGCGACGCGGAAGCGGGTTCGACGGCGGCGGCGGCGGTCTTTTTTGGGGCGGTTGCCATGGTGATGTCCTTCTTCTTCAAATTGCGAACGGTAAGGGAAGCGCCTTGGAATTATTTTGAGCCGGGAGTGGCGGCTTTTTGCACGATCGCGCCAAACTCCTTGGCCTGTTCCTGCAAGGCGCCGAGCTGCTTCTTCAAGTATTCGCTCTGCAGAGCGAAGGCCTCCTGCGGGTCTTTGGCTTGAACGAGTTTATGGGCGAGGTCGAAGGCCGCATTCACATTTTGCTCGGCGAACCCGAGCACATGCGAGCCGACGGACTTGGCGTTGTTTTGCGCCGAGTTGGCTGAGTTATCGACTGCGTCGACGGCCTTTTGAGCGACCGCAACAAATCCTTCGAACGCCTTACGGGCTTGGTCGACGCTACGTTCGGCAAAATCACGAAGCTCGTTAGGGATTTCAAACGGAGCGTTGGCCATTTTGAGTCTCGCTTTCCCTGGAGTTCCAACCTATTTGGCTCGTAATGAATCTAACACGGTGATTGCTGCAACGCAACATGAATTTTGCGCTGCAACAATTCTCTTAACCTTGTCGGCGGTTCGCTCGGAACAAGTCTTGGCGAAATCCAAGCGAAAGCCTTAAGGATTTGCTAAGGATGCTGACCGCTGAAGCGCCCGACTGAAATGCGGGAGCGAACGCGATCCGAACTGCGGGGAACATGACCGTCGGCGCAAGAACGCAGATCAACATCGCCCAAGTCGCCGCGCTGCTCGCCGGGGGCCCGTTCGCGGCCGCGTTGGCTCGCGGCGACGCCTTGATTGTGGCCGAGGGCGACCCGGCGCAGGCAATATTTGCAACTCCCGCAGCTTTGAGGCAAGCGGGCGCGCAAGGCCTCGCGGATCTCGACGCCCTATATTTCCGGGCGCAATGCCCGGGCGCGGCTCGTCTGCGGCATCTCGCGCGAAATCTTCCGTTGAATTGCGCACCACGCCTCGAACTTCTTCGATTCTTCGCCGATCGGCAGCCGGTCACGATGTCGGCGCTCTGCGTGCGCCTCGGCGAGCGCGCGGATGAAGCGCAATTTGTGCTCGTTGCTTTGGAATCCGCCGGCCTAGTCGCCCGCCCGATCATCGCGCCTACGCGCAAGGTTGAATCACCGCGCCCGAGCACTGCGGCGCCGGGGACCGCCGTGCGCTTCTTGTGGTCGCTAGATCGCGACGGCCGGTTCGGGCCGAGCGACGCGGCCCTCGACGCGAGACTGGGCGCAAATGCGCCACGGTTGGCCGAAACGCTCGATAGCCTGCGCGCGCGAGTCGGCGTCGACGCCGCAAATTTGTGGTCGCAAGCCCTCGCGGTCGGGAAAACGTTCACCGGTCTTCGGATCGAATGGCCGATGCCGGGGAAAGGACTGGCACATGTGGCGTTTATTTCGGGCGCGCCCTATGTCGATCGCGAACGCCAGTTCGCGGGATTGCGCGGATTTGGTGTTTTCTCTGGAGAAACGGTCGAGGTCGTGGAGGCCCCGACGCCGCTAGCGGTAGGCTCGGCTCCGGAACCATCGCTCGGCGCGGATCGACTTATTGCGGCCCCACAAACCATGCAAAACTCGCAGTCGCCTGAGGACGTTCGCAACGAAGTCGTGGCCAAAGGCGCCGAAATCGTCGTGTTGCGACCGGGCCTCGCTCCGCCAGCGAACTCCCCAAACGTCGTGCCGATACGTCCGACCGCGCTTGGCGTGCTGGCGAACCCGCCCAGCGAACCGGAATCTCCGCGCGACGGCCGAGCGGTCGAATTGAGTTCCCAAGAGCGCGATGCGTTCCGGGAAATCGCCCGCGCATTGGGGGTCAAGAGTCGAAATCCGCGCGCCGAGGCGCGTGACCCCACTCTGCCTCCGACCGACCGACGGTCGGAGGCGAAGCAATCGGGCGTCGTCGAGCGAGCAGGTTCGAACTCACCGCCCGAAGCGCATGATCTCGCGGCGTTGCTAGATGCGCTCCCTACCGGGGCGTTGGTGCTGCAGGACGGCGAGCCGCGCTACCTCAACCGGACGCTTCTCGATCTCCTCGGTTTCGAAAGTCTAGCGAGCTTTCGCGACGCAGACGGACTGAACGCCGCCTTCCGCGGTCGCGACCCATCGGTCCTAGCGCCGGAGAACTCTGATCAGGGCATCACGATGGTGGCCTCCAGCGGCGAACTAATCCTTGTCGATGCGCAGGCGCGCGCGATCCGTTGGGAAGGCGAACCCGCGACGCTGCTCGCGGTGCGTCGCGCCTATGAAGCCGAACATCAGGCGGAAATTCGTGCCCTGCGCCGCGCTGGCGAAATCCAAGCTGCCAGCGCGCGAGATTTCGCGGCGGCGCTCGACGTCGCGGCGGATGGAATGGTTCGCCTTGACGCCTTGGGCCACATTCTTGGGCTCAGTTCGCGCGCCGAAGCGCTGTTCGGTTACGATCAAAAGGAGGTTGCCGGCGAGAGCTTCCTGATGCTGCTGGCGCCGGCCAGCCAAGGCGAGGCGACCGCGTTGCTCGACCGCGTGGCGCGAGAAGAAACTCGCGCGAGTAGGGACGAAAGCGTCGAGCTGATGGCGCGCGATCGGGAAGGTCGAACGTTTCCCATAAGACTTGCTTTTGGCCGCCTCGCATCGGGCGATAGGCGTGATTTTGGGGCGTTATTTCGAGACCTGACGCGCGAAAGCACCGAGCGCAGAGAACTTGAGAGCGCGCGTGACGCGGCGGAAAAAGCGAGCGTCCGCAAGACGGAGTTTCTCGCCAGCGTTAGCCACGAGATTCGTACGCCGCTCCACGCGATCCTCGGCTTCGCGGAGGTGATCATGGAGGAACGCTTCGGTCCGATCGAAAACGAGCGCTACAAGGATTATGTCAAAGACATTCACGCTTCGGGGCAACATGTCGTCAGCCTCGCCAACGACCTGCTCGACCTCTCCAAGATCGAAGCCGGCAAGATGGAACTGGAGTTCGCGCCGGTCGACGCCAACCGGATCATCCGCGAATGCGTGATCTTGATGCAACCCCAGGCGGCGCGCGAGCGAATAATCGTGCGACTGTCCCTATACGACAAGTTGCCTAATGTGATGGCCGACGAACGATCTCTGCGTCAAATCGTGCTCAATCTGATGTCGAACGCGGTGAAATACAATGAGCCAGGCGGACAGGTGATCGTTTCAACCGCGCTCGACGAGGCGAATCACGCCGTCATCCGCGTCCGCGACACCGGCGTCGGCATGAACGAAAATGAGCTGAGCTTAGCCATGGAGCGTTTCCAACGCCTACCTGGCGTACGTCGCGACGAAGGCTCGGGGCTCGGCTTACCGCTGACCAAGGCGCTCGTCGAGGCCAACCACGCGGATTTCTCGATCAAAAGCCGCAAGGACCACGGCACGCTGGTGGAAGTCGTGTTCCCAGGAGCGATCGCGGCGCAGTAACGGTCCAGCTCGCACGAACGCGCGCTTGCTTCAGCCAAGTATTCCCGCTAGCGCCGCGAGCAGACGACGGATTTGATCGTCCGTTCCGACAGTGATGCGCAGATAGTCCGCAATGCGCGGCTTATCGAAATGCCGCACCAGCACCGCGCGTTGGCGGAGCGCAGCCGCGAGATCGGCTCCGCCGCGAATGCGATGGCGCGTGAATACGAAATTCGCGGCCGAAGGCAACACGTCGAAGCCCAGGCGAACGAGGCCGGCGGTCATTTCTTCGCGACCGCGCATGACGGCGGCTCGGCCCGCTTGAAAGTACGGCTCGTCATCGACGGACGCGATCGCACCGGCCTGCGCGGGACGCCCCAACGGATAGGAGTTGAAACTGTCTTTCACCCGGCGCAAAGCCTCGATCAGTTCCGCCGAACCGAGCGCGTAACCAACCCTCAATCCCGCAAGCGCGCGCGATTTCGACATCGTCCGCACGACCAACAGATTGGGGTGATTCGCGATCAGCTGGATCGCCGTTTCGCCCCCGAAATCGACATAGGCCTCGTCGATCACAACGGGTACGTCCATGCGCTCGCCGACGAGCTTCGCGATCTCCGCGCGCTCCAACGCGATCGCGGTCGGCGCGTTCGGGTTCGCTAAGATGATCGCGCCTGCGCGTCGCCGGTAGTCCGTGACCTGCACACGCATTTCGCCATCGAGCGGCACTGTCTCGTAGGCCATACCGAATAATTGGCAATAGACGGGATAAAAACTGTAGGTCACATCGGGAAACAGCAGCGGCGCTTCCTGCTTCAGCAAAGCGACGAAGGCGTGCGCGAGCACCTCGTCGGAGCCGTTGCCGACAAATACCTGATCGACGCCAAGCCCATGGTAAGCGGCAAGCGATTCGCGCAGTTTCGTCGCTTCGGGATCGGGATAGAGTCGAAGGTCGTCGCTGGCCGCGGCGCGAATCGCTTCGAGCGCCTGCGGCGACGGACCGAACGGGCTTTCATTGGTGTTCAATTTCACGAGATCGGCGATACGCGGTTGCTCGCCGGGCACGTAAGGGGTCAGTCCGCGCGCCACCGCGCTCCAATAACGGCTCATCGGAAAATTCCACTCATTTCGCCGCTGCTTATCGCACGAACGAATGGAGATGAGAAAGACGCCTCAATAGCCGACCGCCGAAGTGCCGCGTTGGCGAAGATCGGATGCGCCCGTCAGCACGCCTTCATTCGTCCGTGCGATCGAATTTGCCGACCCCATGCTCTCGCGAACGACGACATGGTGCCCCATGGCTTCGAGCAGGCGAACAGTGTCCGCCGAAATGCCGCGCTCGATCCTCAATTCCTCGGGAAAGCCCTGATCGTGGACCCGCGGCGCATTTTCTGCCTCCGCGACATTGAGCCCGAAATCGATCACGTCGAGGACGATTTGCAGCACTGTGGTGATGATGCGCGAGCCGCCGGGGCTGCCGGTGGCGAGCTCCAGTTGGCCATCCTTGAACACCAGGGTTGGGCTCATCGATGAAAGCGGGCGCTTGTTCGGGCCGGGCGCGTTGGCGTCGCCGCCTAGCAGGCCATAGGCGTTGGCGGCGCCAGGCTTCGCGGCGAAATCGTCGAGTTCGTTGTTCAGCAGTACGCCCGTGCCTTCCGCGACCAGCCCGCTGCCATAGGAAAAATTGAGCGTATATGTGTTGCTGACGGCGTCGCCGGCAGCGTCCACAATAGAGAAATGCGTCGTTTGATCGCTTTCGTAACGCTGCGGAACGCCTGGCATCGTCTCGCGCCCGGGCCGAGCGCGATCCGGCTGGATGGTCGCGCGCAGGGAGCTCGCATAGGCCTTCGAAGTCAGACCTTTCAGCGGAATCTTCAGGAAGTCAGGATCGCCGAGGTATTTTGCCCTGTCGGCGTAGGCGAGCTTTTCCGCTTCGGCCATTTCGTGGATCGTCGCGGCCGAATTGAGCCCTTGCTCCGCAAGCGGAAATCCCTCCAGAATATTCAGAATTTCAATGACATGCGCGCCGCCGGACGAGGGCGGCGGCATCGAGACGATCTCGTGGCCGCGATAGGTTCCGCGCACGGGTTCGCGCTCGACAGCGCGATAGCCGGCAAGATCGCCCAACGTCATGCGCCCGCCGGCTTCCTGCACCGCCGCGACGATCTTCTGCGCAACCGGTCCTTTATAGAAGCCCTCCGATCCCTTCACGGCGACGGCGTCGAGCGTCGCCGCGAGGTCATCGAGTTTGATCCGATCGCCGATGCCCGGAGCGCTCCGGTCAGGTCGTAAATAAATGCGTGCGCTAGAGGGATGCATCGCGAGCGCCGGCTGCACCGCCGGCAGAGAATCGGCGAGATCGTCGTCAACGGTCAGGCCTTCATGAGCGAGCTTCGACGCCGGAGCCAGGAGCTCGGCGAATGTAAACTTGCCCGAGCCGTACTTGCGCCAGGCGAGTTCCAGACCGGCCACTGTCCCGGGGACGCCGATCGCCAATCCGCTGAAGCGCGACTTGAAAGGATCGGCCTCGCCGTTGGCGTCGAGAAATACGTCCGTCGTCGTCAAGGCCGGCGCCGTTTCTCGATAGTCGATGGCGACGGTCTTGTGCTGGTCGGCGCGATGGATCAGCATAAAACCGCCGCCGCCAATGTTGCCGGCGCGCGGCAGAGTCACAGCCAGCGCGAAACCAACCGCAACAGCGGCGTCCACCGCATTGCCGCCGCGTCGCAATATGTCGAGTCCGACCCGCGAGGCGCTTGCCTCCTGCGTGACCACCATACCATGCCGGGCGATCACGGGCCTGGCGGTCGCGAAATCCGAAACGATGGGCGCGGTATCCGCGTGGCCAACGCTCGGCGCCAAGAGCGTCGCGACAATCGCGAGGATCGAAAGGGCGCCCGCCCCACGCATCGGCATTTTCGCGCGTCCTATCCCGCCACGCTTGCATTCCGGCCGAAGCGCGGCGAAAGCGTGTTTGGCACGCATACGGTCAGCGTTGCGCGTATGACGCTCAAGCTGGGGCGAATGTTCCGCCCTGATCATAAATTGCGCATCTGGAAGGTCGACGGAGCTGCGCCCCCGTGAATGCGCTCTACGGTTTGCAACCCACCTCGGACCGGATCCGCAATCAAGACCTCCAGCAAAGCTTCCTCGCTCAAGTCCGCACTGTCCGGGTCTGACGCCCGCCGGAACTCGCCTTTGCGGCCCCAAATGTCGCTCGACTTTGGTTCGACTCGAGCGATCATATGCGCTGGCGGCGCCTTGATCAGCCCGAGCGCGTCGCGCGACCGCCCACGCGCGAAAATGTGGTAGACGACGATGTCCATCATGCCGGAGCTTCCCTTGAGCCGCCTCAATTGTTAGCAGGGGGGCGAATGTCGGACAATCACTTGAGCGCGCCAACGCGAGGCGCGGCGACGCTCGTCGGCGCTGGCGCTGTTGTACTTTGGTCGCTACTGGCGCTCCTGACGGCGGCTTCCGGGCATGTTCCCCCGTTCGAGCTTGCTGCGATGACCTTTGCGGTTGGCGGCGCTCTTGGCCTCGCTTTCGCGGCGACGCGCGGGCGGCTCGGCGCCTTGGCGCAACCCTGGCCTGTTTGGCTAGTTGGTGTCGGAGGTCTGTTCGGATATCACGCGCTTTATTTCGCCGCGCTTCGGCTTGCTCCGCCAGCGGAGGCGAGCCTGATCGCGTATCTCTGGCCGCTTCTTATCGTATTGATGTCGGCATTGCTGCCGGGCGAACCGTTGAACGCGCGGTCGATTGTCGGCGCGCTCTTGGGCTTAGGAGGGGCGGCCACGCTCTTTTGGGATAAGTTCGGCGGCGCCGGGCTCGATTCGATCTCCGGGCGGACCACGATAGGTTACCTACTTGCCCTCGGCTGCGCCTTCGTCTGGTCAAGCTATTCCGTGTTGTCGCGCCTGCTAAAATCCGCGCCGACGGAAGCGGTTGCGGGATTCTGTCTCGTCACGGCGCTGCTCGCGACCGTTTTTCACTTTGCAACGGAGACGACGGTTTGGCCGGAGAATGCCGTGCAGGGGGCTGCCGTCGTCGGCCTCGGTCTCGGCCCTGTCGGCCTCGCCTTTTACCTCTGGGATTATGGGGTCAAGAACGGCGATATCCGGCTTCTTGGCGTCGCCGCTTACGCCGCGCCGGCGCTTTCGACACTGGTCTTGGTGGCCGCCGGTTTCGCGCCGGCCACCCTTTCGCTCGCCTTGGCTTGCGCTTTAATTGTCGGCGGGGCGGGCATCGCCTCGTCCAAGCGATAGCCGGGCGGCCCTATAGCCGCTCGAACTCGCCGCGGAACCGCATTTCGAGCTCCTCTTCACGCTTGCGCAGCGTGTCCGCATCTTTCGCCAGCTTGCCGATCATTTCCGCTGACAGCGAATCGTCGATCGCGCAGGCGCTGCTCATTTCAAAAATGGTTCGGCAAAGCCGGTCGTTGATTCGATTGGCCAACGGCGACCCACCGAGCGCCGGCTTGCGTTGGACCTCCAGCAGCCATGCCTTGCCGTCCGCATCTAAGAGGACATCGAGACCGAACAGCTTCGCGGCGAACGCGCGGCGAGGCGAGGCGGCGCTTTGGCGCGCGAACAATCCATCGGCGACCAGGGCGCGCAGAAATTCCGTCATCATCGCTCTTAGTTGTTGCCAAACCGCCGCCTTGTGGGCGCCGCTCTCTTGCGCACGATTTAGAAAAGCCGAGAGACTCCAGATATGGCCACTATCTTCTTTGGTCGGGTCGCTCTCGATGACCAAAGAGGATCGCCCGCGATGGCGCGCGGTGTTGGTGATATGCGCATGGGGATTGGCCACCCCTTGGTCCGACAAATCGTACTCCTCCGGCGCGAACCGGACGATTCCCTCGCGGTAGATGTAGGCTCGGAACGGCTCCGCGGATGTAACGAGACCGTAGACGCGCATATGCGATTTGAGCTTGCCGATCAGAAGCGGGCGCTCGACATAATGTTGGACGACAATGTCATCTCGCTCCGCGATCTGCGAGAGATTGCGCGTGATAACGATACCCTGCCCACCAGTGCCGCGTAACGGCTTGCCGATAACGAGTACGCCCGGCCGACTGGCGGCGAACGTCAGGAAACCCGGCCTATCAGCCGGGAGCACAAACGTCTCAGGAAAGGCGAGCGTATTCGGGCTGATCAGTTCATTCGCTTTCAAAGCGACGGCCAACGAGTCCTTGTGCGCGAGCCGCGTCCACTCGTGGAAATCGAGCGAATTGTCGCGTTCGACAAGGCTGAGCGCGACCTCTCGAGGAGCGACGCGATACTCACGGATCAAATCTCGGAAACAATGATCGGCGGCAATTGGCGATCCGGCGTCGCGCAACGCCAGGCCGAGTCCCCGGATCGCGTGCCATCGCTCGGGATCGTTGGGCTTCAGGGCGGGAATGAGTTGATTGTAAGTTCTCACCGCGCCTTCGATCTTACCCAATCGGTGCTGCATGAGCGCGCAAAGAACCGGGGACAGTGAGCTATTTTGCTTGGCGCCGGCCCGCTCAAACGCCGTCAGCGCTGCGTCGTAGCGGCCGAGCGCCACAAGACAGAGGCCGATCTGGTTGAGGATCCCGACGTCATTCGGATCCAGGGCGCTCGCGACCCGAAACGTCTCCAGCGCCGGCTCGATCTCCAGAGCGCGGAGATACGTTCGCGCCAGCAATGCTCGGGCTTGCGCGGAATCAGGCAGGCGCTCGGCAAGATCGATCAGCAAGGACCGGGCGGACTTTTGATCGAACTCGATCATTTGCACGAGATCATCGATCAAATTTGGCATGGGAGGTTTCGAGTCCGGACCGAGGGCTAATGCGGCAGGAGCCGCTTCAACACGATCGGTTGTCTAATGGGTTAGGCAACCGTTCGCCATAGGGTTATCCAGCCGACCGCATCGAATCGCAATTTCAAGGCAGGCTCTTAAGGTATTCCGCGATCGCCGCGCGATATTCAGCGATCAGTTGCGGCGTGTTGCGCACCACCGCAGCCATCGCGCCGCCAAGCGAAGCCCGCGCTGTTTGCTCATCGATCGGATAAGCCGCCGACAAAAGCCAAATCGCAATCGACGCGACGCCCAGGATCGGCAGCGAAAGCAACACCGGTCAGCGGCCCGCTTTGGCCTGCGATATCGCATTATATACAGCGAACGGAGTCGCCGGCATGTCGATTCGCTCTACGCGGTAGGCGCGCCAAAGCGCGTCGACGACCGCATTGACAACCGCCGGGGTCGATCCGATCGAACCGGCCTCGCCGGCGCCCTTCAAGCCCATCGGATTGGTAGTGGAGGGAACGTTACGGGTCTCGAAGTCGAACGCAGGAAGATCGTCCGCCCTCGGAACCGCGTAGTCCATGAACGAAGCCGTCAGCAATTGCCCGTTTTTGTCATATGCCGCGCGTTCCTGCAGCGCCTGACCGACGCCCTGCGCGATGCCGCCATGGACCTGGCCCGCCAGGAGCAGCGGGTTAAGCGTGAAGCCGAAATCGTCGACCACGGTATATTTCACGATCCTGGTGACGCCGGTTTCGGGATCAATCTCGACCTCGCAGGCGTGCGTTCCATTGGGATAAGTTGCGTTCGGCGGTTCGAAGGATTCGATCGCTTTGAGTTTTTCCGGGCTCGCCCCCGGCAGCGCCGCAATTTCTCGATAGGAAATTGAACGGTCCGTCCCCGCAATTCTCACGCGGCCATCGGCAATTTCCAAATCCGCCACTGCGGCTTCGAGCTTGTCGGCCGCCAATTCTTTTAGCGAGGCGACGAGGCTTTGCGACGCGCGCGTCACCATCACAGCCCCCACCGGAATGGAGCGCGATCCACCGGTTCCGTTTCCGGTCGGCACGCGATCTGTGTCGCCTTGAACAATCTTGATGCGGTTCAGAGGAACATCGAGATACTGCGAGACAACCTGGGCATATGCAGTTTCATGTCCTTGCCCATTGGACTGCGTGCCAATCAGGACGGTGAAGTCGCCATTGCTGTCGAGCGCGACCGAACCTTGTTCGCCCTCACCCCAGGCCGTGCATTCGATATAGCTCGAAATGCCAAAGCCGCGGATCATTCCGTTCCTTCGCGACTCCGCTAAGCGTTGCGCGAAGTTCGAATGCTCGGCCTTGTGCAGACAGGTGCGCATCGCCGCCTCGAACTCGCCCACATCGTAGTCGCGGTCGGTTAGGGTATGGTACGGCATTCGAGACGGCTTAATGAAATTTCGCGCCCGGATTTCTTCAGGCGCAAGTTCCATCGCCCGTGCGCAAGCGTCGACCAGACGCTCCAGGACATAGGCCGCTTCCGGACGCCCCGCGCCGCGATAGGCGTCGACGGGAACCGTGTGCGTATAAATTCCCCGCACGCGCGCGTGCAGCGCCTCGACATGATACGGGCCCGTCGCCATCGACGCGCCGAGCCAGGGAATATAGGGCGCGACCAAATGAAGGTAGGCGCCCAGATTGCCGAGTATGTCCACTCGCAAGCCCAGAAAGCGGCCGTCGGCGTCGAGCGCCATTTCCGCCGTAGTAATGTTGTCGCGGCCTTGGGCGTCGCCGACAAAATGTTCCGTCCGGTCGGCGGTCCAACTGACCGATTGGCCGAGCCGTCGCGCCGCCTCGAGCACGAGCGGGTATTCGCGATAAACGAACGCCTTCGTTCCGAAGCCGCCCCCAACGTCCTCGGTAACCACCCTGAGTTTCGCGGGCGGAATCTTCATGATCATGCCTGCGATGATGTCACGAATGTTGTGCACGCCCTGGGAGCCGGTGTGCAGGGTAAAATGGCCAGTGGCGGCATCGAATTCCGCGGCCGCCGATCGCGGCTCCATGAAATTAGCGACGACGCGGGGATTGACGATCTTGATTTTGACCTTGTGCGCCGCAGCTGCAAAGACGATGTCGGTCTTGGCCCTGTCGCCGATATGGGTGTCGTAGGCGACATTGCCGGGGGCGCCCGCGAAAACGATCGGTGCGTCAGGCGCTATCGCGGCCTCGGAGTCGACCACCGCAGGCAACTCGTCCCACGAAATTTGCATCGCTTCCGCCGCGTCGCGCGCTTCGACAAGGGTGCTGGCGACCACCATTGCGACGATGTCGCCGACATGGAAGACCTCATCCGAGGACATAACCGGAAATGGCTTAAGCGGGGTCTGCGATCCGTCCGAATTCTTGACCGGCGCAAGACAGGGAAGGGGGCCGAATTGCGCGAAATCGCTCGCCACAAACACCCCTTTGACGCCCGACATCGCGCGAACGTCCACCAACTCCATAATTCGGAACCTCGCATGACCGTATGGGCTACGCACGAAAACGGCTCGCAACGTCGCGCGATCACAGGCGTCGCTGGAATAGCGGCCACTTCCCGAGACGAGGCGCACGTCTTCCACACGCTTCAGACTTTGGCCTACCCCGAACTTCATCGGTTTCATCGTGATCTCACCCTTGCTTTCGCCTTCTGTCGCGATTTTCGATTGCGATTAACATGTCAGCGCGAGGCAATCGTGTCCAGATCGAAGCCGAACGGTCAAATCTCGCCCTAAAATAATCATGGCGCCGTCGCTCTTGGTTAATGGTCCATTCATGGATCGGGTCGAAAATTTTTCCGGCGCATCCTTTGGGCGGTTCCATGGACATGAATGAAATTGCGAGCACCGACGCTCCACCGACTGGCGTCGCCGGCTCGGCAGAGGCCCGAGAGGCCGAACCAGGCGAGCTGGACGCCGCCGACGGCTTCGCCCCTGCGGCGGGCGAACGCCCGTTGTCTCGATCTGAACCGAAAAAGCCCATCGAAGCTGGCGAAAGTGACCAGCCCGAGGGTTCCCCGTTCCCGTTGAATTTACCTCGACTGCAGCTTGCACCCTACCGTTCGGCGCCTTCCGATAATCGGCGCGCGAACGCGACGGGGGCGCCGACGAAGCGAAACGCTACGGCCATCGGCCTTGCCGCCAGCCTCGTCTTACTCGTCCTGGTCTCCGGCGCCGGTCTGGCAAATCACTACCGGCAATCTGCGCTCCTCACACAAGGGGAGAAGGAAAACCAGAGTCTCGCGCAGTCGCTCGGCGCGATGAAGGCTAGGCTGGACGCCATCGAGGCGTCCCGAAGCCGAGACGAGACTGCGGAACTCAAGAAGATTCTGAGCGAGGTGAAGAGCGGTGCGTCGGCGGCGCGCGATTTCAACGGCGCATTGGCGCAGCTTTCGTCGCGGATCGATCACATCGAACGGGATCAGGGCGCGCGTCTCGACAAGATTGGAGACCGCATAGACCACGATTCGGCGGCGAGGTTTTCTGATTTAACGTCCAGACTGGACAAGCTCGAGAAGAAAGGCGCCACGTCGACGCTCTTGCCTGTTGGACCGCCCCCGCCCGCCAATCCGACCGTATCTATGCTCAAGGCGACTCCGGCTGTCTCCAACGAAACCACCGGGTCGATCGATCGGACCAAAGTCCGTATCAAAAACCTGAGGCTAGTAGACGTGCGAGACGGCTATGCCATCATAGACGGTCAGGATGGCCCGCAATCCGTGGCCCCCGGCGACCTCGTGCCCAGTGCGGGCCGCGTATTGCGAATCGAACGCCGCGGTCGCGACTGGGTGGTCGTGACGAGCGGCGGGTTTATTCAGGGAGACTGGGCGCGGCAATGACGCTGCACTTCGCGCGGCGAACTCGCACGATCAGTTCGACCCGGGAAACCTCATATCCTTCGGGCGCGTTGGGCGGATTGACCAAACTGAGGTCGGCGTCGGGAATATCGAACAGAGCGCCGGTCTCTTCTATTAAGAAATGCGCGTGAGGGCGCGTATTGGTGTCGAAATACGCCTTCGACCCTTCGACGGCGATTTCGCGCAACAATCCAGCGCGCTCGAATTGATGCAGAGTATTGTAAATCGTCGCCATGGATACTGGCGACTTCACCGATTTCGCCTCGTCGAATAATATTTCAGCGGTTACATGCCGGTTTCCTTTGCCAAATAGTAGCCAACCCAACACGACCCTTTGGCGCGTGGGGCGCAGACGCGCGGCTCTTAGCCTATTTCGCAAGGCATGCACCGGACATCGCTCCATCACCGATGGCGACGATGGGGCGAGAGGCTTAATCAAACGAATAGGCTCCGTCACATTCACGCTCACACAAAAATCTTTGATTTTTCATTCTTTAGCACGTCGTGCGAGCACGGTCATCCTCTCCGACGTATCATCGCCAAATCAGCGGTGTGTCTTTCGAGACCGTAAGGCCTGTGCTACGAAGCCAGCGATGGTCCCACTTAGGCCCGCAACGCGCTTTCCAGGATCCCGAAATCTTATGTCGGACAGAAACTCCCATTTCGATTACGAAGACTTACTAGCTTGCGGTCGCGGAGAATTGTTCGGGCTGGGCAATGCCCAGTTGCCATTGCCGCCGATGCTAATGTTCGATCGCATCGTCGAAATTTCAGAATCGGGTGGCGCGCACGGCAAAGGGGGGGTTCGCGCCGAGTTCGACATTCGACCGGACCTTTGGTTCTTCGACTGCCATTTTAAAGGGGATCCTGTGATGCCCGGCTGCTTGGGCTTGGACGCGCTTTGGCAGCTCACGGGCTTTTTCTTGGGTTGGCTGGGCCTTCCCGGCCGCGGTCGGGCTCTCGGCGTCGGCGAAGTCAAGTTCACCGATCAGGTCTTGCCGACAGTCAAGAAGGTCTTGTACGGCGTCGACGTGAAGCGCGTATTTAAAGGTAAGCTCAACCTCGCGATTGCCGATGGCTGGCTGGAGGCGGACGGCCAGCGTATCTACGATGTGGCCAACATGCGTGTCGGCCTCTTCGGCGCCGGCGCACCCGGCGCATCGTGAGCCGATGTCGGCTGGCCAAAGTCAAATACGTACGAGGAGAGTGGTATGAGACGCGTCGTCGTCACCGGGATGGGGATCGTCTCGTCGATCGGAAATAATGTGCAAGAAGTTGTCGCCAGCCTCCATGCGGGTCGCTCGGGGATCACTCGCGCTGACAAATACGCCGAACTCGGATTTCGCAGTCAGGTACAAGGCGCGCCCACCCTGAAGCCCGAGGAAATCCTGGATCGTCGCGCGATGCGCTTCCATGGCGGCGGCACCGCTTGGGCGCATGTCGCGATGGATCAGGCGATTCGCGACAGCGGCCTCGAAACCCACGAGGTTTCGAACGAGCGCGCCGGATTGATTATGGGATCGGGCGGTCCTTCGACTCGTGCGATCGTCGAGGCCGCCGACATCACTCGTGAAAAGGGGCCGAAACGAGTTGGCCCTTACGCGGTTCCCAAATCGATGTGTTCGACCGCTTCAGCCACGCTCTCAACTTGGTTCAAGATCAAGGGACTGAGTTATTCGATTTCTTCCGCTTGCGCGACGTCGAACCATTGCATCGGCGCTGGCTACGAACAGATTCTGCTGGGCAAGCAGGATGTGATTTTCGCTGGGGGGTGCGAGGAGTTGGACTGGACGCTTTCGGTCTTATTCGACGCGATGGGCGCAATGTCGTCGCAATACAACGCCACGCCCGAACGCGCCTCGCGCGCCTATGACAAGAATCGCGACGGCTTCGTAATCTCGGCTGGCGCCGGCGTTCTCGTACTCGAGGATCTGGAGCGGGCGAAAGCCCGCGGCGCGCGAATTTACGGCGAAGTCGCAGGCTACGGGGCGACCTCGGACGGCGCCGACATGGTTGCGCCATCGGGGGAAGGGGCCGCGCGCTGCATGAAGATGGCGCTCTCGACGGTCAAACCGCGCATCGATTACATAAACCCGCACGCGACCTCGACGCCTGTCGGCGATCTCAAGGAAATCGAAGCCATTCGAAAAGTCTTCGGCTCAGGTGACGCCTGCCCTCCGATTTCCGCCACGAAATCGCTGACTGGACATTCACAAGGCGCAACAGGCGTTCACGAGGCTATCTACTCACTCTTGATGATGCAAAACGGGTTCATCTGCGAAAGCGCACATATTGACGAGATCGATCCCGAATTCGCGGATATGCCAATCGTCCGCCAACGGCGCAGCGACGTCAAACTCGGCGCCGTGTTGTCGAATTCCTTTGGCTTCGGCGGAACGAACGCGACGCTGGTTTTCAAGCACGTAGACGCATGACCGGGCAAGCGAGCGCAACGATGTCAGGGCTGATGAGCGGGAAACGCGGGCTCGTGATGGGCGTCGCGAACGACCATTCGATCGCCTGGGGAATTGCGAAGGCCCTGGCGGCCCAAGGCGCCGAGTTGGCTTTCACTTATCAGGGCGACGCTTTGGGAAAGCGCGTCTTGCCGCTCGCCGAGCGCTTAAAATCTTCGCTCATCCTGCCGTGCGACGTTGAAGATCTCGCTTCAGTGGACCAGGTGTTCGCCGCGCTTGGGGCGAAATGGGGCGAATTGGATTTCCTGGTTCATAGCATCGGCTATTCCGACAAGAATGAGCTCAAGGGCCGCTATGCCGACACTACTCGCGAGAACTTCATTCGAACGATGGTGGTTTCGGCGTTTTCTTTCACCGAGATCGCCAAGCGCGCCGCGCAGATGATGCCGGCGGGCGGCAGCATGTTGACGTTGACCTTCGGCGGCGCCACGCGAGTGATGCCGAATTACAATGTGATGGGCGTGGCCAAAGCGGCGCTGGAGGCGAGTGTGCGTTATCTTGCTTCCGATTTTGGTCCAGCGGGGATCCGCGTCAACGCGATCTCTGCGGGCCCGGTCCGAACATTGGCTGGCGCGGGCATTGGCGACGCTCGATTCATGTTCAGTTTTCAACGTGAACATGCCCCCCTGCGGCGCACGGTTACGATCGAAGATGTCGGCGGCTCGGGCCTTTATCTGCTCTCGCCGTTGTCCGCCGGCGTGACCGGCGAAATACATTTCGTCGACTCCGGGTACAACATCATCTCGATGCCTCGCCCAGAGGACATCAAGTTCGCCGGTTGAGCGTTTTGGCGGCGGATTCGATTCCGGGATTTTCATGAAGATGTTCCGAACCTCGCAACGCGGCAAAAGGTGCGTTCGAGTTGGCCGGTTGCTGTTCGGCGCGATGCTGACGTTCGCCGCGGCCGGCGCTTCAACCGTCGTCGCCGCAAAGCCGCATCAAGCGCGATACGAGGCTGCTAAACACAGGGATTTGTCGGGATTTGCGAAATTCGTGAGGGATATTTGGCCGATCGCCGAGGCCAAGGGCGTTTCGCGAGCGACATTCGACGCCGCTTTCAAGAACGTGACCTTCGACGCTCGGATTGTCAGCCACACGAAAAACCAAGCCGAGTTCGCGAAGCCGATTTGGCAATATCTCGCTAGCGCAGTGTCGTCTTCGCGCATCGATCGCGGGCGGATCAAGGCGGCGGCGGAGCACGCGTGGCTCGAAAAGGCTCAAAAGACGTACGGCGTTTCCGAGTCCGTCGTCATGGGCATCTGGGGGATGGAGACCGAATACGGCGCGTTCGAAGGCTCCGACAATGTGATCCGCGCGCTCGCGAGCCTCGCTTATGTTCATTATCGCGGGGACTATTTCCGCGACGAATTGATCGCCGCCCTCGCCATCCTTGAGGAGGGCGACATTGCGCCACGCCTGATGGTCGGATCTTGGGCCGGCGCGATGGGGCAAACACAATTCATGCCATCGAGTTTCAACGAATATGCGGTTGACTTCGACGGCGACGGCCGACGCGATATATGGCGGGACTCGGCGGACGCGATAGGCTCAACCGCCAACTATCTAGCCAAGCACGGTTGGATTGGGGGATTGGCCTGGGGCTACGAGGTGATCCTTCCCGAGGATTTTGCACTGCTCGCCAAAGACTCATCCGCGCCCTCCTCTTTTGCGTCGTTTGCCGAGCGGGGCGTAAAGCGAGCGGATGGCGAAGCTCTCCCTCGTCATGGCGAAGCGAAACTCTTGATTCCTAGCAGCCTCAAAGGCCCTGTTTTTCTCGTCACCGACAATTTCAACGTCATAAAATCTTACAACAATTCGACTTCCTACGCGCTCGGTGTGGCGTTGCTGGGCGATGCGATCGCCGAGCGCGGCGCGTTGCGCATCGCGTGGCCCACGCATGAACGGCAACTCACCGCAGCGCAAGTGCGAGAAATGCAGTCGCAATTGCGGAAACTTGGATATAATGTGGGGGAAATTGACGGGCGAGCGGGCGAGACTCTGCGCGCTGCGGTGCGCTCGTATCAGGAGGAGATCGGCGCCGCGCCGGACGGAAATCCGAGCCTGGCGCTGCTTGCGCAGATGAAAGACCGTCGTTGATCGGCCACCGATGTCGTTGGCTCTCGAAAGCAAGTTCAGTCGTTGGGCCGCCCGGTCGGCGCGGATGATCGCTGTCGCAGCCTTTTGCTTGATTGGCGCCGCCTCTTCGGCGCCCGCAGAAGATGGCGGGTTTCCCGGGTTTTTGATGCATCTTTTCGGTGGACAGCCCGCCGCAAAACCCCAGGATACAGTGCCGCCGGCCGCCGAACGAGTTGCACGAAAACCTCATAAGAAGGTGCGCGACTTCGTACCGGCGACAGCGACCCGTACGCCCGGGGCGCCGGGCGGAGCGCCTCTGCAAGCAAGTTTCTTTGTTTACGTGCTTGGCGACAGTCTGGGCGTCAACGTCGCCGATGGGCTTAGCGATGCATTCTCGGACAGGCCGGAGGTCTCGATTGTCGATAGGGCGCGCGATTCATCCGGTTTGGTGCGCGATGACTACTACGATTGGCCAAAGGCCGCGACGGACCTCAGCGCCGGAAAAGACAAGATCGACTACGTCGTCGTCCTTCTCGGCATTAACGATTTGCAGCCGCTCAAGGATGGATCGGAGACGCTCGATCCGCTGAGCGAAAAATGGCGGGAGTTATACGGGCAAAGGATCGATCGGATCGTCGCGCCGTTTCGCGCGGCGCATATTTCCGTGGCTTGGGTCGGACTGCCGCCGATGCGCAGCGACCGGTTCAACGCTCAGGCGGCCAAGTTGGACGAAATATATAAGGATCGCGCTGAAAAGGACGGCGCGAAATATATCGACGTCTGGGACGCGTTCGCCGATCAAAATGGGCAGTATGATGCCTTTGGCCCCAATATCGACGGGCAAAGAGTCAAACTGCGTGGTGTGGACGGAATTCATTTTACTAAAGCCGGAAGTCGTAAGATCGCTCATTTTCTCGAAGCGGAGATCCGGCGATCTCTGAATAAGGATCGACCCACCAATGAAGTCGCCGGTCTGCCGCCGGACATCGAGCAAGCGGCGGACGATATCAACGCTCAAATCCGTCGAGAGGCCGGCGCATCGTCGGAGACTGCGGCGCCGAAGTCGCTTGTGAAGCCGCTCGCAGGTCCGATCCTTTCGCTCACCGCGCGACCGATTTCGCCGGGAGGGGTGCTCGAAAGTCGAGATTCGAAGTCGACCGCGGAGGCCGGTGCAATCGCAAGAGTCTTCAAGCTCGGCGAGCCTGTTCCCCGGCGCGTTGGCCGCGCCGACGAATTTGCTTGGCCACGCCTCTGAACATTTGCCGCTCGGCGCGAGCCGCGCTTGTTCTGCCGGTTCGGCCATGTTAGGCGACGCGCGAATTTTCAAAGTGCGCCGCAAGGGCGAGTCGAGGAGCATGTAATGGTCGATCAAGCTGGCAATGGCGCCTCGGAGCCTGCCAACGGGCCGCCCCGGTTCTCGGTCCTGACACAGTATGCAAAAGACTTTTCGTTCGAGAACCCGAATGCGCCGCGAACCCTGTCGCAGCAGCAGCAAGGACCGAAGATCACCCTGCAAATTAACGTCAACGCGCGCCAACTCGGCCCCACCGATTACGAAGTCAGTTTGATGGTCGAGGGCGGGGCCGGCGAAGGCGCGGACGCGCTATTCAAGTTCGAGCTCAATTATTCGGGTGTCTTCCGAGTCGAGAACATACCCGCCGACCAAATTCAACCGTTGGTGATGATCGAGGGGCCTCGCCTGTTGTTCCCATTCGCTCGGCAGATCGTGGCCGAAGCCGTCCGCGGCGGCGGATACCCGCCTTTATATATCGATCCCATCGACTTCCACGGTCTTTACATGCAGCGACTGACCGCCACTGGGACAGGCGGCGTTCCCGCGCAGGCCTGACTGATCAATCGCCGGTCTTTACCGGAGGTATTCGGTCCATATCGCCGCATCTCCGAATGTCGCGATATGGGATCTGTGGGCCTGACTTTCGGCTTCTTTAAGTCGCGACGAAAGCGGCTCCGAACGGACCATTCCGGCGGCTGTCCTCGGCGAGGTCGGCGCCGCCGATGCCTTGACGCCGGCGTTCAGCGTAAGCGAGCGTTGGCGACCGCCTGTGAGCTCCGAATAAACCTCGACTAGAATTTCGGCGTCCAGCAGAGCGCCGTGTTTGACGCGCCGCGAGCGATCAATACGATAGCGATCGCAGAGCGCGTCGAGATTGTTTGACGCGCCGGGATGCTTGCGACGCGCGAGCGCCAGCGTATCGATAATCCTCTCGGACGAAATTGCGGCGCGACCTACCGCGGCGAGTTCTGCGTTGATGAAACGCATGTCGAATTCGGCGTTGTGAATCACCAAGCTATCGGATTGAATGAAGTCCAGAAATTCCTGCGCTACGTCCGCGAAGATCGGCTTGTCCCGTAGCGATTCGCTCGAGTGCCCGTGGACTCGAAACGCCTCATCGGGCACATCGCGTTGCGGATTTATCAGCACATGGAAAATCGCGCCCGTCGCGATTTGGTTGACGATCTCGACCGCGCCGATTTCGACCAGCTTATCGCCCTTCAGCGGATCGAGGCCGGTCGTTTCCGTGTCCAGAACGATTTCACGCATTTCGCACTCTTCCCGGCTGGCCGACAATTGCGCGCACGAAAGCCGCCGCTTGCGCCCGGGATTCCTCGAGCGCCCCGTTCGTGTCGATCACGTAATGCGACCGGCGACGCTTTTCCGAATCGGGCATTTGCCGCAATAAAATTGCGTCGAATTTGGCCGGCGTCATACCTTCGCGGCGAAGCGCCCGCTTACGTTGGGCGTCCGAGGCGGCGCTAACGACGACGACCAGTTCAACCGATCCATCGCCTCCGGTCTCGAACAACAACGGCACGTCCAGAAACACGATCCGCCGCCCGACTGCCCCGGCCTCGGTCAAGAAACGAACCCGACGCTCCGCTACAGCGGGATGAACGATCGCTTCGAGTCGACTCAACGCGCTGGCGTTTCCCAGCACTTTGGCGCCCAGACGGTCTCTATCCACCGCTCCCTGCTCGACCACGCCAGGAAATGCGCGCTCCACGACAGCCGCCCCGTCGGACCGGTAGTAATCGCGAACCGCAGCGTCCGCGTCGAACACCGGGCAGCCCATGGACGCGAACATAGCGGCGACCGTGGACTTGCCCATGGCGATTGAGCCTGTGAGGCCAGCTACGATCATGAGGCGGACGATTGTGCGCGCAGAATGTCAGCTTCGACCAAACGGCGCAGTTCGTCAGTGACTTTCGGACGCACTCCAAACCAGCGCTCGAAACCGGCCGTAGCCTGATACAGCAGCATCCCCAGTCCGCCGACCGCCCTGAGGCCACGAGCTTCGGCGCGTTTGACCAGTGCGGTTCGCAACGGGACATAGACGATATCCATCACGATGGCGTGGCGCGCAATTTGGTCGACGTCGAGATCCAGCTCCGGCTGGCCTGCCATGCCCAGCGAAGTCGTGTTCACGACCATATCGGCATCGCCAATCAGGTCGGGAAGTTCGCTCCATTGGCGCGCGATCGCCCTCGGTTGGAACGCGAGCGACAAGGCTCTCGCTCGTTCCGGCGTTCGATTGGCGATCCAGACCCGATCCACTCCCGAAGTCAGAAGCGCGTGAACAATCGCTCTGGCGGCGCCGCCCGCGCCGATCACAACAGCGGTCTTGACTTCGGCGCGCCAACCAGGCGCCTCGTCGTCAAGACCGCCAATGAATCCGTGCGCATCGGTATTGTCGCCCCAAAGCCTCCCGTCCTCTCGCCAAAGCGTGTTCACCGCGCCCATCGCCTCCGCGGCGGCGGTGCGACTATCGCATATCGCGAACGCGGTCTCTTTGTGCGGCACGGTTACGTTTGAGCCGCGCAGCCCGTCGCGGCCAATCGTGTCGGCGAACTCGCGAAAGCTCCCCACAGGCACCGCGATCCGTTCGTAAGCGCCATCGATCGCGTAAGTTTTCAGCCAATGGCCATGAATGATTGGCGAACGCGACTGCGCGACCGGCCAGCCGGCGACACAGGCTCTTGGGCGAACTCGATCGTTCATAGGCGCAACGCTCCCTCCTCTCGCAGGCACGCCAAGAGGCGCATCATCGGCAACCCGAGAATGACGCTGTGTTCGCCCTCGATCCGCTCAAACAGATGGATCCCCAGCCTCTCGACTTGATACGTGCCAACGCTTGAGAGCGCTTCCGGGCCCGCGCAATCCAGATAGCGGTCGATCTGCGCCCGATCAAGCGGCCGCATGGTCATTGTCGCGACTTCCCGCCCTTGGCGCCGCACCTGTCCGTCCTTTGCGAGCGCAAAGGCGGAGAATAGGCGATGGGTTCGTCCGACAAGACGCGCAAGATGTTTGGCAGCCTCCGCAACGCTGGACGCTTTGTGGAGTACAGCGCCCTCCAAGGACAACACCTGGTCTGCGCCAAGGCACAGCGCCCCGTGGCATCGCCGACTGACGTCTATCGCCTTTGCGCATGCGAGCGTCGAAGCGAGATCTTCTGCGCCCCCGCCACCTTGCAGAAAATCTTCCTCGATCGCCCTCTCTTCGACTGTAGCCGCCACCGTTTCAAACGGCAGCCCCGCGGCTTCGAGGAGCTGACGGCGAGCGGCGCTCCTCGAAGCCAGGACAAGCCGGTGATCGGGATTCCACAGAATGATTGCGGGCTGCATACCGGACTGGCGCCTTCAGGCTTGGGTTATGAATTTGAGATGGTGCTCACGATAGAGATCTAGAATTGCAGCGGCCGTTTCCTCGATCGATCTACGAGTGACGTCGATAGTCGGCCATCCCTTTTCGACAAAAAGTCGGCGCGATGCGGTGATTTCCTCAGCGACGGCAATTCGATCGACATATTCGGTCTGCGAATCCACATTCAAAGACAGCAGGCGATTCTGTCGGATTTGGACGATTCGCTCCGGCGAGGCGATCAGCCCAACGATCAACGGACGACGTAGCGTTTCCAAATTCCGCGGAAGGGCAACGTGCGGCACGAGAGGAACATTGGCGGTCTTGTAACCGCGATTGGCGAGATAGATGCTCGTCGGCGTCTTTGACGTTCGGCTGACGCCGAGCAGAACTATATCTGCGTATTCTAGATTCTCGGGCAATTGCCCGTCATCGTTCATCATTGTGAAATTGAGCGCATCGATGCGCTTGAAATAGTCGGCGTTCAGCATGTGCTGCGCGCCGGCTCGGGGTGTCGAACTTTGGCCCAGGTAGGATTTGAAAAGCGTGAGAATAGGCCCGAGCACGGATAGACATGGCGATCCCGACGCGTCGCAACTCGTTTGCAGCCGCTGCGAAAGATCGGGGTCGACCAGTGTAAAGAGCACGATCCCGGGCGCGTCCTCGACCTCGGCGATTACCCGGTCGAGTTGCGAAGGCGTCCGCACCAACGGGTAGACGTGCTCGATGGACGCGACCCCTTGGTATTGCGCGGCGGCGGCGCGGGAGGCGGCGATCAAAGTCTCGCCCGTCGAATCCGAAACTAAGTGAAGGTGAAAATAGCTACGCCCCATCAGCGCATCTCCGGCCAATTGCGCCCGGTTATATCCGGGGTTGGAAGCTGTGGACAGGCGTGCAAAACTATGAGGACGTGCGGGCGCACCCACTCGTGGCCCTCATCGGTCGAACCTCTATCCACATTCGATCTCACAAAAGGGCTTTCGGATACGAGCGCCACTGAATTTCGAAAGTTTGGGGATTACAGAGCCGAATTCACATGCCGATTTACGCAGAGATTTATGAAAATGTTAACCTTTCGTTAAGATATACAATAGACCGCCTTCATACGGCCTATGGGTCTGAAGGCGTTGAAAAGTTTGAGTCGCGGAGGGAGAATTCGGAACAAGCGCCTATACAAGACTAAAAGAAATCAAATCATACTTGAAATATTAGTATATTATGTCCTTCCGTATGCTTCGCGCTTTGGGTTCATTTCTCACGTTCGGCGTGCCACATTCTCATCTCATAGCGATTGCGATTCGAGCTAACTCATGGGCGTATGGCAGCTTTGGGTGAAAGCCCTGCACATCATCAGCGTCATCACCTGGATGGCGGGGTTGTTCTATCTACCCAGACTGTTCGTCTACCACGTCGATGCGCCGGTAGGGACGCCGCAGTCCGAAACGTTCAAGCTCATGGAGCGCAAACTACTGAAATATATAATGAACCCGTCAATGATCGTGGTATGGGCGACGGGTCCGCTCGTCGCTTTTGGTTTTGGGGAGCTTCGTTCGCCATGGCTGCACGCTAAATTGCTTCTCGTGCTGGCCTTGTCGGGCTTCCATGGCTATCTCGCGAAAAGCATGAGAAGCTTTGCCACCGACGAGAATCGAAAGTCGGCGCGTTTTTTTCGTGCGTTAAACGAAATTCCGACAGTCCTGATGATCCTCATCGTAATTTTAGTGGTCGTGAAGCCGTTCTGACGCAGTTGCCGCGAAAGCGCGATTTGGCATTGAAAATCCGGCCGAACCCGATTATGGAGGCGTCCTCACCTAATTCGGACGCTTACAGCGACGATCAGGTACGACGTGTTTTCGTCTTCCTGGTGTGATCGAGGCAAGTTACGGCTCACCGTTTCGGCCGCGTCCGTCACTTCCCCTTAAGCTCGCCAGCGCGGCGTCAGACGCGCGCCCTTCAAGGATGCCCCGATGCGGGAAATAAAGCTAAAAGACCTTAAAAAGAAATCGCCGACCGAGTTGCTGGCGTTCGCGGAAGAGAATGAGGTCGAAAACGCCTCTATTATGCGCAAACAGGAGCTCATGTTCGCCATTCTCAAGCAATTGGCGAGTCGAGAGGTTGAAATTATTGGTGAGGGCGTGGTCGAGATTTTGCAGGACGGTTTCGGATTCTTGAGATCAGCTGACGCAAATTATCTTCCTGGCCCGGATGACATATATGTTTCGCCATCACAAATCCGCCGACTGGGGTTGCGCACCGGCGACACTGTGGAAGGCGTCATCCGTAGTCCAAAGGAGGGCGAACGTTATTTCGCGCTGCTGAAGTGCAACGAAATCAATTTCGAAGACCCGGAAAAGACGCGACACAAAGTACACTTCGACAATTTGACTCCGCTGTATCCCAATCAACGATTGCGGCTAGAGGTTGAAGATCCGACCCGAAAAGATCTGTCGTCACGGGTCATCGATATCGTGTCGCCGATCGGCAAGGGACAACGCGCGTTGATTGTCGCGCCGCCGCGGACAGGCAAAACCGTGCTGCTACAAAACATCGCCCAATCCGTTACGGCCAATCATCCGGAATGTTATCTAATCGTTTTGCTCATTGATGAGCGTCCGGAGGAAGTGACCGATATGCAGCGATCGGTCAAAGGCGAAGTCGTGTCATCGACTTTCGACGAGCCGGCGGTGCGCCATGTGCAAGTCGCCGAGATGGTGATTGAAAAAGCCAAGCGTCTTGTCGAACATCGACGCGACGTCGTTATTTTGCTCGATTCGATTACGCGTTTGGGCCGCGCCTACAACACCGTTGTCCCTTCTTCGGGAAAAGTGCTCACTGGCGGCGTTGACGCCAACGCGCTGCAGCGGCCGAAGCGATTTTTTGGCGCCGCGCGGAACATTGAAGAAGGCGGGTCTCTGACGATCATCGCGACGGCGCTGATCGACACCGGATCGCGCATGGACGAGGTCATCTTCGAAGAGTTCAAGGGAACAGGCAACTCGGAGATTATCCTCGATAGAAAGGTCGCGGACAAACGCACCTTCCCATCGATGGACATCACGCGCTCTGGAACGCGCAAGGAGGAACTCCTCGTTCCGCCCGATATCCTCAAGAAGATGTATGTGTTGCGCCGCATCTTGAATCCGATGGGGACGGTGGACGCGATTGAGTTCTTGCTCGGCAAGCTTCGTGAGACGAAGTCCAATACGAATTTCTTCGAGTCGATGAACACTTAGACGCTACGAGGGCGGAATTGTCAGAGCCGGCCGAGGAGTCGCTCGCAAAACTTCGCGTCGAGATCGACCGGATCGACGCCGAGATGCATTCGCTGCTGATGGAGCGCGGACGGATTATCGATTCGCTGATCGCCATCAAGGCGCGACAGGGGGGAGGGTCCGCGTTTCGGCCCGCGCGGGAAGCGGCGATGATGCGCGCGCTTGTCGAGCGGCATCAGGGATTGCTGCCGCTGGACACTGTCGAAGGGATTTGGCGGATTATCATTTCGACGTTCACCTACGTGCAGGCGCCGTATCGTGTGCATGTCGACGTTTCCAAGGGCGACGCGGCCATACGAGATTCCGCCCGCTTTCATTTCGGTTTCACGGTTCCTTGCATCACGCATATGAGCGCGGCGGGGGTTATCGCAGCGGTGCTCGAGGCGGACGGCGATTTGGGCGTCTTCGCGCTCGATGGGGGCCCAAGCGCGGGGCCGTGGTGGATGCGGCTCGCGCACAAGAGCGCGCCCAAGGTGATCGCGCGATTGCCGTTCGTCGAGCGCTTGGATCATCCAGCGGGAATGCCAGTCTTCGTCATCGCGAAGCCGCTTGCCGACGGTGGGGCCCGTCAGGTTGTGTTGGAGGCCGCCCAGATCGATCGCTGGCGAGGCGACTATCCCCAGGCGATCCGCGACATCGGCGGCGAGATTTTGGGGAACGCCGCGGACGGCGCGGGGCTGTCACTGTTGATTGCCCGGCCCGGCGAGATTTCGTCATCGGCTGTGGCGACGGCTCTTGCTCTTGCCGGTGCGTCGGACGTGAAAACGACGGAAGTCGGGTCGCACGCGAGCCGCTTTGACGCTTCGGCGGAAAAATCTGCGCGCCGGTGATCGTTCGCAGGCGGCAACGAGGAAGTTAGACTGTGGAAAAACTCGGTTCAGCGCTCGAAGAGCCCATATTCGAACGCGTGGCCATAATCGGCGCCGGCCTGATCGGTTCGTCGATCGCGCGCGCAGTTAGGCGGGTCCGCGCTGCGGAGGAGATAGCGATCGCCGATGGCGCCCGCGAGGTCGTCGAGCGAGCCGATGCGCTCAGGCTCGGGGATCATTACTTCGTTTCGTCGGCGCTGGCGGTTCGAGAATCGGACCTAGTGATCCTTTGCGCGCCGGTTGGCGCGTACGAAGCGATCGCGAAGGAGATAGGGCCGGCGCTGAAATCGGGCGTCGTGGTGTCCGACGTCGGTTCGGTCAAGTCGGATGTCGTTGCCGCGCTTTCCCCCTGGTTGCCCCCGACGGCCCATTTGGTGCCGGCGCATCCCGTCGCCGGCACCGAGCAGTCGGGGCCGGACGCCGGTTTCGCAACTCTATTCTTGAACCGCTGGTGCATATTGACGCCGCCGCCGGGAACGGAAGAGGGCGCCGTCGATCGACTTCGACTCTTTTGGCGCGCGTTGGGTTCGAATGTCGAAATCATGACGCCAGAGCACCATGATCTTGTGTTGGCGATCACGAGTCATGTTCCCCATCTTATCGCCTACAACATCGTCGGCACCGCAGCCGACTTGGAGCAGGTGACCCGGTCGGAAGTCATAAAGTTCTCGGCTGGGGGGTTCCGCGATTTCACGCGGATCGCGGCGTCGGATCCCACCATGTGGAGGGATGTTTTCCTGCACAATAGAGATGCGGTGTTGGAAATGCTGGGCCGCTTTAACGAAGACTTGACGGCGCTGCAACGCATGATCCGCCGGGGCGACGGCGAAGGGTTGTTCGATCTTTTCACGCGGACGCGCGCAATTCGTAGGGGCATTGTGGAGCTTGGCCAGGAAACGTCAGCGCCAGATTTCGGGCGGCGTTCGGAACGCGAAGGTGAATAGAGGCGGTTTCGCGAGCGGGCAAGTATATGGTCGCGATTGATTTGTCGGGGACCGAAGGGGCCGAGGATCTTTGGGTTTTCGGCTATGGATCGTTGATGTGGCGCCCCGGTTTCGAGTTCGTTTCTCGCCACAAGGCGGTCTTGCGAGGTTGGCGTCGCCGTCTATGTATATTTTCGCGGATTTATCGAGGCACTCCGGAGCGGCCGGGTTTGGTGTTTGGCCTGGACCGGGGTGGCGAATGTGGTGGGGTCGCATTTCGTGTTGACCGCTCGCGCCGAGCGGAAACGCTGCAGTACCTTCGCCAACGCGAACTCGTCACGAACGTCTATATCGAAATGACGGTCACCGTAACACTGAATGACACGTGCGAGGTCCCGGCCGTCGCTTACGTGGCGGATTGGACCCACTCGCAGTATGCCGGCGCGTTAGGCAGGGACCAAGTGATTGAGACAGTGATGCATTGTCACGGGATTTCGGGCGGGAACGCGGAATATGTTGTAAATACCTACGATCACCTCGAAGAACTCGGGATTTCGGATCCCGAGCTCGTATGGCTGGTCCAGCGGATTCGCTCGACTTAAGGGTTCGCTTGTAGGTCCAGCAACGCTTTGCGACGGTCGACGGACGTCATTGCGAGCAGATGAAGGTGGAAATCGAGCCTGCCGAGCGAGGCGTGCGCACGGATGAGTCGGGAAAGGATCGGTTCAGGAAACGCGCCGGTGTCCTCGAACGCGACAGGGCGTAATCCGCGATCGGGGTCGAAAAGCACCGCGATCAACACCGCATCGCAGTAAGCCGGACAGGCCGTGGAGTCGAAAACCGAGAAAATGTAATGGCGACCCGATTCCCCGCGCCAAGTGCGAAATTGGTTCGTCAGAGGAACTCCGGCCAGCGCCCTCAACGGCTGGCCGGCTCGAGATTCGTCGCGAAAGCGGGAAGCGGAGCCGGATGAAGGCGAAGAATCGCCACTAAGCGCCGGTGAAAGTCGGGAAAGTTCGACGAGAGCGGACCTGACATGCATTTTCGCACTTCCGTTCGAGAAAGCGAACAAACATAGAACAAACACCTTCGGAGGTCAAGAACTCGATCCGTCTCGGGACGACGATTTCGTCATTTTGCCTTCCGCCAATGCGGCAGCGAGTGCGCTGTCATTCTCGATCGCTTCTTGGTTCAGTCTGTCGCAGGCGGTTTCAATTTTCGACTGGAGGAGTTGCGAAAAGGCCACCCGGTCCATTCCAGGCTCAATCGGAGGAAGATACTCAATCACCGCGACGCCCGGGCGTCGGGAAAAACCACGTCGTCCCCAGAACAGGCCAGTGTTCAGCGCGACAGGAAGGCAAGGCGCCCTGGTTCCCGCATAGAGTGAGGCGACGCCGAACTTGTAGTCGGGCGGCGCGCCCGGCGGTCGCCGCGTCCCTTCGGGAAAAATATAGATTTGACGTCCTTCCCGCAAAAATGGGGTGGCTTGGGCGATGATTTGGCTAAGTGCGTTGCGCCCGCGTTGCCGATTTATCGCGATCTGCTGGGCGACCTTCAAGTAAAGTCCAAATAACGGAATGAAAACAAGTTGCTGTTTTAATATGTATGCAAAGTCTGGAGTATGTTTTAACATGGCGAAAGTTTCCAAGAATGACTGATGCTTCGCCGCGATTATATATCCCGATGTAGGTATGTTATACAGCCCTCTGTATTCTACTCGCAGATTGCAAATATTGTCTAGAAGCCATAATGATGTCGACCCCCAGAGACGCGCCATGACAAATACTCCGTGGCGTCCGCCCAATAGCATCGGCGATCCAAATATCATAAGCGCCGCTAAATTAAGATAGAAAAGTATATTGAATATCAGCGATCTCAGGGCGATCATGGAGTTCCGTCGTTAGGTCTTGCTCGGCGCAGGAAACGCCGATGGTTGTCAAAGAACTTGCCGGAGGTGGTTAAAGACGATGGACCTCGATAATAGGCCAGTCAGCGAGGCTATGCCCGCGCAAATTATGGCGATGCCTATGTATCCGACAGCGCCCAGCGCGAATGCGCCGAATAAAGCCGAAATTTCCTCGCCTCCCGCCGAATGCCTCCACCAGATCGAAAGCAATGAGGCTATCGCAAAAAGCAGGGCGGCGGTCGAGCCACCGACCAAGGCGCCGCGCAGCCCCAAGCGCAAGAAGTGGGTTTGGAATTGCGTGGCGATATAGGCGTCCGTCGCTCCGACAAAATGCAACACCTCAATGACCTCGCGAGTTCCAGCCATGGCCCCTCGCGTAGCGAAGCCGATTGCGGTTCCGAGCGCGACAATCATCAGCACAAAAAGCGCCGACGCGAAGGCGACAATCACATCCGCCATCGTGTCGAGGCGCGACAGCCAGATACGATGGTCGTCGAGAGAGGCTTGCGGCACTTCCTTGGCTAGAGAGTCCCGAAGAAGATCTAACTGAGCGGCTTGGGGTGCAGCCATGTTCACAATGACCAATTGAGGGATCGGTAATTGGGAAAGATCGACGCCTTGTCCGAGCCAGGGCTCCAGCATTGCGTCCGACTCGGATTTCGACAACGCATGAGCGTCGATGACCCCAGGAGTTCGGGCTGCGACTTCGGCGGCCTTGGCTAGGATCGCTTCCGTATTTTCCCCCGCCCGTGGTTTGATCTCAATCGTCACTTGACGCGCAATGTCAGACCGCCAACTGCGCGACGCATCCGCGACGAGCAGCGCCCCACCGGCCGTCAGGCACGCCAAGAACGTCATTATTGCGATGACCACGACCAGCGCCCGGCTGGCGATGGAATCGGGAGGGACCAGCGGCACTTCCCTTTTCAGCCGCGCGTCTTCGTCGCGTTCTACGTCTGAGAGGTCAACCGCATTCATTGTGAATCAGGCTCGAAAACGGTCAAGCGGCCGTCGCCGACGACGAGGCGTCGCGCTTGGCCGAATTGATCCATCAAATTGAGATCATGCGTCGCGATGACTACCGCGGTGCCGGACTTATGAAGCTCGACGAAAAGCCGCAGCAGCCGCCAGGCCATCGCGGGATCGACATTGCCGGTCGGTTCGTCGGCGAGCAGAAGTTCGGGGCGGACGATAAGGGCGCGCGCTATCGCGGCGCGCTGTTTTTCTCCGCCCGATAGCACTACGGGCAGAGCGTTCATGCGATCCCCCAACCCGACCCAGCGGAGAAGTTCCACGACCTCGGCGCGATAACTGCCTTCCGTGCGACCCATAACGCGCAAAGGAAGCGCGACATTCTCGTAGGTGGTCAGATGGTCGAGGAGTCGAAAGTCTTGGAACACCACGCCGATGCGACGTCGCAAATTTGTCAGCGTGCCTTTGTCGAGCCTTGCCGAATCCTCGCCGAATATCTGGATCGAGCCTCGCGTGGGACGCAAAGACAAGAGCATGAGTCGCAAGAGCGTGGTCTTGCCCGCGCCGGAAGGGCCAGTGAGGAATTGAAAGCTCTGCGGGGCAATGGAGAAATTCAAATCGCGGACGACTTCCGCTCCCATTCCGTATCGCAGTCCAACGTTCTCGAAACGCAGCAAGTCATACCTCAGATCGATGTGCGAACGCGCTTAACGGGGCTTTAACCATGAACATCGCCAAATGCCTACGACATGGGCCAGAGCCCGAGCTTGGATGATTCGGCATGGACATGAATTCCGAAGCGCTTTCGCGTTCATACCATATCCGGCGAAGTGACTTCATAGGGGGAGCTGCACGAATTCTTAGAGCGGAGGCCGTCGGCGCCGCCCAAGCTGGCGGAGTGCCGCTGAGGGTGGCCGAGGCGGCTCGTCGCTTTGCATTGCCATCCGTGGTCCTCGCTCTTCTTATGACGATGACGGCGATCATTGCGGGCAGGGATCGCGTCGTATCGATTGCGCCGATTACCGGACCAGCATTCTCCGAGCTTGGACTCCTCGCAAGTCCGAACGGATTGGCGATTCGAGACGTTCAAGCTCGAATTTCGGATCTCGGCGGCGCGAGAGTGCTATTGGTCGAAGGATCAATTGTCGCAATTCACGATTCGACGACGCGGTCGCCTGACCTGTCGATCATTTTGACAGGAGCGGACGGCCGTCAACTCTACAAATGGATTGTAAGGGCGCCGCGGAAGATATACGCGCGCAACTCGCCATCTAAATTCACCGCCCGGCTTGAGGCGCCACCGGAGGGAGTAGAAGATGCTACTGTGGAATTTGCGGATGGCGAGCCGGAGTTGACGCGCCGCGTGGGGGGAACATGAGCGGTTTGCGCGGAGTTAAAGTCTTGTTCGACGAAGGGGCGATCGCCGGTCGAACAAACGAACTGGCCATGGAAGTGGCGGCCGCCGCGCCGCAGGATCTGCTCGTCGTGGCGATCCTTAAAGGCTCGTTCATGTTTGCGGCGGACTTGCTTCGGGCGCTTCACAGGGTCGGGCTTGAGCCGCACGTCGAATTTTTCCATCTTTCAAGCTATAAATCGGGCATGGTGTCATCCGGAACCGTCACGATTCTCAAAGACATCGAATCCTCGGTTAAGGGTCGCGACGTGCTTCTCGTCGACGACATTTTGGAATCGGGGCGCACGTTGGCGTTTGCGAAGGACTTGCTGGCCGCGCGGGGCGCGCGCCGGGTCCTCGTGTGTTCGCTATTGGAGAAGCCGGGCAAGCGAGAGGTCGCTATCCAGGCCGACTTTATCGGCTTTGTTTGTCCGGATCTCTTTGTCGTCGGGTATGGGATGGACGTGGCCCACGCTTACCGCGAGTTGCCCTTCATCGGCCATGTCGTGACCCACTCCGACGCGCCGTGATCGCGGTGCGCGCGGTGGCGGGCGGCGCTCGATTTCAATCTTTCCAGATGCTCGGTGGTCCGGAGCACGGCGCTGAGCGGATCGCTCGACTTCGTTCCGAACTCGGCCGGTTTGCGATCGACGGCTTTGTCGTGCCTCGCGCGGATCGGCACCAAAATGAATACGTGGCGCCGTCGGACGAACGCCTTCTTTGGTTGACCGGTTTCTCCGGGTCTGCCGGACTTGCCATCGTGTTCGACGACAAGGCCGCGCTGTTTGTCGACGGCCGATACACCGCCCAGGCGCCCGCGCAGGTCGATATTTCGGTCTTCGCGGTCGCTCCGATTGCGACGACGACGCCAAGCGGCTGGATCGAAGCCAATGTGAAGAAAGGCGGGCGGATCGGATATGACCCCTGGTTGCTCACGACGGAGACTGTCGATCGGCTGCGGCGAGCGGCGGAGAAACGCGGAGCCGAACTCGTGGCCTTGGCGACGAACCCGATCGATGCGATCTGGTCAGATCGTCCCTCGGAACCGTCTGGTCCGGTCAAGATATATCCGTTGCGATTGAGCGGAGAAAGAACAGTAAGCAAGATCGAGCGCGTCCGAGCAACCTTGGAGGGCGTCGATGGTCTTCTGGTCAGCGATCCACACTGTGTAGCATGGCTGTTCAATATTCGCGGAAGCGACGTTTCGCATACGCCGCTACCGCTCAGCTTCGCTTACGTGCCGCGTCTCGGTCGACCGACATTATTCGTCGACGGACGCAAGCTTTCCAATTCGGTTCGAGAAAATGTGTCGGCGCGCGCGCATGTTGTTGAACCGGCTTGCCTTGAAGCGACTATCGAGAGTCTGGGGCGGCAGGGATTGAAAGTTGTGCTCGATAAGACAACCGCGCCGGCGAAGCTTGGCGATATATTAGTGTCAGCCGGCGGCGAAGCCGTTCTGGGCGCCGATCCGATCGGATTGATGAAGGCGCGCAAGAATGCTGTCGAACTAGCGGGAGCCCGGTCGGCGCAATTGCGCGACGGTGTGGCGGTGACCCGCTTTCTTGCCTGGGTTGATCGCGAGGCGACCAAGGGTAGCGTCACCGAGATCGACGCCGCCAACGCCTTGGAGGCGTTTCGACGCGAAACGGGGTCCTTGAAAGATATTTCGTTCCCGACGATAGCCGCCACGGGCCCGCATGCGGCAATTCCGCATTATCGGGTCAGCGAAGCAAGCAATATTCCTATCGCGAAAGGACTGTTTTTGATCGATAGCGGCGGCCAATATGAGGACGGCACGACTGACATCACGAGGACCGTTGCGGTTGGCCCAACCACGCAAACGATGCGAGATCGATTCACGCGCGTATTGAAAGGACACATCGCTATCGCTCGGACGGTCTTTCCCAAAGGTACAACAGGGGCGCAGATCGATGCGTTCGCCCGGCGCGCGCTGTGGGAAGCCGGCCTCGATTTCGACCATGGAACAGGTCACGGAATCGGCGCTTATTTGTCGGTGCACGAGGGGCCCCAGCGGATCGCGAAAACCGGGACCGTCGCCCTCGAGGCGGGAATGATTCTTTCTAACGAGCCCGGCTATTATGCCTCTGGCCAATTTGGAATTCGGATCGAGAATTTGGTGATCGTCGAACCGCGTCGTATCGCCGGCGGCGACCGCGAAATGCTGGCTTTCGAAACGATTACACTCGCCCCTATCGATCGCCGAGCGATCGAAGTCGGCATGTTGGACGCGACAGAGAGAAAGTGGATCGATGAGTATCATAGCCGCGTGCGCAAGACGCTGACGCCGCTTTTGGATCGTCCGTCCGCCGCGTGGCTGGCGCAGGCGACACGAAAGCTGTCAGCGAAACGATGATCATCCGCGCAATTTGCGCATATGCGTGATCAAACCGGCGGTCGAGGGATCGAG
The DNA here is from genome assembly GCA_037446355.1 of Beijerinckiaceae bacterium. Lineage (GTDB taxonomy): Bacteria > Pseudomonadota > Alphaproteobacteria > Rhizobiales > Beijerinckiaceae > Roseiarcus. The sequence continues at coordinate 63,312 of JBBIIT010000002.1, read as the reverse complement.
CGCGCGAAGCTCGGCGTCGGGGGTGGCGACGATCGGCGTCAGGCGCGAGGCGAGTTCCTTGCCTAATTCGACGCCCCATTGGTCGAACGAGTTGATGCCCCAAACGGCGCCTTCGACAAAGACCTTATGTTCGTATAGCGCGATCAAGCGCCCCAAAGTCCGTGGGGTCATCGCCGAATAGAGGAGCGTCGATGATGGTCGACTGCCGCTGAAGGTCTTGTGAGGGGCCAAGCGGCTCGCCTCCGCGGCGGTTGCGCCCTGGGCCGCGGCGAGCGCCTGCGCTTCCACGGCGGTACGGCCGCGCATGAGCGCCTCGCCCTGCGCGAGGCAATTGGCGACAAGGAGATCGTGGTGTTGTGCGTCGGCGTTCGTCGGCTTCGCCGCGACGAGGAAGTCGATTGGCGCAATTTCCGTACCCTGATGCAGCAGTTGAAAGAACGCGTGCTGGCCATTCGTGCCGGGCTCGCCCCAGACGATCGGGCCGGTTGCGCATGCGACTTTCTCGCCGTCGATCCGCACGCTCTTGCCGTTGCTCTCCATCTGCAGTTGCTGGAGATAGGCGGGGAAGCGCGCCAGCCTTTGATCGTAAGGGATTACGGCCTGCGAAGCGTACCCCAGGACGTTTCGGTTCCAGATCGAGATCAGCCCCATCAGGACCGGAATATTCGATTCGATCGGCGTTTCCCGGAAGTGCTTGTCGACATCCCCTCCTCCGGCTAGAAACTCCAAGAATTTCTCGCTTCCGATCATGATCGCGAGCGGCAGTCCAATACTTGACCAGATGGAATACCTACCGCCAACCCAATCCCAGAAGCCAAAAACGCGGTCGGGATCGATGCCGAATTCCGCAACTTTGTCTAGGCGCGTGGACACCGCGCCGAAATGGTCGGAAACGGCGGTCGCGCCCAGCGCGGAGACGATCCATTCGCGCGCGCTTCGTGCGTTGGTCATCGTCTCCTGAGTTGTAAACGTCTTCGAAGAAACGAGAAACAGGGTGCGGGCAGGATCGAGGCCGCGCAGCGTATCTGCGATATCGGCGCCATCGACGTTCGAGACGAAATGCGCGCGCAGGGTGGTGGGAGCGTAGGGCGACAGCGCCCTTGTCGCCATCGCCGGGCCAAGGTCGGAACCGCCGATGCCGATATTGACGATGTCTGTCATCGGCTGACCAAGGGCTCCGCGCAAGCGCCCATCGCGCACGTCGGCGGCGAAGGAGAGGATTTTGGCGCGCTCGGCGGCTATCTCCGGCGCAACATCCTCGCCGTCCACGAACACAGGTTGCGCGGAGAGATTGCGCAGGGCCGTATGGAGGACGGCTCGACGCTCCGTGACGTTAATTAATTCGCCGCGAAACATGCTGTCGCGCTTCGCTTCGACGCCGGCGGTTCTGGCCAATCCGGCGAGCAGAGAAATCGTCGTATCGTCGATCCGCTGCTTCGAATAATCGAAGAGCAAATCGTCCAACAGGACATGGAAGCGCTCGAACCGCTTCGGGTCGGCGAGGAAGACTTCCGTCATGGGCTTGGCGAGCACGTCCGTGCGATGGGCTTCTAAAGCCGCAAGCGCTTGGGCGAGTGACGTTTCCATCGCGAGCCTTCCCCTTTCGCGCCGACCGCACTAAGGGTTCGGCCGGTTCGCTTCAGAGTTTGCTTCATATGCCGCCTCAATTGCAATTGCGAGACATCAAGTTGACGCTCGGCGGGGCACCAATGCTCGCCGGAACGGACTTGACGATTTCACCGGGCGACCGGATCGCGTTGGTGGGGAGAAACGGGTCGGGCAAGTCGACGCTGCTGCGCATCGCCGCTGGACTCACGTCATTCGACAGCGGCGATCGTTTCGCGCAGCCGGGTGCAAAGCTTCGATATCTTCCGCAAGAACCTGACCTCACCGGCTTTGCGACAATTTTCGATTTTGTCAGTTCGGGTCTGGATGATGAGGAAAGCAGCCATCGCGCGCAAGCGTACATGGACGATCTGGGCATCGATCCGAAAGCCGATCCTTTGCGAGTATCGGGCGGCGAAGCGCGCCGCGCGGCCTTGGCGAGGGTTTTGGCGTCCGAGCCCGATATTCTCTTGCTCGATGAGCCAACAAACCATCTCGATATTTTGGCGATCGAGTGGCTCGAGAGGGAGCTGCAACAATCGAGCGCGGCGTTTGTGCTTATCAGCCACGACAAGCGCTTGTTGGCGGACCTGACCAAGGCGACGGTCTGGCTCGATCGAGGCGTCACGCGGCGTTTGGAGCAAGGATTCGGCGCTTTCGAGGCATGGCGTGATCTGAAGCTCGAGGAAGAGGAGACGGAACGTCACAAGTTCGATCGGCGGATCGTGGACGAAGAACATTGGATGCGTTACGGCGTCACCGCACGCCGCAAGCGCAACATGCGGCGGGTCGGAGAACTCGCCGCGATGCGGCGGGAGCGACGAGATGCGAGAAAAGCGATCGGCTTGGCGACTCTATCTGCCCAGGACGCGAGAGCGTCAAGCGCCCTGGTGTTCGAAGTGGAGAAGATTTCAAAGTCTTATAACAGCGTGCCGATCGTTCGGGATCTGTCGCTCAGGATCATGCGCGGCGATCGGCTCGGCTTCATTGGCGCCAACGGCGCCGGCAAAACCACGCTGATCAAACTGCTGACCGGGCAGCTAAAACCGGATTCGGGCGTGGCCCGCGTCGGCGCGCAAGTGACGATGGCGACATTGGATCAGCAACGATCGGATCTTTCGCCAACGACGACTCTGGTCGATGCGCTGACAGGCGGCGGCAGTGAATACGTGACAGTCAACAATGAACGCAGGCACGTGATCGGCTACATGAAAGACTTCCTGTTCTCGCCGGAACAGGCGCGAACGCCGATCGGCAAGCTTTCGGGGGGCGAGCGCGGCCGGCTGATGTTAGCGAGGGCGCTATCGTTTCCCACGAACGTGCTGGTACTTGATGAGCCGACCAACGACCTGGACATCGAGACGCTTGACCTCTTGCAGGAACTGCTGGCCGATTATGCCGGCACGATCCTCCTCGTCAGCCATGATCGCGATTTTCTGGATCGGGTCGTAAGCTCTGTGGTCGTATCCGAGGGGTCAGGACGCTGGGTTGAATATGCCGGCGGATATTCCGATATGGTTGCGCAGCGCGGCTACGGGCTTTCGGGGGCGTCGGCAGCGCCCCAAATCGCCGCGAAATCGGCATGGCCTCAATCGAGGCGCGGGGATCGACCGGCCGCAAAGCGCAAGCTCTCTTTCAACGAAAAGCGGGCGCTGGAGATCTTGCCGGTTCGAATCGAGGCGTTGACGGCGGAATTGAGCCGGCTGGAGCTGGCGCTCGCCGACGCCGATTTGCACGCGCGCGACCCGGCAGGTTTCGAGCGCGCGTCCACGAATTACGCGAGCAAACGCGCCGAGTTGGACAAAGCCGAAGAGGAATGGTTGAGCCTCGAAATCCTGCGCGAGGAGATCGAAAGCAACTGAAACCACTACGGCGCCAGCGCGGTCTCGACCAGGTCGGCCCAGTAGTTGATACCATACGGGATAGCGGTGTCGTTGAAGTCGTAGGCGGGGTGGTGCAACCCGGCCGAGTCGCCGTTGCCGATGAATATGAAAGCGCCTGGCCGGGCCTCAAGCATGAAAGAAAAGTCCTCAGCGCCCATCACCGGCGCCATGTCAGTTCGCACGTCGGCGCGAGCGGCGACTTTTCGGGCGATGGATGCGGCAAAATCGGTCTGCTGGTCGTGATTGCGGGTCGGAGGATAACCTCGATCGTAAATCATCTCTGCGACGACGCCGTGAGCTGAGGCGACGCCCATCACGACCTCCTTGAACCGGCGCTCAGCCAAATCGCGGGTCGCGGGCAGCAAGGTGCGAACAGTGCCCAGTAGCTCCGCGGTTTGCGGAATGATGTTGAATGCGGTGCCGGCGTCAAAGCGCGTGACGGAGACGACGCAGCTGTCGAGGGGGTCGACGTTGCGCGAAACGATGGATTGCAACGCGGTCACAATGTGCGCGCCCGCCAACAATGGATCTTGGCAGCCGTGAGGCATCGCCGCGTGGCCCCCTTTGCCTTCGACGCGGACCGTGAAGCGGTCCGCCGCCGCGAGCATCGGACCCTTCCGCAGCGCGAACGCGCCGATCGGAAGGTTTGGCATGTTATGCATCCCATAAACTTCTTGGACACCGAAACGATCCATCAACCCGTCGTCGAGCATGGCCAGCGCGCCGGCGCCGCCCTCCTCGGCCGGCTGAAAGATCACGACGGCCGTTCCAGCGAAGTCACGCGTCGCCGCGAGATAGCGGGCGGCTCCCAGGAGCATCGCCGTGTGGCCGTCGTGACCGCACGCGTGCATCTTGCCTTCGGCTTTGGAACGGTACGGGAGGTTCGTCTGCTCGTGGATCGGCAGCGCGTCCATGTCAGCGCGCAGCCCGATCACTCGATCGCCGCCAGCTTTGCGACCTTTGATCACGCCGACCACGCCCGTCTGGCCGATCGCCGTCGCCACCTCGTCACATCCGAAAGCCAAAAGTTGCTCGGTGACGAAACTAGCGGTCCGATGGACATCATAAAGCAATTCGGGGTTCGCGTGGATGTCGCGACGCCAAACTTGAGCGTCAACGGCCAAGGCGGTGACTTCCGGACGCAAGGACATTTTTGGGCTCCGTTCGAAGCAGCATAGCAAAGTCGCCTACGGCCGGTCTGTCAACGCGTTTCGGCGGGCGTCTCGCGCTCATCGCCTTTAAGCCCGTATTGACCCTCTTTCTAAGATGCCGGCTCGGTCGCGCGTCCATCGCTCGAATTCGGACTATGTTCCATCGAGTCCGAAAGGCACCAAGACGTCGGCTGTAAGCACGTGATGCCCGAAATCGAAATAGACTTTGGGGAAATGCGAAGTTTTGCGCGGTCGAGTTTGGGAGCGCGGCGGCGACGAGGGGGCGTGGGTCGGCCTTTGACCTTGGGGGCGCTTGCGTTAAGCGCGTATCTGCTTGGGATCTGGGTTTTCGAAGGAGCCCATAGGAGTCACGCGTTGGACGTGGGGTCGGCAGCCCCGCAGAGCGAGGTTTGGAAGACGACGGAGGCCCGCGCTCTCTTTGATCTGAGCACGTTAGTCTATTCGTCCGCGAAGCCCAAACGGGAGACTCTTATTGAAGTCTACTCGGGCGAGCGGCGCGATAGTCTGGTGGCCGGGGCGATCGGCGACGTTCAGGCTGTGCTATCGATCAGCGCAATTACTGGCCGACCGGCTACGTCGCGGCCCTTGTTCGTCGATTTGGCTGAGCAAGCCTCCACACTCGACGCATCGATTCGGCGCTTCGGCAATGGCCAGATGCTTTCGGCGCCGTTCGATAACGTGGAGTGGGCGCCGCTATCGCTCGCCGGAGTCGTCGAGCGATCCTGTTTGGGCTTCCGTACGATCCGCGGCGCGCGGGCGAGCATTTCCGGCGTCTTTTGCCCGGATAAGAAAAGCAGCGCAGACGCGCCCGAACTGATGTGCCTTCTAGAAAGGCTCACTGTGACCCGTGCGGGGTCGGATGTCGGCCTTGCGGAGGTTCTTCGGGCGGACGTCGGAGGCCAAGCTGCGTGCCGCAGCTCGCCGAGATGACGGCTTGTCGTTAGCGGCTCGGCTCAAGTTCTAACGCGGCCACTATGGCGTCGCCCATCTGGCCGGTGGAGACGATCCGAGCCCCTTCGGAGGCAATGTCCTTGGTTCGAAGCCCGTCCGCCAAGACTTTGGCAATCGCCCGGTCGAGCCGGTCCGCCGCTTGCGCGAGACCGAAGGAATAACGCAGGGCCATCGCGAAAGAGCCGATCATCGCGATTGGATTGGCGATCGATTTTCCGGCGATGTCAGGTGCGGAGCCATGCACCGGCTCGTAAAGAGCTTTGCGTTTGCCGCTCCTGGGATCGGCGTCGCCTAGCGAGGCCGACGGCAACATGCCCAAGGAACCCGTCAACATCGCGGCAACGTCCGAAAGCATATCGCCGAACAAATTGTCGGTTACGATGACGTCGAATTGCTTTGGCCAACGCACCAATTGCATGCCCAAAGCGTCCGCGAGTTGGTGCTCGAGCCTGACCTCCGGGAATTCTCGCTTGTGCAATGCCGTAATGACCTCGCGCCAAAGTACGCCCGATTTCATGACGTTCTGCTTATCTGACGACGTCACCTTGTTGCCGCGCTTGCGCGCCAGATCGAACGCGACCCGTCCGATCCGTTCAATCTCGAAGGTATCGTATACTTGCGTGTCGATCGCGCGCTTCTGGCCGTTACCGAGATCGATGATCTGCTTGGGTTCGCCAAAATAAACACCGCCCGTCAGTTCGCGGACGATCATTATGTCTAGGCCTTCGACGACTTCGCGCTTTAGCGACGAGGCGTCCGCCAAAGCGGCATAGCAGATCGCCGGGCGAAGATTTGCGTAAAGGGACATCTCTTTACGAAGACGAAGGAGGCCCGCTTCAGGGCGCACCTCGTACGGGACGCCGTCCCATTTCGGACCGCCGACGGCCGCCAGTAACACGGCGTCGGCGCTTTGGGCGCGCGCCATGTCGGCGTCGCTGATCGCCGTGCCGTGCGCGTCATAGGCGCATCCGCCGACGAGACCCGTTTCCGTTTCAAAGCGAGCCGTGCCTTCGCGCGTGAAAAAGTCGGTGACTTTAGCGACCTCCGCCATGACTTCAGGTCCGATGCCGTCGCCAGGCAGGAGAAAGAGGTTGAAACTGGTCATGGTCCGCCGGAAGTTTGAGGGGCTGGCGCTAGCTAAACGATTTTGATCGGGGCGAAAAGCATCTAAGATTCGCTGGCGCGACAATTTTGAAGCGAGCGCTTGCAGCTTTGTGGTCGCGTTGGGCGCTGTGCGTCGGAGTTGTGCGGACAATGACGATCGTAAAAAATGACAGCGCCGATAATTTCGTTCGACGCCCGCCGAAAGACATACGGCTTTTCTTCGTCCACGGGAGTGAAGAGGGCTTGGTTCACGAGCGAGCTAAGCGGCTCGTATCGGAGATTCTCCGAGGCGACCGGGATCCGCTTCGGTCGCTGAGGCTGGAAGGGGATGCGATCGCTCGCGATCCGGGCGCCCTTTTTGACGAGGCCTACAGCATTTCAATGTTCGGGGGGCATCGGGCTATTTGGATCGAGATGCAGTCGCGTGATCTCGCGCCGGTGCTCGAGCCGCTTCTGAAGTCACCGCCTCAGGAGTGCAGCATAGTCGTCGAGGCTGGCAGCGCGAAAAAGGGTTCGCCTTTGCGGAATGCGTTCGAGAAGGCCGCGAATGCTTACGCCATCGAGTGTTACCCTGACGATCGACGCGCGCTGCTTTCAATAGTGACAGATGAATCGAAGGAGGCCAACGTCGAAATCGCGTCCGATGCACGCGAATATCTTGTGAGCTTGCTGGGGTCGGATCGCCTGACCAGCCGCAGCGAAATCGCTAAGCTTATGTTGTACGCGCGAGCCACAGGGCGGGTCGAGATCGCAGATGTGGAGGCCATTGTTTCCGACGCGGCGCCCTCGACCTTGGACGCGGCGATCGACGCGGCATTGGCGGGAGACCTGTCGGAGACCGAGAGAACCGCGACGCGATATTTTGACGACGGAGGGGACGCCGGTTTTCTCGTTATGAGGCTGATTGCGAGAGTTATATTGTTGCGACAAATTCGTTTGGATGTGGAGCGGGGCAGGTCAGTCGAATCCGCAATACAGTCCCAATTCGTCCGCCTTCCGCCCGCGGGACGCGCGGCTTTGACGCGGCAGGCCGAGCGCTGGACTTCGGCGAATTTGGGAAAGCGAATGGTTTCACTGCTTAGCCTCGCGGGGCGAGCCCGTCGCGATTCGAGGCTCGCGCCAATTTTAACGACGCGCGCGCTCTGGACGTTGGCGTCAGGCGCAAGGGCGCGAGGCGGGGGATAGCTCTCCACTTATCGCGCGGCGGGTTTGCTCAATCGATGACAAAAATCGTCTAGCTGCTCGAAATTGCGGAACATGATTCGAATTTCGCCTGCTTCGCCGCTGTGACGAATAGAGACCTTGGCGCCGAGCGTAAGACCCAGCTTCTCCTCGAGCGCACGTGTATCGGCGTCGATCGGATTCTTGTCTTTTGCGGGAGCGCGAGGCGACTTGCCCGCACTCTCGCTGAGGTGCTCGACATCGCGCACGGTCAGGCCTTGCGCGACAACGCGGTCCGCTATCGCATCCGGGTCGGCTACAGCCAGCAGGGCTCTGGCGTGTCCCGCAGATATCGCGCCCGACGCCAGCAAGTGCTTGGCGTGGCTCGGCAGATTGTTGAGCCGGAGCGTGTTGGCGATGTGGCTACGGCTCTTGCCGACGACGCGGGCGATGTCCGAATGGCTATAGCCATGATCGGACGCCAGTTGCGCGTAGCCGGCGGCTTCTTCAAGCGCGTTGAGGTCCGCGCGCTGAACGTTCTCGACGATAGCGATTTCAAGAGCTTCCCGATCGCCCGCTTCGAGGACGAGGATCGGTATCTCGTGTTGTCCGGCGCGTTGCGCGGCTCGCCATCGCCTTTCGCCGGCAATGATTTCATAAGCGTCTGCCACGCGAGGAATCGCTCGAACCAGCACAGGTTGGATGACGCCACGTTCTCGGATCGAGGCCGTAAGTTCGTCGAGGTCGTCTTCGGCGAATGACTTTCGAGGATTATGCGGATTTGGTCGCAGAAATTCGACCGGGGCCTTGCGCACGCCGCGAGATCTTTCCACAGCCGCATGCTCGTCGCCGGCGTCGCCAAGTAGGGCGGCCAAGCCGCGACCAAGGCGGGGTCGTTGTTCGGTAGGGCGTACGGCTTCGTCGGCCATTTTTGAGATTCCCTCGGGCTTTGTCGCGGGTCGTTAGGCCGGAATCAGGCCGCGCGCCAACGCCCTTCGCGTTGAATGACTTCGGAGGCGAGTTTTAGATAGGCTTGGCTGCCCATGCATTTCAAATCATAGAGCAGGACCGGTTTGCCATGAGAGGGCGCTTCGGACACGCGAACATTGCGAGGAATCACGGTATCGTAGACTTTCTCCCCCATAAATGCGCGAACGTCGGCCACGACCTGGCTGGCGAGCGAGTTTCTGGGGTCAAACATCGTGAGTACGATGCCGTGTATGGTTAACGAGGGGTTAAGGGAGCGACGAACCTGATCCACGGTCTTGAGTAATTGCGAAAGGCCTTCGAGCGCGAAAAACTCGCATTGCAACGGCACTACTACGGCATCGGCGGCTGCGAGGGCGTTGATCGTGAGGAGGTTGAGCGAAGGAGGGCAGTCGATCAGGACATAGGAAATATCATGCGCTTCATTGTCGGCGGCGAAAAACTGTTTTAGGGCGTTTTTTAATTTGTATGAGCGATCGGAATGGTTGGATATTTCGAGTTCGACGCCAAGCAGGTCCATTGTCGACGGCGCAATATACAGACGCGGGACGGCGGTTGGAGTGAGCACACCGGCGAGCGAACGATCTCCGACCAACGCGTCATAGCTCGAGCTCGAGCGGGTTTTGCGATCGATTCCCAGTCCGGTCGAAGCGTTTCCTTGGGGATCGAGGTCAATGATCAAGACCCGCTCGCCGATCGCCGCGAGCGCGGTTCCCAAGTTGATCGCCGTAGTGGTCTTGCCGACGCCGCCTTTTTGATTTGCAAGCACGAGGATACGCGGGGATCGAGAGTGTGCGCGCTCTGGCGACGGAACTTTTGCGAGCTCGTTGGGGACGTCGGTCATAAAAGAACCTGCGGTACTCGGTTGACGCGGACAATTCGAGCGTCGGCGTCCAGCTTACTTGGATGGCTCTCAATTTGGAATTCGCGCTCGGCAGAAAATGCGTGCATTTCCTCAGCTGCCGTGCGGCCACGCGGAAATACGCCAACGGCGCCGCGCTCTAGCCATGGCCGAGCAAGTCCGACGAGGCGGTCGAGCGGTGCGAGCGCTCGCGCGGTGACCGCGTTGACCTCGCCGGTATCGCGCGGAGTTATTGATTCAATCCGAGCAGCGTGAATATGAGCTGGAGCGCCAGTTGCCCGAACGACCTCGCGCAAGAAGGCGCATTTCCGCTGATCGCTTTCGATACAATGCACTTCGGCCTCGGGCATTCCGGCGAGTTGGATTGCGATTACCAATCCTGGAAATCCTGCCCCAGACCCCAAGTCAACCCAACGTCGGGAGCGGGGCGCTAACGGCAATATTTGCGCGCTATCCGCTACGTGACGCGTCCAAACGGCCGAGAAGGTGGACTCAGAAACCAAGTTGATAATGCGACGCCAACGCGCGAGCAGGCCGATGAAAATGTCCAGGCGCTCGACCATTTCGGGCGATGCGTTGGCGCCGGCGAGGGCGGTGAGGCGCGGGTCGATCATGCTTGGCGATCCGGGAGGCGCGGCCTTGTTTCACGTGAAACAAGGAAAGAGCGTCGACGCGGCGGTAAGAGGCGGTCAATTCCGAAATCGAGCCTCAATTTTGCGGGCCTGGCTCGCGCAAATGCCTGCGTGCATGGGCCGCGACGAGGGCTAAAGCGGCCGGAGTGATTCCCTCGATTCTCTCTGCTTGGCCCAAGGTCGCGGGACGCGCAGCCTGCAGCTTTGCCTTGAGTTCGTTGGACAGTCCCGATAACGACGCGAAGTTCAAAGCGCCGGGAATCTTCAGGGCCTCGCTGCGACGGTGCCGCTCGATGTCTTCTCGTTGGCGCTCAAGATAGACGGCATATTTCGCGTCCGCCTCAATCCGTCGCGCGAGAGGCGTTTCGACGTCGGCCAACTCCGGCCAGATGCGGCAAAGGACGCCCAAAGTGTTTTCTGGCTGCGCCGCGACATCGAACGCGGAGCGTCGCACACCATCCTGGTTTACCGCAATTCCGGCTTCAGCGAGGGCTCGCGGCGTTGCGACGGCAGACCTCATAAAGTCGCGAACCGTCGTCAGCCGCTTCATCAGACTCTTATGCACTCTGGCGCGCGCGGTCCCAACGCAGCCCCACTCAAGACCCTTATCCGTGAGACGCTCGTCCGCATTGTCAGCGCGAAGGGAAAGCCTGTATTCCGCCCTAGACGTGAACATACGGTACGGCTCAGTGACACCCCGCGAGACGAGATCATCGACCATCACGCCTATGTAGGAATCCGCACGGTCGAAGATGGCCGGAGGTAATCCGCTCGCGAACCGCGCGGCGTTCAATCCGGCGACCAAGCCTTGGCCTGCCGCTTCCTCGTAACCGGTCGTGCCATTGATCTGTCCGGCAAGAAACAGCCCGGGAAACCGCTTCGTCATCAAGCTGACGTCAAGTTCGCGCGGGTCGATATAATCATACTCAATAGCATAGCCGGGACGCAGAATCCGCGTTGTCTCCAGGCCCGGGATTGTCCTCAGGAGCTGCGCCTGCACTTCCGCGGGCAGAGACGTGGAAATTCCGTTCGGGTAAACGGTTATGTCATCGAGGCCCTCGGGTTCGAGGAATATCTGATGGCTGTCCCGGTCGGAGAAACGCACGACCTTGTCTTCTATGGACGGGCAGTATCGCGGGCCGCTGCCGGAAATCGAGCCGGAATAGACGGCGGAGCGATGTGCGTTCGCCCTCACGATCCGATGACTTTCCGCGGTCGTTCGCGTGATGTGACAAGCAATCTGGGGCGTGCGAATCGCGCGCGTCATCGTGGAAAAAGGCTCCGGGGGAGAATCCCCCCATTGAGTTTCCAGTCGAGAATAGTCGATCGAATTTCCGTCAAGGCGAGGCGGCGTTCCGGTCTTGAGGCGGCCTAATGAAAAGCCGAATTCGTCCAGGCATCGTGCGAGAGCGATGGAAGGCGGGTTATCGAAGCGCCCGGCAGGTGTCCGCAATTCACCAATATGAATCACGCCCCTAAGGAAAGTCCCGGTTGTTATTACGACCGAAGAACAGTTCAGAGTGCGTCCATCCCCCAGAGTCACTCCCATGATGCGCTCGCCTTCGGCGCGGACATCCGTGACCTCGGCCTCGACGATTTCGAGATTGGCGGTTTCAGCAAGCAGAGTTTGAATAGCTTGACGGTAAAGTTTGCGATCTGTTTGGGCGCGCGGTCCCTGCACTGCGGGACCTTTGCGCCGATTGAGGACGCGAAACTGAATCCCGGCGGCGTCCGCGGCTTTGGCCATCAAACCGTCCAACGCGTCGATTTCTCGGACCAGATGGCCTTTGCCGAGCCCGCCTATCGCGGGGTTGCAGGACATCGCGCCGATTGTACTTCGGTTTTGCGTAATCAGAGCCGTTCGGACCCCACAGCGAGCGGACGCGGCGGCAGCCTCGCAGCCTGCATGTCCGCCGCCGATGACGATGACATCGAACACGTCTGTCATCCTATGCTCAGCTGTTTCACGTGAAACATCTCTCATTTCCCAACACAAAGGCGCGAAAAAATGGCGCCTAATACGTCTTCGACGTCGACCCGGCCCGCAATTCTTTCGAGCGCGCGCGCGGCAAGGCGAAGATCTTCGGCCACAATTTCGACCTGGTTCAGCGACGGATCGATCACGCGAGCCAAGGCCATTTCAGCGGCCTGAAATGCAAGGCGATGTCGCTCCGACGCAATCAGAGCGCTCGTATTGCCGATTTCCTCTGCCGCAAATCGGGCGATCTCGTCAAGCAGGGCGGAAACGCCCGCGCCTGTTCGCGCTGAGACCTTGGCGACTGCGCGAACTTGGGATCCCGGGCCCACTGCCTCGCAATTGGGGCTGATGATGTCAGCGTGGAGATCGCCTTTCGTCTGAATGAGAATGACCGGGCCGGCTGTCACGGGCGTGAAGGTATCCCGGGAGCTCCAGTCGTCGGTTAACCAAAGAGTCAAATCGGCGGCCGCGGCGCGCCGTCGCGCCCGATCCACGCCTTCTTGCTCAATGGGATCGTCTGTATTTCTAATGCCCGCGGTATCCACAAGCGTAACCGGATAACCCTTGAGATCCAACGCGACTTCGATCGCGTCTCTAGTTGTTCCGGGACTCGCAGAGACGATCGACACGTCGCGTTTGGCGATCGCGTTCATCAGGGAGGATTTCCCCACGTTTGGGGGGCCAGCGATGACGGCGTTCAAACCGAGACGCAGACGTTCGCCGGATTTCGCGGCCTGGAGGGCATCTTGCGTGCGCGCCAGAGCGGAGTTCGCAAGCGCGCGGGCGTCGACAATTGACAGAGCCTCGGCGTCCTCGACGTCCGAAAAATCGATTTGCGACTCCAACACCGCCATCGCCTCCAAGATAGTCGCTCGGATCGCGTCGGCCTCTCGGCTGAGCGCGCCGCCCGCGATATGCAGCGCTTGACGCCGTTGGGCGGCAGTCTCAGCGTTGACCAGATCGGCGAGGCCCTCGACTTCCGACAAATCGAGTTTTCCATTCTCAAACGCGCGCAACGTGAATTCGCCAGGCTCGGCCAGACGTAGCCCGGGCACTTTCGTTAAGCCGCCCAGAACACCCGCCAGTACGGCGCGCCCGCCGGTCAAGTGCAATTCCGCCATGTCTTCGCCGGTAAAGCTACGCGGGCCCTCGAAATACAGCACCAGGGCCCGGTCGAGCAATTCATGAGAAATCGGGTCGCGAAGGCCGATCAAAGTCGCCACGCGATCCGTTGGCGTCGGCCTTGCGGTCAGGAGTTGCAGAGCCTGGCGACATTCGGGCCCGGAAATCCGGACTACGGAAATCGCGGAACGTCCGACGTTAGTCGCGGGAGCAAAGATCGTGGTGCGGCCCCGCGGCGTGCCTAAAAGCATGGCGATGTTCCAATTTCGATTCGAATATGCCGGGAGCGCCGGCGCATCCGATATTACGCGGTCATGCCGCAGGAAGCGGAAGCCAAGAGGGTCACAGCGTGATTGCCGTCGGAATACAGGTCGACATTGCGTCAAAGTTCAATCTTGAACCCATGTAAGTTTGGAAACTTTCAAGCATTGACTTGCGCTTTGGCCCAGGCATAAACCGCGCGGCCGCAGCAATCGGAATTTGAGGCGGACCCAAACAAGTTTCGCGTTCGCGATCTACGTCGCTTGTTGGAGGGGCAAACTCCACAAATTTCTTCACAGCAATCATCGGAATGAAGGGAACGCAGTTGATTTCCTCGGTGAACGCCAACCTAGCCGATATTGTTCGCAACTGCGACCTGCTTGTCGTGGGCGCCGGCTTTTACGGCGCGACTCTAGCCGAGCAGGTCGCTAGTCGCTTTGGCAAGCGAGTAGTGATCGTAGATCGCCGTACTCACGTTGGCGGCAACGCCTATAGTGAGAACGATCCGCAAACCGGGATTGAACTACATAAATATGGCGCACATCTTTTTCATACTCCCAATGAAACTGTTTGGAATTATTTGAGGCGCTTTACTGAATTTACGAACTACCAGCACAGGGTGTACACAAAGTTCAACAATCAGACGTATTCGATGCCGATAAATCTTGGCACTATTTGTCAATTTTTTAGACAGTCGTTCTCGCCCGCCGAAGCCAAAGCCTTAATCGCCGCGCAGACAGCCGAGCTAAAAGGCAAGGCGCCAGCAAATTTTGAAGAAAAGGCAATTTCGTTGATCGGCCGTCCGCTTTATGACGCATTCATTCGCGGCTACACCGCGAAGCAATGGCAAACGGATCCAAAAGAATTACCAGAGCACATTATCACTCGGTTGCCTGTTCGTTACAATTTTGACAATCGCTACTTTTCGGACAAATTCGAAGGATTGCCTGCTAACGGATATACGGCGATATTCGAGCGTATGCTCAAAAGCCCCCTTATCGAAGTTCGGCTTGGAGTAGATTTCTTCGAACTGAAACCTCACTTGCCTGAGGGGCTTAGCACCGTCTATACCGGTCCAATTGATCGGTATTTCGACTACAGCGAAGGCGCGCTTGGTTGGCGAACCATAGATTTCGAAAGAGAAATCGTCGAAGTCGGGGACTATCAAGGCACTCCAGTCATGAATTACGCGGACGAAAATACACGATTCACGCGTATACTTGAATTCCGACATTTCAACCCTGAGCGGAGCTATCCGCCCGACCGCACCGTCATCGTGCGCGAGTTCCCGCGCTTCGCGCAGCGCGACGACGAACCATACTATCCTATCGACACCGCGGCCGATCGGGCACGATATCAAAAGTATAAACGTCGCGCAGCAATCGAAAAGCATGTGTATTTTGGAGGTAGATTGGGTACGTATCGGTATTTGGACATGCATCAAGCGATAGGATCGGCGATGAAAGCGGTTGAGTCAGGATTGTTTAATTCGAACTGTAGTTAAGTGTCACGGCAACATGATAACGTATCTTCAATTATTCTGGCAATACAACTGATTGAATTTCGTTTTGTGACTAATATCAAAGCATAGCGCGATTTTCGTATTTGTGGCGAATCCGGCAGCACGACATGGCGAACCGAAAAGTAAAGAACGAAAGTGGACGCGTTCGCGCATTATTTCGCGCGCACTCGATCGGCCTGATTGGCCGATTGTTGAGCGACCAAGGCAAGAAGCACTGGCGCGGCTACGGATTCTCGATGGCCCTTACAGCGGTGATCGCGGCTACGACAACGCTGTCCGCTTGGATTATGAAAGACGTCATCAATGAAATCTTTGTCGCCAAACGAATTGACGCGGTCTGGGCCATCGGGGGCGCTATAGTTGGAATTTATCTGGTCAAAGGCTTTGCCTCATACGGTCAAATGGTCGTTCTGTCTCGCGTCGCCAATAATATTGTCGCCGATGTGCAAACGCGAATTTTCGACAAAATGTTGGCGATGAACCTGACGTTTTTCAACATTCGGCATTCGACGGAATTTCTTGCAAAGCAGGCCTTTATTTCGCAATCGGCGAGCGGCACGCTCAACCTGCTGATCACCGTGCTCGCCAGGGACATACTAACGCTATTCGGTATGGCGTTCGTCATGATCTCGCTCGATCCTATTCTTTCGTCGATTGCTTTGGTGGTTACCCCTTTCGTCGTCGTCGGTATCCGCCGTCTTGGCGGCCGCGTGAAGAAGGTGATGCTGAATGAATTCCAGGGATTTTCCGCGATATTGGAATCTCTGCAAGAAACTGCGGTGGGCATCCGCGTCGTGAAGGCGTTCACGCTCGAACCGTTCATGCGGGAGCGGCAACGCAGGTCAATCGCAAGCTTTGAGCGGGCCGCCAACAAACTTTCCATGGTCGGAGCGCGATCAAGCCCGCTGACCGAGACGCTCGGCGGCCTGGCCATAGCGATCGTGGTGATCTACGGCGGCCTTCGCGTCATCCAAGCTGGCCAAGATCCCGGAAATTTCTTCGCCTTCATAACGGCCTTGATGCTGGCCTTCGAGCCCGCCAAACGCGTTGCTCGCCTGCATATTGATCTGACGTCTTCGTTGATTGGCGTCGAACTACTTTACCAGTTCTTGGACGAGCCCGGCGACGAGAGTGAGAACAGCAATGAGCGCGCCCTGACCGTTGCGCGGGGTCAAATCGGCTTTCATGACGTCGTGTTTGCATATCGCGATAGCGAACCCGTCTTACGCGGAGTCAGTTTCTTCGCCAACGCAGGAAAAACCACCGCATTGGTGGGACGCTCCGGCGGCGGCAAATCGACCGCCATGAATTTGATACTGCGCTTCTACGAGCCGAAATCCGGCGCGATAACGATCGACGGGCAAGACATATCGAAGTTCTCTCGCGCATCCGTGCGGCGGCAAGTCGCGTATGTAAGTCAGGAGACCTTTCTGTTCCGAGGATCGATATTCGATAATATCGCGATGGGCCGGCCCGGCGCTTCGCGCGAGGACGTTGTGTCGGCCGCGAAAGCCGCGCACGCTCACGACTTCATAATGACCTTTGGGCGAGAGTATGACAGTCCGTGCGGAGAGCAGGGGATGCAGCTTTCCGGCGGGCAGCGTCAGCGCATCGCCATCGCGCGCGCCTTTCTCCGGGACGCTCCAATCATACTGCTTGATGAAGCGACGTCTGCGCTCGACTCCGAATCCGAGAGAGCGATTCAGGACGCGTTAGTTAGACTTTGTGCGGGTCGTACAACCATCGTCATAGCGCATCGCCTGACAACGATCGTCAATGCCGATATGATTTGCGTGATCGAAGACGGCAGCGTTCGCGAACTCGGGACGCACGAAGAATTGTTGGAAAACTCGGGGGCCTACGCGCGCCTTCATCTAAATCAATTTGATTCGGAGCTCGAGACGTCGAGCTGAAGGCACCGGCGTCCTGATTGCGCGCCGAAGCTCAAATTCGGTCCCGCGCCGTCGGCCTCTTGTCCACCCTTCATCCCTTACAAATCCCTTACGCCAATGCGTCGCTTTTCGAATGGACCGCTTATGCGGTCTTCGCGCAAATCTGCATGCGCACTCGGAGTCTCCCATGGCCGACATCTCATACCCGCTCTTCGGAACCGCGCTCCTCGTCCTAATGGCGTTCTACGCGCAAGCCTGCGCGCGTCTATGAGGCGCGAAACATGAGCGAACCACTCATTGGCCTGTGCGTCGGCCTCTGCCTCGCGGCCTATCTCCTCTACACCTTGATTCATCCAGAAAAATTCTGAAATCGGAGGTTGGGCCATGACCGCAAGCGGATGGCTGCAAATTGGGTTCGTCCTCGCCCTGGTGTTGGTGTGCGCGTTGCCCCTGAGCAAAGTGATTGCGGACCTGATCGCGGGACGGCCGACGATTTTGTCCCCGGTGTTCGGCCCGGTGGAGCGCGCATTCTACCGGGCGACCGGCGTTGACTCCGCTCGCGAGCAAACTTGGCTCGGTTACGCCGGCGCGTTGATCGTCTTCTCGATTGCGGGCTTCCTTTCTCTCTATCTCTTGCAACGTTTGCAAGGGATTTTGCCGCTCAATCCGCAGGGCTTCGCCGCCGTAGAGTCCGCGCTCGCCTTCAACACCTCGATCAGTTTCGTCACCAACACCAACTGGCAGAACTACGGTGGCGAAACTACGATGAGCCATCTCACGCAGATGCTGGGCCTCACCGTTCACAACTTCCTCTCGGCTGCGACCGGCCTCGCGGTGGCGTTCGCCGCGGTGCGCGGATTCTCACGCTCGGCTTCGACGACGGTGGGGAATTTCTGGGTCGACGTAACTCGAGTTTCGCTGCACGTCCTATTGCCGCTCGCCATCGTCATTGCCATCGCTTTCGTCATGCTAGGAGTGCCTCAGACTCTTAGCGCCTCGGTCGACGTGACCACGCTCGAAGGGGCGAAGCAGACGCTGTCCCTCGGGCCCGTGGCCAGCCAGGAAGCGATCAAGCAACTGGGCACCAACGGCGGCGGCTTCTTCAATGCCAATTCCGCCCATCCGTTCGAGGATCCGAACGCATGGACCAACATCATCCAAATCTGGGCGCTGTTGCTGATCCCTGTCAGCTCGGTGATCGCGTTCGGCCGCGCGATCGGCGATATCCGGCAAGGGTGGGCGATCTTGGCGACGATGGGCGTGCTGTTGATCGTCGGGATCGGAACGATCTATTGGGCTGAAACCTCGGGAAACCCCGCCCTGGCCGGCCTTGGCATCAGCGCCGATGCCGGAAATCTCGAGGGCAAGGAAGTCCGCTTCGGGCAAGCAATGACCGCGCTGTTCACGGCCGCCACCACCGGCACGGGTACCGGCGCTGTCATCTCGATGCACGATTCGTTCACTCCACTGGGCGGGCTCGTACCAATGTTCAACCT
The DNA here is from genome assembly GCA_037446355.1 of Beijerinckiaceae bacterium. Classification (GTDB taxonomy): domain Bacteria; phylum Pseudomonadota; class Alphaproteobacteria; order Rhizobiales; family Beijerinckiaceae; genus Roseiarcus. The sequence goes on along the minus strand of JBBIIT010000002.1, from coordinate 44,684 downwards.
CCTCGCCGGCTGCATCTGGCCAGGGGGCGTCGGAGCGGGGCTGTATGGATTTTTGGTCGTCGCGATCATCGCCGTTTTCGTCGCCGGGCTGATGGTCGGACGCACGCCCGAATATTTGGGCAAGAAGATCGAGACGCGCGAGATGAAATTGGCGATGCTCGCCGTGCTGATTTATCCGCTCCTCGTTTTGGGCTTCTCGGCCGCTTCGGTGTTGCTACAAACGGCCCTGGACAGCCTTAGCAATTCAGGGCCGCACGGACTCTCGGAGATTCTTTACGCCTACGCGTCGGCCACGGCCAATAACGGGTCGGCTTTTGCCGGCCTCAATGGCAATACGCCTTGGTTCAACGCCACGCTCGGCGTCGCGATGTTGTTGGGCCGTTTCGCCTATGCCGTTCCTGTCCTTGCGATCGCCGGCTCCCTGGCGGCCAAGAAGAAGGTCGCGGCCTCGGTCGGCACGTTTCCGACTACGGGTCCGCTGTTTGTTGGACTGCTGCTCGGCGTCATCGTGATCCTCTACCTGTTGCAATATTTTCCCGCGCTCGCGCTGGGGCCGATCGTTGAGCACTTCCTGATGCTCGGCGGCAAAACCTTCTGATCGCGCTACCTGGGAACGGAGCCAAGCCATGTCGTCAAAAGCGGAAGCCAAGGGCCTGTTCGATCCGGCGATCGCGGGCGCTGCCCTGATCGGGGCGCTGCGCAAGTTCGATCCGAGGGCGCTGGCCCGCAATCCCGTGATATTCGTCACCGAAATCGCCGCGATCGTCGTGACAGGGTTTTTTGCCCGAGATTGGCTAGGAAACGGGAATTCGCCGCTGTTTGCGGGGCAGATCGCCGCGTGGCTTTGGTTCACGGTGCTGTTCGCCAATTTCGCCGAGGCGGTCGCCGAGGGGCGTGGCAAGGCGCAGGCGGACGCTTTGCGCCGGACGCGCAGCGACACGCGCGCGAAGCGGTACGTCGACCCAAAGAACCTCGGCGACATCTTGCAAGGCGTGAACGCGCTCGATTTGCGCATCGGCGATGTCGTATTGGTCGAAGCCGGAGACACGATTCCGGGTGACGGCGAAATCGTCGAGGGGCTCGCCACTGTCAACGAATCGGCGATCACTGGAGAGTCTGCACCAGTGATCCGTGAAGGTGGCGGCGACCGCTCCGCCGTCACCGGCGGCACAACGGTGCTGTCCGACGCGATCAAGGTGCGGATCACGGCGGCGCCGGGGTCGACCTTCATCGACCGAATGATAGCGCTCGTTGAGGGCGCCGAGCGGCAAAAGACGCCCAACGAATTGGCGCTGTCGATCTTGCTGTCGGGGCTCACTCTGATCTTCTTGATCGTTTGCGTCACGCTTTGGCCGATGGCGCAGTATTCTGGGACAACCCTCTCGGTCACCGTGCTGACCGCGCTGCTGGTTTGCTTGATCCCGACAACCATCGGCGGCCTGCTCTCGGCGATCGGCATCGCGGGCATGGATCGGTTGATCCGATTCAATGTCATTGCGACGTCGGGCCGCGCGGTTGAAGCGGCCGGCGATGTCGATACGCTGTTGCTCGACAAGACCGGCACGATCACCTTCGGCAACCGTATGGCCGATGACTTCATCACGGTGGTCGGCGTGAGCGAAGGAGCTTTGATCGAGGCATCGGTGTTGGCGAGCCTTGCCGACGAAACACCGGAGGGGCGTTCGATCGTCACTCTGGCCAAGAGCCGTTATGGCTTTGACGCGCCCGCGGGCCTGAACCCCCTTTCGATAGCTCCGTTCACCGCGCAAACCCGGATGTCCGGCGTCGACCTGCCGGGCCGCTCCCTACGTAAGGGCGCAGTCGACGCAATTCTCGCCAAATGCGGCATGACCGACGAGGGCGCGCCGGCGGATTTCCGGCAAGCGGTCGAGCGCATCTCGCGTTCCGGGGGAACGCCGCTGGCGGTGTCGGACGGCGCCAAACTGCTGGGCGTCATCCATCTCAAGGACATCGTTAAGCCCGACATCCGCAAGCGCTTCGCCGAGTTGCGCGCGATGGGCATCAAGACCGTCATGGTGACGGGCGACAACCCATTGACCGCGGCCGCCATAGCTTCGGAGGCCGGCGTCGACGACTTCCTTGCGCAGGCGAAGCCCGAGGACAAGCTCGCGTTTATTCGCCGCGAGCAGCAGGGCGGCCGACTGATCGCGATGTGCGGAGACGGAACCAATGACGCCCCCGCGCTGGCCCAGGCCGACGTCGGCGTCGCAATGCAGACCGGCACGCAAGCCGCGCGCGAGGCGGGCAATATGGTCGACCTCGACTCCGATCCGACGAAGCTCATCGAGATCGTCGGCATCGGCAAGCAGCTTTTGATGACGCGCGGTTCGTTGACGACCTTTTCGATCGCCAACGACGTCGCGAAATATTTCGCCATCATCCCGGCCTTGTTCGTCGCCGCCTATCCGCAACTCGGCGCGCTCAACATCATGCATCTGGCGTCCGACAAGTCGGCGATCCTATCGGCGGTGATATTCAATGCGCTGATTATCATCGCACTGATTCCGCTCGCGCTCAAAGGCGTCGCCTATCGACCAGTCGGCGCGGCGGCGCTGCTGCGGCGCAATCTCACGATCTACGGCCTGGGAGGCATCGTCGCGCCGTTCGCTGGCATCAAGATCATTGATCTCCTAGTCTCCGCGCTCCATCTGGCTTGAGGATTTCGTCATGTTGCGCCACTTCCGGCCCGCCGTCGTCCTTCTGGCCCTCTTCACACTTCTGACCGGCCTCGCCTATCCCTTAGCCATTACCGGCCTCGCCCAACTCGCCATGCCGCGCCAGGCCAACGGCGGCTTGGTCTATGTTGGCGGCGCCGCGGTCGGCTCACGGCTGATCGGACAGAACTTCACCGACCCGAAGTATTTTCATGGCAGACCCTCCGCCACCCAGACACAAGACCCCGCGCATCCCGACGATTCCAGCAAGACGATTGACGCGCCTTACAACGCCGCCAATTCCGCCGGTTCGAACCTCGGACCGACATCCCAAAAGCTGCTCGACCGCGTGAAAGCCGAAATCGACGCGCGCCGCGCCGCCGGTCAGCAGGGGCCGATCGCCGCTGACGCAGTGACTACTTCCGCGTCTGGCCTCGACCCCGACATTTCCCCGCAAAACGCCCTGGACCAAGTCGACGCGGTCGCCAAGGCGCGCAACTTAAAGCCGGAAACCGTTCGGGCCCTTGTCGAGGCGAATGTCGAACGGCCGTTCCTAGGACTGATCGGCGAACCCAAGGTCAACGTTCTCCTCCTCAATATGGCCCTGAATGCGCTATCATTGATTTGAACTGTCGGTTTAGCCGAGGCCAAGTGGAGCCAGAACGAGATCTCGATCGCCGGCCCGACCCGGACGCATTGCTGGCGCTCGCGGGACGCCAAGCGCGCGGCCGATTATGGGTGTTCTTGGGCGCTGCGCCGGGCGTCGGCAAGACCTACGCAATGTTGTCGCGCGCGCGCGCGCTAAAGGCTGCCGGCGAAGATGTCGTGGTCGGGCTGGTCGAGACCCACGGGCGCGGCGAGACGGCGGCGCTTTTGGACGGGCTCGAGGTTCTGCCACGTCGCCTGGCGCCCCTGCAAGGACGCACAATCGAGGAATTCGACCTGGACGGCGCGCTCAATCGCAAGCCGCGCCTCATCATCGTCGACGAACTCGCGCACACCAACGCGCCCGAAAGCCGACATCCCAAACGCTGGCAGGACGTCGAGGAATTGCTTGACGCGCGCATCGATGTTTGGACGGCCCTCAATATCCAACATCTCGAGAGCCTCGCGGACATCGTCTCGCGGGTCACCGGGGTCGTCGTTCGCGAAACAGTGCCCGACAAAGTGCTGCGCGACGCCGCTGACGTCGTGCTCGTCGACATCACGTCAGACGAGCTCCTGCAACGTTTGAAAGACGGCAAGGTCTATCTCCCCGAGACCGCGAACCGAGCTCGCCAGAATTTCTTCACCTCCCGCAACCTGACGGCGCTGCGCGAGCTCGCGCTGCGCCGGGCGGCGGCGCGCGTCGATGACGAGATGATCGAGCAGTTGCGCCGGGGCGCGATCGAGGGGCCTTGGGAGACCGGGCAAAGACTACTCGTCTGCGTTGGTCCTGACGCACTCAGCCAGGAGGTCGTACGCACCGCGAGCCGTCTCGCCACGGGCCTCAACGCGAGTTGGGTCGCCGTCACAGTGGACCCCATCGCGGGTCGCGACCCCGACCCGAAGGAAGGCAAGCGCGTCGACGAGGCCCTGCGCCTCGCAGCGCGCCTGGGCGCGTCCACCGAACGCTTGGTGGGCGCCGATCTGCCGGCCGAAGTCCTGCAATACGCGCAGCGCGAGAATATCACCCAAATCGTCGTCGGGCGCTCGCGCGCGGGGCTTCTGGCGACGTTGATGGGGCGCTCGCTTACGAGCGCGCTCGTGCGGCGATCGCAGAATATCGGCGTGCATATCGTTACGGGTGATTCGACCGCGCGCGGCCGCGCGATCCCGAGCTGGCGCGCCGCCATGAAAGGCCTTCCCGCGGCCCTGCTCGCCGCGGCAGGCTCAACGGCCGCAGCCGTTGGAGTCGGCGAGCTCCTCGCGCTGTGGCTGCGTCTGCCGAACTTGTCGATGATTTTCCTGACCGCAGTGCTGTATTGCGCGGTCCAATTCGGATTGCGCTCGGCTATCGCGGCGTCGATCCTTTCGTTTCTCGCCTACGATTTCTTCTTCGTTGAACCTCTCTATGCGTTCACCATCGCCGAACCGCAGGAATTTTTCGCGCTGCTGATCTTCCTCGTCGTCGCCGTGTTGACGGGTTGGCTCGCCGGCCGAACGCGCGACCAGGCGCGTAACGCAAGGGAGAACGCGCGAACGACACGATCGCTGTACGAACTTTCGCGTAAATTGTCGGGGACGGCTTCGCAGGAGGACATTCTGCTCACAGCGACAACCTACGCCCGCAAGTCGCTCGGCGCCCGCAGCGTCGTTATGCTGATGCCAGAGGACGGCGAGCCCAGACTCGCTGTCGCTTGGCCGCCGATCGACAGTCTCGATCCCGGCGAATCGGGCGCGGCGCGTTGGGCGTTCGACAAAGGGGAGCCGTCAGGCTGGAGAACCGGAACGCTTCCCGCCGTGCGCTTTCAGTTCCGCCCACTCATCACGCCGCGCGGAAGCGTCGGCGTCTGCGGGTTCGAACCTACCGATCCCGCGACCCCGCTTTCTCCCGACCACGAAAGCGCGCTCAACTTGATCCTCGAACAAGCCGCCAATGCGATCGATCGTTCGACCCTGGCCAAGGAAGCTGTCAAATCAGCGGCTCTCGAGGAAAACGAGAAGTTGCGCATAACTCTGCTGGCGTCTCTCTCGCACGATCTGCGCACGCCGCTCGCCTCCATCATTGGAGCGGTCACGACGCTCCAGCAATTCGACGCCACGATCCCGAACGAGCAAAAGCGCGATTTGCTCGCCTCGATAGAAGAAGAGGCGGGGCGAATGTCGCGTTTCGTCGCCAATCTCCTCGACATGTCGCGTATCGAAGCGGGCGCCTTGAAACCCAAGCGCGATCTTGTCGACGTCGCGGAAGTCGTGCAATCGGCGGTCGAACGCGCGGAAAGGGCGTTCCCTCAGAAGCTTGTCAGCGTCAGTTCGGCGCGCGACCTTCCAGAAATCCGCGCGGACGCGAATTTGCTCGAGCAAGTCCTCTTCAATCTTCTCGACAATGCGCAGAAGTACGGCGGGGAGGGCCCGACCTTCGTCTATGCGAATCAATCCGGGGGCGAAGTCGTCCTTTCCGTGACCGATGACGGACCCGGAGTGAAGCGCAGCGATATCGAGCGCATCTTCGAGAAATTCTATCAGGGTGGCCGGGTCGACGGCCGCAAGACAGGCACCGGACTCGGCCTATCGATCTGCCGTGGCCTGGTCGAGGCGATGGGCGGCTCCATCCGAGCGGAAAGCCCCGCCGCGCGCCGAAGGGGGACGCGCATCGTCATCCGATTCCCGATCGCGGAACGGGCCGCGAGAGCCAGGGGCGTCCTATGACGGGGCTGCGAGTCCTCGTCGTCGATGACGAGCCGCAAATCCTGCGCTTCTTGAAGCCGGCGCTCGAAGCGTCCGGCTATCATGTCGTCGGCGCGGTCGGTGGACGGGAGGCCCTGCGTGCAATCGCCAATACAGCACCCGACGTCATTCTGCTTGATTTGGGTCTTCCGGATATGGACGGCAAAGACGTGCTCGTCGAAGCGCGAAAGTTCACGACTGCGCCCGTCATTGTCCTGTCCGCCCGGGATCGCGAAATCGAAAAAATCGCTGCGCTGGATTTGGGCGCGGACGACTATGTCGAAAAGCCTTTCGCGGTTGGTGAGTTGCTCGCTCGGATAAGGGCCGCGCTTCGCAATCGCACGGTCGGAGCGACTCCGACGGCCGTGATTGAGGTCGATGGGCTGATCATAGACATGGAGAAGCGTCTCGTACGCCGTGATAGCGCGCCGATCAAACTGACGCCGCGCGAATACGATCTGCTATGCGTGCTGGTGCGCAACGCCGGACGCGTCATCACGCATGGCCAGATATTAACCGCAGTTTGGGGACCGGCGCATAAAGCCGATACCCAGTACCTGCGCGTCTTTATCGGGCAGCTCAGGGCCAAAATTGAAAAAGACGCTTCCTCGCCGCGCATTATACGGACTGAACCCGGAATCGGCTATCGCTTTGCGGACGGATGACAAAGGCGTTCGCCCGACTCGCTCGCTCAGCGCCAAAACAGCGAGAAAGCGTCACCCACGGCGCAACTGACCGTTCAAGAACAAGCGTAGCAAAAAAACATTGGAAATTCGCGGCCCCGATGACCATCCTCCGGGGTCGGCGTCAAGCTCCAGTAGTCGGCCTCCCTCGCCTTAGCGAAGCAGGTATAAGTTCCGTGCGCGGTCTTGCCATACTCGGCGACGAATTTAGGATAAAAGAACCCGCTCTTTCGGTCGGCCCAAACGACGCCGTCGGGGGAGCAAGCCACAACGGCGGCGGCTTCGCTTGCAAATCCGGGAATCGCGCCCAATTTGATCTCGGAGCTAGGCAAGGACGCATCCTGACCGCGGACCTGCGCGCAAAGTGTAAGCGCCGCCATCGCCGAAGCGAACCTCAGTACCGTCCGGAAACTTTGCATCGTCGCCGTCTCATATCGACTGCGAAGACTTATCACGTTGCCCGCGCGACCTCCACCGCTCCCTCGGCCGCAACTTCCAAGGCGACTTTCGCGCGGCGCTCGAGGTATGTGCGTCGATGGTCCGCTTTCTCGCTCGATTCAGGAATAGTCGCGACGGACCCCTCCCTTTCCTCGGACCGCATTTGCTCATCGACGGGCGATGCCACATGATATCGCAACGAAATGTTTCAAGGCGTCGCCATGAGCGGGGAAAACGACTATGCGGAGGCTTTCATCAAAGCCTTGAGGGCGCTCGCCGGCGGGGCGGCGGACGGCGCCGCCGAAATCGCCGAGGGGCTGCTTCTGCGCCGGCCTGACGACCCCAGCGTTCATCAACTTATGGCCGCTGTCGAGCTTCGCCGTTCGAAGCCGGCGGACGCGGCGCGATGGGCTGCCTCAAGTCTGTCCGCGCGCCCCAATCATTACTCTACGCTGATCCTCGCCGCGCAGGCGTCGCGAGCGCTCGACGATTGGAGCGGGGCGGTCGAGAGATATCGACGCGCGGCAGAAATCGAGCCTGAGCGCCCAGAAGCCGCATTCGGCGCCGCGCTGACGGCGATCCATGAAAGTCTGGACAGTGCAGCCGGCGTCGTCGACGATCTGGCCCGGCGATTTCCCGATTACGGGCCCGGATGGGAGGAACTTGGAGGGCATTTTGAGCGAAACGGAAGTTGGCGGCTCGCTGCGCAAGCATTCACTTACGCCATGAATGAACGACCTTCGGCGAAGCTCTCCGTCAGGCTCGGCTCGGCGTTGCAGGCGCTAGGGCGGCGCGACCAAGCCGCGACGTACTACCAAAAGGCGCTTGAGATCGATCCCAAATCGGCCGAGGCTTGGTTCAAGCTCGGTTTGGCGCTGCACGACGGCCGCCTGCCCGCCCAAGCCGCCGAGGCGTATCGACGCGCTTTGTCGCTTCGCCCGGGCCTCGCGGAAGCGGAGACCAATCTTGGGATGGCTCTGCAGGAGCAACGCCAATTAGACAGCGCCAAACAAGCCTATGGCCGCGCGATTAACCTGAGACCGTCGACGTTCGGGCGCGTCGCGCAGGCACTGGCGACAGCGCCAAAGGGCGAATTGTGGTTAGATCTTGGCGCGCTGCGCGCTCACTTGTTGGAGCTCGGGCGCTTGTCCCGGTAGACCTTTCGATAGACTCCGGGCGTCGCATGGAGCGCGTTGGCGACCTCGTCATAGGCGTCGACCAGCTGGGGCGTTATGTCCTCAAACGCCAGCGACAGCGGCTCCCGTGAGACGGGAAAGCATTGCGCGACTGGAGTGCCCGCGGGCAACACGCCTTCGAAATCTGCATTCGTCCAGGCGGCGGGAAACAGAATGCCGACCGCAGCGAATCGATCGGAATCGACGAGCCCGGTCAAAGTGCGAAACGGCAGGTCGTCGCGGTTTACAGGATGCGTGGCGAAGAGCGAATAGCCGGCCTCGAGCTCAATGGTCCAAAAGCTGTTGAATTTGATCAGCGTGCGCGAATTTGTGGCCATCGGCGTGCCCGCGACTTGGGCGGGAACATGGAAACTGAGTGGCGAGCGCGGCTGCGACTCGCCCGCGAGCGGCGGCAGATCCCAGTCCCAGGAAAATCGGCCGCCGGCGATCGTGACGTCGCACGGAAGGCGCATCACGAACCCGTGACGCATCGCATCGACGAAAGGCGGGCATTGCTTGACGGTGCGCACGTCGCGACCGTGCAGCTCCGAATAGGCCGCGCCCGGCATCTCGCGCAACCAGTCGGGCAGGGCTTGCAACGCGGGCGAGGGACGCGGCAGGCTGTCGCGAAGCGCCGGATCGCATCGGAATATGACTTTCATCGCGGCGGCTCGCGACGATATAGCGTCGCTTCCACGGCGGCGCGCCATCCGGCGCGGCGTCTCCCGCGAACCGATTCGCCCATCGTCGGAACGAAACGACGATCCAGACCCCAAAATTTGGCGAGTTCGCCGGGCTCGGGGTATAGCCCCGCGCGCCAACCGGCGAGGAACGCGGCGCCGAGCGCCGTCGTCTCCTTGTAAGTCGGCCGGTCGACCGGAGCACCGACGATATCGGCGAGAAACTGCATCGTCCAATCGCTCGCGGCCATGCCCCCGTCGACTCGAATGACCGAACTCTCGCTGCGCTCGGAGCTAACCGCGAAATCTTCGGTCATCGCCATCAGAAGGTCCACGGTCTGATATCCGACGCTCTCAAGCGCCGCGCGCGCGATCTCCTTGCGAGTTGAGCCACGCGTCAATCCCATAAGCGAACCGCGCGCGTCCGCCCGCCAGTGTGGCGCGCCTAGCCCGGCGAAGGCGGGCACCAGATAAACTTCCTGCTCCAAGTCGGATTGAGCGGCCAGTACGCCGGCTTCCGCGGCATGGGAGATGATGCCGAGGCCATCGCGCAGCCATTGGACGCTCGCACCCGCCGCGAAGATCGAACCTTCGAGCGCATAGCTGCGCGCGCCGTCCCATTGGTAGGCGATCGTCGTCAGCAGTCCGTGCTTCGAACGGATCGGCGCCGCGCCGGTGTTGAGCAGAATGAAACCGCCGGTGCCGTAGGTCGCCTTGGCCATGCCGGGGTCGAGGCACACTTGCCCGACAAGAGCCGACTGTTGATCGCCCGCCATCGCGAGCACCCGAATCGCGCGGCCTAGGTGCTCTGGATGAATAACGCCGAAAACTCCGGCGGTGTCACGGATTTCCGGGAGGACGGAGCGCGGAACGCCGAAGAGTTCGAGCAGATCGCTGTCCCACCGCCCCGTGTGGATGTTGAGCAACGAAGTGCGCGAGGCGTTGGTGGCGTCGGTCGCGTGAACGGCGCCGTTGGTGAGGCGCCAGAGAAGGAACGCGTCGACCGTTCCGAAAGCTAGCTCCCCGCGTTCCGCGCGCGCTCGCGCGCCTGGGACATGGTCGAGCAACCAGACGATTTTGGTCGCCGAGAAATACGGGTCCAGCACCAGTCCCGTGCGCTCGCCGATCAAACCGGCGTGACCGCCGGCGGAGAGTTCGCGGCAACGGTCCGCGGTTCGACGGTCTTGCCAGACGACGGCGTTATGGATCGGCGCTCCGGTCTTCCGATCCCATACCAGCGTGGTCTCGCGTTGGTTGGCGATCCCAACCCCCGCGATGGCGTCGGGGCCGCCGACCTTGGCTATCGCCTCGCGCGCGGTGGTCAGCGTCGTGCGCCAGATGTCCTCCGGATCGTGCTCAATCCAGCCGGGATGAGGATAGATCTGCGCGAACTCCATTTGCGCGGAGGCCAGCGGCCGAGCGCGCTCGTCGAAAACGACGGCGCGCGTGGAGGTAGTCCCTTGATCGATGACGAGAATACGGCCGCCCATGACTCGTTCAGGCCTCTTGATACGGGTTGACCGCGTTGACGCCGAAGTTGATGGCGATCGAAATCCGCAGGGAATTGCCGCGATAGGGACGTACCGCGTGAAGGAGGAACGAGGGGAAGATGAACAACAAGCCGGGACGGGGACGGATGGTCTCCGCGCTACCAGCCGAAACGCCTCCCTCGCCGGCGAATTTCAACATCGGCGCGTGCATCATCGGTGCGGCGCCACGTGGGTCCATCATTTCAAATTCGCCGCCAAAATCCGGGTTTTCGAGACAGCCGCCGTCAGCGACATAATAACATGCCGACCAGAACGATCCGGGATGATAATGGCAGGCGTTTGAGCTATGGGCTTGATTGACGTTGGCCCAGGCCTCGACAATCCAGTTCGGCTTGATCAGTTTGCCGGCGCGATCGCGCGTCAATTGAGTCGCCGCCGAACTCGCCTGCGCCAAAAGATCGCGGCCGTGCGGACCGCCCCAATCCGCGAAGTCGCGCGTCGAATGCCAGCCGCCGTTGTTCGACGCCTCCATCCCCGGATGGGCTTCCCGACGACGCAAAATGACTTCCTCGAGCGCGGCGTTGCGTTCCTCGAACCCGGGCAACATGATCGCGGCCACCGGCGTCGCGAATAGACCTTGCACATGGATTTCGACCGCCGCCATCGCGAACTCCTGTCCTCGTCACGTGGCGCTCACGGTTGCGTCGGCGCCGGCGTGGAACGCCAACCTAACGCGAACGTCAACGCCGCCAGAGCCAACGGCGCCACGACGCCCAATCCATTCCAACCCCCGATCCAGCCGGTAACACTTGGCGTCAGAATCACGGCCTCTCCCAGCGCGGCGGCGAGCAACGCCGCGCTGGCTTGAGCGCCAAAGGGAAGCGCGCGCAGAGCTCGGCGGCCCACCAGAACCGGCCCGGCGGAAACTACGAGCGCTAGCCCCAATGCGATAGCCAGCAAACCCAAGTCGCGCTGAACGAACAGCGAGATGGCGACAAGCCCAGGTCCGGCGCCCAAGGCGTCGTTGATCGCTTCGGCGAGGCGCGCGCTCAACGAGACCGAGGCGGCCCCGTCGCTCGTCGGCGCCCTTACGGGCACGCTGCGCCGCGGCGTCAGCAGCATCCAGGCGATCAGACCGAGTCCGCCAAGCGGGGCCAAGTAGGGAAGGCCGAACAGCGCGACAAAGACGCGAGCAGTGACGGCGCGCAGGATCAAGGAACCAACGACGTCCGTCGCCGCGCCCCACGCTGGACCGGGATAGGCGCCCAGTAGCCTCGCGGCGGAGCGCATCGGCGTTCCCAAAACCGCGTAAACCAACAGCACCCCCGCCAACGCGAGCCAGTTCGGCAGGACGCCGTCCAAGGGCGCGTCGGCGCGATAGCTGTCGTAATCGGGCACGTCGGCGGAGTCCGAGCCCCACAGCCGAATAACGCGCGCCCACGCCCGTTCAACGTCGTCATGTTCGCTGAGGCAGGCCGCACCGAGTTCGCGATTGGGCGCCGTCGTCGGATTGGCCGCGTTCTTGTCGACAAGGGCCTGATAACAGGGCCCGGTCTGAACCGCCGGATCGTCATTCACGCCGGTAGTCTTGGCGTCGGCGCTCGCGGCGATCGACAAGAGAGCGCCGAGTAAGAAGGCCTGCAAGGCGCAGCGCGGCGTCCTACGTCGCGTCGCGTTCATGGCTTCGGCTCGGCGTCGATCGACGGCGGCGCGCCGGCAGCTGCCTTATGCGCCTTCGGTCCGGCGCCGAAATATTTCATCAGTTCGCTTGTCGGCGAAAGCACAATAGTCGGTCCGCCTTGCGCGAACGACGAACGGTAGACCTGAAGCGTGCGATAAAGGTCGTAAAATTCCGGGTCGCGCCCGAACGCCAAAACGGCAATATGATTGGCCTCGGCGTCCGCGACACCGCGCGCTGTTTGACTTTCGCGCGTCGCCTCGGAGAGGAGAATTTCCCGCTCGCGGTCTGCCTTGGAGCGTATCTGCTGCGCCACTTCGAAACCTTGTGCCCGCAGTTCCTTGGCCTCGCGCACGCGCTCCGACGTCATGCGATCGTAGATCGCCTGACTAGTCTCCGCCGGAAGTTCGGCGCGCAAGATGCGCACGTCCGTGACTTCGACGCCCAAGTCGCGCCCTTCACGCGCGACCTCGTCGCGAATCTGGTTGCTGACGCGATCGCGCTCGCTTGTGAGGAGCGATGGCAACGGAGCTTTGCCGAGCTGCTTGCGAACCGTGCTCGATACAATCTGCGCCAAATTGAGGCGCGCCTGATCCTCGGTCCCGACACTTTGGTAAAAGCGCAAAGCGTCGGCAATGCGAAAGTGCGAAATCGTCGTGACTTCGATGCGTTTTTGATCGCCCAGAATAATCTGGTCCAATGGCGGCTGCAACGACAACAAATGCCTATCATAAGACACCACGGCGTCAATCAAGGGCGCTTTGACGTAGAGACCGGGCCTGGTCAAAGTTTCGATCGGCTTGCCGAAGCGGACGAGGAGAGCCATCCGATCTTGCTGCACGATGTAACAGGCTTGCGACGCAGTCCAACCCAGAATGGCGAGCGCGACAAGCGACAAGACAATAGCTCGAATGGTCATGGTGACGCTTTCACCGACGCGGCGGGTCCAATCGGCGGACCGTTAAGCGGCAAATAGGGAATGATCGACGGCCCCGCCGCGCCCGCCCGATCGATGAGAACTTTGCCCGCGGATTTCAAGACGTCCTCCATAGTGTCGAGATAAAGGCGTCGCGCGGTCAATTCAGGATCGGTGGCGTAAGTTGTCTCGAGCGCGCTAAATCTTTCGGCGTCGCTGTGCGCCTTGTTGAGCGCCTGCTCTCGATAGGCCTGCGCCTCTTGCTTGACGCGGTCGGCTTCGGCGCGCGCGCGCGGCAGAATGTCATTGCGGTAGGCTTCCGCTTCGTTGCGCGCGCGCTGTTGGTCGGCCCGCGCGCGCTGCACGTCGTTGAACGCATCGATGACGGCGAGCGGCGGGTCGACGCGCTGCAATTGCACCTGCGTGATTTGAACTCCTGCGTCGTAGGAATCTAGAATGCGTTGTAACAACTCTTGCGCGTCATCGGCGATTTTTTGCCGCTGGTCGGATAAGCCGGATTGAATTGGATTAAGGCCGATAATTTGGCGCACGGCGCTTTCGCCGGCAACTTTCACGGCGCCTTCGGGATCGAAAACATTGAACAGGAACTTGGAAGGGTCTTTGACGCGCCACGAGATCGAAGCTGTCGCCTCGACAATGTTCTCGTCGCCTGTCAGCATTTGCATTACCTGGCCGTTGCCGATCTTGAGTTGATTGATAGCGGTGACGCGAGGCAGCAATACAAATTCAATCGGGTATGGCCAATGATAGTTGAGGCCTGGACCGCGGGCGTCGACTAATTCGCCGAAGCGCAATACGAGTCCAGCCTGATCTGGCTGGACTCTGTAAAATCCACTCGTCGCCCAGACCGCGAAAATCAGAACGACGGTCGCTATAACGCTGGCTTTAGGCACGATCAAAGGCGAACGCGCCGTGGCGCCCGAATCTGCCCGCGCCGACGACGAATTTTCTGCGTGGGCCGCCGCGGGCTCGGCCAACTCCGGCGCCGCCGCCATCGGCGAAATGGAGGTCGGTCCCCGCGAGGAGCGCGTCGCCACGCTTCGCCGCCCGCTCAAGCGGGCAATCCACGCCTGGACGCTCGGCGCCGTCACGAATTCAGGACCGAAATCGCCGGAATCAATCGGCATGTCGACTCCTTGCCTTCGCCCGGCGCGGGTCAAGTATCAAATTTTGGCAGACGACAAAGATCGCGCACGCGAATGGGACCGCGTAAGGGAGAGCGGGGGCATAGGCGTCAACGGCTAACGCGATAATTGGATCAGCGACCACGACTCCTCCCGCAATCCACCCGAGGAACGCGCCCGCAGCGAGAACGAGCAGCCCATTGTCGTCGAGCAATTCGCGAATGAGATTGCTGCCCCAGATCAGCATGGGGATACTGAGGGCGAGGCCGATCGCGATAAAGACCAGGCTGCCTTGGGCGATCGCCGCGATCGCCACGACATTGTCGAGACTCATCGCGACGTCGGCGACGACAATCGCCCAGACCGCGCCCAGGAAAGCGCCGCGACCCGCGGTCGGCGCGCTCGCCTCGTCTCTCCCGGCCGAAAGCGCCTCGACCGGTTCGCTAACGAGCGTGAGGCGGACCGCGATCCACAACAATGCGACGCCGGCGGCGAACTGCAACAGCGGCGCTCGCAACAGAAAAATGGCGACAGAGCCCATCGCTAGGCGCAAGGCGATGGCGCCCAGTATTCCCAACAGGGTCGCGCGCTGAACGTCGGCAGAGTGCAATCCCCGACAAGCCATCGCAATGACGAGGGCGTTGTCGGCGCTCAAAAGCAGATTTACGAACAATATCTGGATCGGTACGACCAGGTTCGTAAGGATCGCGGCGGGATCAAGCGCGAAATTCATCGCGCGCTCCGCGCAGCGGAACCGAGCCTCCAGGGAGCGGCGAGCCTATCCGGCGAATGGAAGCCGTATGTTTCGAGGCCATGCAATTCGAAAACGGAGAGCGGCCACCCCAACGACCCAATGTTGGCCACGCCGACTCTAACCACGTTCCCTCCGTTCGGCCGCGCGAATTATTCTTCGTTTGTTTTCGTTTTCGAATGGTAATCGCACTTACGAGTCTTCGCAAGCAAAAAAACTACAGTATGCTAAGCCGCGCGCAGCGAAAAGGCGACGGTCGTTTCGACGCTCGGCGCGAATTTTGCGAGAGGAACTCGATCCCATGGCCGACGCCACGCCCCGTATTTCCAATTACCGTCAGTCGGAAATTATCGAAATGCTCCGCCAGTTCGGCCGGGTCGGAGTCGACGAACTAGCCGGGCATTTCGGCGTTACGCTGCAAACCATTCGACGGGATTTGAACGAATTGAGCGACGCCAAAGCGCTGGTGCGCGTCCACGGCGGAGCGATGATCGCCTCAGGCGTCGCCAATCTCGCCTACGAAGCCCGCCAGCATGTCGCTCAACTTTCCAAACGTTTGATCGGGGAAGCGGCGGCGAGGCTGGTTCCGGACAACGCCTCGCTGCTCATCAACATTGGCACCACCACTGAAGAAGTCGCGAAAGCGTTGTCTGGCCGTTCCGGACTTCTGGTCATCACCAACAATCTCCATGTCGCCAATGAGCTGCATCGCAGCAAGTCCGTCCAGGTTATCGTGACAGGCGGATCAATCCGACAGGGTGACGGCGGCATCGTCGGCGCCGTCACGGTCGCGCAAATCGAGCAATTTCGAGTCGACATCGCGATTATCGGAACCTCCGCGATCGACCCGGACGGCACCTTATTGGACTTCGACGTGCGCGAGGTCGAGATTTCGCGTGCTATCATTGACCATGCGCGCAAAATCGTGCTGGTCGCCGACAGCAGCAAGTTCTCTCGAAGCGCCCCGGTCAAAATCGCGCAACTCTCGGAAATAGATACCTTCGTCACCGATCGGTTACCTTCCGATGAGGTCGCCGAGATGTGCCGCCGCTGCGGGGTCGAGGTCATCGAAATCGGGGACACCAACGAAGGCGAAACCGTCGAAGCATCGAAGTCGTAGGACAACTATCTCGTCGGCGTTCGTTTTTTTCGCTTGCGTAGCAAAAAATGTTCGTTATACCTTCGTTTCTCGATCGCAGCGGTTGTTTTGCCGCGCACACGAGCTAGGGGGGAACGATTTGCGCGCGCTCGCGTCGGACAACGCTCGTCCCCTTTATGACATCGCTATCATCGGCGGAGGCGTTAACGGTTGCGGAATCGCGCGAGACGCGGCTGGCCGCGGATGGTCGGTGTTCCTTAGCGAGAAGGGCGATTTGGCTGGCGCGACGTCGAGCGCGGCGAGCAAGCTGATACACGGCGGCCTTCGGTACCTTGAATATTATCAGTTTCGTCTGGTTCGTGAGGCTTTGCTAGAGCGCGAAACACTCTGGCGCATCGCGCCGCACATTATTTGGCCCTTACGCTTTGTCCTGCCGCATCATAAAGGCCTGAGGCCAGCATGGTTGTTGCGGCTCGGCTTGTTTCTGTACGATCATCTGGGCGCCCGCGAATTGTTGCCCGCTACGCGCACAATTCGCCTTTCCGAAGACCCCGCGGGCGCGCCGCTCAAGCCCGATTACGGTGTGGGCTTCGAATATTCCGATTGTTGGGTCGATGACGCCCGTCTTGTAATCTTGAATGCGCGTGACGCCGCCAATCGCGGCGCGGTGATCGCGCCCCGCACCGCGTGCGTCGACGCCAAGCCGGAGGGCGACGTCTGGCGCTTGATCCTACGCGACGAGATGACCGGCGAAACTGGCACAGTGCGCGCGCGTGTGCTCGTCAATGCCGCCGGACCCTGGGTGGGTAACGTCCTCAGTTCGGTCGTCAACGCCAACGAGCACGCCCCGGTCCGACTCGTCAAAGGCAGTCATATCGTAACGAAACGCCTGTACGATCATGACCGTTGCTACATTTTTCAGAATCGCGACGGCCGGGTTTTTTTCGTCATCCCCTACGAGCGCGATTTCACCTTGATTGGCACGACCGATCTCGATTACGCGGGCGATCCGGGCGGCGCGACCGCGTCGGGCGACGAGGTCGAATACCTTTGCCGGGCCGCGAGCGATTACTTTCGCACGCCAGTCACAAGAGACATGGTCAGGTGGACCTATTCCGGCGTCCGTCCGCTGTTTGACGATGGCGCTTCGGCCGCTCAATCGGCGACGCGCGACTACGTACTCAAGATCGACGCGGCGGGGAATGCGCCCGCGCTGCTGAGTGTTTACGGCGGCAAACTCACGACCTATCGTAAACTAGCGGAATCCGCGCTTGCAATGTTGACGCCCTATTTGCCGCCAGCGACAAACGCGGCCGGTTGGACGGCGCTGGCGCCGCTGCCCGGCGGCGATTTCCCGGTCGAAGGATTCGAAGCGCTCGTAAGTGACTTGGAAGCGCGCTATCCCATCCTCGATCGCGGACTCGTCCGCCGACTCGCTCGAGCTTACGGAACTCGCGCGTGCGAGATCCTGAAAGACGCGCGCACGACGGATGACCTCGGTCGAGACTTCGGCGCGGGATTGACCGAAGCAGAATTGCATTACCTCGCGGAAACCGAATGGGCGATGACTGCCGACGACGTCGTCTGGCGCCGCTCCAAGCTCGGATTGCTGCTTTCCAAGGACCAGATCGTCGACATCGACGCCGCCATGAAGACGGCGGAGTCTGTCGAGTCCGCCGCAACTTGACGACAGAGGAATCCTTCGCGTGACGTTCGTGCTCAATCACGTTGGACTAGAGGTTAGCGGCGTCCGCGTGATTGACGACATATGCCTGGCGCTCGAGCCCGGCAGTCTCAATATACTCTTGGGGCCCACACTCGCGGGCAAGACCACGATTATGCGACTCATGGCTGGCCTGGATGCGCCAACGTCTGGTCGGATACTTTTGGACGGGAACGATGTCACGGGTCTGCCTGTTCGCAAGCGATCCGTGGCGATGGTCTACCAGCAGTTTGTCAATTATCCCTCGCTCAACATCTATGAGAACATCGCCTCGCCGCTGCGCGTCGTCGGCCTCACGAAGTCCGAAGTCGACGCCCGCGTCCGTGAAGCGGCGCGCGTCCTGCGCCTGGAAAACCTTCTCGAGAGGATGCCCGCCCAACTATCGGGCGGTCAGCAGCAGCGCACGGCGATAGCGCGGGCGCTCGTCAAGCGAGCGGGGTTGGTGTTGCTGGACGAACCGCTCGCCAATCTCGATTACAAATTGCGCGAGGACTTGCGTGAGGAATTGCCGCGCATCTTCTCGCGCACCGGCGCGATATTGGTCTACGCGACGACCGAGCCCTCTGAAGCCTTGTTGCTGGGCGGCGCGACGATCACCTTGCGCGAGGGACGGGTCACGCAAGCCGGTCCGACCTCTCACGTTTATCGCGATCCCGCCAATATCGACGCCGCGAGGGTCTTCTCCGACCCCCCGCTCAATGAACTCGCCGTGACCAAGCGAGGCGCGGCGGTTGTCGACGCCAAAGGTCGGCCGCTCGCGCAAGCCGATGTTCTCTCGGAGGCGCCCGACGGGGCCTATCGATTGGCGTTCCGCGCCGACGCCGCTTCTCTTGCGCCGGCGGGGAACGACAGAATGACGTTCCCGGGGAAGGTCGTTGTGACCGAAATCAGCGGGTCTGAGAGTTTCGTTCACGTCGACGTCGGCGTCGGCACATGGGTTTGCCTGGTCCCGGGAGTTCATGAACGGACTCCGGAACAGGAGGTCGTCGTTCATGTCGACGCCGCGCGAGTCCTGGCGTTCGACGCCAAGGGTCAACGCGTCGGTGCAACCGCGTCCGCGCCTGCGCCCGCGGACGTGAACCCGGGAGAAAAGCGATGACCCGCATTACCCTCGATCGCATCGCGCATTCCTACGGCGATAACCCCCGCACCGAGGCCGATTATCAATTGAAGCCTCTGCAACACGTGTGGGAGCAGGGCTCAGCCTATGCGCTCCTGGGGCCGTCAGGCTGCGGCAAGACGACATTGCTCAACGTCATTTCCGGTCTTGTTATTCCCTCCGAAGGACGGCTGCTATTCGACGACGTCGACGTGACTCATTTGCCGACCGAGCAGCGCAACATCGCCCAGGTATTCCAGTTTCCCGTCATCTACGACACGATGACGGTGGCCGAGAACTTGGCCTTTCCGCTCAAGAACCGACGCCTGCCCAGGCTCGTCATCGACAAGCGGGTGGCTGAGATCGCCAAGATGTTAGATCTGACCGCCGACCTCGGCCGTCCCGCGCGTGGCCTGAGCGCCGACGCCAAGCAGAAGATTTCACTCGGTCGGGGCTTGGTGCGTTCCGACGTTTCCGCCGTGCTGTTCGACGAACCGCTGACGGTGATCGATCCAGCCCTAAAATGGGAACTGCGATCCAAACTGAAGGCCGTTCATCGCGCGTTCGATCTTTTGATGATTTACGTTACGCATGACCAGATCGAGGCGCTCACTTTCGCCGACAAGGTCGTGGTCATGAACGACGGTCGCGCCGTCCAGATCGGCGCGCCAGCCGAGCTTTTCTATCGCCCGGAGCACACGTTCGTCGGCTATTTTATCGGCTCGCCCGGCATGAATTTCATGCCGGCCCAGGTCGACGCGAAGCGGGCACGGGTAGGCTCGCACGAATTTGACCTTGGCGCGGACTATACCGATCTACCAAAGAATCGATCGATTCAAGTCGGCGTGCGCCCTGAATTCGTCACGCTGACGTCCGGTCCCGGCTTGCCTGTGCAAGTCCGCCGCATCGCTGACCTTGGTCGCAAGCGTCTCGCCTACGTCAATCTTGGCGATCATCCAATCATCGCCAGCGTCCCTCACGAAATGGAGAGTGTTGGCGACACCGCCAACATATCGATCGACCCGGCCAATACACATGTCTACGTCGCGGACGTCCGCCAGCAGGGAGCGCCGGTATGACCGACAAGCCCGTCAACAACCGCGCTTGGTTCTTTGTGCTTCCGGTGCTGGGGTTCGTTCTGTTCTCGTCGATCATTCCGACGATGACGGTCGTGAACTATTCGGTTCAGGATACGCTGGGCGCAAACAGTTTCTTCTGGAACGGGGACCAGTGGTTTCGCGACCTCTTGAACCCCGCGACGGCGATCGGGGCGCGCTTCAACGACGCGCTGTTCCGAACGCTCGCGTTTTCCCTGGTCTGCTTGCTGATCGAGGTGCCGTTTGGCATCGCCATTGCGCTCTGCGCCCCGCGCAAGGGCTGGGCGGTTGGCATATCCCTGGTTGTCGTCGCGCTGCCGATGTTGATCCCCTGGAACGTCGTGGGAACCATTTGGCAAATTTTCACCCGCGCGGACATCGGCTTGTTCGGAGCCGCGCTGACAGGCATGGGCCTCCACTACAACGTGACGCAGGAACCGATTTCCGCCTGGACCACGATCGTGGTCATCGATGTCTGGCACTGGACGCCGTTGGTTATCCTTCTCAGCTATGCGGGTTTGCGCGCGATCCCTGACGCCTATTACCAAGCCGCGCGAATCGACGGCGCGAGCCGTTGGGCGGTGTTCTCCAAGATCGAACTGCCGAAGTTGCAGAAGGTGCTGGTGATCGCCGTGCTGCTGCGTTTCATGCAGACGTTCATGATCTACACCGAACCTTTCGTCGTAACCGGCGGTGGACCGGGCAGCGCCACGACGTTCCTCTCGATCGATCTCGACAAGATTGCGCTAGGCCAGGTCGATCTTGGCAACGCCGCCGCGATGTCTTTGGTCTACAACCTAATCACGCTGACCGTGTGCTGGGTGTTCTTTACAATCATGACCCAACTCGAGCGGCGGAGGGACGCGTGATGCGTGAGGGAACCCTGCCGAAAATCGTCTTCGTCGCCTATTTGCTGGTGCTGATGACGCCGATTTACTGGCTTATCAAGATGAGTCTCCAGACCAACACTGATATCATGTCGGGGCTGACGCTGTTTCCAATTCATCCCACGATCGAGAAATATCTCGCGATTTTTCACGATCCCACTTGGGTCCACGCGTTCGCCGTGTCGCTATCCTATGTCGCGATCAACACCATCATATCCGTCTCTGTAGCGCTGCCCGCGGCCTACGCGTTTAACCGCTATCACTTCGTCGGAGACAAGCATCTGTTCTTTTGGCTCCTGACCAATCTTATGGCGCCGGCGGCGGTTTTCGCCATGCCCTTCTTCCAGCTATATTATGCGGTTGGGCTGTTCGACACGATTTGGGCGGTCGTATTGGCGCATTGCTTGTTCAACGTGCCGCTCGCGGTGTGGATATTGGAAGGATTCGTCGGCGGCGTTCCGCGCGAGATCGACGAAACAGCCGCGATCGACGGTTATTCCTTTCCGCGCTTCTTCGTCCGCATATTTCTGCCGCTGATCGCCAACGGCATCGGCGTGACGGCCTTCTTTTGCTTCATGTTCTCCTGGGTGGAGCAACTGTTGGCTACGACGCTCACCTCTACGCACGCGCTGCCGTTCGCGGCGGTAATGACGCGGGCGTATTCCGTTTCAGGCATGGACTGGTCGTTGCTCGCCGCCGCAGGCGTTTTAACGATGATCCCCGGCGCGGTTGTCATCTGGTTCGTGCGCAATCACATCGCCAAGGGATTTGCCCTTGGCCGCGTCTGAAGGTGTCTCCGATGCTTGATTGGATGGCGTGGACTTGGCAGACCGCCCTTTTCTTCGGTTTCATCGCCTTCATGCTGATCGTGTTGACGTCGCTCGCTATCTTTCGACCCGAGACGCCCAGGGTTGGAATTTTGCGAATTCCAACCACGCGCGGCGATCGGTTCTTCGTCACGATGATCGGCTCAGCTTTCGTTTTCATCATCTGGATGCGTTTCGGCGGCGGCCCGCTTTGGTATCCGCTCGGCGCGTCGGTGCTCTACGGGATCGCGATGTTCACCTTCGCGTAGCCGTTAGCGTGGCCGGTCTCGCATAGGGCGAAATCGGCAATCGGGAGGAAGCAAAAATGGATGTGAAACGACGCGACGTACTTAAGGGCGCGGCCGCGACCACCGCCGCCGCGGCGGTCGGCAGTGCGGCGATTATCGCGCCGACGCCAAGCTATGCCCAACAACTCGACGCCGCCAAGAAATGGGTTGATTCCGAGTTCCAGCCGTCCACGCTCACCAAAGAGCAGCAGATGGGCGAAATGGAGTGGTACATCAAGGCTTCCGCTCCGTTCAAAGGCATGGAAGTCAGTACGGTATCGGAAATACTAAGCGTCCACGATTACGAATCCAAAGTGTTGACCAAGGCCTTCGCGGACATCACTGGCATCAAGGTCAATCACGAGCTGATGAACGAAGGTTTGCTTGTCTCCAAGATCGCGGTCGAGATCGCCTCGGGCAAACCGATCTATGATTTCTGGATGAACGATTCCGACCATATCGGCACGCATCCACGTTTCAACGACATCATCGATGGCTCGTTGACCGATTTCATGAATGGAGAGGCCAAGGACATCACGAGCCCGACGCTCGACCTGAAGGACTTCATCGGTCTCGATTTCGCCACTTATGTCGACGGTAAACTCTATGGATTGCCCGATCAGCAATTCGCCAATCTCTATTGGTTCCGCTATGATTGGTTCCAGCGGCCGGAAATCAAGGCTGGGTTCAAGAACAAGTATGGCTACGATCTCGGCGTTCCTGTCAATTGGTCGGCCTATGAGGACATCGCGGACTACTTCACCAACGTCGTGAAGGAAATCGACGGCGAGAAAGTCTACGGCCACATGGACTACGGCAAGAAGGACCCGTCGCTGGGCTGGCGCTTTACCGACGCCTGGTTGTCGATGGCGGGCAACGGCGATAAGGGCCTGCCCAACGGCAAGCCGGTCGACGAATGGGGCATCCGGCTCGAAAATGGTCGACCCGTAGGTTCGTCTCTCAGCCGCGGCGGCGACGCCAACGGCCCGGCGGCGGTTTACGCCACGACCAAATTCGTCGAATGGCTAAAGAAGTACGCGCCGCCGGAAGCCTCGGGCATGGACTTCCTCGAGGCGGGCGCGGTGCCGGGCCAGGGCCACATCGCCCAGCAGGTCTTCTGGTACAGCGCGTTTACCCATGCCTCGACAGTGCCAGGGTTGCCGGTCATGAACGCCGACGGCACGCCGAAATGGCGTATGGCGCCTAGTCCGCATGGGGCCTATTGGAAGGAGGGCATGAAACTCGGCTATCAGGACGTCGGCTTGTGGACCCTGCTCAAGTACGCCCCGCGCGAAAAGGTCAAGGCGGGATGGATTTACGCGCAGTTCTGCACTTCGAAGACGGTGACGTTGAAGAAATCGTTGGTGTCGTTGCATCTGATCCGCGAAAGCGACATCTGGGCGGACGCGATGACGGAGCTGGCGCCGAAGGTCGGCGGCCTCGTCGAGTTCTATCGCAGCCCGGCGCGCAAGCTATGGACTCCGACGGGCGTCAACGTCGCGGACTATCCGCGCATGGCCCAGGTTTGGTGGCAGAATGTGTCAAAGGCGATTTCCGGCGAGGCGACTCCGCAGGAAGCGATGGACGGTCTCGCCCGCGACATGGATTCGATTATGGAACGGCTCGAGAAATCCGGCGTTCAGGGCGACCGAGGGCCAAAGTTGAACGAGCCGAAGGATCCAGAGTATTGGTACGAGCGCGCGTCGAAGGACGGCAACATCGCTCCCCAGCGAAAACTCGCGAACGAAAAGCCGCAGGGCGTCACGGTCGATTATGACGAACTGCTGAAAACCTGGAAGGCGCAGTTGCCGGCGCCAAAGAAGGGTTGACGATCAAATGGGAAGGGGGCCGCCGCCAACGGCGGCTCCTTTTCGCTGCCCGCGCTGCGAGGCGCGTCTGCGTCTGCGGCCCGAAACCGAGTATCCGGAGACAAGCGATGGACGGCGCCGCGCCGCAAACACTCAAACCGGCCTCGGCGCTCGGCAAGATCGCGGTCTGGGGACCGGGGCTGCTGGTGATGCTGGCGGACACCGACGCCGGCAATGTCGTGACCGGCGCCCAGGCGGGCGCGACGTGGGGGTACCGTTTCCTGCCGCTGCTGCTGCTGCTCATTCCGATGCTCTACATGGTGCAGGAGCTAACCGTGCGGCTCGGCATATCGACCGGGCGCGGTTATGGCGAACTGATTCGCGAGACCTTCGGCGTGGGATGGGCCTCCCTATCCCTTGTTGGGCTCGCCGCAGCCGTGATTGGTTCGCTGGTGACGGAATTCACCGGGGTCGCGGGCATTGGCGAACTCTACGGACTTTCGCGCGGGTTTACGTTGCCTTTAGCGGCCGTGGCTTTACTGGCGGTCGTCGGCACAGGCTCGTACCGACGCGTCGAGCGGACCGCGATATTCGTCGGTCTATTCGAACTCGCCTTCTTCGCCGTAGCCTGGGCCGCGCACCCGAGCTTCGCGGCCTTGGCGCAGGACGCAACTGATCTGCCTTTGGGCAGTCGCGAGTTTCTCTACATGAGCGCGGCGATCATCGGCGCAGTGTTCAATCCCTGGATGATCTTCTATCAGCAATCGGCGATCGCCGACAAAAAGCTTCAGTTGGGCGATCTTAAGCCCGCCCAATTCGATACGGCCTTCGGCGCCGTCTTGACGCAATGTCTGACCGGCGCGGTTCTCGTCGCCAGCGCGGCGACCTTGAGCGGCCGTGGCGATTCAGTCGGCTTGAGCAGCGTTGGAGAGATCAGCAACGCCCTGTCTCCTCTGCTGGGCGAAAGTTTTGGACGCTTGGTGTTCAGCGTCGGCGTCCTCGGCGCCTCGCTCGTCGCTGCCATCGTTTGCTCGCTGGCGTTGGCCTGGGGCGCCGGCGAAATCACCGGCTACAAGCACTCGCTTGAGCATCACCCTTTCGCAGCGAAATGGTTCTATGGCGTTTACGCCGCTTGCGTCGTCGGTTCAGCGACGCTGGTGGGGTTCGCACCCGACCTTGTCTGGCTCAACGTTACGGCGCAAGTGCTCAACGCGTTCCTGCTGCCTCTTGTGATCGGCTTTCTGATCGCGCTTGCGATTCGCGTACCGCCCGAGGCGATGCGCCCCAAGGGCGCCTACCGATGGCTCCTGATTGCGATCTGTGCGGTCGTCGTGACGGTTGGGGTTTACGGCGGCGTTCAAGGGATGGCGTCGCCCTCGTGAGTCCCAGGACGGCGCGAGAAACCTTCTTTCATCTGCGGTCTCCAGGCGATGTTCGATTTCGATGCCAGCAAAATGCTCGTGGTGGGCGCGATCGCTCTGATCGTCGTCGGGCCAAAAGATCTGCCGCGCGTCCTCAGGACGGCGGGCCGGATGATCGCCAAAGCGCAACGCTTCAAGGCCGACTTGGACACGGCCGTGACGAATTTCGTCGCCGAAGGAGACGTCGGTTCGATAACGAGAGAACTTGCTTCAATGGAAATTGATGCGCGCGTCAGTTTCGCGCCAAATCCCGAAATGGGTATGCGCGGACGCCTTCCAACCGGCGCCAATCCCGAAA
Organism: Beijerinckiaceae bacterium; assembly: GCA_037446355.1. Lineage (GTDB taxonomy): Bacteria > Pseudomonadota > Alphaproteobacteria > Rhizobiales > Beijerinckiaceae > Roseiarcus. The sequence continues at coordinate 19,159 of JBBIIT010000002.1, read as the reverse complement.
TCCCCGTCGCCGAGACAGACGCTTTTGTGGCGCAATTTTCGTCGCCGGAGATGCAGGCCTATCTCGCGCCCCCGCCCGAACGGCCGTCGCTTGCTCAGCGGGATGCGGCGGGAGCGGCCATCGACGACTCGGGGCCCGCGGTCCCAAGTCCCGAATCCGCGCATGCGAATTCTTCGCGGCCGCAAGCGAGCATACCGATCGCCGCCCATACCGACGCGGCGTCTCGCCGACTCGCATGACGATTGCGCCAAATCCGGGCCTCGGCTTCGGTACGCAGCCTTGGCGCCTCGCTCGTCTCGACGTTAGGCGCGCTGCGCGAAATCCCGTCGTCCGGCGCCCTATGCGGATTCAATGCCGCGCCATATCCGAAAACGTCACGTCGCCGCCACCGGCGTCGCAGTGCAAACGCCGTGGGGAATGCGGGCAAATCCGCGAGTGCGCATGGCGCGATAATGATTTGCCGCAATTTGGAGGGTGCGGCGTAGCCGCGAAATATCCGAAAATCGCGCATGGGTTGTCCGAGTGGCGGGTCGCGGAAGTCGCGGTATCCACGAGGCATCCGCCGCGCGTCGCAAGAAGCGATCCTTGCGGGCTCAATCGCCGCCATCCTGGATCGACCCAAAGCTTCCGCGCTTATGCATAGATATCAAAATGGACGTCCAAACCCGCTTGAGCCATCGGTCCGCTTGACAATTTCTCTTTTATGTATAGACGTAATCCGCCGACGGGACATAGGGCGAGCGGCGACAAAGAGTTTCGTATAGAATTCCACGGCCGGTCCGCACGGCGACGCGCGAGCCCCGGCGCTTAACCGGGAGGGACTTCATGGACGATTTCAAACGCATCGAGGTGTCGCGTCGCGCGGCGCTGAGAATGAGCTTGGCCGGGCTCGCCTCGGCTGGCGTCTTCGGCGCGACCCGTCAGGCGCTAGCCGACGACACGCTCGCGGAAATCAAGAAAAAGGGCGAGATGGTGGTCGCGACGGAAATGCAGTTTCCGCCGTTCGATATTTCCGACAACGGCGTCTACAAGGGCCTCGACCGAGATCTCATCGATGCGGTCGCCAAAGAGATGGGCGTCAAGGTTTCCTATCTCGATCTGCCTTGGACAAGCGTGCTTCCGGGCCTCGAAGCGAAGAAGTTCGACCTCTGTGTAGCGCCTGTGACGATCACCAAGGAACGCATGAAACGCTACAGCTTCTCCGTGCCTATCGCCGACGCGACCGCCGCACTGATGAAGCGGGCCGACGACAAGAGCATCGTCAAGCCTGAGGATATTGCGGGCAAAGCGGTTGGCGGCCAAAAGGGCACGTCGCAACTCGAGCAGTTGAAGGCGTTCTCCGCCAAGCTGGCCAAGCCGATCGAGATCAAGGAATATGTCGACAATAATCAATCGTACGCCGATCTCGCCGCGGGCCGAATCGACGCGGCGGTGAATTCGCTGCCGAACCTCGCCTACGCCGTTTCAAAACGGTCTGACGCGTTCGCGCTTGTGCTGCCGGCCTTTGGTCAGCCGACCTATTTCTCGTGGGTTGGACGCCTCGAGGACAAGTCGCTGCTCGACGCGGTCAATGCGGCGATCGTCAAGATCGAGGGCGACGGCGCGATGGCCAAGATGCAGAAAGCCTGGTTCGGACAGACGATGGATCTGCCGAAGACGGTTCCCGAACCCTCTATCTGATTCCGGGTTGAGGAGGGCGGCGGCGACGCCGTCCTCAAGGATCTGCCGCGCCGATGCATCCAGAAGTCGTTCTCAATTCGTTTGGGTATCTGACGCAGGCGGCGGGAGTAACAGTTGCTCTCTCGCTCGCCGGCATCGCTCTTGGATTTGCGATCGGCTCGCTGGCGTGCATCGCGCGGCTCTCGCGGAAACCTTGGGCGAAGTGCCTGGGCGGAGCATACGTAAGTATCTTCCGCGGTGTGCCTTTGTTGGTGCAGTTGCTCTTCATCTATTATTTCCTCGCGAAGATAGGGTTCGATGTGCCCGCGCTCGTGGCGGCGATCGGCGGTCTCAGCCTCGCCTCGGGCGCCTATCAGTCCGAGATTCTGCGAGGCGCGCTCAACGCCGTGCCCAGGGGCCAGAGCGAGGCGGCGGTCGCGCTGGGCTACGCGCCCGCCGACATCTGGCGGCGCGTCCTGCTGCCGCAAGCCTTGCGCATATCCACTCCTCCGCTCATCAATGAGTTCATTCTCCTGTTGAAAGCCTCGTCCCTGGTCTCGGTCGTCGGCATCGCGGAATTGACCCGCGTCAGCATGAACATCGCGTCGCTCACCTATCGGCCGCTCGAGGCTTATGTCGCCGCCGGGCTGTTCTACCTCGCCATCAATTTGTGCCTGTCGGGATTAGGCGCCTTGGCCGAGCGAAGGCTCGCGGTTGGGGGGAAGGCTTGAATCCGGAGATCCTCTGGGGGTACGCGCCCTCCCTGATTAGCGGCTTTGGCGTCACGATCCTGTGCTGGGGCGCGGGGGCCGCGCTCGGGCTTGCCATTGGATTCGCGCTCGCGCTCGCCTACGAGACCTCGTTCGCGCCGCTACGTTGGGTATTGCGGATTTTCATAGAGGTCTTTCGCGGAACGCCGTTCCTTGTGCAGTTGTTTCTGCTTTACGCTGGCGGCCCCTATGTCGGCCTAAGGCTCAGCGCCACGGCGGCCGGAATTCTCGGCCTGGGTCTCTATTCCTCCGCCTATTTCGCCGAGATTTTCCGTGGCGGCCTCGCCTCGGTGCCGCGCGGACAGATCGAGGCGGCGATGAGCGTCGGAATGACGCCACTCGCGACGATGTCGCGCGTCCGCGTTCCCGTCGCGCTCATCGCGGCCGTGCCGCCGATCGTCAACACCTTGATCGTGATGTCGAAAGAGACTGTGGTCCTCTCTATCATCACGGTGCCCGAGCTCATGTACCAGATGCAGACGATGGCCGCCGAAACCTTCACCGCCTTCGACGCGATTTTCGCGATGGCGGTATTTTATTGGCTGCTGGTTGAGGCCGTCTCTCGGATCGGTCGCCGCTTCGAAAATCACGCGACCGCATATCTCGCGAGCCCGATATGACCGAAGCAACAATCGAAATTCGCGGCGTAGGGAAGAGCTTCGGACCGAATCGGGTCTTGCGGGGCGTCGATCTTGACGTCGGGCGATCGCAAGTCGTCTGCCTGATCGGTCCGAGCGGATCGGGCAAGAGCACACTGCTTCGATGCGTCAACTTTCTTGAAAGTTACGACGAGGGCGAGATCCGAATTGAGGGCGAACTCATCGGCTACGAAACGACCAAGGAGGGTCGGCGGACCCCGATGCGGGCCCAGCGCCTGCGCGAAATGCGCCGCGAAATCGGCATGGTGTTCCAGCAATTCAATCTATGGCCGCACATGAGCGCGCTCGCCAATGTCGCAGAGCCGTTGAAACGCGTACGCGGGCTCGGGAGCGACGAGGCGGAGGAGCGATCGATGGCCATGCTCAAGCGCGTAGGCCTTGCGGAGAAGGCGACCGCCTATCCATCGAGCCTTTCGGGCGGGCAACAGCAGCGCGTCGCGATCGCGCGCGCGCTCGCCATGCAGCCGCGACTCATGTTGTTTGATGAACCGACCTCCGCGCTCGATCCGGAACTTGTCGGCGAAGTGCTCGAGGTGATGCGGTCTCTGGCCGCGGAGGGCATGACGATGCTGATCGTCACCCACGAGATGGGCTTCGCGGCCCACGTAGCCGACAGCATCGCTTTCATCGACGGCGGCCGCATTGTCGAGCACGGCCCGCCGCGCAAAGTGTTTCACGAGAGCCAGGAACCGCGCGTGCGCCAGTTCCTGCAAACCTATCATGATCGAAATGCGTTCTGATCGCTGACTGGGATCAACCGTACGGCGAATACATAACCCTCGATGGACACCGCCCCATCGTCGACCGTTGCCAAAATGGTGTCGAACCGTGCCAGTTCGGTCGAGCCGCCCGGCCATGCGATCCGCGCGCCGTCCCCGATGAAGATAAGAGCGAGAGTCTCCATCGTATCGATTTCGATGCGGCCGTGGGCCAGCATCTCGATGCGATGAGTAAAACGCGAGCGCCGGGTCATCACGTTGAAGTCGCGGGTCGGTCCGTCGCGAAGCGCGGCGACGACTTCGGCCTCACCCGCGAAGCGGATCGTCCGTGTATCGCGATCGACGCCAGTCCGCTCGCCGTCGACGGACAGGGTCATGCCCGGCCCGTCGAGGATCGCCAACGTGCGATCGACCCCGGCGAACCGCGAGAACGGTCCATCGGAGACGACGTCGGCGATGCTGATGCGCCAATCGAAGTCGTCGAGCCCGGCGCCTTCGGGGAAGCTGTAAACCGTTCGCGTCGCTCCGCCGCCGTTCTTCCAAGGCTGCGCGACCAATTCGGCGAAGGTAACGATGCGAGGCATGGCGGCTTCAACGCAGGCTAGGCAGGTCGAGCTTGTTGGTCCGTGCGCAGTCGATGGCGATGTCGTAGCCCGCGTCGGCGTGCCGCATGACGCCTGTCGCGGGATCGTTCCACAACACGCGCCCGATTCGGCGCGCTGCTTCCGGAGTGCCGTCGCAGACGACGACCATGCCCGCATGCTGAGAGAATCCCATGCCGACGCCGCCGCCGTGGTGCAGGGAGACCCAGGTCGCGCCCGAGGCGCAATTGAGCAGCGCGTTGAGCAGAGGCCAGTCGGACACGGCGTCGGAGCCGTCCTTCATCGCTTCGGTCTCACGGTTGGGCGAGGCGACCGAACCGGAATCGAGATGGTCGCGACCGATGACGACAGGCGCTTTCAACTCACCCTTCGCCACCATTTCGTTGAAGGCGAGACCAAGGCGATGGCGGTCGCCAAGGCCAACCCAGCAAATGCGCGCGGGCAGGCCCTGAAACTGGATGCGCGCCCGCGCCATGTCGAGCCAGTTGTGCAAGTGCGCGTCGTCGGGGATGAGTTCCTTGACCTTGGCGTCAGTCTTGTAGATGTCCTCAGGGTCTCCCGAAAGGGCGGCCCAACGGAACGGACCGACGCCGCGGCAGAACAGCGGACGGATATAGGCGGGCACGAAGCCCGGGAAATCGAACGCGTCCTGCACGCCCTCTTCCAGCGCCATCTGGCGAATGTTGTTGCCGTAATCGACGGTTGGGATCCCGGCGCGGTGGAAGGCGAGCATCGCGCGTACGTGCTCGGCCATCGACGCGCGCGCCGCCTTCTCGACCGCCTTGGGGTCGGCGGTGCGGCGCTCCTCCCATTGCTGAAGCGTCCAACCCTTCGGCAAGTATCCGTTGACCGGATCGTGCGCCGATGTCTGATCGGTGACGATATTGGGCCGCACGCCACGTCGCACGAGTTCGGGCAGAATCTCGGCTGCATTGCCGAGCAAACCGACGGAAACCGCCTTATCGGATTTGGTCGAGCGGTCGATGATTTCGAGCGCTTCGTCGAGAGTCTTGGCGGCGACGTCAAGATAGCCGGTGCGCAGTCGGAATTCGATGCTGGAGGGGCGGCATTCGACCGCCAGCATCGAAGCCCCGGCCATCGTCGCCGACAGCGGTTGAGCGCCGCCCATGCCGCCGAGACCCGCCGTCAGAATCCACTTGCCCTTCAACGAACCACCGAAATGCTGGCGACCCATTTCGATGAAGGTTTCGTATGTGCCTTGCACGATCCCTTGCGAGCCGATGTAAATCCACGACCCCGCGGTCATCTGACCATACATCATCAGGCCCTTGCGATCGAGCTCGTTGAAATGGTCCCAGGTCGCCCAATGCGGCACGAGATTGGAATTTGCGATCAGAACACGTGGCGCGTCCGCGTGGGTGCGGAACACGCCGACCGGCTTGCCGGACTGGACGAGTAGAGTCTGGTCGTCGTCGAGGCGGCGCAGCGTCTCGACGATCCGGTCGAATGCGCTCCAGTCGCGCGCGGCGCGGCCGATGCCGCCGTAGACGACGAGTTCGCCCGGCCGCTCTGCGACGTCGGGATCGAGATTGTTCATCAACATGCGAAGCGGCGCCTCGGTAAGCCAGCTCTTGGCGGTCCGTTCTGTCCCGCGCGCCGAGCGGATGACACGCATATTGTCGAGACGGGATTGAGCGGTCATGGCGATCCTCTTTCACATACAAATAGACGCGAACGCTTGAGCGTCAGTCAGCGCGACTTCCAGGCGAGCAGCGTCGTCAGAATCATTGCCAGCGTCGCCCGGGTTTTTTCCGCGCGCGACGCATTGAGTGGAGCCGGCCAGTTGGCGGGGGTGACGGCCAGCGGCTCGCTGAGATAAGCGCCACAAGCAAGCTCCATCTGCACCGCCTCGACGCCGTCTCGCGGCTGGCCGAAAGACCGCGTGATCCAGCCCCCCTTGAAACGCCCGTTGATCGCGAAGCTCTCGCCGCTCCCGGAGAGATGCGCGGCTAGCGCCTCTTGCAACGCGGGAGAACAGGAGCGGCCGGAATTCGTCCCAAGATTGAACAGGGGCAGATCGCCCTCGAACAGCCTCGGAATGCGTGACCGGATCGAATGCGCGTCGTAAAGCGCGATGCGAGGATGTCGGGCGCGAAGGCGCGCGATCTCCGCTGCAAGCGCCTCGTGATAGGGCTCGAAATAGAGGTGGCGGCGCTCGGCGATCTCGGCATCGCTCGGCGCCGCGCCCTCGCGATAGAGCGGCTCACCGTCGAAAGTCGTTGTGGGGCAGAGTTCCGTCGTCGCCTGCCCTGGATAGAGCGAAGCGCCGCTCGGATCGCGATTGACGTCGACGATGGAGCGTGAAAGCGAGGTCCGGACGATCGTGGCGCCGAGCGACGCGGCGAACTCGTAGAGTTCCGGCATATGCCAATCTGCGTCGCGGCGCGCCAGCCACGGGCTGACGAAGCGGCTCTCGTATTCGCGTAGATCGACGCCAGCGTGCGGGATGCTGACAATCAGCGGCGCCTCCCGTTGCTCGACATGCAGCCAATCTGGTCGCCCGGTCGTCACGATTGGGTCTCCTCAATGCCGGGTAAGGGGATCGTCCGAGCGACCGCGATGAGTTCGCCTGCTTGCACTAACGCTTCGGCGGCGCGGAAGTCCGCATGGAAATAGCGATCCTCGTCCAGATGCGGAACCGCGGCGCGGATGCACGCGCGCACGCTCTCCAGCGCCGGGCTGGAAATGAGCGGCGCGTGGAAATCGCAGGCTTGCGCCGCGGCCAGCGCCTCTATGGCGATGACGGCGCCAGCATTTGCGGCCATCGGCGCAAGCCGGCGTGCGCCGTGGGCGGCCATCGAAACGTGGTCTTCCTGATTGGCCGAGGTCGGGATCGAATCGACGCTGGCGGGGTAGGCGCGCTGCTTGTTTTCGGAGACGAGCGCGGCCGCCGTCACTTGCGGGATCATGAAGCCCGAATTGAGCCCCGGGCGCGGCGTCAGAAAAGCGGGCAAACCGGAAAGCGCGGGATCGACGAGCATGGCGATCCGCCGTTCGGCGAGCGAGCCGATTTCGCAGATCACGAGCGCGATCATGTCGGCGGCGAAGGCGACGGGTTCGGCGTGGAAATTGCCGCCCGAAAGCGCCGTATCGTCTTCGGCGAAGATCAGCGGATTGTCGGACACGCCATTCGCCTCGTCGGCGAGCGTCCGCGCCGCCTGACGCAGCAGATCGAGGCACGCGCCCATCACCTGCGGCTGGCAGCGCAGGCAATAGGGATCCTGCACGCGCGTATCGCCGGTGAGGTGTGAGGCGCGAATGGCGCTGTCCGCCATCAGACCGCGCAGCGCCCTCGCCGCTTCGATCTGGCCGCGATGGCGGCGCAGCGCGTGAATCCGCGGATCGAAAGGCGCGTCGGAGCCGCGCGCGGCGTCGGTCGAGAGCGCGCCGGTGACGAGCGCCGACTGAAACACGCGTTCGGTCTCGAATAAGCCGACGAGCGCATTGGCGGTCGAGAATTGCGTGCCATTGAGCAACGCCAGACCTTCCTTGGGGCCGAGTTCGATAGCTGAAAGTCCGGCGCGGGTCAGAGCCGTTCCGGCCGGCAATATTTCGTTGTTGAAACGAGCTTCGCCGACACCGATCATCGCGCCCGCCATGTGCGCCAGCGGCGCGAGATCGCCGGAGGCGCCGACCGATCCCTGGCACGGCACGACCGGCGTAACGCCGCGAACGAGCATCGCCTCGAGAAGCGCGAGCGTCCGCACTCGCACGCCCGAAGCGCCCTGCGCGAGACTGGCGAGTTTCAGCGCCATCATCAGGCGCGTTGTCGCGACAGAGCTCGCTTCGCCGACACCGGCCGAATGCGACAACACGATATTGCGTTGCAATCGCAGGAGATCGGCCGCGGCGATATGGACGCCCGCGAGTTTGCCGAATCCGGTGTTAACGCCATAAACAGGCTGACCGCGCGCCAGGATGCGCTCGATGGCCGCGGCGCTGGCGGCGACGGCGGGCGCGCTGGCGGGGTCGAGGGAAACGCCTCCCCCGCGCCAGATGTCACGCCAATCGGCGAGGCTCGCACCTCCCGCGCGCAGGACAACGCTCATCGCCCGCTCCTTACTCGAGTGTGCAAAGGGTTGAAGCCGAAGCGGTAGACGAGTTCCGCGGGTCGCTCGATGTTCCAGACAGCGAAATCGGCTCTTTTCCCGGGCTCCAGCGTTCCGGTCTCACGTCCGATCCCGAGCGCCTTCGCCGCATGGCGGGTAGCGCCCGCCAGACATTCCTCGACCGTGAGTCGGAAGAGCGTCGCCGCCATGTTGAGCGCCAACAGCAGGGAAGTCATAGGCGAAGTGCCCGGATTGCTGTCGGTCGCGACCGCCATGTCGATGCCGTACTTGCGGAAAAGGGCGACCGGCGGCGCCTGCGTCTCGCGCAATGTGTAATAGGCGCCGGGCAGCAGAGTGGCGACCACGCCCGCCTTCGCCATCGCTGCGACGCCCGCTTCGTCGATGTATTCGAGGTGGTCCGCCGAGAGAGCGCCGAATTCCGCCGCGAGCGAAGCGCCGCCGGCGTTCGACAGTTGCTCTGCGTGAAGCTTGACCGGAAGGCCGAGGTGGCGCGCCGAAGCGAAGACGCGCGTTATCTCCTCGCGCGAGAAAGCGATGCGCTCGCAGAAGCCGTCGACCGCGTCGACGAGCCCTTCGGCGGCGAGCGCCGGCAGCATCCTGTCGGCGATTTCCGCCACATAGCCGGTGCGATCGTCGGCGAATTCGGGCGGCAATGCGTGGGCGCCGAGAAACGTCGTGCGAATATCGACATCGCGCAACGCCGCCAGCCGTCGCGCGGCGCGCAGCATTTTGCGCTCGCTCTCCAGTTCGAGTCCGTAGCCGGACTTCACTTCGACGACGCCAACGCCCTCGGCGATCAGCGCGTCGAGCCGCGGCATGGATTGACGCAGAAGTTCGTCGTCGCTGGCCTCGCGCGTCGCGCGCACGGTAGAGAGAATGCCGCCTCCGGCTTCGGCGATAGCTTCGTAGCTCGCGCCCTCAAGCCGCATTTCAAATTCGCGCGCTCGGCTACCGGCATGGACGAGATGGGTATGGCAGTCGATCAGGGCCGGCGTGATCCAACGCCCCTCGCAGTCGACGATGCGCGCCCCCGCCGGCGCCGCCGGCGCTTCGGCTTCGCGGCCGGCGAAGACCAACCGCTCGCCCTCGACAATAAGCGCGCCGCGCTCGACGACGCCGAGCCCGGGAAGGCGACCGGCCAGCGTCGCCAGCCTGGCGTCGCGCCAGACGGTGACCGCCGTTGATCGATCCTGTCGTCCCGCCATGTTTCGCGCTTTCGCCTCTTGGCTTCGCGATACTTTTAATGTATAGACATATCTAAGTCAAGCCACAAGGAAACCGATATGCCGAAATTGCATTTCGAGAGGGCTCTGACTCCGGGGGGCTGGCGATCGAACGTGCGCCTCACGCTCGAGGCCGATCGCATCGTAGCCGTGGAGTCCGACGCCCCGACGAGGGACGGCGACGAGCGGCACGCGCTAGGCTTGCCAGCCGTCTGCAACTTGCATTCGCACGTTTTCCAACGCGCGATGGCCGGGCTCGCGGAGGCGCGCGGCGCCTCGGCCGATAGTTTCTGGACGTGGCGAGAGATGATGTACCGCTTCGCCCTGCGCATGACTCCAGAAGATGTCGAAGCGGTCGCCGAACAACTCTTCGTCGAAATGCTCGAAGCCGGCTTCGGCGCCGTCGCGGAGTTTCACTATCTGCATCACGCGTCCAACGGCGCGCGCTACGACAACCCAGCGGAAATGGCGGACCGTATCGCCGCCGCGGCGAACGGCGTTGGCATTGGGCTGACTCTTCTGCCCGTCTTCTATGCGCATTCGGGGTTTGGCGGCGCGCCGCCGCACCCAGGGCAACGACGGTTCATCAACGATGTCGATTCTTTCGCCCGCCTTCTCGCGCGCTGCCGCGACGGGGTCGGCAAGACGGCCGTCGTCGGCGTGGCGCCGCATTCCCTGCGCGCCGCGACGCCGGACGAGATCGACGCGATCGTCTCGCTCGCGGGAACAGGGCCGATCCATATCCATATTGCCGAGCAGGTCCGGGAGGTCGAAGAATGCGTCGCCTGGGGCGGCGCACGGCCTGTTCGTTGGCTACTCGATCATGCGCCGGTCGATTCGAATTGGTGCCTCGTTCACGCCACGCACATGGACTCCAGCGAGATCGCCGCGCTGGCCGAATCCCGCGCAGTCGCTGGTCTTTGCCCGATCACCGAAGCCAACCTCGGCGACGGCGTCTTTCCGGCGCCGTCCTACCTGGCCGCGGGAGGCGCGTTCGGCGTCGGCACGGATTCGAACGTGGAAATTGGACTGGCGGCCGAATTGCGAATGCTTGAATATTCACAGCGTCTCGTGCATCGCTCCCGCAACGTCCTGGCGCTTCCCGGCGCCTCAACCGGTCGATCGCTTTTCGAGGCGGTCGCGGTCGGCGGAGCGCAAGCGCTCGGGCGGCCAAGCGGGCGACTGGCCCCAGGCGCGGTGGCCGACATTCTATCGTTGCACGTCGATTCGCCCCTTCTTGCCGGGCGCGCCGACGACGCCCTTCTCGACACCTGGATATTCGGCGCCGGGCGGGGGCTCGTCGATTGCGTTTGGAGCGGCGGCGCCAGGGTCGTATCCGATGGCCGCCATGCGCGACGCGAGCCGATCTTGGCGCGCTTCGCCGCCGTCATGCGACGCCTGCTGGCGGATTGAAGCCATTGACGCTTCGGGTTCGAAGAGTATCACCGACATCGACGCCGAAATCGAACTTGCGAGCGAGAGGGGGAGCGACTTCGAGAGCATGATCGATCAAGTTCGTGAACAGCGCGCCAGTTCCGTGTCTCTGCACAGTCAGATTCTCGCCGATATCGAGAAGCGCATCCTGTCGGGCGAGTGGCCGCCAGGCCACCGCATACCGTTCGAGCACGAGCTGACTGAGCAATACGGCTGTTCACGTATGACGGTGAGCAAAGCGCTGACCCAACTCGCCCGCTCCGGTCTCCTCGAACGGCGACGCAAGGCAGGCAGTTTCGTCACCCGCCCGCACAGCCAGTCCGCCGTCCTGGAAATTCGCGACGTCGCGGCCGAAGTCGAGGCGCTTGGTCTGCCCTACTCGTACTCGATCCTAACGCGCCAAAAGCGGCGTGCGACCCGCGCCGACCGCGACCGAATCGACGTTGAGCCGGCGACACCGGTGCTCGCCGTCTCCTGCCGGCACGATGCGGCGGGACGCCCCTTCTGTTATGAGGACCGGCTCATCAACTTGGTCGCAGCGCCGCGCGCGGCGGAAGAACTATTCGCGACCGTTTCGCCGGGTTCTTGGCTGGTGGCTCAAACCCCTTGGACGACGGCGGAACACCGCATTCGCGCTGTGGCCGCTTCCCGCGAACTGGCCAAGACTTTGCGAATCGCCAGCAACGCTGCATGCCTGGTCGTAGAGCGCCGCACCTGGTTGGGCGACCTGCCGGTAACTCAGGTGACGCTGAACTACCCGAGCGAAGCGCACGAACTCGTGGCCAGTTTCACCCCGTCGCAGAGTTAAGCCCGATCGCGGGAACGACGCGCGAAGAAGCATATGCTTAGCGATTCAAGTTCCAGCTGACGAACTCGAAGTCTGGATCGCCGGTCACCGAGCGGACCGTATTGTGGACCGGGACGATGGGTTCGCTCCGAAACAGGGTATCGTATCGGCTGTCGACCCGCATCGAGCGAAAGCGCCCACTACCGTGCGAACCGTGACGCTCGATCGACGCTTGGCAGCGCGGCGTGATTTTCAATTGACCGACCGGTCGGAATATGCAATCGGGGTACAACATTTGTGCCTTGAGAAGCGGCGACGGCCCGGGAGGAAACGTGGGCGGATTGGAAACTGCCGATCTCGGCGCGGCGCGCGCCAAGCTCCTGGCTTTGTCGGGGGATCCGCTCGACCCCGAGGCCGCCGCGGATTGGCGTTGGCTCTCGAAATCCGTGCCGGACGAAGCGTTAGCGCCGGAAGCCGAGGCGCTTGCGGAACAGCTCGCAGCCGGGCGCACGCTCGGCCTCGGCCGTGCGAACAAAGCGATTCATGCGGTCGCTTCGAACCCTAGGGAAGCCCGGTCGGAGTTCGAACGCGAGTGTCGGAGTCGGGTCGGCTACAGCCAAGACCATGCGGAAGGCGGCGGTGCTTTCCTCGACATGCGCGAGTTGGAGTTCCCAAGTCGATGACGAGCGAAATATCCGCACAGGCGCTTGCCGAAGCCTGCGCGCAGGCGATGTGGAAAGACGATCGCGCATCGCAAAATCTGGGAATGAGGATCGAACATGTGGCCCCGGGAGAGGCGACGCTGGCGATGACCGTCACGAGCGTCATGGCGAACGGCCACGGCCTATGTCACGGCGGTTATATCTTCATGCTTGCCGATTCCGCGTTCGCCTTCGCGTGCAATACTTACAATCAGCGAACCGTCGCCCAACAGGCCGCCGTAACGTTCATCGCCTCCGCCGTGGTGGGAGATCGTCTGACCGCGCAGGCGCGCGAGATTTCCCGCAAGGGTCGCGGTGGCATTTACGACATCAACGTAATCAATCAAAACGGCGATCACATCGCGGAATTTCGTGGACATTCGCGCACCATAAAAGGCGTCCTGTTCGAAATTGCAGGCCAAGCCGCAAAATAGGGAGGGAACGGATGGAAAACCTCGCGCCCCGCCGCGGCGATCTCGACCCGATCGAAATCGCCTCGCGCGATGAGATCGCGGCGTTGCAGTTTCATCGTATGAAGCGCAGCCTGCGACACGCCTACGAGAACTCGCCCTTCTACAGGAAGCGCTTCGATGAGCACGGCGTGCGTCCGGACGATCTGCATACGCTCGCCGATCTCGCCAAGTTTCCGTTCACCACCAAGATTGATCTGCGCGACACTTATCCGTTCGGTATGTTCGCGGTTCCCCGCGAGCAAATCGTTCGCATTCACGGCTCCTCGGGCACCACCGGAAAGCCGACCGTCGTCGGCTACACGCAACGCGACATCGATACCTGGGCTAGTCTGGTCGCGCGCTCGATCCGCGCCTCGGGCGGGCGACCCGGGGACATCGTCCATGTCGCCTACGGCTACGGCTTGTTCACGGGAGGTCTGGGAGCGCATTACGGCGCGGAAAAGCTCGGCTGCACCGTAGTTCCGATCTCCGGCGGCATGACCGAGCGTCAGGTAACGCTGATCAGTGATTTCAAGCCGCGCATAATCATGGTGACGCCCTCCTACATGCTGTCGATTCTCGACGAGTTCCGCCGTCGTGGCCTAGATCCGCGCGAGAGTTCACTCGCCGTCGGCATCTTCGGCGCCGAACCTTGGACTAACGCGATGCGGCAGGAGATCGAGCAGGCGTTCGACATGCACGCCGTCGACATCTACGGGCTTTCGGAAGTGATGGGCCCCGGCGTCGCCAACGAATGCGTGGAGACCAAGGACGGACTCCATATCTGGGAGGACCACTTCTATCCCGAGATCATTGATCCCGTCACGGGAGAGGTGCTGCCGGACGGCGCGCAGGGCGAACTCGTTTTCACGACGCTCACCAAAGAGGGCCTGCCGATGATCCGGTATCGCACGCGCGATTTGACCCGCCTGTTGCCGGGCACCGCACGTTCGATGCGCCGAATGGAGAAGATCACCGGCCGTTCCGATGACATGATCATTCTGCGCGGCGTCAACGTCTTTCCGACCCAGGTCGAAGAGCAGATCCTCAAGTGCAAGGGCCTCGCGCCGCATTTTCAGATCGAGCTCGTTAGCGGCGCTCGCCTCGACGACATGATCGTGCATGTGGAATGCGCTCCGGACCGCGCTTCGGTCGAAGCGCGCAGCGCATCGGAGAAGGAGCTGATCCACCATATCAAGAGCGTCATAGGCGTCAGCGCCAAGGTGAAGGTCCACGAGCCCAGCGCTATCATGCGCTCGGAAGGCAAGGCCAAGCGCGTTGTCGACAATCGCAACAAATCGTAAGCGGTTTGCAAGGGCGGGAGAAACTCGGTACTTCCAGATCAGGCGAACCTGCCCCGACAATCCAATGAATTCAGGACTTCCCATGGCGCGAACGCGCGCGAGCAATTTCGAAGACAAACAAAGGGCGATCCTCGACAACGCCGCCGCGGTCTTCGCCGAATTGGGAATGGAGAAGGCGTCGATGGCGCTGGTGGCGCAGCGCGCCAATGCCTCCAAAGCCTTGCTCTACCACTATTATCCGAGCAAGTCGGCGCTGATATTCGACATCGTGCGCTCGCACCTGTCGGAGCTCGACGAGGCGGTCGCGCGCGCTGACGATCCCGGTAAGCCCGCCCGCGAGCGCCTGCGCGCGCATATCGCAGCGGTGCTCGAAAAGTATCGCGGTGCGGACAATCATCACAAGGTTCAGCTCAACTGCTCGAGCTCCCTGAATGACGATCAAAAGGCTGAACTTCGTTCGATCGAACGGCGCATCGTCAATAGATTCTCGGCGCTGCTGCGCGAAATAAATCCTAATCTCGACCGGCCGGAACGCCCGCTGCTGATGCCGGTCACGATGTCGCTGTTCGGTATGTTGAACTGGGTTTATCTTTGGTTTCGCGATGACGGGCCGATCGCTCGCAACGACTACGCTGAGATTGTAACCGAGCTGATGATGTCGGGCGTCGCCGACATGAAATTGCGCCGCTAGCCCGGCCAGTTCTTGGCGACCATCGTCAGCACGTCATATTGGGCGACGACCTCGTCCCTCTGGTTACTCACCTGCGTATCCCAACGCACCTCGGCGTGCTCCGAAGAACCGCGTGGATTGATCTCCTTGCAGGTAAGCCGCACCTTGATCGCGTCTCCGGGATAGATCGGCGTCAGGAAACGCAAATTGTCGAGGCCGTAATTGGCGAGTACAGGGCCCGGCGCCGGATCGACGAATAGACCGGCGGCGAACGACAAGATGAGATAGCCGTGCGCTACGCGACCATCGAAGAACGGATTGGCCTTCGCGGCGGCCTCGTCCATGTGCGCGTAGAAAGTATCGCCCGTGAATCTGGCGAAATGTTCGATGTCCTCAAGCGCGATCGAGCGGCTCGCCGTCGCCAACTGATCGCCGATTCGCAATTCGGCGATCGACTTGCGGAAGGGGTGCCTGCCATCCGTTCGCGCCGGAGCGCCCGGCGTCCATCGCCCCGTAACGGCGGTAAGCAGGCGCGGCGCACCCTGTACGGCGGTGCGCTGCATATAATGTTTGACGCTGCGCATTCCGCCGAGTTCTTCGCCGCCGCCGGCTCGGCCGGGGCCGCCATGCACCAGCCCGGGCATCGGCGAGCCGTGGCCGGTGGAAGTCTTCGCGCTGGCGCGGTTGCCGATCAGGACGCGGCCGTGGAACGGCGCGAGACCGATAACGGCTTCGCGGGCGAAATCGGCATCGTTCGTGAAAACCGACGACACTAGCGAGCCTTTGCCGCGCCGGGCAAGCTCAAGAACCTCATCGAGCGAATCATAGGGCATCACAGTGCTGACAGGACCGAACGCCTCGACGTCGTGCACGGCGGACGCCTCGTCCGGCCGGTCGCAATAGAGCAGCACCGGATTGAGGAAGGCGCCTCTCGTCGCATGGCCCGAGACGATTTGCGGATGGTCGGGATCGCCGACGACGATTTTCGCATCCGATTGCAGCTCGCGAATGCGCGCGCGCACTTCCTCGCGCTGCGCGAGGCTCGCGAGCGCTCCCATGCGCACGTTTGGGTCGGTCGGCGCGCCGACAGGCGCTTTGGCAAGCCGTGCGCCGATCGCCACTATGGCCGCCTCGCAATGCGCGCGCGGCACAAAGACGCGGCGGATCGCGGTGCATTTCTGGCCGGCCTTCGCCGTCATCTCACGCGCGACTTCGGCGACGAAGAGATCGAACTCCTGGGCGCCGGGCGCGGCGTCCGTGCCCAGGATTGCAGCGTTGAGACTGTCCGCCTCCATGGTGAAGCGAACCGAATTTTCGACGATGGCCGGATGGGTGCGCAATTGGCGCCCGGTAGCGGCCGAGCCAGTGAATGTCACGACGTCCTGACCGGTCACGTGGTCGAGCAGATCGCCGACCGAGCCGCAGATCAATTGCAGCGCCCCGTCAGGCAGAATGCCGCTCTCGATCATCCGCCGCACCGCGAGTTCCGTTAGATAGGCGGTCTGGCTTGCCGGCTTGACGATCGCAGGCACGCCGGCGAGCAGGGTCGGGGCCAGCTTTTCGAGCATCCCCCAAACCGGAAAGTTGAACGCGTCGATATGAACAGCGACGCCCTGCAGCGAGGTCAGAATATGCTGGCCGGCAAAGGATCCGTCCTTGGAAAGCGCCTCGATCTCGCCGTCGATCAGCACCCGCGTGTTCGGCAACTCGCGGCGCCCCTTCGAGGCGTAGGCAAAGAGGGTGCCGATTCCGCCGTCGATGTCGATCGCACTGTCATTGCGCGTCGCGCCGGTGGCCGAGGAAAGCGCGTAAAGTTCATCCTTGCGCTCGGTGAGCGCGGCGCTGACCGCCTTCAACATGTTGGCGCGTTCGTGAAACGACATCTTGCGCAATCCCGCGCCGCCCTTACGTCGCCCGTATTCGAGCGCGGCCTTGAAATCGAGCCCGGTCGAGTCGATCGAGGCGATCGGAGCGCCAGTCGCGGCGTCGAGCAAGGTCACGCCGGACTTCGCGCCACGAACCCATTGGCCGCAGACGAAGCTTTCAAGTTGTCGTGGAGCAGCAGAAATATCAGTCATAGCGAAAGCGTTCCTGTGAGCAAGGGCGCGCGCGCCCTGGCGACAATTCTCAATTCAACCG
This sequence comes from Beijerinckiaceae bacterium, assembly GCA_037446355.1. GTDB lineage: Bacteria > Pseudomonadota > Alphaproteobacteria > Rhizobiales > Beijerinckiaceae > Roseiarcus. The sequence continues at coordinate 1,949 of JBBIIT010000002.1, read as the reverse complement.
CAGCTCCGCGAGCGCGCTGTCAAGTTCGAGGTTCCATTGGGCGAGCAGTTCCGAGTTCGGTCGATGCCGAAGGCCGAAGCGTTTGAGAAGTTCGAAACGCGAGGACGCGGCGGCGCCGAAACTCGCCGCGACCCGCGGCCGCCAATAGTCGATGGAGGCTCGCGCTGCGGCGCGGTTGGATTCGTTGGCGACAATCTGTTGAAGCCCCTCAAGACCGAGTTCCGCATGACGCGCCTCGCGCGGCGCGATTTCGCGGAATACTTCGGCGAGCGGCGCGTAGGAAACGCGCGCGAACTCCTCAAGCTGCACGTTGACAGCCTTACCCATCAGTGTGTTCATCGCGACCGCGTCGATCCAGTCTCGCAGCGGATAATGGAACACGGAAAGTCGCATATCGCCACCGTGGCGGGTCGCGCCGATGTCGGCGTCGCGGTCGATGCGTGCGGCCCAAGGATGATGGACGGCGTAGCGTGCGGCGTCGGCGCCGAAACTCTCCATGATCTCCAGCACGCGATGGGCGTGGTCGGTTTTTTCTAGCACGATGCGCGCGGCCGCCATGCGCGGCTTGATCCCAGGCGCCGCGTTGATCATGTCGGCGAAGCCGGCCGCGCCCGCCAGTTCGCTGTCGACGAATGTCGCCATCAATCGCAACAGTTCGCCACGATAGCGCGGCGGCGCGTTGGCCGGCGAAGTTAGCACCCCGCCCTTGGTGAGATAGTCGTCGATCGTCATGAAATCGCTCACGATCTCTCCTCCCTTCGCCATCACTGGTCGTAGCTGACGACGACCTTGTCGGTCAGGGGATAGCATTGGCAGGTCAGCACATAGCCTTGCTTGACCTCGTAATCCTCGAGCGCATGGTTGGTGAGCATTTCGACCTCGCCTTCGAGAACCTTGGCGCGGCAAGTCGAGCATACCCCGGCCTTGCAGGCGTAGGGCGCATCGAGCGAATTCTTCAGCGCCGCGTCCAAGAGGCTCTGCCCGTGCTTGAGCATCCTGAAGCTGCGCGTCGCGCCGTCGAGCGTGACGGTGGCCTCGCAGGCCGCGCCCGCGTCGGCGCTCCTCGCGCTCGCGGCCGGCGCTTTCGCGCGGCCAAACTGTCCCGAAGCGAAAAGTTCGAACTTTATCTTGCTGTCGCGCACGCCATGTTCGCGCAAAGAGTCGGCGATCGCGAGCATCATCGGCTCGGGGCCACAGATGAAAGTGATGTCGACGGATGGCAAGTCGATCCAGGTGTCAAACAGCTGCTTGCACTTTTCCCCATCGACCCGGCCGGTGAAAAGCTCAATCTCCTGCGTCTCGCTTTCGAGAACGTGCAGGATCGAAAGCCGACCGAGATGGGCGTTCTTGAGATCCTCAAGCTCCTCACGGAACATGATCGAGGAGATCTGCTTGTTGGCGTAGACCAAAGTGAAGCGCGAATGCGGCTCGCGAGCGAGAACGGTCTTCACGATCGACAGCAGCGGCGTAATGCCCGAACCGCCGGCGAAACCGAGATAGTGTTTGCTCGCGACGGGTTCGAGCGGAACATGAAAATTGCCCATCGGCGGCATCGCTTCGAGGACGTCGCCCGACCGCAATTTCTCGTTGGCCCAGGTCGAGAAGGCGCCGCCCTCGACGCGCTTGACGCCGACCCGCAGCGCGCCGTCGTCTTTGCCGGCGCAAATGGAATAGGAGCGGCGCAACTCCACGCCGTCAAAGTCGCGTCGAAAAGTCAAATATTGACCCTGCGTAAAGTCAAATACGGCCTTGTCCGCGTCCCCCGGCTTCAACGTGATGACGACGGCGTCGCGCGTTTCGGGTCGGACGTCGATCACTTCGAGAGGGTGGAAACGCGCCATCGGACGAAAACTCCCGCATCTTCAGATGCATTTGAAATATTCGAACGGCTCCAGGCAGGCCTTGCAGCGAAAATTCGCCTTGCAGGGCGTAGAGCCGAACTGGCTGAT
>JBBIIT010000001.1:195346-199490 GCA_037446355.1 Beijerinckiaceae bacterium | reverse complement strand
CCCTTCCTTGACACCGCGGCGCCCCGCCTCTAGCTCCGCGCCATGTCTGAGAACCCCGCGCCCAACTCCGTCCGCGCTGTCACCGGGCTCGGCGAGATCGCCGAGCGTTACGATGCGGTGCTGTGCGACGTCTGGGGCGTGTTGCACAATGGGCGCGAAGCCTTTCGCGCGGCGTCCGATGCGTTGGTCGCGTTCCGTCGACGCGGCGGCGTCGTGGCGCTGCTGACCAACGCGCCGCGCCCGAGCGCGCCGATCCGCGCGCAGGTTCTCTCGCTCGGCGTTTCGCCGGACGCTTTCGACGCCATTGTCACCTCGGGCGACGTCACGGTCGCGCTGGTCGGCGAACGCGGAACGCGACCGCTGTTCCATGTCGGCCCGCCGCGCGACCTCAGCCTGATCGACGCGGTCGCGGCGCGGACCGGCGAACGCCCGCCGCTCGTTTCGCTCGAGGCCGCCGATTACGTGCTGTGCACCGGCCTTTTCCACGACGACGTCGAGACCCCCGAGGATTACGACGGCCGGCTCAAGGCGATGGCGGCCCGCAAGCTGCCGTTCCTGTGCGCCAATCCCGATCTCGTGGTCCACAGGGGCGAAACGCTGCTCTATTGCGCGGGCGCGCTGGCGCGGCGCTACGAGGCGATGGGCGGCGAGGTGATTTATGTCGGCAAGCCCTATGCGCCGGTCTATCGCGCCGCGCTCCTGGCGGCCGAGACGGCGCTGGGGCGCCCGCTCGACAATTCGCGCGTGCTGGCGATCGGCGACGGGATGCGCACGGACATCGCCGGCGCCGTCGGGCAAGGTCTCGACGCGCTGTTCGTCAGCGCCGGCATCCATCTCGACGATGTGCACGAGCAAGAGGACGACGGCGAAGCCGAGGCGCATCGGCTGCAAGCCCTGTTCGCGCGCGAAGGCCTCTGGCCTTACGCCACAACGCGCGTATTGCGCCCTTGAGGCAATAGACCAAAGGGGGGCTGGCCAGCGCCGCCGCGAGGCGGTCTAGTCGCGCCGGGATCGAGGGGTTTCGCGGACATGACCAAGGCGCCGTTTCAGACCTATTATTTCGAGGATCTTGCGCTGGGAATGCGCGAGGCGCTGGTGAAGAAGGTCGAGAATGAGGACGTGATCGGCTTCGCCGAACTTTCCGGCGATCACAACCCGATCCACCTGTCCGAACATTTCGCCCGCAAGACCCGCTTCGGCGGCCGCATCGTGCATGGCCTCTACACCGCGAGTCTCATCTCGGCCGTCATCGGCATGAGGCTGCCCGGCCCCGGCGCGGTCTATATCTCGCAGACGCTCAATTTTCATGGTCCGGTGAAGATCGGCGACGTGGTCGACGTCGCGGTCGAAGTGGTCGAATTGATCGAAAAGGGGCGACGCGTGCGTCTGCATTGCCAATGCCGCGTCGGCGACAAGGTGGTGCTCGACGGCGAGGGCGTCCTCAGCGTGCCGCCGACGCCCAAATGGCAGAAGCCGGCCGAGGGGTGACGCCGGCTTGACCGGACCGTCGCCCCGGGGCAGTTTCCGCGCGCGAAATTGAGGCGACGAGGTCGCCGCGGAAACATCAGTGACTTCAGGCGCGCCCCATACGGAATTCCTCGTCGCGGTCGATCCCGCGCATCCGCCCGCGCCCTTGCGCCGGGCGGTCTACGCGATAGGAAATTTCGACGGCGTGCATCTGGGCCATCGCGCCGTTCTCGAACGCACCTGCGCGCTCGCGCGCGAACGCGGCGCGCCCTGCGCGGTCCTGACGTTCGAGCCGCATCCGGCCGATTATTTCGCGGGAAAGCCGGTCGTCTTCCGTCTGACGCCGTTCCCGGCCAAGGCGGCGGCGATCGAGGCGCTCGGGCTCGATGGCCTGGTTTCGCTGACCTTCGACGCCGCGCTGGCCGGCCATTCGGCCGAGGCCTTCGTCGAGGACGTGCTTTGCCGCGGGCTCGACGTCGGCGCCGTCGTCGTCGGCTGGGATTTCCATTTCGGCAAGGGCCGCTCCGGCTCGCCCGCCTTCTTGCAGCGCATGGGCGAAAAGCTCGGCTTCTCGGTCGAGGTGATCGCCAAGGTCGAATCGCCGGACGCGGACGCGGAGGTGGTCTCCTCGACCGGAATCCGGCGCGCGCTGGAACGCGGCGACGTCGAGACCGCCGCACGCTGGCTCGGGCGACCCTATAGCGTCGAGGGGCCGGTGATTTCGGGCCAGCGGCTCGGGCGCACGCTCGGCGTGCCCACCGCGAATCTGGCGCTGGCGCCGACCAATCGCCTCACGCACGGGGTCTATGCGGTGAGGGCGCGGGTCGAAGGCCGCGCCCATGACGGAGTGGCCAGTTTTGGCGTGCGCCCAAGCGTCGACAACGGCGCGCCGCTGCTGGAGACCTACATCTTCGATTTCGACGCCGACATTTACGGCCGCGATCTCAGGGTCGAATTCGTCGCGCGCATCCGCGACGAGCTGAAATTCGATACGCTCGAAGCTCTGAAGGCGGAAATGGCGCGCGACATGATGCGAGCGCGGGAATTATTGGCCGCCCGCCCTGTTGGCGATCGCGCGCAAATCCTCTAATCCCCTTCGCTCACGCGCGGTCCGCCCCTTGGCGGCCGCCCATCCGTTTCTCACCGGCTAGATTTCCATGACCGACGCGCCCGCCAAAGGCCCCGACTATTCGCAGACGCTCTATCTGCCCAAGACCGATTTTCCGATGCGCGCGGGCCTGCCGCAGAAAGAGCCGGAGATTCTCGCGCGCTGGGGCCAAGAGAACCTTTACGGGGCGTTGCGGCGGAGTTCGGGCAACCGGCCGAAATTCGTGCTGCACGACGGCCCGCCCTACGCCAACGGCAACATCCACATCGGCCATGCGCTCAACAAGATCCTGAAAGACATGGTCGTGCGCTCGCAGCAGATGGCGGGCAAGGACAGCAACTACGTGCCGGGCTGGGATTGCCACGGCCTGCCGATCGAATGGAAGGTCGAGGAGGAATTCTACCGCAAGAAGGGCAAGCCCAAGCCCGACTTCAAGGACAGCGCCGCGATCATCGCTTTCCGCCAGGAGTGCCGCGCTTACGCCGAGCATTGGCTCGGCGTGCAGCGCGAGGAGTTCAAGCGCCTGGGGATCGCCGGCGACTGGGACCATCCCTATTCGACGATGAGCTTTCCCGCCGAAGCGCAGATCGCGCGCGAAATCCACAAGTTCGCCGCCAACGGCCTGCTCTATCGCGGCTCGAAGCCGGTCATGTGGAGCGTCGTCGAAAAGACGGCGCTCGCGGAGGCGGAGGTCGAGTATGAGGAGCACACGAGCGATACGGTGTATGTGGCGTTTCCGGTGCAGCCTGTAGTTTCACGCGACCGCACGGTAATTGGAGACCCATTGCGACTCATGGGTCAGACAGAAGAAACCACACCAAAGATTGTCATATGGACCACGACTCCGTGGACGATCCCCGGAAATCGCGCCATCGCATTTTCGCCAAGAATCGAATACGGCCTCTATGAAGTTAAGCGCGCCCCAGCGGGAAATTGGGCTGTAACCGGCGGTCGGTACATTCTTGCGGACAAGCTCGCTGACAGTGTCCTGAAAGCTGCAAAAGTCGAAGGTTACGAGCGCGTCAAGAGCATAGATATCCGTGCAATCGCCAATACATATGTGTGCGCGCACCCTCTGAAAAAATTTGTAGAGTTGCAAGAGGCAATAAAAGATCGCGGTTGGGCGAATCGCTACTCATTCGACGTTCCGCTCCTCGAAGGCGACCACGTCACCGACGACGCGGGCACGGGCTTCGTGCATACGGCGCCCGGCCACGGTCGCGAGGACTTCGACATCTGGATGTCGTCAGGACAAATGCTGACCCGGCGGGGCATCGACACGCGCATTCCCTACACCGTCGATGAAAACGGCGCCTTTACATCGGAGGCGCCCGGTTTCGAGGGCAAGCGGGTCATCAACGACAAGGGCGAGCCGGGCGACGCCAACAAGGTGGTGATCGAGGCTTTGATCGCGGCGGGCGCGCTGATCGCGCGCGGCCGGCTCAAGCATCAATATCCCCATAGCTGGCGCTCGAAAAAGCCGGTCATCTTCCGCAACACGCCGCAATGGTTCATCGCGATGGACAAGCCGATCCATGGCGGCGCTTCGCTGCGCGAGACGGCGATCAA
>JBBIIT010000001.1:145978-195246 GCA_037446355.1 Beijerinckiaceae bacterium | reverse complement strand
ACGATCCCGCCGATTACGAGAAGATCGACGACGTGCTCGACGTCTGGTTCGATTCGGGCTCGACGCACGCCTACGTGCTCGAAGACCCCAAGCATTTCCCCGGCCTCGCCGGCATCAAGCGCAAGGCCGACGGCGGGGCCGACGAGGTGATGTATCTGGAAGGTTCGGACCAGCATCGCGGCTGGTTCCAGTCCTCCCTGCTCGAGAGCAGCGGCACGCGCGGGCGCGCGCCCTTCGACGTCGTGCTGACACACGGCTTCACGCTCGACGAGAAGGGGCGCAAGATGTCGAAGTCGCTCGGCAACCAGACCTTTCCGCAGGACATCATCAAACAATCGGGCGCCGACATCCTGCGCCTGTGGGTCGCCAGCGTCGACTATTCCGACGATCAGCGCATCGGCCCGGAAATCCTGAAAACGGTGAGCGAGAACTATCGCAAGCTGCGCAACACCTTGCGCTGGATGCTCGGTACGCTCGCGCATTACGATCCGCGCCAGGCAGTCGGCTTCGCGCAAATGGAGCCGCTCGACCGACTGATGCTGCACAAACTCGCCGAACTCGACGGCGTCGTGCGCGCGGCCTACGCCAACTTCGATTATGCGCGCGTCGTCGGCGCGCTGTCGGCGTTCATGAACACCGATCTTTCGGCCTTCTATTTCGACATTCGCAAGGACGCGCTCTATTGCGAGGCGCCATCCAGCGCCAAACGGCGCGGCGCCTTGGAGGCGATCGACCATATCTACCGCGCGGCGACGATCTGGCTGGCGCCGATCCTCGTTTTCACCGCAGAAGAAACGTGGCGCACGCGCGACGGCGCGGCGGGGTCGGTGCATCTCGAGCAGTTCCCCGAAATTCCTGGCGACTGGCGCGACGAGACGCTGGCGACGCGCTGGGAGATGATCCGCAAGGCGCGCTCCGTTGTGACCGGCGCGATCGAGATCGCGCGCGCCAAGAAGGAGATCGGCTCGTCGCTGGAGGCGCATCCTCGCGTCTTCGTCAGCGACGCCGGGATCGCCGAGGCGCTGGCTGGCGTCGATTTCGCGGAGGTTTGCATCACTTCAGGAGTCTCGGTCGAGACGAGCGCGCCGGCGCCGGCGGAGGCTTTCGCGCTGTCCGAAGCGCGCGGCGTCGCCGTCGTCGTCGAGCGCGCGAAGGGCGTGAAATGCGCGCGCTCGTGGCGCTATTTCGACCCTGCGACCGCCGATCCGGAATATCCCGACGTGACGCCGCGCGACGCGGCGGCGCTGCGCGAACTCGCCGCGACGCCCGCGCGATGAACGCGCGATCGCTCGGCGCGGTCGCGCTGGTGGCGGTGTTCGCGCTCGATCAGGCGTCGAAATTCGCGGTCGTACATGGTTTCGGCGCAGGTGAGCAGGCCACCCGCCCGCTTGCGCCGTTCCTTGATCTGACGCTGCGCTGGAACCCCGGCATCTCGTTCAGCCTGTTCCCGCAGGATACGATGCTCGGGGTCTGGCTGCTGCTCGGCTTCACGCTAGGCGCGACGGCGCTACTGGGCGCCTGGCTCTGGCGCGCGACGACGCTGGCGGCGGGCCTGGGGCTCGGGGGCATCATCGGCGGCGCGCTCGGCAACGCGCTCGACCGCTTCGCTTATGGCGCGGTCGTCGATTTTCTCGATCTGCATGCCTTCGGGCGTCATTTCTTCGTTTTCAACGTCGCTGACGCGGCCATTAACGTCGGCGTCGTTCTGATAGCGCTGGATTTTCTGTTCGGGCGCGGGCGGGCGGACGTGACCGCAAGCTGATTTTCTTTCGCCGCGAGTCCGTGATAAACATCGCAGGGCGCCTTTCCTGCGCCGGAGAAATCGCGCGCGTCGATTGGGGCGGGATTGGTTTTTCGCCACGGAATCGCCGCGAAAGCGGGACATGTGGATTTGGGGTTTGCCGTTCATGCGCGAGGCGTTCGCGCCTTGCGCGCCGATGAGGTTCCGATCGATGCACTTTTCCAACTCAGTCCGCGGCCGCTCGCTGCTCGCCGTCGCCGGGATATTGCTCTGGGCTTCGAGCGGGACCACCGGTGCGCTCGCAGGAGACGACGGCGAGGCGCCGATCTGGACCGGCATCGCCACGACTGTCGGACTCGCCAAGGATCCCAACGACGTCACGATCGATTATCACGAGCGCGGCAAGCTCGTGTTGCCGCCGAAAATGGACTTGCCGCCGCCCGGATTGCATAGCGCCGCCGCAGACTCGTCCTGGCCGGTCGAACAGGAAGTGCGGCGCGCCAAGAAGGCCAAGCAGGCTGAATTGAACGCCTATCACGCCATTCCGAATGGGCACTTGGTGCAGCCGCTGATCAAGCCCAACTCGCCTGTGACCATGGATGCGACGGCGGGCATGGGCCCGGGCCAGGCGCTCTGCGCTCACCCCAACGCAGCCGGCGCGTGCCCGGAAAAGCCGAGCGCCACCGCGAGCTGGAATCCGCTCACCTGGGTCGGTCTGGCCAAGAAGCCGGGCACAGTGCTGGGACCGGAACCCGATCGCGACTGGCTGACCGATCCGCCCCAGGGCCTTCGCGCGCCCGTCGAAGGGGTCGGCGCGGTCGCCGACGGGAATTGAAGCGCCGCCGCCGTTTTCCTGAACCGCCACACCGGGAAAATCGTGAATAATATTAGGCTCGTCGCCTCGTTCGCGACGAAGACGGATATTGCGACAAGGTCGTGAAATCGAACAGAAATAAATTGAAGTTGAATTAGAGTAAATTATTGTCACCTGCGGTCGGATAGAAGCGGTCGAACTGTGGCACGTTCCGTAGGGGTAAGCTGTACGATAATCGCCTTCAACGAGGCGGACCGCATTGCGCGCGCGATCCGCTCGGTCAAGGGAATCGTCGACGAAGTCCTCGTCGTCGATGGCGGCTCCACCGACGAAACCCTGGCGATTTGCCGGCAACTCGGCGCCAAGGTCGTCCATAACGATTGGGTTGGTTTCGGGCCGCAAAAGCGCTTCGCGGAAGACGTCGCGAAATACGATTGGATCCTCAATATCGACGCCGACGAATGGCTGTCCGACGCCCTACGCGAGGAACTGCGCGAAATCTTGGCCCAGGGGCCGCCGCCGACTCGAAGCTTTCGGGTGCGCGTGCGAATCGTCTATCCGAAACGGGAAACCGCGGCGCCGTTCGCGCCATATCACAATTACATACGGTTATATAATCGCGCCGCGACCCGTTTCAGCGCCTCGCTCGCGCACGATGTCGTCGCGCCGACGGCGGACGTCGTCCAACTGCGGGCGGAAATTATGCACCGCAGCTATCGCGACGTCGCGCATGTCATCACCAAGACCATCGGCTATTACCAGTTGCAAAACGCCGAACAGAAAAAGCTCGGGGCCAGCCGATACCTGCGCTTTGTGTTCGAATTTCCGTACCAGTTCCTCAAATACTACATCCTTCGACGTCATATCTTCGGCGGCCTGGACGGGTTCGTCTATTCCGCCGCGCTTGCGATGGGGCGTTGGGCGCGCATTTTCATGTTGATGGGCTGGTGACGCGGCGCCTCAGGGCCCCGACGGTTTGGCGCGCCGGCGCGCGCCGCTCGGCCGATCCGGGGCGCCCGCGGCGACCAGCAGCTTGCGGAAAGCGTCGCGCTTCTCGTGGATCGAAGCGATCACGTAGCCCATCGGCACACCGAGATCGACGAGCACCGCCTCGGACAGTTGCAGGCTCGCCTCTACGGTTTCCGGAACCGCGTCGGTGACGCCGAGCGCGTAGAGTTTGCGCGCGTGCTCAGCGTCGCGGGCCCGCGCGACGAGCGTGATGTCGGGGCGCAGCGCCCGCGCGGCCGCGACGACCGCTTCATTGGCGCTCGGCGCGTCCATGGTGACGACGAGCGCGCGCGCCGTCTCGATGCCGCAACGGCGCAGGAATTCGACCCGCGTCGCATCGCCGAAATAAGTCGGGCGTCCGTCGCGGCGCGCGTTGGCCACAACGTTGGCGTCGGCGTCGACGGAAATATACGGAATCTTGTGCGTCTCCAGCATTTCGGCGATCAGCGCACCGACGCGGCCGAAGCCGACGATGATGACGCGATGGCTGTCGTCGTCGGGCGGCGTCGCCAGCGCCTCGAGCGGCAGTTTGCGTCCGCGTCGGCGCGTCGCCAAGAAGGCGAGCAGGCGCCCGATCGCCGGAATGGCGATCATCGACAATGTCGCCGCGACCAGCGCGATCCGGCCGTCGTCGGGATCGACGAGCTTGCCGGCGACGGCCGAGCCGACCAGCACGAACGCGAATTCGCCGCCCGGGCCCATCAGCAGCGCCAGATCGCGGGCCGTTGGCGCACGCGCGCCAAAAGCGCGCGCCAACGGATAGAGCGAAAGCATCTTCAACGCCACGACGACGGCGAGCGTTCCGAACACCGGCGCCGCGCGCGAGGCGACGAGCGTGAGATCGAGTTGCGCGCCGACCGAAACGAAGAACAGTCCAAGCAGCAGACCCTTGAACGGCTCGATCGTGACCTCGACCTCGCGCCGGAATTCGGTCTCGGCGAGCAGCAGCCCGGCGACGAAAGCGCCGAGCGCCATCGACAACCCGCTGGCGGCGGCTATCAGGCCGGCGCCAAGGGCCACCAACAGACACGCGGCCATGAAGAATTCGGGACTCCGGGTCATCGCCACCGAATGAAACAGCGGCCGCAGCACCAGGCGCCCGAGCACGATCACGACCCCGACCGCGGCGGCGGCGGGCGCGACGGTCACGGCGAGACCGAGCGCGACATTCGCGCCGCCGCGGCCGCCCAGCATCGCCACCATGAAAAGTAGCGGCGCGACCGCCAAGTCCTGGAACAAAAGAATGGCGAAGCTGTAACGTCCGATCGGCGCGGTTTGCAGTTTGTGTTCTGCAAGCACCGGCACCACGATCGCGGTCGAGGACAGCGACAACGCGGCGCCGAAGATCAGGGCCGCCGGCGCCGGCAGGCCGAACCACGCCGCCGCGGCGCCGATCAGCGCGGTGGAAACGACGACCTGGGCGAGACCGAGACCGAACACCAGCCGACGCAGGCTCTTGAGGCGCTCGAAGGAAAGCTCGATCCCGATAGTAAACAGCAGCGCGACGACGCCGAACGCGGCGATGCGGTCGATCGCGTCGAAGTTCGTCAGCGCGAATGCGTCGAGCCAGGGCGCGCGCGCGGCGAGCCGCCCGAGTCCGTATGGCCCCAGCGCCGCGCCCGCCATTATGTATCCGAGAACGGGGCTGACGCGGATGCGAAAGAACAGCGGCGCGACGACGCCCGCCGTCACCAGAAACAGCAAGGCTTCGCGATAGATCGACAGTTCCGACGGGGCGTTCACGAAATCCTTGGCCGCTCGCTGAGGCTTCGCCGCGAGCTTACGCGCAATCGCGTCGGCGAAACAGATTGTGAGCCGCCGTCGGCGCGATCGAGGCCGATATTGGCGCGGCGTCGAAATCGGCCTATACGGCGCGGGTCCGAAAACCCCGGAGCCCGCATGAACCCCGAAACCCGCCACGCCGAAGTCCTCGCGACTCTGCGGCTCGCGCCGGTCATTCCCGTGTTGACGGTGCGCGACGTCGAGGACGGCGTCGCGCAGGCGAGCGCGCTGGTCGCCGGAGGTCTCTTCGCAATCGAAGTGACGCTGCGCACGCCCGCCGCGCTCGACGCCATCGCCGCCATCGCCAAACGCGTGGCAGGCGCGCATGTCGGCGCGGGCACCGTCGTCGAAGCCGCGCAGATCGACGCGGCGGTCGCCGCCGGGGCGCGCTTCCTCGTCAGCCCCGGCGCTTCGCCGCGCCTCGCCGCCGCCGCCGCCGCCGCGCCGGTTCCTTTTCTGCCCGGCGTCGCGACGCCGTCGGAGGCGATGGCGCTGCGCGATCTCGGTTTCCGCGCGCTCAAATTGTTCCCGGCCGAGGCGGTCGGCGGCGCGAAGCTGCTGAGCTCCATCGCCGGCCCGCTGCCCGATCTCGTGTTCTGCCCGACCGGCGGCATCGACCTCGCCAAGGCGCCGAGCTATCTCGCGCTGCCCAATGTCCTTTGCGTCGGCGGCTCCTGGATGCTGCCCAAAGCGGCGCTCGAAGCGCGCGATTACGCCAGCGTGGAGACGCTGTCGCGCGAGGCGGCGGCGCTCGCGCGTCGATGAGGCCCGGGCGGCGAAAACGCCGCCTTCAGAATATCCTCACTGGCGAGGGCTAATCGCTCATGGGCCTCGTGAGCGAAGGAATCGAGCCGCTTCATGTTTAAGAACCTCTACGGTCGCATCATCGCGCTTTCCGAAGGTCCGAACGCGCCCTATGCGCTCGCCGCGATCGCCTTCGCCGAGAGTTCGGTGTTTCCGATTCCGCCGGACGTACTCCTGGCGCCGATGGCGCTCGCCAAGCCAAGGCTCGCCTGGCGCTTCGCGTTGATCGCGACATTCGCCTCGGTGCTCGGCGGCGTGGTGGGCTATGGCATCGGCGCGCTGTTGTTCGATACGCTCGGCCAGTGGCTCATTCATGTCTACGGCTACGCCGACCGCATGGCGGCGCTGAAGGAGACCTACGCCAAGTGGGGCGCGCTGGTCATCCTCGTCAAAGGCCTGACGCCAATTCCCTATAAGCTGGTGACGATCGTCAGCGGCTTGCTCGGCTACAATTTCCCACTGTTCGTCGGACTGTCGATCGTCACGCGCGGCGCGCGGTTCTTTCTGCTCGCGGGCGCGCTCAATTATTTCGGCGATCCGTTGCGCGCCGCCTTGGAGCGTCATTTCGCCCCATTCGTCGTGTCCTTGGCTTTGGTCGTCGTCGCCGGCTTCTATCTCGCGGCGCATGTCTTCTGAGGCCTCCATGAACGCCCTGTTGCCACGAACGCGCGCCGCCAGCGCGCTGGCGATTTTCGCCATCGCCTTCGCCGCCATCGCCGGCGCCTGGATTTACCAGGGCCTCGGGTACGCCCCCTGCGATCTTTGCTATGCGCAGCGCTACGCCTATTATTTCGGTATTCCCGCGGCGGCGGCGGTCGCCGGCCTCGCGCGCTCGGCGTCCGCGCGAAACCTGGCGACGATGGGCTTGGCCGCGCTCGCGCTCGCCTTCGCCGCCAACACGGTCTTGGCGGTCTATCATTCGGGCGTCGAGGCGCATCTGTGGCAGGGCCCGACCGCCTGCACGGGCGCGCTCTCCGGACCGGACAGCGCGGCGGATCTCTTGAAGCAACTCGAGAGCGTCAAAGTCGTGCGCTGCGACGCGGTGAGCCTGCGCGTGTTCGGACTCACGCTGGCCAACTGGAACATCTTCATTTCGGCGGCGCTGGCGGCCTTGGCCGCCCGCGCGATTGCGCAGGCGCGTTGAGGCTCAGAAGGGCGCCTTGCCGAGCGGCAAGCCGTTCACTTTCATCACGCCGTCGGCGCCGATCTCTCCGACCCAGGTCATCGTGCCGTCGGCTTCGCTCTTGCCCAGGCCTTTGGCCATCGCCATCACCGGAACCATCTGCTTCTCGGCCGCGGGGCCGAGCGCCTTCAGCGCGGTCATGGTCTTGTCAAAATTCTTCACATGCAGATTGACCGTTCCGGTCGGCTTCGAGTGCTCATAGCGCACCTGCCCGTCGAATGCGATATCGAGCAGCGGCGCGACAACGCGCGAGGGGGCGATGTCGACAACGATCGGGCCGCTTCCGACGAATTTGGCCATGACTTTGTCGTGGTCTTCCTTCGAGAGCGGCGGCGCGTCGCCCGCAAGATGCATGTCCGCGATCGCTTCGGCGGCGGCGGCGGCGGCGTCGAAGCCGCTCGCTTTGAAGCCGATCTCGATCGAAGTCGGCGCCAAGTCCTTATATTGGTCCGGCACCAGGCCCGGGGGAAGCGAGAGGCCGTTGGCGCTGAAATGCTCTTCGAACCGGCTCGACGGACCCGCGAACGCGCCGCCGACTCCCACTTTCGCCGCGTCGAACGCCACCGCGCCCTGCGGCGTCTGCACCGACAATTTCTGCAATGCGATGCTCTCGTCGAATGCGGTGGATCCGACAATCGCCGCACTCAGAAGCGCCTTCAAGGTCGGCTCGTTGGCTGCGAGTTCCGCGCGCGAGGGATGAGCGGCCCAGAATTTCCAGAGATCGACCAGCGATTGCCATTTGGATGCGTCGAGTTTCGCATCGACCGCGGCGCCGGCGGCGTTGGCGACGACGTTGACCGGCTTGGCGTCCGACTTGGCCGAGTTGGGGTCGGCGAGTTTTGGGTCCACCGCCAAATTCAGATTGAAGGCGCCCAGGCTCTCTCGCGCCGTCGAGGTCAGTGCGCCGTCGCCGCCCGCCTTGCCCGTCATCGTCGCTTTCATCGCGCCCGCTTCGATCGTCTCCTGAATTCCCGGGCCGTGCATGGCGATCGACGCCTTATCGGCGCCGCCGTCGGCGCTGCGAATCCAGTTGAGCTTGGGATCGATCACGAAACTGTTCTTCAATCCGCTGACGCTAACGCTCGTGTCGATGGTCGCGTCGCCCTGCTTGTGCGTTCCCTTTATCGGCGGAAAGTCGCTCTGTTCGACGCGCCAACCGCCGTCGTCCTGTTCGAACGCCTTCATCTTGACGATCGCCGATTCGTAGGAAACACCGGCCGATTTCAGCGTCGTGGTCATCGCGGCGATGTCGATCGCGATCAGATAGTCGCTTCCCTCGGGCGTCACGACCAGAGCGGGCGGCGCGCTCGCGGCTTTGCCCGCGAAAGTCTCGAAAAATCCGACGATCTTTTTCGCGCCGTCAGGGGTCGCCGACAGATCCTTGGCCTCGGCGGCGACGCTCATCGCCATCGAAGCGACGCCCGCCAAAAGCGCGGCGCGAATCCGCCAGTTCGTGAAGTGCGGCGACATGAGAATCCCCCTCAGATAGTGAATCGTTCGCGCGCGACGCGGCGCGAACGTTCAGCATAACCCACTCCCACCGCGCCGTCGCGGGCGAGTTTCCGCCCCCGCGCACAATCGCGGATTAACCTGACGCTAGTGTGAACCGGCCGTTCGCCCGCCCTACGGCGACGGGAGCGCCGCGAAGGGGCGCTTGCCGGGAACCTGCGCGCGCGCGACGTCGGCCTTGACCGCAGCCTGCACCTTTTCGAAAGCGCGCACTTCGATCTGCCGCACGCGCTCGCGCGAAACGCCAAATTCGGTCGAAAGTTCCTCGAGCGTGACCGGATCCTCGGCAAGGCGGCGCGCCTCGAAGATGCGCCGCTCGCGCGGATTGAGCACTCTAAGCGCATTGTGCAGCGCGCCGAGGCGCGCGTCGCTTTCCTCGCGGTCGGCGAGTATGGTCTCCTGGCTCGCGCTATCGTCGACGAGCCAGTCCTGCCATTCGCCTTCGCCTTCCTCGCGCAACGGGGCGTTCAGCGAGGCGTCGCCGCCCAGGCGCCGGTTCATGTCGATCACATCTTGCTTGGCGACGCCGAGTCGCTTGGCGATGGTCTCGACCTGGTCGTCGCGCAGATCGCCCTCGTCGAGCGCGGAAATGCGGCTCTTGGCCTTGCGCAGGTTGAAGAACAGCTTTTTCTGGCTCGCCGTGGTGCCCATTTTGACGAGCGACCAAGAGCGCAAGATGTATTCTTGAATCGAGGCTCGGATCCACCACATGGCGTAGGTCGCGAGCTTGAAGCCTTTGTCCGGTTCAAATCGCTTGACAGCCTGCATCAGGCCGACGTTGCCCTCGGAGATCACCTCCCCGATTGGCAGGCCGTAGCCGCGATAGCCCATGGCGATCTTGGCCACGAGGCGCAGGTGAGAAGTGACGAGCTTGTGTGCGGCCTCGCGGTCGCCATGCTCGCGCCAGCGCTTGGCGAGCATGAATTCCTCTTGCGGCTCCAGCATTGGGAAACGCTTGATTTCGGCAAGATATCGAGAAAGGCCGGATTCTCCGGCGATCAGCGGCAAAGCGGCTGCCATTTGGCCCTCCAGTCGGCGACCCGGTTCAAGGCCGGGCTCCGGTGTCGCGACAAAGCGCCGCGACGCCTCCATATAGTCTGGCCAAGCGTGGCCGAAAGAGGGCGGGCAGATGAATTCCAGGCGCGCCAAGATGAAAGTTTGTCCATCTTCGCGCGACCGCGCAAAGGCGCGCCTCACGCGCGTCAACGACAAAAACCGCTATGATCTGAATTGGATAGCTGGTGCCGCCTGAGGGATTCGAACCCCCGACCCCCTCATTACGAATGAGGTGCTCTACCAGCTGAGCTAAGGCGGCGCGCGAAGGTCTGGCTTTAGGCCGGATTCGGCTGACGTCTCATATCTATAACGTCCGGCCAGCGCAAGGCTTGACGGCGGATCGGCGCCAAGATCGGACGATGGGGAACTGGCTTGACGCCTCGGCGCGGTCTATGGTCGCGCGAGTGGAGAAATCGATGTCGTTCGAGTCCGAGCAAACCCATTTCGGCGCGCAAACCGTCCGGCTGGACGCGAAGCAGGGCCTCGTGGACGAGGTCTTTCATAAGGTTGCGGATCGCTACGACCTTATGAACGATCTGATGTCGATGGGGTTGCACCGGGTCTGGAAGGACATACTGGTCGCCAAGGCGCGTCCGCCGAAGGGGCGCCCCTATCGCCATCTCGACGTGGCCGGAGGCACCGGCGACGTCGCCTTCCGCATCGCCGCCGCGGGCGGGCCCGAGACCGAAGTGACGGTTCTCGACGTCAACGCCGATATGCTGCGGGTCGGCGAGGAGCGCGCGGCCAAACGGAAGGATGGGGCGCGCGTCAAGTTCATCGAGGGCAACGCCGAGGCGCTGGCTCTGCCCGATGCGACTTTCGACGGCTATACGATCGCCTTTGGCATTCGCAACGTGCCCCGCGTTCAACTGGCGTTGAACGAAGCCTATCGCGTGCTGAAACGCGGCGGGCGTTTTCTCTGCCTGGAATTCTCGCGCGTCGACGTCCCGGTGCTCGATCGCATTTATGATTTCTACTCCGACGCGGCGATTCCTGCGATCGGCAAGGTCGTCACCGGCGACGGCGCGCCTTATCGCTACCTCGTCGAATCGATCCGCCAGTTTCCGACTCCTGAAGCCTTCGCCGACATGATCTCGGCCGCCGGCTTCGCGCGCGTCGATTACACGCGCCTGACCGGTGGGGTCGTCGCCATTCACTCCGGCTGGAAGCTCTGAACTTGCCGCTGACGAACATCGGTCACGCCGTCAGGCTGGCGCGCGCCGGATTCGTGCTCGCGCGCGAAGGGGCCTTCGTCGGCGTCGATCCGCGCGCGCTGCCGCCGCTCGCCCGGCCTGCGCTCGCGCTCGCCAACCTGATCGCGCGCGGCGGCGCCACCGGTGTTTCCGGGCTCTCCAATGCGATCGACCGGCTCGGTCCATCCTATGTGAAACTCGGCCAGTTCCTCGCCACCCGCCCCGACATCGTCGGCGCCAAGGTCGTCGCCCAGCTCGAACGCTTGCAGGATCGGATGGCGCCTTCGACGCGCGCCATCGCCGTCACGCGGGTGGAGGCGGCGTTCGAGGCGCCCATCGACACGGTTTACGCAGAGTTCGGCGAAGCGGTCGCGGCGGCCTCGATCGCCCAGGTCCATCGCGCCCGAGTGCGCGACAACGGCGCCGAGCGCGAGGTCGCAGTCAAAATCCTGCGTCCGGGCGTCGAGCGCCGCTTCGCGCGCGATCTGGCCGATATGTTTTACGCCGCCCGGACCGTGGAGCGTTTGGCGCCGGACCTGCGACGCCTGCGATTGGTGGAGGTGGTCGAGACGCTGGCGCGCTCGGTGCGGATGGAGATGGATTTTCGCCTTGAAGCGGCGGCGGCGACGGAATTCGCCGAAAATCTCGAGACCGATCCGGAATTCCGCGCGCCCAGGATCGACTGGGACCGCACCACGCGCGAAATCCTGACGATGGAATGGATCGAGGGCGCGCCAATGACCGACCCGGCGAAGCTGGCGAGCCTCGGCTTCGATCCGCCGGCGCTCGGGCGGCGCCTGATTCAATCCTTCCTCAAACACGCTTTGCACGACGGTTTTTTTCACGCCGACATGCACCAGGGCAATTTTCTTGTCGACGCCGACGGGCGCATCGTCGCGCTCGATTTCGGGATCATGGGCCGCCTCGGCCTCAAGGAGCGGCGGTTCCTGGCCGAAATCCTGTTCGGCTTCATCCGCAAGGATTACATGCGCGTCGCCGAGGTGCATTTCGAGGCCGGCTATGTGCCGCATATCTATCGCGTCGAGGATTTCGCGCAAGCGATTCGCGCCATCGGCGAGCCGATCCATGCGCGCCCCGCCGAACAGATATCGATGGCGAAATTGCTGACGCTGCTATTTGAAGTTACGGCGCTGTTTGACATGACGACGCGGCTCGAATTGGTGATGCTGCAAAAGACGATGGTCGTCGTCGAGGGCGTCGCGCGCAAACTCGATCCGCATCTCAACATGTGGGCGACCGCGGAGCCCGTGGTCGGCGGCTGGATCGCCGACAATCTGGGGCCGCGCGGCAAGCTCGAAGATCTCGGGCGCGGGCTCTCTCAACTCGTTCGCCAGATCGGCGATTCGCCGGTGCGGTTGGAGAAGCTCGGCCGTTGGATCGATCGGTTGGACGAGCCGAAGCCGGCGCCCATGGAGCCGCGATCGCGCGCGGGTTGGGCGGCGGCGGCGTTGATGCTCGCGCTGCTGCTGTGGTTCGCGCTCCGCCACGCCGCCTGAACAGGGTTTGGCTCGCGTTCGTTCCCCATGAAATTCAATTTAGCTCGGGGGTTTTCCGCAATCCCTGTTTCCGCGCTTGGAATGTGCTACCCATGCACAGTCCATTTGCGGCGAGCTAGCGGCGAATCCGTGTCTTTAGGTTTGCGATGAAACCGTCCCTGCTTTCCTCGGCCCGGATATTGTTGATCGTCGGCGGGGGCGTCTCCGCCTACAAATCGCTCGATCTTATCAGGCGTTTGCGCGAGCGCGGGGCCGGGGTCCGCGTCGTGATGACCGCTGCGGCCAAGCAGTTCGTCGCGCCGCTTTCCGCGGGCGCGCTCAGCGGGGCGGCCGTGCGCGACGATCTTTTCAACCTCGCCGACGAAGCGCAGATGGGACACATCGAGCTGTCGCGGTCGGCGGACTTGATTGTCGTCGCGCCCGCCACCGCCGACTTGCTGGCGAAGATGGCGCACGGTCTGGCGAACGATCTGGCGTCGACGACGCTGCTCGCGACCGACAAGCGCGTTCTCGTCGCGCCGGCTATGAACGTGAGGATGTGGCTGCATCCGGCGACACAGCGCAATGTCGCGATAATGCGCGGCGACGGCATCGCGTTCGTCGGACCGGACGACGGCGACATGGCCTGCGGAGAGTTCGGGCCGGGCCGTATGGCCGAGCCGCTCGCCATCGTCGCCGCCGTGGAGGAGGAATTGCGCCGCCCGACCGCGATCCCGCTGCCGAGCGCGAGCCCGTCGAGAGATCTTCTGAAAGACAAACGTGTCGTCGTGACGGCCGGTCCGACCTACGAGCCGATCGATCCGGTTCGCTTCATCGGCAATCGATCCTCGGGTTTGCAAGGTTATGCAATCGCGCAAAGCGCCGCTTGCGTGGGCGCCGACGTTACGCTGGTCAGCGGACCGACTTCCCTCGCCGACCCGCCGGGCGTGCGCGTCGTAAGAGTGGAAACCGCGCGGCAGATGCACGAGGCGGTTCGGGCCGCGCTGCCCGCCGACATCTTCGTCGCCGCCGCAGCGGTCGCCGACTGGCGGGTGGAAAATGTCGGAGCGCGCAAGCTGAAGAAGTCGGGAACCGGCGCCCCGACGCTGTCTTTGACGGAGAACCCCGATATTCTAGCGGAGATCGCGGGTTCCGGAACGGAAAGACCGGGCGTCGTCGTGGGTTTCGCCGCCGAGACCGAGAACGTCCTCGACAACGCGCGAGCTAAGTTGACCCGCAAGGGCTGCGATCTCGTTGTCGCCAACAGCGTCGCCGAGGGCAGCGGAACCTTCGGCGGAGCAGAGAATGAAGTTTACGTCGTCTCCAATACAGGCGTCGAAACCTGGCCACGGATGAGCAAGCGGGAGGTTGCTGAAAAATTGGTCGCCCTCATCGCTTCCTTAGATAGGGGAATTCGATGATTACGGTCCATTTCCGACAATTTCCACATGCCGAGGGCTTGCCATTACCGGCTTTTCAGAGTGAAGATGCATCCGGTTTGGACCTCGTCGCGGCTGTTTCGGTGGATAAGGCGACAGTTCTGAATCCCGGCGAACGCGCCTTGATTCCGACGGGCCTCAGTATGGAGTTGCCGCGTGGATTCGAAGCGCAGGTCCGCCCGCGTTCCGGGTTGGCGCTCAAGGATGGAATAACGGTCCTCAATAGTCCGGGGACAGTGGACGCGGACTACCGCGGCGAAATCGGCGTCATACTAATCAATTTTGGCCAAAAACCATTTTCGGTGCATCGCGGGGCGCGCATTGCGCAACTCGTGATTTGTCGTGTGGAGCGCGTTGCTGTGGTGGGCAGCGACCGCCTCGCGCTGAGCGCCCGCGGCTCAAATGGATTTGGGTCGACCGGGTCGTCGTAGAAGGGAGACAGGTATGAATCTACTGTCACGGCGAAGCTTGCTCGCCATCGCGGCTGTGGTCGACATCGCGCTGCACTCTCGCGCTTCGCCTGTCGCCGCCAAGGCGCTCGCGGCGCGGCACAAACTGCCGCCGCGCCACCTTGAAACGCTGCTTCAAGGGTTAGTGCACGCCAAGATTCTCAAGGGCGTGCGGGGCCCGCGCGGCGGCTACGAACTCGCGCGCGAACGACGTCGCATCTCGATCGGCGAGATCGTGCGCACCGCCGTCGGCCTCAGCACCGCCGATCCGGACGACGTCGGCTCGCGCTCGAAGCTGCTGGAAAAGGTGATCGACCCCAGCGTGCGCAAGGCGGGAGAGCCTTTCCTCGCCAATCTCGACGCGATTTCGGTCGAGGAACTTTGCGAAGTCGCCGAAAAGGCGAATGTGCTCGAAGATGAGAAATCCAGCGCCGATTTTGCGATCTGACGTTGGTATAGATCGCAACCTCTATACCGGCGCTGTCGAATAAGTGTAGAGTGCCGACGAACCGGAAGGGCGAGCGCCCGAGGGGATGCGGAGGAAAAGGACATGACGGGAAGCGCCACGGCTCACGCGCCCGGACGCGGACGCATTTACGATTCCATCACCCAGACCATCGGCGACACGCCGCTGGTGCGGTTGGACCGGCTGGCCAAAGAGAAAGGCGTAAGCGCGCATCTCCTGGCCAAACTGGAGTTCTTCAATCCAATTTCGAGTGTGAAAGACCGAATCGGCGTTTCGATGATCGACGCGCTCGAGGCCCAAGGCAAGATTCGTCCGGGCCACGGCGTGCTCGTCGAGCCGACCTCCGGCAACACCGGCATCGCGCTCGCCTTCGTCGCCGCCGCGCGCGGTTATAAGCTGATTCTCGTGATGCCCGAATCGATGTCGATCGAACGGCGCAAGATGTTGGCGCTGCTCGGCGCCGAGCTTGTGCTGACGCCTGCGGCGCTCGGCATGAAGGGTGCGATCGCCAAGGCCAGCGAGATCGTCGCCGCCACGCCCGGCGCGATTCTGCCCCAGCAATTCGAGAACCCCGCCAACCCCGACATTCATCGCCGCACCACCGCCGAGGAGATCTGGAACGATACGGCGGGCGCGGTCGACATCGTCGTCTCCGGCGTCGGCACCGGTGGCACCATCACCGGCGTCGGGCAAGTCTTGAAAAAACGCAAGCCGGGCCTGCGCATGGTCGCAGTCGAGCCCGAGGATTCGCCTGTTCTGTCGGGCGGCGCGCCCGGTCCGCACAAGATTCAGGGCATCGGCGCCGGCTTCGCGCCCGCGATCCTCGACCGCAGCGTGATCGACGAAGTCGTCACCGTCGGCAATCAGACCGCTTTCGACACCGCCCGCCTCGTCGCGCGGCTCGAGGGCATCCCTGTCGGCATATCGTCCGGCGCGGCCGTCGCTGCGGCGCTCGACCTCGGCCGGCGCTCCGAAAACGCCGGTAAGAACATCGTCATCATCGTCCCCTCGTTCGCCGAACGCTATCTATCGACAGCGTTGTTCGAGGGGCTCTGAATCTTGGCGCGGATCGCGGCGTTCGCTTCGGCGACCCCGCGCGTCAGGCTCGCGTTGGCGGAATAGAGCGGGATCAGGCACGCCTGCAACGCGTGGTAGACGTCCGGCTTGCCGACGAAATATCCCGCCTTCGGGGCGAGATCGTCGCCGAGTTGCGCGAACCAGCCGCCGTCGCGGCGATCGATCAACCTCCGCGCGATGAAGTCCCAGAAGCGGCGATACCAACCTTCGTGAATCGCGTCGTCATCGAGCGCGCCGAGGAAATGCGCGGCGCCGACGCCCTCGCACATCGGCCACCACAAACGATCGCGCACGCGCGGCGATCCGTCGTATTCGGTGGTGTAATAGAGGCCACCGCGCTCAGCGTCCCAACCCTGCGCGACCGCTTGCGCGAACAGGCGCCGCGCCGCGTTCGGCAGCCATTCGAGCTTGCGCTCGCCCAGCGCCCATAGCTGCAACGCCAGACGCGCCCATTCGAGAGCATGGCCGGGCGTATAGCCATAGGGGCGAAAGACGTCCGAGCCGCGATAATCCGAATCGACGCTCCAATCCGATTTGTAATGTTCGGGCACGCGCCAATCGGCGGTGGCGGCGCGCCGGCGCAGGATGAAGTCGGCGATTCGCTCAGCCTTGTCGAGATAGGCGCGCTCACCCGTCGCCTCGAATGCGGACATCAAGGCCTCAGTCAGGTGCATGTTGGAGTTCTGGCCGCGGTAGTTGGAGAACGCGCTCCAATCCTCGCGAAACTCCTCGGCGCTGAGGCCCGGCGCGGCCTCCCAGAATCGCGTCTCGAGAATTTCGGAAATGTCGGCGAGCAATCGATCCGCCAGCGGATGGCCGACGCATTTGGCGCTGGAGGCGGCCAGCAGCACGAAGGCGTGACCATAGGCGAGTTTGTCGCGCTCGCGCGGCCCCTGCGCGTCGAACGACCAGAAATAACCGCCTTGCGCCGCGTCGCGGTGACGCGACCACAGCGCCTTCATGCCATGATCGACGAAATCGGCGGCCCCAGGCCGGCCCATGAGCTGCGCGACGGCGAAGCAATGCACCATCCGGGTCGTCGCGTGCAGCGCTCGCGCGGTTTCGCCCGCCAGCGCGCGTCCGCGCGAATCGAGCGCGCGGAAGCCGCCCGACGGATCGATTGACTCCGGTTCGAAAAAGGCGAGCAGCGCGTCGGCTTCGGCTTGCAACCAACGCCGATGTCCGTGGGTCTCGCGCCAAGGCGCTGAGGGCGGGTTCGTCATAGCGATCGTCTCCCGGAATTTCGCGGGCTCGAGGGGTGTGGCGCGCGGGCGTTCAAGCTGGCATAACATTGACATGACCGATCTTGAAACCGCCTCCATGGCTCCGCTCACAACCGTGCCGCTTAGCGACGATCCCGGCTTCGCCGTTTACGTTCACTGGCCGTTCTGCCTCGCCAAATGCCCCTATTGCGACTTCAATTCGCATGTGCGCGCGGAGCGGATCGACGAG
The DNA here is from genome assembly GCA_037446355.1 of Beijerinckiaceae bacterium. Lineage (GTDB taxonomy): Bacteria > Pseudomonadota > Alphaproteobacteria > Rhizobiales > Beijerinckiaceae > Roseiarcus. The sequence goes on along the minus strand of JBBIIT010000001.1, from coordinate 177,777 downwards.
GACCGATTCGTCGCCGCCTTCCGGACCGAAATCGCCCATCGCGCCGCGATGACGAGGGGTCGCCCGGTGCGCTCGGTCTTCTTCGGCGGCGGCACGCCTTCGTTGATGCGGCCGCAAACCGCGCAGGCGATTCTCGATGCGATCGCCGCGCAATGGACGATCGAGGCGGACGCCGAAATCACGTTGGAGGCCAATCCCACCAGCGTCGAGGCCGGGCGGTTTCGCGGCTATCGCGCCGCCGGCGTCAATCGTATCTCGATCGGGGTTCAGGCGCTCGACGACGCCGATCTGAAGGCGCTCGGGCGCCGCCACAGCGTCGCGGAGGCGCGCGAGGCGGTGCGCATCGGGGCCGGCATTTTCCCGCGCATGTCGTTCGATCTCATCTATGCGCGCCCTGGACAAAGCGAGGCCGCCTGGCGCGCCGAACTGACCGAGGCGATGAAAATGGCGGGCGAACACCTTTCGCTCTACCAACTGACGATCGAGCCCGACACGATTTTCGAGCGGCTCTGGCGCGCCGGCAAGCTCATAACCCCCGACGAGGAATTAGGGCGCGCGCTGTTCGATGCGACGCAGGAGATCACGCAGGCCCACGGCCTTCCCGCCTACGAAGTTTCCAACCACGCGCGGCCGGGCGCCGAGAGCCGGCACAATCTCGTCTATTGGCGCCATGGCGAATATGTCGGCGTCGGCCCCGGCGCGCACGGCCGCGTCGGCCCGGAGCGCGGGCGGCGCGCGCAGGCGACCGAGAAACATCCGGAAATGTGGCTCGCGCAGGTCGAGAGCGAGGGCCACGGCCTGATCGAGAACGCGCCGCTGACGCGTGAAGAACAGAGCGACGAATTCCTGCTGATGGGGCTGCGTCTCCGCGAAGGCATAGACGTCGCGCGCTATGAGGCGTTGAGCGGCTACCCCTTGCGCCGCCGCCAGATCGACGATCTCGCCGCCGAGGGTTTCATCGTCGAGGACGCCCAGGGGCGTTTAAGGGTGACGGCGACCGGCGCCCCGCTGCTCGACGCGATCGTCGCCGACCTGGCGGCGTGAACCTACAAATCCATCGACATTTGGGGGGACGAGATGACGGCGGACGCGCAGGGGACGATCGTCGCCGACGCCGAGGAACCCGCGACCGGAATCGGGCGCATCGTGCTCGCCAGCTTGGTCGGCACAACGATCGAGTTCTACGACTTTTACATCTACGGCACCGCCGCGGCGCTGGTGATCGGCCAGATGTTCTTCCCCCAATCGGCGCCTGAGGCTCAGGCGCTGAACGCGTTCCTGACCTTCGGAATTGCGTTTCTCGCGCGCCCTGTGGGCTCGATTCTGTTCGGCCATTTTGGCGATCGCGTCGGCCGCAAGTCGATGCTGGTCGCTTCGATGCTGACGATGGGGCTGTCGACGACGTTGATCGGCGTCCTGCCCGGATATGCGCAGGCGGGCGCGCTCGCGCCATGGCTGCTCTGCATCCTGCGTTTCGGCCAGGGAGTCGGCCTCGGCGGCGAATGGGGCGGGGCGGCGTTGCTCGCCACCGAGAACGCGCCGCAAGGCCGGCGGGCCTGGTTCGGCATGTTTCCGCAGCTCGGCCCGCCGATCGGCTTCCTGCTCGCCAACGGCCTGTTCCTGGTCTTGCTGCTCGGCCTCGGCGAAGGCGCTTTCGTCGCCTGGGCGTGGCGCGCGCCGTTCCTGATGAGCGCAGCGCTGGTGGCGATCGGTCTGTACCTCCGAGTGTCGATCGGCGAGACGCCTGCCTTTCGGGCGGCGATGGCGCGCCGGGAACGCGTCGCCGTGCCGCTAGCAGAAGTGATAACGCGGCATTGGCGCGCGCTGTTGCAGGGATCGCTGGCGATCGTGGTCTGCTATGCGCTGTTTTATATCTCGACCGTGTTCGCGCTCGGCTATGGCGTCAACGCGCGCCACATTCCCCGCGCGACCTATCTTGAAATGCTGTGCGTCGCGGTGGTCTTCATGGGGTTGGCGACGCCGCTCTCGGCCAGGCTCGCCGACCGGCTCGGGCGCCGCTCGGTTCTGATGGGCGCGAGCGCGATCGCGGCGCTTGTCGGGTTCGCGCTGCCGGAGCTGCTCGACGGCGGCGAGGCGCAAACGCTGCTGTTCCTGGCCCTCTCGCTCGGGGTGATGGGCCTGACCTTCGCGCCGCTCGGCGCCTTGTTGCCGGAGCTGTTTCCAACCAACGTCGCTTATACCGGCGCCTCTGTCGCCTACAATCTCGGCGGCATCCTCGGAGCCTCGCTCGCGCCCTATCTCGCGCAGCTTTTGTTGCAGCGCGGCGGGCTGCCCTGGGTCGGGTATTATCTGACCGCCGCCGCCGCGATCAGCTTCGTCGCGGTCGCTTCGATGCGGGAAACGCGGGACAGGTGAACGATTCTTGGCGATTCGTTCTCTGTCTGGTCTCGCTATTTGTTTGACAAACAATCAGTTTCTTGATCGGAGGCCTTGCAGAGGCCTAAATTTTGTGCTCAAGGCGAACTGTCAAGTCTTTTATTTGAATTGGAGATCCCGTGGTCAAAGCCCCCGCGCGTGCGAAAAAGCCGCAAGCTCGCCGTCCCTGGTCCAAGGACGACGTCAAACTCCTCAAGGGAATGGCTCGCAAGGAGCCCGCCGCCAAGATTGCGAAAGCGCTGAAGCGGACTGAAGGCGCCACGCGGCAGAAGGCCACCGCGCTCAGCGTGTCGCTGAACACCGCGCGCAAGAAGGCGCCGGCCAAGAAGGCCGCGGCGAAGAAGAAGTCCGCGAAGTAAGGTGAGAGCGCGGCGAGGCCGCTAGGCCGCGCCGCCCTCCAACCAGAACCGCAGGATATGATGGGCTATCGCCAACTTGTTGGGGGCGAATAGCCCCAGGGGATGTCGTTTCTCGAACATCGCCCGGACTTCGTCGCGCTCGAACCAGCGCGCGTCCTCAAGTTCGTGCCGGTCGACAATCACCTCGCGCGAGCGCGCCTCGGCCAGACAGCCGATCATCAGCGACGAAGGAAAGGGCCAGGGCTGCGAGGCGACGTAACCGACCGCGCCGCATTCGACGCCCGCTTCCTCGCGAATTTCGCGCCGCACCGCCTCCTCGATCGTTTCGCCGGGCTCGAGAAAGCCCGCCAGCGCCGAATACATATCCTTGGGAAACCGCGCCTGCCGCCCGAGCAGGCAGCGCTCGCCGTCCACCGCCAGCATGATGACCACCGGGTCGGTGCGCGGAAAATGTTGGGCCTTGCAGGCGTCGCACTCGCGTCGCCATCCGGCCGCCGCCGCCCGGCTCGGCGCGCCGCAATGGGCGCAGAAGCCGTGGCGGGTGTGCCAATGCGCGATCGCCTTGGCCTGACCGAGCATGGCCAGTTCGGCCTGATCGACAAGCCCCTGCATCGCGATCGATCTGAGATCGATGAGTTCGAGATCGTCTCGGCCGGGGATGAAGAGCTCGCGCCGGTCGAAGAAGCCGTCGCCTTCATCGCCGCGTTGCTCGACCGCTTCGTCCGGAAGCATCGCCGCGAAGACGGGCGCGCCAGACCCTTGCACGCCCAAAAGAATTTCGATCCGGGCGCCGCCGAGCCGCGCGACCTCGGCAAAGGGCAGCAGCGCCTCGCGCGGGTCGGCGCGGGTCAGCGCCGGCACGTCGCGCGCGATGACCACCGCGCGCGCGTCGGAGCGCTCGCGCAGGGCGCCGACATAGGCCGCGTCGTCCCGTCGCTCGCTCGCCCGATCGAGCGGGTTGCCGTGAAAACGGAAGCCGAAGTCTCGGTCGGCGGTCTTGAAAAAGACGTCTCGCATCGATCCCACTCCTCGCGCCGCGCGTTCCGCCGCCGGCGCTGGCCAAGCGGGGCGAAGCCGGATTAAATCCGCCGGCGAATCACGTCGAACGGGTTCTGGCGTCGGAGCAAGCCCTATGGGCCTCGTCATATCAAGGCGCGCGGCGCTGATGGGAACGATCGCCAGTCTGGCGGTCGGCCTCGGCGCGGGCGCGCGCGCCGACGGCGAGATCGAAACGCACGGCCTCTCCAGTTTCGGGGAACTCGCGCTGCCGCCCGACTTCAAATTCCTCGACTACGTAAATCCGCAGGCGCCCAAGGGCGGCAAGCTCGCGTTGCAGGTCTCGACGACCTCCGGCAACCAGAACTTCGAGACCTTCGACACCTTCAATATGTATTCGAAAAAGGGTGACGGCGCCGCCGGTCTTTCCGGCTGCTTCGACTCGTTGATGTCGGGAAACGCCGACGAACCGGATTCAATGTATGGTCTGGTCGCCAAGTCGGTGCGTTATAGCGCCGACAAGCTCACCTACAAGTTCCGCATGCGCCCCGAGGCGCGCTTCTGGGACGGCTCGCGGCTGACGGCGGCGGATGTCGCCTTCTCGCTGACCACGCTCAAGGAGAAAGGCCATCCGACCTACGGCCTGCTGCTGCGCGACATCGCCGGCGCCGAAGCGGAGAGCGAGGACGTCGTGGTCGTCAGGTTCGTCCCGGAACGCGGCCGTGATTCGCACCTGCTGGTCGCGGGAATGCCGATCTTCTCGCGGGCGTTCTGGTCAAGCCGCGATTTCGAGGCCTCGACTTTCGAGCCGCCGCTCGGCTCCGGCGCCTACAAGATCGGCAAATACGAGCCGGGGCGCTTCATCGAATACGATCTCGTCTCCGACTATTGGGGCAAGGATCTGCCCCTCAACATCGGCCTCAACAATTTCGCGACGCTGCGCTTCGACTATTATCGCGACCGCCAGGTCGGCTTCGAGGCGTTCAAGGCGGGAAAGACCAACTTTCGCGACGATCCCGATCCGCGCGCCTGGACGAACGGCTACGACTTTCCCGCATTCAACGACGGTCGCGTCAAGAAGCAGACGCTGAAGCGCCGCGGTCCGCATGTCATCCAGGCCTGGTACTATAACGTCAGGCGCGAGCAATTCGCCGACCCGCGAATCCGTGAGGCGCTCGGTCTCGCCTTCGATTTCGAATGGACCAACAAGAACGTGATGTTCGGCATGTTCGAACGCGTCGTGTCCTATTTCGGTCTCGAAGAGTTGCAGGCCAAGGGTCCGCCCAGCCCCGGCGAACTCGCGTTGCTGGAGCCGTTTCGCGGACGCGCGCCCGAAGAAGTTTTCGGCGAACCCTACGTTCCGCCCCCGACCGATGGTTCGGGCAGCGACCGCGCGTTGCTCCGGCGCGCCAACGAGATGCTGCTCGCCGCCGGTTGCAAGCGCGAGGGTTCGAACCTGAAACTGCCGAACGGCAAGCCGTTCGTGATCGAGTTCCTCGACAAGTCCGACTATATGGAGCCGCGCCAGCAGCCGTTCCAGCAGAATTTGCGCAAGCTCGGCATCGACGCGCATACGCGCATCGTCGATTCCACGCAGTACAAGAGCCGCGTCGATGATTACGACTTCGACATCACGACGATGGCGCTCGGCAGTTCGCCGACGCCGGGCGTCGAGTTGCGCCTGCTGTTTGGTTCGAAAGCCGGCAAGGCGCCACGCTCGCGCAACCTTTCCGGCATCGACGATCCCATCGTCGACGCGCTGATTGACAAGGCCGCCGGCGCCAGGACGCGCGAGGAATTGCGATTCGCCTGCCGCGCGCTCGATCGCGTGCTGCGCGCGGGGCGCTATTGGATTCCCCAATGGTATGACGGGACCGTGCGCTTCGCCTTCTGGGACGCCTTCTCGGCGCCCGAGCGCCAGCCAGCGCTAGGTTCCGGTGCGCCCGACACCTGGTGGTGGGATACGGAAAAGGCCAAGAAAATTGGACTTTGAGACCTCGACGGCGAACTCCTGCGCGGACGACGCGGGCCGATGCTAGCTTACATCCTGCGCCGCCTCATGCTGATGATCCCGACCATCTTCGGCATCATGCTGGTCTCGTTCGCGATCGTGCAATTCGTGCCGGGCGGACCGGTCGAGCGCGCGCTCGCCCAGTTGCAGGGAACCGATCAGGGTTCCAGCGCCAATTTCGGCGGCGCGGGCGGGGGCATCGGCGCCGGCGCGGCGGCGCAGGCGGGCGGCGACATATCCTCGCGCTATCGCGGCGCGCAGGGGCTCGATCCGAAATTCATCAAGGAGCTCGAGAAGCAATATGGCTTCGACAAGCCCGCCGCCGAGCGCTTCTGGTTGCTGGTGAAGGACTATTCGACCTTCCATCTCGGCACGAGCTACTACCGCAACGCGCCGGTGCTGCAACTCATCAAGGAAAAGCTGCCGGTCTCGATGTCGCTCGGCCTGTGGATGACGCTGCTCTCCTACGCGATCTCCATTCCGCTCGGCGTCGCCAAGGCGGTGCGCGACGGCTCGCGCTTCGACACCTGGACATCGGCGCTGGTGATTTTCGGTTATGCGATCCCGAGTTTTCTATTCGCGATCCTTCTGGTCGTGTTGTTCTGCGGCGGCTCGTTCTGGCAGATCTTTCCGCTGCGCGGCCTCACCTCGGACAATTTCGCCGATTTCTCGTGGCCGCACAAAATAGTCGATTACCTCTGGCACGTCGCGCTTCCGGTGACGGCGCTGGTGCTCGGCTCGTTCGCGACCTCGACGTTGCTGACGAAGAACTCCTTCCTCGAGGAGATCAAGAAATCCTATGTGCAGACCGCGCGCATGAAGGGCCTGACCGAGCGGCGCGTGCTCTATGGTCACGTGTTCCGCAACGCGATGCTGATCGTGATCGCCGGCTTTCCCGGCGCCTTCGTCAGCGCCTTCTTCACGGGATCGCTGCTGATCGAACAGGTGTTCTCGCTCGACGGGCTTGGCTATCTCTCCTACGATTCACTGATTCAACGCGATTATCCGGTTGTGCTCGGCAATCTCTATGTGTTCGCGCTGCTCGGCCTCGTCGTCAATTTGATCTCCGACCTCACTTACACCTGGATCGATCCGCGCATCGATTTCGAGACGCGGGACGTTTGATGAGCGGCGAACTCGAAAAACACACGACCCCCAGGCCCCTCCGCGCTGCGCGGGGAGGAAAAGTTACCAGGCTCCCGGTTTCCACCCCCCATTCTCACGGGGAGGGGGCCTGGGGAGGGGGCCGCGCATGAACCCTTTCGCGCTCAGCCCGATGAACCGGCGCAGGCTCGACAATTTCAAGCGCAACCGGCGCGGTTACTGGTCGTTCTGGATTTTTCTGGCGCTGTTCATCGCCTCGATGGGCTCCGAGTTCATCGCCAACGACCGGCCGCTGATCGCCTCCTACAAAGGCGAACTTCTGTTCCCTGTGTTCGTCGACTATCCAGAAGAGAAGTTCGGCGGCTTCGAGGCGCATACCGATTATCGCGACGCGACGATCGCCGACGAGATTTCGGCGCGTGGCTGGATGATCTGGCCGCCGATCCGCTTCGCCAACAACACCACCAAGCTCGATCCGCCGACGCCGTTCCCCTCGCCGCCGACATGGTGGCTGACGCAAAAGCAATGCAAAGCGGCGCTCGCCGCGCACCCAACCAAGACGCCGCCCGCCGACGGCGGCTCGTGCCGCGATCTCGAACCGATGTGGCTCGGCGCCGACGCCAATGGCCATGACGTCGTCGCCAGACTCTTCTATGGCTTCCGCATTTCGGTGCTGTTCGGATTGATACTCGCCGGCGTCTCCTCGGTGATCGGCGTCTTCGCCGGCGCGGTGCAAGGCTATTTTGGCGGCTGGCTCGATCTGACGATGCAGCGCTTCATTGAGATCTGGTCGTCGCTGCCGCACCTCTATATCCTCATCATTCTCTCGGCGATCTTGTCGCCGAGTTTCTTCGTGCTGCTGACGATCCTGTTGCTGTTCTCCTGGGTCAGCCTCGTGCATGTCGTGCGCGCCGAATTCCTGCGTGCGCGCAACTTCGAATATGTCAACGCCGCGCGGGCGCTCGGCCTCTCCAACGCCAAGATCATCGTCAAGCATGTGCTGCCAAACGCGATGGTCGCGACGCTGACGTTCCTGCCGTTCATCGTCAATTCGTCGATCAGCACGTTGACCTCGCTCGATTTTCTCGGCCTCGGAATGCCGCCGGGCTCGCCTTCGCTTGGCGAATTGCTGCTGCAAGGCAAATCGAACCTTTCCGCGCCGTGGCTCGGGCTTTCCGCGTTCGGCGTCGTGGCGCTCATGCTGTCCTTGCTGATCTTCATCGGCGAAGCCGTGCGCGACGCCTTCGATCCCCGAAAGACGTTCCAATGAAGGCGGACGCGCCCTTGCTCGCGGTTCGCGACCTCTCGGTCGTCTTCGGGCGCGGCGACAATGCACGCGAAGTCGTCCAGCACGTCTCATTTTCGTTGAAGCGCGGAGAGACGCTGGCGCTGGTCGGCGAATCCGGCTCGGGCAAATCGGTCACAGCGCAGTCGATCGTGCGCCTGTTGCCCTATCCGGCCGCGAGCCATCCCAATGGCGAAGTGCTGTTCGACGGCGCGGACATCCTCAAAACGTCAATGTCTGAATTACGCGCGTTGCGCGGCGCCCGAATCACGATGGTGTTCCAGGAGCCGATGACCTCTCTCAATCCGCTGCACAATATCGAGCGGCAGATCGGCGAGATCATTGAATTGCACGAGGGGCGGAACGGCGCGACGCGCGCTCGGGTGATCGAACTCCTCACCGAAGTCGGATTGGTCGATCCCGCCTCGCGGCTCGGCGCCTATCCGCACCAGCTCTCGGGCGGGCAAAGGCAGCGCGTGATGATCGCGATGGCGCTCGCCAACCGGCCCGATCTCTTCATCGCCGACGAACCGACGACAGCGCTCGACGTCACGGTGCAGGCGCAAATCCTGAAATTGCTGCGCGAATTGCAAGTCAAATATGGCATGGCGATGCTGTTCATTACGCATGACCTCGGGATCGTGCGCAAAATCTCGGACGAAGTCGCGGTGATGCAGCGCGGCCGCATCGTCGAGGCGGGTCGCACCGCCGAGATTTTCGCCGGCCCCAGACACGAATATACTCGCGCATTGTTGGCGGCCGAGCCGAAGGGCGCGGCGCCGCCCGCGGACGCAGCCGCGCGGGTCATCGTCAGCGCCGAGAACATCCGAGTCTGGTTCCCGATTCGCAAGGGGCTGCTGCGAAAGACCGTCGATCACGTCAAGGCGGTCGACGGCGTCTCGATTGTGGTGCGCGAAGGCCAGACCGTCGGCGTCGTCGGCGAATCCGGCTCCGGCAAGACGACGCTCGGCCTGGCGATTCTGCGCCTGATCCGCTCGCAAGGTCCGATTCTCTATTGCGGGCGGGCGATCGACGGCCTCAACGTCAAGCAAATGCGCCCGCTGAGGCGCGATATGCAAATCGTGTTTCAGGATCCGTTCGGCTCGCTGTCGCCGCGGCTCTCGGTAGCGGAAATCGTCGAGGAAGGCCTGCTGGCGCAAAAGACGCCGCTCAACCTGAAGCAGCGCCGCGAAGCGGTCGCGCGCGCGCTTGCCGACACCGGGCTCGATCCAAGCGCGATGGACCGCTATCCGCACGAATTTTCGGGCGGCCAGCGCCAGCGCATCGCCATCGCCCGCGCGATGGCGCTCGATCCCAAATTCATCGTGCTGGACGAACCCACGTCGGCGCTCGATATGTCCGTGCAGGCGCAGATCGTCGATCTCCTGCGCGATTTGCAAGTGAAGCGCGGCCTCGCCTATCTCTTCATTTCGCACGATCTGAAAGTGGTGCGGGCGCTAGCCAGCGACATACTGGTCATGCGGCGCGGCAAGGTGGTCGAGAGCGGCGTCGCGCGCGAAGTGTTCGCGGCGCCGCGCGAGGACTATACCAAGGCTCTGTTCGCGGCGGCTTTCTCCATCGAGGCGGACGCATCGGGCGCGGTCGGTCAATAGGAGGCGACGATGGGTCGCGCGATCGTCATAGTTCTGGATTCGGTCGGCTGCGGCGGCGCGGAGGACGCGGGCGACTATGGCGATGCGGGCGCCGACACGCTCGGCCATATCGCCGAGGCCTGCGCGCGCGGACAAGGCGACCGTGCAGGTCTGCGCTCGGGGCCGCTGAACCTTCCTCATCTCGATGCACTCGGCCTCGGCCTCGCCATGCACGCTTCGACGGGGCGTCGTCCGCCTGGTTTCGCCTGCCACACGCCTCGAGGACAATGGGGCTATGGCGTCGAGACTTCGCGCGGCAAGGATACGCCGTCGGGCCATTGGGAGATCGCCGGCACGCCAGTCGATTTCGCCTGGGGCTATTTTCCGCAGGCCGTTCCCTGTTTTCCGGAGGCGCTGACGCGCGCGTTGATCGCGGAAGGAGGGCTGACGGGCGTCCTCGCCAACCGCCACGCCTCGGGCACGGCGGTCATCGACGAGTTCGGCGAGGAGCATCTGCGGACGATGAAGCCGATTTGCTACACCTCGGCCGATTCGGTGTTGCAGATCGCCGCGCATGAGGACGACTTCGGCCTGGAACGGCTTTACGAGCTGTGCCGCGTCGCGCGAGGGCTATGCGATCCCCTCAACATCGGCCGTGTGATCGCGCGGCCGTTCCTCGGCCGGAAATCGGGCGAGTTCCGGCGCACCGCCAATCGCAAGGATTTCTCGATGCCGCCGCTGCCCGGCAACATTCTCGAACGCGCGGCGAAGGCCGGACGCGAGATCGTTTCGGTTGGCAAGATCGGCGACATCTTCGCGCATCGCGACACCGGGCGCGAGTTGAAGGGCAAGAGCAATTCCGAGCACGTCGATCTGACGCTGAAGGCGTTGCGCGAGACGGCGGACGGTGGGCTGGTGTTCGTCAATCTCGTCGATTTCGATACCGAATACGGCCATCGGCGCGACGTGGCGGGCTATGCCGCCTGTCTCGAAGCGTTCGACGCGCGCCTGCCCGAGATTTCCGCCGCGACGCGCGCGGACGATTTCTGCGTGCTTACCGCCGATCACGGCAACGATCCGACCTGGCGCGGCTACGACCATACCCGCGAGCACGCGCCGATCCTCGCTTTTGGCGGCGCCGCGACGCCCGGGCCGATCGGCGAGCGCCGGAGCCTCGCCGATATCGCCGAGACCGTAGCCGAACGGCTCGGCCTTCCCCGAGGCCGGCGCGGCCGGAGCTGGTTGAGATGAACGCTCCGTCGTTCACGCTCGATCCGCGCCTCGCCGCCGACACGTTCGCTATCGGCGACCTCGCGCTTTGCCGCGCCTTGTTGATGAACGACGCGCGTTATCCCTGGTTGATCCTGGTTCCGCGTCGCGCCGGACTGGGTGAGATCGTCGATCTCGACGCCGACGCCCAGGCGTTGCTGATGCGGGAGATCGCGCGGGCGAGCGGGGTGGTGCGAGCGGCGCCCGGCGTCGAGAAGGTCAACGTCGGCGCGCTCGGCAATATCGTCAGACAGTTGCACGTGCATGTGCTCGGCCGCCATGCCGGCGACGCCGCCTGGCCGGGACCGGTTTGGGGCGCGGGCGCGGCGCTCCCCTATGCGCCCGAGGCGGCGGCCGCGCTGACCCGGAAATTCGCGAGCGCTCTCGAAGTCTGACGATCAGGAATTCAAGAACGCCGCGAGCTTGTCCAGCAGCATCCGCGTTCCGGCCTCGCGCGAACCCGCGTCGTCGTAGCCGTCGAGGAAGGCGCCCTGCTCGGTCAACGCAAGTCGGGATCCTGCTCCTTCCGCGCGGATGTCGAGCGTCGCCAGGGAAACGGAAATCTTGCGCTCGTTGAGGTGCATCTCGTAGACATAGAGGATGCGTTTGGCGGGCAGCACCTCGAGATAGATCGCGTCGAAGGTCGAGACCGTGCCGTTCGCCCAACGCCCTCGCACGCGCTCGACGCCGCCGGGCCGCACGTCCTGACGTCGCTCCAGGACGGTGTAGCCTTCGCCGCCGACGAACCATTTGGCTTTCGCGTCCGCATCGGCGAAGGCGCGGAAAACCGCCTCCGGCGGTGACGCGAAAGCGCGCTCCAGCGTGAAAGCGCCATGCACGACCGAGCGCGCCGCGGGGGCGACCAAAAGCGCCAGTTTGTCGAGCGTCGTGCGCCATCCCGCCGAGGCGCCGCTGATATTGGCGAGGGCGCGCGGATCGTGGACCTCGTATTCCTGGCGCACGTTCATGCGCGCGCCGCCGGAAATCGCCTCAAACGTCACTTTCGTGCGCACGGTGAAGGCCGTTTCGGCGCCGTGGGCGACGCGCATCGTGAAGGAGAGGCTGCGGTTCGTCTCGATCTCGTCGAACTCACCGCGCGACCAATAGTCGTGGCCATCGGGCGTGCGCATACAGACGACGAAATCGCCGCCGGGGCGGAAATCGACGATCGCTTCGGGAACGTTCAGGGTTTCCGGGCTGAACCAGCGTTTGATCGCCTCGGTGGTGGTCCAGGCCGCGAACACGCGCTCCAGCGGCGCGGCGAAATCGCGCGAGACCAACAGGGGCGCTGCTTTCGCGGACGGGGGTTGCGCCTTCGTCATTTGCGTTCTCCATCTTTCACGGTTTGGGCGAGATAGGCGTCGAGGCGATCGAAACGGCGCAGCCATTCCGCGCGTCTTTGGCCGATCCAGGTCTCGACGTTCGCCAACGCCGCCGCGTCGATCTCGCAGGTGCGCACGCGGCCGCTTTTGCGGGTGACGACGAGACCGGACTGCCGCAGCACCTGGAGATGCTGCATCACCGCCGGCAGCGACATTTTCAGCGGCCGCGCGAGTTCGCTGACCGACGCGGGCCCGCGCGACAACCGCTCGACGATGCCGCGCCGGGTCGGATCGGCGAGCGCCTGAAAAGCGGAATCGAGCGCGGTCGATTGGTTAAGCATACGATTAAGTATCACGATACGATTGCTAAAGCAATCCCTTTAGTATTGAAGGATCACGCCAATCGTTTATGCAGGCGCGCCATCAGCGCCGTCGCGAACAGCGGCGTGAACAAATTGAGCAGGGGAATCGCGACAAAGGCGGCGACGAGCAGGCCCGCCAGATAGACCCGAAGCGCGAAATGCTTGCGCATCGCGCGCGCCTCCGCCGCCGGGCGAAACCGCATCGCCGCCAGTTCGAAATATTCGCGCCCGAGCAGATAGGCGTTGGCGGCGATCCAGGCGGCGAGGCCGAAACCCGGAACCCATAACAGCACCAGCGCGAGCAGCATGACGGCGACCGATAACGCGGCGAAGCGCAGAGTGGAGAGCGCGGCTTCCAGCGCCGGCGCCGGGCGCCCCGGCGCCCCCGAGGGGTCAACCTCGCGTTCAACAATGGCGGCGATCTCGTCGAGGAAGAAGCTCGCGACCAGCGAAGTCGTCGGCGCGGCCAGCACGATCAGGCCGGCGACGAGGCCGAGCCCGACGACGAGCGAAATCGCCGTCGCGAGCCAGTTCGGCTGTACATGCACGAAGGACAGCGCGAGCCGATCGAGGCCGACCCAGCCGACCACGAGCACGCCAAGCGTCAAGGCGAGCGACTTCGCCATCACGCGGCGAAACGGAGGCGAGAAGATATCGCCGAGGGAATCGAGGGCGTCCTGCAACATGCTGCGCGTCCCCTCGTCTCTCAGCTTTTTCGTCGCCGCCAGACGAAAGTGTTGCTCGCGGCGTAGTTCCACACCACGCTGATCAGAGCGCCCGCGAAGCCCGCAACCCACCAGACTGTTTTGCCCGCCACCAGCCAGGACGCGATGTTGATGTTGGCGAGCGCGCCGATGCTGCAAAGCAGCGCGAACAGCAGAAACCCGCCGATCATCCGGGCGCCGCGATAGCGGTAGGAACGATAGGTGATCTCATTGTTGAGAATGAAGTTGCTCGCCATCGCTGCGATCGTCGCCGCGAACTGGCTGTCGCCGAATTGCGTCGCTCCGAAGGCGCGGATCAGTCCGAACAGAACCATCAGATGGACAACGAGGCCGACGGCGCCGATCCCGGCGAACAGCACGAAACGGATCGGCAGCACGCCGCCGCTGGCGTGATGCGCGACGAGGCCCAGAAAATCAAGGCCGACTAGCGGCGAAAGTTTCGATTCGCCGGCCTGTCGCGGGCGAAAGACGTAAGGCGTCTCGACGATCCTCGGATGACCGTCCGAGGACAGGATGACATCGACAAGAATCTTGAATCCGTCGGGCGAAAGCCGCGCCGCCATCCTGGCGACGGTCTCGCGCCGCGTCATGAAGAATCCGCTCATCGGATCGGAGACGTCGACGCCGGCGATGCGGCGAAAGAACCAGGCGCCGAGGTCGCTGAGTTTCTGGCGCGCGGGCGAGAGTCCACCCTTGACGCTCGGGTCGGGAATGCGCGTGCCGACGACCAGATCGCCTTCGTCCGCCGCGAGCGCGGCATACATTTTCGGCAGAATCGACTCATCATGCTGAAGATCGCCGTCGATTACGGCGACGAAGTCGGCGCTCGACGACAGCCAACCCTCGATCACCGCGCCGGCGAGGCCGTTGCGGTTGACGCGCCTCAGGCACCGCATCCGCGAATCGCGCGCCGCGATCGCCTGCGCGATCTTCCAGGTTTCGTCAGGCGAATCGTCGTCGACGACCACCATTTCCCAGGGCAGACCTTCCAGCGTCGTTTTCAACCGTTCGAACAGGACGGGGACGTTGGCGGCCTCGCGATAGGTTGGCACGATGACCGACAGCGTCGGACGGGCGGGCGCGGGGACAGGCTCGGAATTCATGGGCGCTCGCCGAATCGGGGGCGCGCGTCGCGAGGCGCGCGCTGCCTCACAGCGGATAAGGCACGGGAAAGGCGCGCGTCAAGCCGTGGGCGGGCGCGAGCGCCAGCTCGATCTCGTTCTGTCCGCCGCGGCCGAATGAGAAGAACTGCGGGGGATCGATACGATCGAAATAACCCTTCAGGTTGACCAGCGTCGCCGCCAGCCGCTCGCGCGGGACAACGATCAGCGCGTCCTTGCCGATGAAGCGCGCGCTGTCGTTGAAGGCCGCCATTCCGCGCGGATCTTCCGAGAATAAAAAAACGGGCGTTCCTGGCCCCAGCGCCTGCATCAGCTTGGCGGCGTCCGGCCAATCGGTCGCGACGATAAACTCGTGCGGCGTCTGAAAGGACGGCGCGGCGAGCACGGGCGTCCAGTCCAGCATTTCGAGCGTCAGGTCCCGCACCTGCCGGGGCGGGCCGGCGAGGCGCTCGATCCAACCCGTCGCAGCCTGCGTTCCCGCGACGAGCGCGGCCAGCGCGAGCAACGCGGCCGTGCCGGCGGCCCAGCGTCGCAGATTCCATTGCCGCGCCCAGGGCGCCGCGAGCCAAGCGCCCATCAGCGGATAGGCGAACAGCCAGCCGGACATCGCCCAATGCGGATAGCCGCGTGGGCCCCAAAGCGGGGTCAGAGTGAAGAGGAGGATCGGCGGCAGCGCAAGGCAGGCGAGGAACAAACGCTTTTCGTCGGGACGGCCTTCGCCGCGCAAGGCCGCGATCAGCGCCCCGGCAAGAGCGGCGAAAATCCAGGGGGTGAGATACGCGATTTCGCCGAGCGCCATCGCCGGAAATTGCAATGGCCGCCACTTCTCGGCCGGGACGGCGCGCATGCCTTGAAACAAGAACGAAACCCAGCCGTGCTCGGCGTTCCAGACGACAACGGGCGAAATCAGTGCGAACGCGAGCAGCGCGGCGACATAGGGCGCGGGATCGCGCAACCAACGGCGCTGCGATGGGGCGCAGGCGATGAAGGCGACGACGCCGAGCGCGGTCAGCGCCGCGCCATATTTCGATAAGCCCGCCAAGCCGAACGCGGCCCCGACCGTCAGCCACAGCGTCCATCGCGATCGGCGATCGGGGGCGCCGAAGAAGAGGCGTGTGAGCGCCAGAGCGCCCGCCGAAAGGAAGAAAAGCAACGGGCCGTCGGGCACAACCCATCCGCCGCCCGAGACGAGAAAGAAGGGCGAGAGGTTGAGCGCGACGAGCGCGATCATTCCCGCGCGCGCGCCGAACAGATCTCGGGTCAGCACGAAGCAAAGCCAACCCGTAGCCGCGAAGAGCGCGATGAAAGGCAGCCGCACCCAAACGGTCTCGCCGAAAGCGAGCGCGGCGAAATGGGCGATCCATTGATGCAACGGCGGGTGATCGAAGTAGGAAAGCGCGAGCTTGCGGGAGATGACGACCGTATAGGTTTCATCGCTGCCGAGCCCCAGCGCCAGCATCAGCGCGCAGCGCGCCAATGCGAAAGCGCCGACAATCGCCAGCGCGCGCTTGCTCGAATTATCGGGCGCGTTCTCAGCCGACAACTTCATCGCGCGCACTCGCCTTCGACGCCAGGGATGAAAGCGTCGAACGCGGCCCAGAACTGATCGCGGAATATGTCGCGCTCCATCAGCAGCTCGTGGGCCGCGCCGTCGATCACTATCAATCGCCCGGCGCGCAGGCGCTCGGAAAAGCGTTCGGCGGCGCGCGTGTCGGTGACGCGATCGGCGCCCGACGCGAGGACCAGGGTCGGCACGGTGATTTCGCGCGGAAATTGGGGATCCTCGAAAAGCCGGGTCTGGCGAAACGCGGCGTGGAGCCAGCCGACGGTCGGATAGCCCAGGCCGATCGCCGGGTTCGCGGCGATGACGCCGCTCATGCGCGCATAACGCACGGGGTCGGAGGTCAGGAAATTGTTTGTGAACGGCCTGCCGCCCATGGGAGTGGCGCCGCCGCCCGGCGCGAACGCTCCGCCGAGTCCGAGCGCGTCGAGCGCCTCCACGAAGGCGGCCGTCAGCCGCGGGCGGCGCAGATTGGCGATGGCGATCATCGGCGAGGTCAGCGCCAGGCGGTCGAACGGGCAGCGGCCCGAATGGGCAATCCCGAGCATGATCGCGGCCCCCATGGAATGACACAGGCCGAACCATGGACGCGGGCACGACGGGCCAAGCACTTCGGTGACGAAGGCGCTGAGGTCGCGCTCGAACAGCGAGAAATCGTCAATATGGCCCTTCATCGGATTCGAGAGCTGGCGCGCCGAGCCGCCCTGGCCGCGCCAATCCAGCGCGGCGACATGGAAGCCTCGATCGAGGAGGTCGCCGATTGTCTCGAAATATTTCTCGATGAATTCGGCGCGTCCGCCAAAAATGGCGACCGTGCCGCGAACGGGGCGCGAGGGAGTCCAGCGCGCCGAACGCAGGACGACGCCGTCCACCGCACGCAGTTGCTCGACGATCGCACCGGGAGGCGTCGGATTGTCTGAGGTGGCGACGAGGGGCATCGGCGAAATCGATCCGTTCAAAGCCAGCCTCTTACAGGTCCGGCGCGACGCGCGGCAAGCTCGCGCCCGATCAGCGCAGCAGTGTCGCGCGAATCCACCAGTCCGGCCGCTCGCGTCTGAGCCGCGCCGCTGCCTCCACGGCGGCGCGCCGGTCGTGAAAAATTGCGAAACATGTGGCGCCGGAACCCGACATGCGCGTCAACCGCGCGCCCGCACATTCATCCAGTCGCGCGATCGTCTCGCCGATGACCGGCGCGAACGCCGTCGCGCTCGCCTGAAGGTCGTTGCGCCCGGCCAGGATCGCCGCGAACAGGTCGCGCGAGCCGTCGGCCTCGGCCTCGCGCCGATGAGATTGCCCGGGGGCAAGGCCCAATCCGGCGAAAATTCTCGGAGTCGGCGTCTCGACCCGTGGATTGACGAGCACGGCGGGCGTCGGCGCCAGAGCGAGCGGCCGTCCCAGACGTTCGCCCATGCCCTCCATACGCCGCGCGCGGGGGAACAGACAGACCGGAACGTCAGCGCCCACGGCTCGCGCGGCGTCCAAGAGCCTCGGATCGTCGTCGGCGAGAGCGTTCGCGTGCGCGAGCGCCCGCAACGCGGCCGCGGCGTCCGACGAACCGCCGCCAAGGCCGGCGGCGGCGGGCAGGGCCTTGAAAAGGCGAAACTTGCCGAGCCGCAAGCCGGGAGCGCGCGCGACAAGCGCGTTCGCGGCGGCAAGCACGAGATTGCTCTCGATCGGGCCGACCGAGGCGGCTGTCGGTCCGCGAACGTCGAGCGAGAGCGGAAAGCCCGGCTCGAACTCCAGCCAGTCGCAGGCGCCTGCGAAGGCGACGAGGCTGGAAAGCTCGTGATAGCCGTCCGCCCGGCGACCGCGCACATGCAGCGTCAGATTGACCTTCGCAGGCGCGCGCCAGCGTTGCGGCGCCAACGCCTAGCCGCCGCTCTTCGGGCTTTCGGGCGCCGGCGTTGTGGCGGGCGTGGAGCCGTTGGCCGGCAGTTCGGGCAAGCCGTCGGCGATCTTCTTGAGGATGTTCGGCAGATCCTCAGGTTCGGGGTTCATGTCGCGCGCGTGGTTCCACTGGAAATGCGCCTCGATCTTGCGGTCGACGCGCCAATAGGCGTCGCCGAGGTGATCGTTGACGACGGGATCGCCAGGCTTCAACTCGATCGCCTTTTCGAGTTCCTGCGCGGCCTCGGCGTAATTGCCGAGCTTGTAATTGGCCCAGCCGAGCGAATCGACGATGTAGCCGTCGGTCGGCCTGAGATCGACGGCGCGGCGCAGCATCTTGAACGCCTCGTCGAGATTGACGCCCTGATCGACCCAGGAATAGCCGAGATAATTGAGGACCAACGGCTGGTCGGGATAGAGTTCGAGCGCCTTCTTGAAGTCCGCTTCCGCCTTCGGCCATTCCTTCGAACGCTCGAAGCAAATGCCGCGGAAGTAGAACAGCGTCCACTGGCTTCGGGCGGGCGTCGGGACGAGCGCGATCGCTTTGTCGTAGGAGACCGCCGCTGCGGCGAATTTCTTGTCCGATCGTTGAACGCTGCCGAGCGCGCTCCAGGCGTCCGAGTCGTTCGGCCGCGCAGCGACCAGCGCCTGAAGTCGCTGCGTCGCCTCGGCGTTGCGTCCGAGCGCGTCGGTCTCCATCGCCGCCTGAATCTCCGCGCTTTCGCGCATCGGCGACGACTTGGGCACGAGTTCATAGGCGCGGATAGCCGCGTCGCCCTGCTTGATCTCGGCCAACAGACTCGCGACCGTGATCGCCGCCAGATCGAGATCGGGCCGCAGGATCAGCGCGAGGCGCAAATAGATCAGCGCCGCGAGCTCGTCGCCCTGGCGCGTTCCCGCGCCGCCAAGGCCATAAAGCGCCTCGGCCGCGCCCTCGCGCGTGTTGCGCACCACCGGCGTTAAGGTTCTGCCCGCGTCGAGATCGGCGAGCGCGGCGACGACCGCGGGATGGTCGGGAACCAGACGCGAAAAATCCTGATAGACCTTTTTCGCGCCCGCCGCGTCGTTGTGGCGTGCGAGAAAGCGCGCGTAGGCGTCGATCAGCCGCAACGTGTTCTTGTCGTCGGCGTAAGCGAGCTTGAAGCGGCGCAGGGCTTCGATGGGGTTGCCGAGCGCGTCCGCGATCAGCGCGGCGTGATAGTCACGAAACACGGCGACGCTGGGATCGCGAATGCGATCGACCGTATCGAGCGCGCGCTTGAGATCGCCGGCGCCCGCGTAGGTCCAGGCGGTCAGCAGCGTCGTGGTGACGTCGTGCGCCTTGCCGGCGTCGCCGCCGGCCAATTGCGCGCGCGCCGCAACATACTGGCCCTCGCCGATCGCGCGGGTCGCCAGCGCGAGGCGCGCCAACGAGTTGCCGGGATCGCGGGCGATCAGACGATCGGCGAGCGAATATCCGTCGGCGGCGTCGCCGTCCGCGAGCGCCGCCGCGAAGCCGCGTTCGACGAGGTCGAGGTTGCGCGGATCGGCGCGCAGCGCCTCGCGGAAATAGACCGCCGCCGCCGAGGTGTCGCGGTCCGCGCTGGCGATAAGGGCCGAAAGATAGTTTCCCGATGGCGCGGGTCCGATGTCGAAATGCGTCGGATCGGGGGTCGCGGCGAGCGCGCCGCCGCTCGTGAGGCACGCGAACAGGCCGGCGGCGAGCGCCGCGCGGGCGTGGCGGGAATGCGCGGGCGGATGCGAAAGCGGCACGGGCGAAAGTGTCCTTTATTCGGATTCTGGACGCGACGGCGTCGAGGTCTCTTACAGCGTATTCTTCCGCATGGAAATCCGCCCGCCGCGTGGCGGATTCGCGGCGCTCACATGTCCGGATAATTCGGGCCGCCGCCGCCCTCGGGCGGCGTCCAGTCGATGTTGCGCGCGGGGTCTTTGACGTCGCAGGTTTTGCAATGAACGCAATTCTGCGCGTTGATGACGAAGCGCGGATCTGCGCGCTTCGCCTCGTCGGCGTAAACGACCTCATAGACCCCGGCCGGACAATAGAGTCGCGCAGGCTCGCCGTAGGTCGGCAGATTATCGCGGATCGGCACGGCCGGATCGCGCAATTTGAGGTGGATCGGCTGATCCTCCTCGTGATTGGTGTTCGACAGAAACACCGAGGAGGCCTTGTCGAACGAGACCTTTCCGTCCGGCTTGGGATAGACGATTGGCGTCGCTTCGGCGAGCGGTTTCAGGGCGTCGCTGTCGGCTTTGCCATGTTTGATCGTGCCGAATATCGAACCGCCGAAAAGTTCGTTCGTCCACATGTCGAAGCCGCCGAGCGCGACGCCAACGGCAAGGCCGAGCCTGCTCCAAAGCGGCTTGACGTTGCGCACCTTGCGCAAGTCCTTGCCGATGTCGGAAGCGCGCCAGCCGTTCTCGTAAGCCGAGAGTTCGTCGTTGCCGCGGCCGGCGACAAGCGCCTCGTGCGCGGCCTCCGCCGCCTGCATTCCCGACAGGATCGCGTTATGCGAGCCTTTGATGCGGGCGAAATTGACGAAGCCGGCCGAGCAGCCGATCAGCGCCCCGCCGGGGAAGGTGAGTTTCGGCACTGACTGCCATCCGCCCGAGGAGATCGCCCTCGCGCCATAGGCGAGCCGCTTGCCCCCTTCCAGCGTCGGGCGGACGCGCGGATGCGTCTTGAAGCGCTGGAATTCGTCGAAAGGCGAAAGCGTCGGGTTGGAATAGTTGAGATGCACGACGAAGCCGACGGCGACCAGGCGATCGTCGTAGTGATAAAGAAACGAGCCGCCGCTGGTAGAGGAACCGAGAGGCCAGCCGAAGCTGTGCTGAACGCGGCCGGGAACGAACTTCTCCGGCTCGATCTGCCAGATCTCTTTCAAGCCGATGCCAAATTTCTGCGGATCGCGGCCGGCGTCCAGTCCGAATTTGGCGATCAGTTGCTTAGCGAGCGAGCCGCGCGCGCCTTCGGCGATCAGCACGTATTTGCCGCGCAGCTCCATGCCGCGGGTGAAGCTGTCCTTTGGTTTGCCGTCGCGCCCGATCCCCATGTCGCCGGTGGCGACGCCGATGACCTCGCCCTTCTCGCCGTAAAGCACCTCGCTGGCCGCGAAGCCCGGGTAAATTTCGACGCCCAAAGCCTCCGCCTGCGCGCCGAGCCAACGCGTCAGCGCGCCGAGTGAGCCGATGAAATTGCCGTGATTGCTCATCAAGCGCGGCATCGGCCAGTTCGGCAGCGTGACGCCGCCCGACGGGCCGAGCACCATGAATTGATCCTCAGTGACGGCGGTTTTCAGTGGACGCTCGGGGTCCTGGCGCCAGTCGGGCAGCAGGCGATCGAGGCCAATGGGATCGACCACCGCGCCCGAAAGAATATGCGCGCCGACCGTCGAGCCTTTCTCAACGACGACGACCGTGCGCTCGGCGTCGAGTTGCTTGAGGCGAATCGCCGCCGCCAGACCCGAGGGCCCCGCGCCGACGATCACGATGTCGTATTCCATCGCCTCGCGGGCAGGCAGTTCGCTATCGCCGGACATGATCAGGACTTTCCATATGGCGGCCCGGCGCGACGAAGCGATCCAGGTCAAGACTTCGAGCCCCAATAACTCGCGCAGGCGCGAATTCGTCAAGCGGCGGACCCATCGCCGCCCCCGATATGCTATGAAGTGCGTCCACACGGCCCTCAAACCGATGAAATCCCCCGTCGACGCCTCGTTCAAACCGCTTACGGCCCGGAGCGCCGCCCAGACGCTGCGCTGGTGGCTGGAGGCGGGCGTCGACATCGCGCTCGACGCCGCCCCGCACGACCGCTTCGCCGAATCCGCGATCGATCCGCCTGCGCCGCGCCGCGCCGCCGCGCCGGCCCCGCCGCGTCCCGCCGCGCCCCCTGCCGAAGCGCCGCGCGCGGCCGCGGTCGCGACGCCGGACGACGCTATCCGCTCGGCGCGCGAAATTGCCGCCGGTTGCGCCTCGCTCGAGGAATTGCGCGCTGCTCTGGAGGCTTTCAATGGCTGCGGGCTCAAGGCGACCGCGACTCGTCTGGTCTTCGCGGACGGTGCGCCGGACGCGAAAATCATGCTGGTCGGCGAGGCCCCGGGCGGCGACGAGGACCGAATCGGCCGGCCCTTCGTCGGCCGCGCGGGACAGTTGCTTGATCGGATGCTGGGATCGATCGGGCTCGACCGCACGAAGGTCTATATCGCCAATGTCGTGCCTTGGCGCCCGCCCGGCAATCGCACGCCGACGCCTCAGGAGACGACGATCTGTCTGCCGTTCGTGACCCGTCAGATCGAACTCGTGAATCCGCGCCTGCTCGTTTGTCTCGGCGGCTCGGCGATGCAAACGCTGCTCGGCGCGAAGGACGGGATCACCCGCGCGCGCGGCGTCTGGCGCGAATATCGGATCGCGGACGAACGGACGATCCCGGCGCTGCCGATGCTGCACCCAGCCTATCTCCTGCGTCAGCCCGGCGCCAAGCGATGGGCGTGGGCGGACCTGCGCAAACTGCGCAAGGCGATCGACGAAATGGCCTGATGCGGCGCGCGGCGCTCGACCGCGGGAGCGAACTTCGCTAATCCGTGACAAGGAAATTCCGGGCGACTCGCGCGCGCTCGCGCCTTGGGGGGGAACGATGAGATACCTGCTGCTGTTCGCGCCTTGCGTCGTCGCGCTCTGGGCGCCGCTCTACAACGTGGTCGAACCGCGCGCGTTCGGCGTTCCGTTCTTTTACTGGTTCCAACTGCTGCTCGTCCTGGTCTCCGCCATCGGCATCTATCTGGCCGACCGGATCGGGAAGGCCTGAGCATGTTCGAGCATCTGAACGTCGTCGCGGCGGCCGTCTTCGTTTTTTTCTTCGCGCTTGTCACCGTGCTCGGGTTCGTCGCCTCGCGCTGGAAGGCGGCGGACCTCAACAGCATCGGCGAATGGGGCCTCGGCGGGCGCCGCTTCGGACCGTGGGTGACATGGTTCCTGCTCGGCGGCGATCTCTACACCGCCTATACCGTGATCGCGATTCCCGCGGTCGTTTACGCGATCGGCGCCTATGGGTTCTTCGCGGTCCCTTATACGATCATCATCTATCCCTTCCTGTATTTGACGATGCCGCGCCTTTGGGCGGTCTCGCACAAACACGGCTACATGACGGCCGGCGATTTCGTGCTCGGCCGTTACGGAAATCCATGGTTGGAGCTGGCGGTCGCGATGACCGGCATTCTGGCGACGATGCCCTATATCGCGCTGCAACTGGTCGGTCTGGAGAAGGTCATCTCCGCGCTTGGCTTCAGCGGCGCAGGTGTGATGGCGCACGCGCCGATCACCATCGCCTTCGTCATTCTCGCGCTCTACACCTACAAGAGCGGGCTCCGCGCGCCGGCGATGATCGCCTTCGTCAAGGACACGATGATCTACGTTTTCGTGATCGCGGCGGTGGTGGTCATTCCCTATCAGCTCGGCGGATTCGGCGCGATCTTCGCGGCGGCGCAGAAGGCTTTCGACGCCAAGATCGCCGCGGGCGCCGCGGCGACGCCGGCGGTCAAGGTTGCGGCCGGGTTGACGCTGATCCCCGGTCAGGTCGGGCCCTATATCACGCTGGCGATCGGCTCCGCGATGGCGCTGTTCATGTATCCGCACGCGCTGACGGGCACGCTCTCGGCCTCGAGCGGGCGGGCGATCCGGTTCAACACGATGACGCTGCCGGCCTATTCGTTCGTGCTCGGGCTCATCGCGCTGCTCGGCGTGATGGCGTTGGCCGCGGGCGTGAAGGTCGGATCGCCGCAGGACGCGGTGCCCCAGCTCGTGCTGTGGGCGTTCCCCGATTGGTTCGCCGGCTTCTGCTTCGCCGCGATCGCGCTTGGCGCGCTAGTGCCGGCGGCGGTGATGTCGATCGGCGCCGCCAACACTTTCACCCGTAATATCTGGAAGCCGTTCGTGCATCCGCAGATGACGCCGCACGAGGAATCAGTCGTCGCCAAGTTCGTATCGCTGATCGTCAAGATCGGCGCGCTGCTGGTGATCTTTTTCATGCCGACCAAGTTCGCGCTCGATCTGCAATTGCTCGGCGGCGTCTGGATGGTGCAAATATTTCCGGCGATGATTTTCGGCCTTTACACCCGCTGGTTCAGCGGCTCGGCGCTGCTGATCGGCTGGGCGTCGGGCATGATCGTCGGCACCGCGCTCGCCTGGGGCGATACGGCCTGGGTGCCGGTGCATGCGTTGAAGTGGGATCTGCCGCTGATCGGACCCGTCGATCTCGGCCTTGGCTTCGCGGCCTACAACGGCCTCACCGCCGTCGTCGTCAACATGGTTGTGGCGATGCTGCTCTCGCTGGTGCTGCGATCGAAGGCGCCGGACGAAACCTCGCCGTCGGATTTCCTCGACGCCGAAGCTGCCTGAGACGGCGTGCGCGCCCGCGTCACATCTTGGCGCGCCGCTGCCGGATCATGAAATTGTCGAACGAATATTCCGCGACCTGCCACCAAAGGTACTGGTCGGAGCGGAACGCCAGATAGGAATCCGCGATCTTCTTGAAGCGCGGATTGTCGGCGCTGAGCTGGCCGTAGAGATCGTTGGCTTTGACGTAGCAGGCTTCGATCGCCTCCTGCGGGAACAACCGCAATTGCGCGCCGCCGACGACGAGGCGTTTCAGCGCGCCGGGGTTGGCGGCGTCGTATTTGGTCAGCACCGAAGCGTTGGCGATCGCCGCCGCCGCCCGCAGAGCCGCTTGATAGGCTTTGGGCAAGGCCTGGTATTTGTCGCGGGCGACGACGAGATGCAATTGCATCCCGCCCTTCCACCAGCCGGGATAATAATAATTGGGCGCGACTTTCGAGATCGCCTGCTTCGGCTGGTCCTTGCGATCGCCGAACCTCTCGTCGTCGTAAGGGCCGACCCATTCGAACGCGTCCAGCGCGCCCGATTCCAGCGCGCCGTAAACGCCGTCCTTCGCCATCGCGACCGGCTCGGCGCCGAGGTTCTGGAGAACCTTGCCGGCGAAGCCGCCGATGCGGATCTTCAGGCCCTTGAAGTCCTCGGGCCCTCGGATCTCCTTGCGAAACCAACCCGCCATCTGGCCGCCGGTGTTGCCTGCCGGCATAGCGAGCGCATTCCGGTCGGCGAGTAATTCGTCGATGAGTTCTCCGCCGCCGCCTTCGGAGAGCCAGGCCGCGTGCTGGCGCGCGTTCATGCCGAAAGGCGTCGAGGAGCCGAATACGAAACTCGGATCCTTGTTCCAATAATAGGACAGCGCGGTGTGCGCGCATTCGGCCTTGCCGTCGGCGACCGCTTCGAGCGCCTCCAGCGCCGGCGCGATCTCGCCTGCGGGGGATATCTTGATGGTGAAATGGCCGTCGGTGAGATCGCCAAGCGCCTTGGCCAGGGTCTCGGCGCCGCCGTAGATCAGATCGAGACCGGGCACGAAGCTAGAGGTCAACCGCCAGGAAACGTCAGGCGAGGCGTCGGCGATCGCCGGCGAGGCGAGCCCCGCGCCCGCCGCGGTCAGTCCGAGCCCGGCAAGAAATTCCCGACGCCCCCTCGCCATACCCCGCTCCTCGTCGAATTCAGCGGCGTTTCGCCTCGATTGCGCGCCGGCCCCGCGCTATATCACATTGGCGCGCGAAATTGCGGCTGTATCACGGATTCGTCATGGCGACGCGAATCACATCCGGCGGATCGTCAGCGCTCACGGCCGATCCCGCTCCGCCTCTCGCCGCCATCGCGGCGGTCGTGCTCGCGGGCGGATTATCGACGCGCATGGGCGTCGAAAAGGCGTTCGCGCCGCTGGCGGGTCGTCCGTTGATCGGGCACGTGATCGACCGATTGCGACGCCAGGCCGGTGAAACCTATATCAACGTGCGCGAAACTTCGCAGCCTTACCTCGCGTTGGGGCGCCCGTTGATCGTCGATCCGCCGGAGCGCCGGGGCGCCGGGCCGCTGGCGGGCGTCGCCGCCGCCTTGGCCCGAGCGCACGCCGATGGTTTTCTCTGGCTCGTGAGCGCGCCCTGCGACGCGCCGTTTCTGCCGCTCGATCTGGCGGCGCGCCTTTGGGCTCCGATTGCGGCCGGGGCGGCGCCGGCGGCGGTCGCGGTCAGCGAGTTCGGGCTGGAGCCGATGTTCGCTTTGTGGCCGGTCGATGCGCTCCGTGCGGTCGAGGCGGCGTTGATGGCCGGCCAGGCTTCGCCGCGCCGCGCGCTCGCGGGCCTCGACGCCGCCGAAGTGAGGTTCGAACACACGGGCCCGCTCAATCCATTCGCCAATCTCAATTCGCCCGCCGATCATGCGGCCGCTATAGCGGCTTTGGCCGACGCGAATTGATTCGCGCTAATGAGGATGTCCCCAGGATGAATCCTGGCGAAAACTTGGGAGAACAGCGTTGAGCGAAGTCGCGTTTCTGGGCCTGGGCGTCATGGGCTATCCGATGGCCGGACATCTCAAATCGCGCGGCGGCCACAGCGTCGCCGTTTACAATCGCACGGCGGCCAAGGCTGCCGCCTGGGTCGCTCAACATGGCGGCGCAACCTCGCCGACGCCGCAAGAAGCGGCGGCGGGACGCGACTTCGTGCTCGCCTGCGTCGGCAACGATGATGATCTGCGCGCGGTCACGCTGGGGCCGGACGGCGCGTTCGCGGGCATGAAGCCCGGCGCGGTGTTCGTCGATCATACGACCGCTTCGGCGGACGTCGCCCGCGAACTGCAGGCGGAGGCGGCCAAGCTCGGGATCGGTTTCATCGACGCGCCGGTTTCGGGCGGGCAGGCCGGCGCCGAAAACGGCGCTTTGACGATCATGTGCGGCGGCGAGGGCGCCGATTACGCGCGCGTCGAGCCTGTTGTTGCAGCCTACGCCAAATCCTGCCGCCATATGGGCGCGGCGGGCGCCGGGCAATTGACCAAAATGGTCAACCAGATCTGCATCGCCGGCCTGGTTCAGGCGCTCGCCGAAGGGCTGCATTTCGCGGGTCGCGCCGGCCTCGACCGGGAACTGGTGATCGAAGTCATTTCCAAGGGCGCGGCGCAGTCGTGGCAGATGGACAATCGCCACAAGACAATGATCGCCGGCAAGTTCGACTACGGATTCGCGGTCGACTGGATGCGCAAGGATCTGGGCATCTGCCTGGACGAGGCGCGCCGCAACGGCGCCCATTTGCCGGTGACGGCGCTGGTCGATCAGTTCTATTCGGATGTTCAGGCGATCGGCGGCGCGCGTTGGGACACTTCGAGCCTGATCGCGCGTCTGGAAAAATAAGGGAGGGCCGAAGCCCTCCCCCCCCGATAGGCTCAAGTCGCTACTTGGGGCAGGCTGGCGTCCCCGGGACGCCGCAAGGCGGTCGACCGGGCGACGCCGGGCGAGGCTGCGGCGGTGGGGCGACCCGCATCTGGGGTTGCGGCGGCGGCGCGTGGAACTGGGGTTGCGGGGGTGCGATATGCACCGGTGGCGGGGCCGCATGGAACTGGGGCTGCGGCGGCGCGATATGCACCGGCGGCGGGGCGGCATGGAACTGCGGCTGCGGCGGTGCGATATGCGCCGGCGGCGGGGCGGCGTGGAACTGCGGCTGCGGCTGCGGCGCGATGTGGATCGGCGACGCGGGAGGCGCGGCGTGCAGCTTCATCTGCGGGGAAGGCGGCGTCACGTGCTGTAGCGGCCTCGCCGGCGCCAACGTATTGAGCTTCGGGGTCGTCGACGGGAGCGCGCCTTTCGGCGCCAGGGTCGGAACTGGCGTCGGCGATAATCCCTGTGTCTTGAGCGAGGGCGTTAAAGGCGCGACGGTTCCCTTGGGCAGCGGCGCCAAGGTCGGCGTCGGGCTCGGCAGACCCGTTTTGGGTTGCGGCGTCAAGGGCGGGGCCACGCCTTTGGGCAGCGGCGTCAAGGTCGGCGGCGGCGTCAGGGCGCCCTTCGGCGGCAGCGTCGGCGTCGGCGAAGGCGTCAGCGAAGGCGTCAGACTGGGAGAAGTCGCGCCGGGTTTGATCTGGATCGGTCGGGGTTGAACGCCGGGCGGCAGCGGAGGCGGCGCGAATGCGTGCGGCGGCGGCGGCGGCGCGCCGACCTGCGCACGACCGTCATGGCGGCCCCGATCGTGATAGGCGCGCGCGGTCAGCAGCAATGGCACGGCGACCGCAAGGACCGGCAAAACGCCGTAGGCGACGGGCGGCGGCGGAGGCGGGAGATCGCGCCAGTCGTCGTCCTGATAATAGAAGCCGTAGGCGGCGACTTCCGGCGGCGGCCCGTAGTCGGGGCCGTCGAACATATAAACGGGGCGGTCGGCATATATGATTTCGTCGGGCGGCGGCGGCGGCAGATCGGCAAAGTCCTCGGGCGCGAAATCGGGCGGCGGCGCCATTTCCGCCCTCAGGAACTCCAGTCGGCGGTCCGCTTCCGCCGCATGAGGGCCGCGAGGATAGCGGCGCAGATAGGTCCAATAAGCGCGCGGCGTGTCCTGCGCGACGGCGCGACGCCAGAACATCGCTTCGCGCCGAGCGGCGAGAATGGCGCGCACGCGGCGCGCCTGCGCCGAACGCGGGTAGGCTTCGAGAAATTGCTCGTAGCCTTCCATCGTGTCGCGCTGGAGCGCCGCCGCATAGGCTTCCTCGGCGGGGAAGGTCGCTATCGGCCTTCGCGCATCCTCGACAAGGGTCTTGCCGGTAAGCGCAGGAGCGTCGGCGGCGCGTTCGAACACGTAATAAGGCGCCGCGAGGTGCGAGACGCTCCAGGGAACCTGCGCTCCCCCCGTCGCCTGGTTGACCGCGACGCGGGTCTGCGCGAACACGTCGTCGATTGAAACGCCGCCCTCGCGCATCAGGCCCGAAAGCGTTTTGGCGTAAACCCCGTAAGGGCCCGGTTCAGCGCCGGAGATCGAACCCGGCGCGGCGTTGAAAGCGAGCAGTTCGCCGGGCTCGGGATCGACCAGCGCGAGGCCGCCCGCGAGCGGCGCGCCCTGTTGGGCGTATGGGTTCGCGCGCGCGCCGTCGACGACGACGATGCGCGCCAAACCGGGCGCCCCGGCGAGCGCGTGGGTGAAGTCGGATAGGCGCACCGCTTCGATCGGCGCGTCGGAATCGCGAGCGATTCGGGCGTCAATCGGCACGAGGAAGTTGTCGCCCTGATACTGAACGGCTCGGCCGGCGAAATAGACGAAGGCCTGCATGTCCGGCCCGGCGCCGTTCGCCTTGGCGAGAAAATCGCGCAGCGCGGCGCGAATCGAATTTTCGTCGAGGTCGCTCGCGCCCACGACATCGAATCCGGCGCCTTGCAACACCTGCGCCACCAACCCCGCGTCGTTGGCGGAGGTGGCGGCGGGCCGATCCGGATAGGCCTGCTCGCCGATGACCAGGGCGATGCGCGGGTTGGGCGGGCCGGAGGCCGCATCTTGAGCAAGCGCGGACGAGGCGAGGCCCAGCATCGCGACGGCGAGGAGGGTCGAAGTTCGAAAACGCGGCTTCATGGCGACCTTTCGTGAGACGAAACGCACAGCGGCGCAATGTGTGAACGGCCATTGCGACCGAACCGGGGCGGAAATTCGCCTTCGCTCAGGCGGCGGCGCTCGGCCGGGCGGCGAGAGTCTCGCGCCAGCGCCGCAAATGCGTCAAGCTCTCAGGAATGGCGATTTTCGCCGGCCGCGTGAAATCGAGAGCCACCAACCCGGTGATGTCGGCGATGCTGTAGGCGTCGCCGGCGATGAACTCGCGCTCCCGCAGCGCCTCGTCGAAACGCGCCATTCCGACGAGTGCGCGCGCTCTGTTGACCTCGGCCCATTCCGGCAACTGCGGCGATTCCAGGACGCGCATCGCAGGATGCGAATGACGAAAGGCCAGCGCCACCGGCATGAAAAGATAAAGCTCCAGCCGACGCTGCCACATTTCGACTTCCGCGCGGCCGCGCGCGCCGGTCCCGAACAGCGGCGGTTCGGGATGCAATTCCTCGAAGTAGCGGCAGATGGCCACCGATTCGGCGATCACGGCGCCGTCATCAAGGACCAGCGCCGGCACGCCCTGGAACGGATTGATATCGGAATAGCTCGGCGTCTTATGCTCGAGTAAGCCGAGATCGACATCCGTCATCGGCAAGTCGAGCTTTTTCTCGGCGAGGAATATGCGAACCCGGCGCGCGTTGGGCGCGGCTTTGGAATTGTATATCCGCACCGCGACGCCTCCCGTTGAACCCTCGGGGGGAGGGCGCCCATAATTGTCGAGGATGATCGAACAATCGCGCCATTTCAAGTGCCGCCGTCAGTCGCTCGTTAAGGATTAATGGCCATAGTTCCTCCCCAAGCGTAAGCGTGCGTCAGTCGGGCGAGTATGAGCGAAATCACCGCGCAGATGATCGAGAAAGGTCGCGCCAGCGACCCCGCGGAAGCCTCGCGTCGCCGTAAGATGAACGTCCGCCTACGCCATGCGCGCCAGTCCCTGACAAGTTCCTCCGGCGATTACGCGGGACCCTATGACAGTCTCGTGCGATTGTTCGCGCAAAGCGCGCTCAGCGGAACGCTGGCCAACGGCCTGCTGATCGTCGCGGCGGCGATCGGCGGCGCGTTCTGGGCGCCGCCGCCCAAGATGGCGATTTGGGCCGGTCTGGCCTTGACGGCGCTTGCGCTGCGCTTCGGCTTGGGGCTCTTGCATGTGCGTCTGGGCGATCCCGAGCGGGTGGCCGGCCGCTGGCGTGTCTATTTCGTGATTTCCGAGGCCTGCTCCGGCGCGATATGGGCGATGCTGGTGCTGCTGACGGCCCACACGCCCGACCTGGGCGCCCGCAGCTTCATTCTCGTCGTGCTGATGCTGGTTTCCGGCATGACGGCGATGATGGCGTCGGCGATTCCAGCCGCCGTCGGCGCCGGCCTGTTGCCGATGATGGTCGGCATCGTCGCCGTCCTCGGCCCGAATTCGCCGCGCGAGCTTGCGACGCTCGCGGTTCTGTGCGGCGGCGTGCTGGTCTATTTCGTGGTTCTGGCCAATCGGCTGCATCGAACCGCGCTCGCGGGCCTCTCCTTCCAGGCCGAAAAGGACGCGCTGATCGCCGAGCTCGAGCAGGCCAAGCTCAATTCGGATGAGGCGCGTCGTCGCGCCGAGGGCGCCAATCTCGCGAAGTCGCGTTTCCTGGCGACGATGAGCCACGAATTGCGCACGCCGCTCAATGCGATCCTCGGTTTCTCCGAAGTGATGCAGGCCGAGCTGTTCGGGGCCTTGAACGTACCCACTTACAAGGAATACGCCGCCGACATCCATTCCAGCGGACAGCATCTGTTGATGCTGATCAACGAGATCCTCGATCTCTCCCGCGTCGAGGCCGGTCGTTACGAACTGAAGGAGGAGGCGGTCTCGCTGCCGGGCGTCGTCGAGGAATGCCGACATCTGCTGTCCTTGCGCGCCAAGAACCGCTCGATCGCGATCAACGAGGCACTGGACGGCGGCCTGCCGCGCATTTGGGCCGACGAACGCGCGATCCGTCAGGTGACGCTCAATCTCCTCAGCAACGCCATCAAGTTCACGCCTCAGGGCGGCGAGATCACGATCAAGGTCGGTTGGACCAACTCGGGCGGGCAGTATCTTTCGATACGCGACACCGGCCCCGGCATTCCCGAACACGAAATTCCGATCGTGCTCTCCTCGTTCGGGCGCGGCTCCATCGCGCAAAAAAACGCGGAGGAAGGCACGGGGCTCGGGTTGCCGATCGTGCGCGGGCTAGTGGAGCTGCACGGCGGCGAATTCCGGCTGCTGTCGAAAGTGCGCGAAGGCACGGAAGTGATCGTGATCTTCCCGTCCGAGCGCGTGATGGACGCGTTGCCGCAGCTCGATCCGCACGGGCCGAGCGAGGCGGAAATGGCCGC
>JBBIIT010000001.1:107056-145878 GCA_037446355.1 Beijerinckiaceae bacterium | reverse complement strand
CCGATTTCGATCGCGCCGACGCGCCCCTCGAGCCGCAGCGCGCGCGCATTGCCGAGCGTCATCTGATAGAAGGCCTGCATCGCCGGCCACGACTGCCCGTTCATCTGCAACACCTTGTAGGCCTCGTTGGCGGTCTGCAACATCGAATAGGACGTGCCGCCGCCGACGTCGGTCGCCAGCGCGACGCGCACGTCCGCCGCGTCGAGGCGGCGAAGGTCGAACAGGCCCGAACCCAGGAACAGATTGGAAGTCGGGCAGAACGCGGCGACGCCGCGCTTCTCGGCTAGCGCCGCGACCTCGCGATCCGTCAGATGGATGCAATGGCCGAATATCGACTTGTCGCCGAGCAGCCCGGCGCGCTCATAGACGTCGAGATAGTCGCGCGAATCGGCGAACAGCTCTTTCACATAGGCGATCTCGGCGTGGTTCTCGCTGAGATGGGTCTGCACATAGGCGTCGGGAAATTCGCGCGCGAGCGCGCCCGCGGCCTGCAACTGGGCTTCGCTCGACGTGATCGCGAACCGCGGCGTAATCGCGTAGTCGAGGCGTCCGCGCCCACGCCAGCGCTGCAAAAGCGCCTTGCTCTCGTCGTAGCCGCGCTGCGGAGTATCGGTAAGCGCGGCGGGGGCGTTGCGGTCCATCATCACCTTGCCCGCGATCATGCGAGCGCCGCGGCGCTCGGCTTCGCCGAAAAAGGCGTCCACCGATTCTGGCCGCACCGTGCAATAGACCGCCGCTGTCGTTGTGCCCTGACGAATGAGTTCGTCGAAAAAGAAACGCGCGACGATGTCGGCATGCTCAGGGTCCGCGAACTTCTGCTCTTCCACAAACGTGTATTTTTGCAGCCAGTCGAGCAATTGCGCGCCGTAGGAGCCGATCACGCGCGTTTGCGGATAGTGAATATGCGCGTCGATGAAGCCGGGCAGAATCAACTTGCCGGTGTGATCGTCGACAGCGGCGCCCCGCGGTGCGCGCGCCAGCACATCGTGCGCTGAGCCCTTGTCGATGATGCATCCGTTCTCGACGACAATCGCGCCGTCCTCGACGAATTCGAACGCCGCATCGCCGGCCAAACGCGGCGAATCGCGAAAGCTCAGCAGCCGCCCGCGCAGCAGTCGCGCTCGCGCGGTCACGCCAGGATGTCCTTGATCCGCAGCGCCGCGATTTGGTCGATTTCCGCGAGCGCGGTCGCGAACTCTGCGGAGGCGTCGTTTCGCAGTCTCCGCCTCATCGCCGCGTCGATCTCGGCCTTCGTACTGCCCTTCACCGCCATGATGAATGGAAAGCCGAACTTCGCGCGATAAGCATCGTTGAGCGTGGTGAAGCTCGCGAGTTCGTCCGGGCCGAGGCGATCGAGCCCCGCGCTCGCCTGTTCGTTGGTTGATTCGCGCGTCAGCTGCTTGGCGAGCGCGAGTTTCCCTGCGAGATCAGGATGGGCGAGGATCAACGCCCGCTTTTGCGCCTCGCTCCCCTTCGCCATCGCCGCAGACATGGCCAACGACAGGCCCGCGGCGCTGTCGGCCGCGATTGTCAGGCCAGCGTCGTGCGCGGCCTCCGCGACCCAGCGCGAATGTTCATAGACGCCGCCGAACTTTTCGACGAACAGAGTGCGCGTCAGTTTGGAGGGCTTCCAGCCGCCCGTCGGCGCGTGCTTGGCGATCCAATGCCGGGCGATGTCGAGCCGCGTCGCGATCCAGACCTTGTCGTGGCCCAGAGCGTAATCGAGAAAACGCGCCAGCGACGCCGCTCGGCCGGGACGCCCGACGAGGCGGCAATGCAGCCCGATCGACAGCATCTTGGGCGCCGTCGCGCCCTCGGCGTAGAGCGTGTCGAAGCTGTCCTTCAAATAGGCGAAAAACTGGTCGCCCGAATTGAAGCCCTGCGGCGTAGCGAAACGCATGTCGTTGGCGTCGAGCGTATAGGGCGCGATGAGCTGCGGTCCGCGCGGCCCCTCGATGTAATAGGGCAGGTCGTCGCTATAGGCGTCCGCGCAATAGACGAAGCCGCCTTCCTCGCAGCCGAGCGGGATCGTGTTGATCGACGAGCGGCCCTGATAAAAGCCGAGCGGGCGCGCGCCCGCGACTTCAGAGTGAATGCGGACCGCCTCGGCGATGTCCTGGGCTTCTTTTTCCTTCGGCGTGTCGCGATAGTCGATCCACTTGTAGCCGTGGGTGGCGATTTCCCAGCCGGCTTCGTTCATCGCTTTCACCGCATCGCGATTGCGCGACATGGCGGTGGCGACCGCATAAACGGTGACGGGAAGCTGGCGCTCGGTGAACATGCGATGCAGCCGCCAGAACCCGGCGCGGGAGCCGTATTCGTAGATCGACTCCATGTTCATGTGCCGCATCCCCGGCCAGGGCGCGGCGCCGACAATCTCGGACAGGAACGCTTCGGACGCGGCGTCGCCGTGCAGGATGTTGTTCTCGCCGCCTTCCTCGTAGTTGACGACGAATTGCAGAGCGATCCGCGCCCCGCCAGGCCAATCGGCGAACGGCGGCGTGCGGCCGTAGCCGACCATGTCGCGAGGGTAGTTCTCTGGCATCGCCCGCCCCGAAATCCTGTTGGACCGCGTTCAGCCTACGCCGTGGGGCCGGTTTGCTCCAAGGCTCAATTTGCGCGAAAAGCACGCAGGCGCTTTCGCAAGAATTTGATGGATCGGATATGAGCGAACTCTCCTTGCTCTTCGAAGCGCCGCTCGCGCGCTTGAGACTGTCCCGACCCGAGCGCCGCAACGCGATCTCGCTGGCGATGTGGCGCGCGCTGCCGGGTCTGGTCGCGGAAATCGAAGCCTGCGCCGCTGCGCGCGTCGTTATCGTCGAGGGTTCGGGCGGGCATTTCTGCGCGGGCGCGGACATTTCCGAATTCGACGCCGTGTTCGGCGACGTGGCCACGACTCGAGATTATCTCGATGCGATCGAGGCGGGACTGACCGCGCTTGGCGCGCTCGACCGGCCCGTTATCGCCAAGCTCGAAGGCGCGGCGGTCGGCGGCGGCCTGGCCGTCGCGCTCTGTTGCGACCTGCGCTTTTGCGCCGAGGACGCGCACCTGGCGATCCCGCCCGCC
Source organism: Beijerinckiaceae bacterium (assembly GCA_037446355.1). Classification (GTDB taxonomy): domain Bacteria; phylum Pseudomonadota; class Alphaproteobacteria; order Rhizobiales; family Beijerinckiaceae; genus Roseiarcus. Next base: position 142,812 of record JBBIIT010000001.1, on the reverse strand, counting down.
AAGCTCGGGCTGCTCTATGGTCCTGTCGAGACGCGGCGGCTTGTGGAATTGATCGGCCCCTCCCGCGCGAAAGACCTGCTATTCAGCGGAAGGAGGGTCGAGACATCGGAAGCGCTGGCGATCGGCCTCATCGACCGCCGGTTGCCGGCGCGCGAACTGGGGCGCGCCGTCGAGGCCTACGCACAAGACCTCGCGGGCCTCAGCCGGACCTCGATCCGCGGGGCCAAGCGCGCCGTCGCAATGCTCGGTTCCGGGCGCGAGGCCGAATTGCGCGCGCTGGTCGAGACCGCCGCGCTGGGGCCGGATTTTCGCGAGGGGCGTGGCGCGTTTCGGGAGAAGCGCAAGCCGAAGTTTGGTTGAAGCGATCGAAGCAGAGAGGAATGAAACCGATGCAAGACCTGTTTTCGCTTAAGGGCCGCGTCGCTTTGGTGACGGGGGGATCGCGCGGCATCGGCGACATGATCGCCGAGGGTTTCCTGAAGGCGGGCGCGAAAGTCTATATCACCGCGCGCAAAGCGGGTCCCTGCGAGGAAACAGCCAAGCGGCTCGGCGAATTCGGCGTTTGCGTCCCCATCGTCAGCGACGCCTCCGGCCTGAAGGGCGCACGGGCGCTGGCGGATCTCTATCTAGCCAGAGAGTCCTCGCTCGACATTCTTGTCAACAACGCCGGCGCGGCCTGGGGCGCAGATTTCGACGACTTTCCCGAGAGCGGTTGGGACAAGGTCATGGATCTCAACGTCAAGACGCCGTTCTTTTTGACCCAGGCGCTGCACGGCGCGCTGAAGCGGGCGGCCAGCGCGGCCAGACCCGCCAAGGTCATCAACATCGCTTCGATCGACGGCCTCTCCGTCAGTATGCAGGAGACTTATTCCTACGCGGCGAGCAAGTCGGGTCTCATCCATCTGACCAAGCGCATGGCGCTGGGCCTCGCCAAGGACAACATCATCGTCAGCGCGATCGCGCCCGGCGCCTTTCCTTCGGAGATGAACAAAGCTGCGCGCGACGACGCCGAACATGTCGCCAAGCGCATTCCGTCAGGGCGCATCGGGGACAAACACGACATGGGCGGCGCAGCGGTGTTTCTGGCCAGCCGCGCGGGCGATTACGTCGTGGGCTCGACACTGGTCGTCGACGGCGGCGTCGCCTGGACGCGCGGGATTTGAACCCCCTGCGCTAAATCTCGAACACCTCGCCGCCGTACCCCGCCGCGAGCGGAATGCGGAGCGTGTGGCCGCGTTCGGTCTTGGTCGCCTCCGGCAACACGGTGACGATCTTTCGCCGGCGCGCCGATTCGAGGGCCTCGGCGACGTCGCGACTTTCGGCGAGCATTTGCAGATTCAGCCTGGTGGCGAAGATGAGCGTGTATTTGCCTTCGCTCGCCTTCGCGAGCGCGCGGGTCGGCGAAATCCAGACCGAATCGACGGATTCGTGGCCGTCATGCGCGGCGATCTGATCGGACGGCGCGGCGACGATGTAGAAGTGCGTGTCGAAACGCTTGGGCAGAATCGGTGGCGTGATCCAGTGCGCGAACGGAACCAGGGCGTCGAGGCGCAGCGCGAGGCTTTGTTTGCGCAGCAGATCGCCAAACGAACCCGCCTTCGCGTCCGCTTCGATTTCGGCGCGCCGCGCGGGCGCGAAAGTCTCGCCGCCGTCGCTGTCGCGCGCGAGCAGTACGCCGCATTCCTCGAACGTTTCGCGCAGCGCGGCGACCCGTAACGCGCGCTGGTCCGACGGGAGGTCGAGCGATCCGTCGCAGAGCTCCGCATCGGCGGCGATGACACGGTCCTCGGGGTCGAGGCTGCCGCCGGGAAAGACGAGCGCGCCGGAAGCGAATTCGATCTTGTGGTGGCGCACCACCATGAAGACTTCCAGACCTTCGGCGCCGTCGCGCGCCAGAAGAACCGTCGCGGCCAGACGCGCGGGAACGGATTCATACATAGGCGCAGGACTCCAACCGGCGGGCGAACAAGGCCTAGCCGCCCATCAGCGCGCCGACATGCGCGGCGACCGAGCGCGCCAGACCATCGAGGTCGTAGCCGCCCTCGAGCAAAGAGACGACGCGGCCCGAGCAACGCCGCTCGGCGATCGCCATCAGCTTGCGCGTCGCCCAGGCGAAATCCTCCTCGCGCAGCTTCAGGCCGCCGATCGGGTCGCGGAAATGGGCGTCGAAACCCGCCGAGATAATGATGAGATCGGGCGCGAACGCCTCGACGCGCGGGAGGATGGCGACATCGAACGCCTCGCGAAATGCTTCGCCGCTGTCGCCGGCGCCGAGCGGCGCGTTGACGATTTGATCGTGCTCGCCGCGCTCATCGCGAGCGCCGGTGCCGGGATAAAGCGGCATCTGATGCGTCGAAGCGTACATCACGCTCCTGTCAGCCCAGAAGATGTCCTGCGTTCCGTTGCCGTGATGCACGTCGAAATCGACGATGGCGACGCGCTCGGCGCCGAAGGCGGCCTGGGCGTGGCGCGCCGCGACCGCCGCGTTATTGAAAAAACAGAAGCCCATCGGTGTCGCGATTTCCGCATGGTGGCCGGGCGGACGGGTAGCGACGAAGGCATTGGCGACGCGACCGCTCATCACTTCCTCGACCGCGAAGGTCGCGCCGCCGGCCGAGCGCAGCGCCGCCTCGAAGGAGCCCGCAGACATCGAAGTGTCCTGATCGACGCGCACGCGCCCTTGAGTCGGCGTCGCCAGTTCAATCGCCGATACATAGGAATCCGGATGCACGCGCGTCAGCGCCTCGATCGATACGCGCGGCGCGACATCGCGGGCGAGCAACTGGAATGATTCGCGCTCGAGCGCGGACTCGACCGCCCGCAGCCGCGCCGGGCGTTCGGGGTGGCCTTCGCCCATGTCATGGGCGGCGCACGCAGAGTGCGAAACCAATAGCGTCGTCACGCCCGACGTTCCTCCCGCGGTATCGGCGATATGCGCTCTTCGAGGGAGAGCATCGCGCGAATGCGCGCCCGTGTCCATGGACCCGGTGTCGCGCCTCATTTGCCGGACGGCTCGGCCGCGCAGTCGAGCGCTTTGGCCTGCGCTTCGGCTTCGCCGTAGAGATCGGGCAGTTCGCTCAGAACGCGCGTGAGGACGAAGCCTTCGTTGGTCGGGGAGACGATGCGCAGATCCTCGGAAGGGTTGTCCTCATCATCCTCCGCGACCAGCGCGCGCAATTGCGCGGCGTTCGCGACCACCGCCTCCATATAGCCGTGCGTCGCCGCTCGATCGGTGATCGCATAGACCACCGCGCCGCGCCGCGTGTGGACCGAGAGCGAGGCGAACCCCGCGCGTCCGATCGGCGCGCGCACGCGCACAGGCCCGTTAGCGAGGTCGAATCGACAGAAGGCGGTCGCGACCGCCGGATCGGCATAGGGGAAACCACGCGAAACGGGGCTCGTTTGCGCAAGCTCGACCGTTTCGTTGGGGCCGCCGAGCTTGGCGAGCCGCGAGTAGGCGTCGCGTTCGGCGACCAGCGGCATCGTCAAGACGGCGACGAAATGCGTCAAAATGGCCAGAATAATCGCGAGCGTGGCGTAAAACGCCGCTTCGGCGTAGCGCGCCCGAAAGTTCAAGCGCAGCTCTCCCGGACGACCGCAGGCGCGGAGGTCTTCTGGATGGCGCCCGAGGCGGCGCTGAGCGGGGAATCGTAGAGACGCAACACCAGCGCAAAACGCGCCGGGGCGCCGATTGGCAGCCAATTGCCGGCGTGAACCGCGGCCGAGACCCAGATCGAAAACGATCCATCGCCCTCGCGGAGGATCTCGCTGGAGCGGAAGACGTAACGGCCCGCGGGATTTTCGATCGCGAATCCTTTGCGATCGACCAACTCCAGCGTCCAGTAACGCGCCGGCGGGGTGCGCGGGCCGATCCGATAAACGCAGCGTGCGTTGAGCGCGCGACCCGCATCGTCCACGCGCGCGACCATCTGCAAGCCTTCGCCGAGCGCCAGGGGAATTTCGCCGCTGCGCGCGAGCGCGGCGCGCGCATAGGGGTCGGCGTCAGCCGCGCCGGCGTTCGCCGCGACCTCCCATGCGCCCAGGCGCAATGTCTCGAACGGCCCACCATTGGCGAGCAGCGCCGCCGTCGCCCAAAGACCGAGCCCCAGCGCCGCCGCCGCGGCGAGAAGCGATTTCACCCATGTCGTCAAAGAGGCGATCCGAATTGGCCAGCGCGCGAAGGGATATGGCGCGAGCGCGAGCGGTCAAGTCAAGCCGCGAGGCGCCGATTCCATGCCGCGCTCGCTCACGGCGCCAAGACGCCGCCGCGAATGACGCTGGCGCCGGCGTCCGCTTCGGCCGCGCCGGCGCTGGGCGTCTCGAAGGCGGTCGTGCGCTTGCGGGCGCTGCGCGCGAGATCGCCGATCTCGAGGATGATTCGCGTCGAGCGCGGCGCGAGTCCGATCTCGCGCGGTGGCGCGTCGACGATGCCGCCCGCCGATTTCGATTTGGGCGCTTCCGAAATCGAGGCTAGCGAGCCAGCGGCGGCCGGCGTCGGCGGAACGACGCCGTAGGGCGGCTTCGGCTCCAGGCCCTGATGGGCGTAGGCCATGATCTCGCGCCAACTCCGCGCCGGTAGCGTGCCGCCGGTCATGTTCTCCATGCCGCTGTTATCGTCGTTGCCGAACCAGACGCTGCAAACCAGATTGCCCGTGAAGCCGTTGAACCAGGCGTTGGTGGAATTGTTGGTGGTGCCGGTCTTGCCTGAAATGACGAGGCCGGGGATCTGCGCGGCGCGTCCGGTGCCCTCGGTCACGACATGGGTCATGATGTTGTTCATCTCCGCGACCTTGTCGGCCGGGAGAACCTGCGCCGCCGGCGGCGCGTTCGCGGCGTGGGCGTAGATCAGCGCGCCGGTAGAATTGTGAATTTCGATCGCGGCGTAGGGAGTCGCGCGGCGTCCGCCCCGAGCGAGTGTGGCGTTGGCGCCGACCATGTCGATCATCTTGACCTCGTCGGCGCCGACAGGCAGCGAAACGGTATCCGCAAGGGGGGTCGTCAGCCCCATCGCGCGCGCGGTTGCGACGATTTTGGAGCGCCCGAGCGTCGCGATTTTAGCCAGATGATAGGGCTGCTTGGCAGGCCAGTAGGCTTCGCCGATTTTCACCGACAGCCGGATCGCCGCGGTGTTGAAGGACAGCGCGAGCGCGGTGTAAAGCGGCATCGCGCCGCCGCTCTCGCCGTCGAAATTATGGACGCAATAATCGCCGATGCAGATGCCCGACGCGTCGATCGGCGTATTGGCGTGGAATTTGCCGGTCAGCAAAGCGGTGAGATAGACGAAAATCTTGAACGAGGAGCCGGGTTGACGCAGCGCGTCCGTCGCGCGGTTGAACTGGCTGGCGCCGTAATCGCGACCGCCGACCATGGCGCGCACAAGTCCGTCGGTGTCGGCTACGACGGTCGCGGCCTGATGCGCATGATAGGCGGGCGCGTTGTCGCGCAGCATCCCCTCGAGCACGCTTTCGGCTTTGGTCTGCAACCCCGAGTCGAGGCCGGTGCGAACGACGAGGACGCGATCGGCGCCGAGCGCGCCGGAATCAGCGAGCGCCTTGACCTCGTTGTAAGCGAAATCGAGGTACCAGTCCGGAGAACCGCGATCGCTGTGATCGACGGGGGTCGCGGGATTGCGGCGCGCTGCGTAAACCTGACCCTCGGTCATGAACCCGGCGTCGACCAGATTGCTCAGCACGTCGTTGGCGCGCGCGCGCGCCGCGGGCAGGTTGACGTTGGGCGAGTATTTGGTCGGGGCCTTGAACAGGCCGGCCAGCATCGCCGATTCCGCGAGGTTGATGTCGCGCGCCGACTTGCCGAAATAATATTGCGCCGCCGCCTGCGCGCCGAACGCGCCGCCGCCCATGTAGGCGCGATCGAGATAGAGCGAAAGAATCTGCCGCTTCGTCAGATGATGTTCGAGCCACAGCGCCAGATAGGCCTCGTTGATCTTGCGCGAAATCGACCGCTCGTTGGAAAGGAACAGGTTCTTGGCGAGTTGCTGAGTGATCGACGATCCGCCCTGCACGACGCCGCCGGCATGGGCGTTGACCGTGAGTGCGCGCAGCGTGCCCACCACGTCGATGCCGAAATGGCTGAAAAAGCGCCGATCCTCGGTCGCGAGCACCGCCTTGATGAACTGGTCCGGCAACTCGTCGAACGGAATTGCGTCGTCGTGCTTGATGCCGCGCCGCCCGACCTCGACGCCGTAGCGATCGAGGAACGTCACCGCGAGATCCTGGCGTTTGAGCCAATCCTCGTCGCTCGTCTCGCGCATCGCCGGCAGCGCGAGCGCGAGGGCGAAAATCAGGACGACGACGCCGACGTTAAGACCCTCGCAAGTCAGGTCGACGAGGGCTTTGGCGACGCCCGTCAGTCGCAGACGATCCGAAAATTCCGCGATCGCGGCGAGCGCGCGCAGCGTTCGCCGCTGCGCGTCGAACATCGTGGAATCCACGAAGGCGTCGAACGCGAGCAGCGCCCGGGCGACCGCCTTGCCAAAACCGGACACCTTCGGACCTTCCGCCACTCGTCACTCCGAACCGCCAGCCCCGGCGCACGCGCGCCTAATTAACACAATATTAAGCCTCGCGAACCGCTTGACCTCGCCAAGAGGTCGGCGCCAAGTCGGCCTGTCCCCGTCAACGTCGCGATATCGTTAACGAGGGCGCCAGTTTCGAGCCGCGCCGGCGCATTCCGTTCTGGCGCGGGATTTGGGCGCAATTGGGCTTCGCTCACGAAGGAAGGGTTGAAGTGGACAAGAATTCCGAGCCGCCCCGCCCGTTCTGGCGAACCAAGACGCTGGACGAGATGACGCCGAGCGAGTGGGAAAGTCTTTGCGATGGCTGCGCCCGCTGCTGCCTCGTCAAACTCGAGGAGGAGGACAGCGGCAAGATTCATTACACCGATCTCGGCTGCACGCTGCTCGACGGCAAGACCTGCCGCTGCCGCGACTATGCCCATCGGCAGGCCAAGGTCAGCGACTGCGTGCGCCTTACGCCGAAGTCGGTGCGCACGCTCGGCTGGCTGCCGGTGACTTGCGCCTATCGATTGCTGGCGGAGGGCCAGGATCTGGCCTGGTGGCATCCGCTGGTGTCCGGCTCGCGCGAAAGCGTGCATGAAGCCGGCGTATCGGTGCGGGCCAAGATCGCCGCCAGCGAGGACGACGTCGCCCAGGAATTCTGGCCAGACCATATCGCGTTATGGCCGAACCGCGCGGCGCGGCGCCGAAAGCCGGCATAGGGCGCGCTTCGCTCGCCCTTTGAAACAAAACGGCCGGGCGCGAGCCCGGCCGAATTGCAGTTGGTTCGAAGGCGCTCTGGCGCCGGCGTTCGGACCCGAGGGTCAGAAGCGCATACGCAGGCCCGCCGTGGGGGCGACGTTGACGTGGCCGCCGCCCTGATAGCCCGAGGCCAAACCATTGTTGACCTCGGAATACATCACGCCCGCATAGGCGTCGAACTTCTTGGCGAAGCGCCAGTCGGCCATGGCGGACGCCGCGTCCATCGTACCCGAGCAATAGCCGTGCGCGGTGCTGGAGCAGGAATACGCTTTGCCCACGCCCGCGCCATTAAAGTTGTTCTGGTCGTAGTGGTAGTAAGCGACCGTCAGGTCCAGATCGGTGGTGACGGCGTATTTCGCGCCGGTCCAGAACACCTGCAAGACCTTGTCCGAGAAGAACTGGTTGCCCTGGTTGATCGCCTGATAGCCGCCGATGGTCGTAATGTCGTTGCCAGCCACGGCGAATTGCCCCGACGGGTTCGCGTACTGGATGTACTCATAACCGCCGAAGAACTTGAACTGGTTCCAGGTATATTTGGCGAGCAGCATGAAGCTCGTATTGTCCGAAATGACGGCCTTGAGCGTGTCGGTCGTGGGCGGCGCGCCCAGGCTGGTGGCCGAGGGATAGGTGCCCAGGTTCACCGCGTCATTGACGCGGCTGACGATGCCGTCGACCGAAAGGCCGCCGAAATCACCGCCGATCTGACCCTGGTAGAGACTGCTCGCGCCGTTGCCCTGGGCGTAATCGCCGATCTGCGCGATCGCGCCGATCCGGAATTGACCGATGCTGACCCGATATTTGACCGCGGTGTTGGCCCGGGCGTCTTCCGTGTCGCCGGTGCCGACGGTCGCGCCGGACCAGCCGATCGGCGAGAACGCGTAGGAGCCCCCCATCGGATCATAGGCGTTCACGCCATCGAGCAGCAGCGTATTCTGGCGCCCGAACGTGAGCGTCCCGTATGAGCTGTTGCTCACGCCGATGAAGGCCTGGGAATTGTCCCATTGGCCGGCGCGGCTGGAGTCGGCGTTCGCCGACTGGCCGCTGAGCAGGGTGCGGTTGTTCTGGACCATCGCGCCCTGGCCGTTGCCCAATTGGAGCGAATAAGGATCGAAGCCGGTTTCCGCCAAGCCGACGATCGACCACCCGCCCGGCAGTACGTCCTCTTTGAACTTGACGCCGATGTTCGACTGGCTGAGGCCGTTCGGGGTCAGCGCCCAGATGTTGTGGCGTCCGGGCTTGCCGATGAATTCGTCGACGCCCGTCTGCATCTTCGCATTGAACGGAGCGCCGAAAGTCTCGAAGCCGACGCCGGCGTCAATCGTGCCATACAGCGTGATGCCGTTGTAGGTCAGCGGGCAGGCGGTCAGGAAGAAATCCGAGACGCTCGCGCACATGGCCAGGGTCGGCGGCGGAACCGGCGGGGCCTTCTTGGTCGGTAGGTCGGCGCCTTGGGCGGCCGCGGCGAAAACGAGGCTCGCCCCGCCAGCCAAAAGGATCGATTTCAACAAACTCATTTTTTGCCCCGTTCGATTCGCGCCGTCGTGGTCGTTCGCGCCACAGGCGACTCGCCAGTTTTGACTTCGTACCTGTCGCGGCGCCACAGGCTCAAGCCTGCTCGAAGGCTCGGACCCAGCTTCGCAGCGGCCGCAATTTTGAATTCCGCCCCGTCTTTCCGGTCTCGGCGGCGCCCGAAGCGCCACAAGCCGGAAGTTATGTTTTTCGCGCCCAATCGCCCGCTAAGCCTAGATCCATCTCGCATTCTGCTGGCGCGCTGGAAAGCGTCGTACGGGCGCTTCATGACAGCTTCGTGACAACGGCGAATACGATCGGGTCATCCGCGGATTCTCGCCTGCGGCCGAGGCGTTTTCCTTTGTGACGTTGCCAAATTGCCACAAATTCGAGCGGCCTCAGCGCCGCCAATGTTCCTCGACCGCCGCGATCCAGCCTTGCAACGGCGCCACCAATGGCCCCTGCGTGAGATGCCCGCACTTGCGTCCTTGCGCGCCCGCGGTCCAGGCGACGATAGCCAGGACCGTCTCGCCGTCTTCGTCGAAGATCGGCGCGCCGGAGTCGCCCGAGCAGGCGCCGAGCCCCGCTTGGTCGGGATCGTCGGCCCATAGCAGCACCTGGGAGGCGGGCGCCCGCACCGCCAAGTCGGCGGCGCGCAGCGTCCCGCCGGTCTTGGCGACGCCCTCCCGCGCGGTTCCAAATCCGACGGCGATGACGCTCTGGCCGATACGTGCGCTCGCCTCGCGCGCGAGCGCCGCGGGGCGAAACGCCGAGGGCAACGGCGTCGCCGTCTCTAGGAGGGCGGCGTCGACCGAGACCACGCGCCGCTGGATGGCGTCGGCGCGAAAGTCGGGATGCGTCGTCGCCGCGGCGACCTCCAGCGTGACGGGCTGGCCGGCCGCATCGCGGTAAAGCACCAGCATGTCGCGCGTCGGGCGCAGGCAATGAGCGGCGGTCAGGACGATATTGGACGACAGCACGACGCCGGTGCAGAACCCGGAGCCCTCTGGACCCCGGTTGAGCACCATGACGAGGCGATCCGCGTAGCGCGAGGCTTCGCGCGATGCGCCGACGATCGCCGGGGCCGGCGAAACCGAGCCGGCGAGCAAGGCCGGAAGCAGCATCGAAATAAGCGGACTTCGCGCGATTTTCATGTCACGGGGCTAGCTTGAGGCGCCCGCAGGCGCAAGCGCGTATTGACCGCGAATCCGGTTCGACCCATTCATTGTCTATTCAGACGCTGGGCGAGACAACATGAGCATGGCGCGAACCGCGACGATTCTCCTCGCTCTGGCGCTTGGCGCTCTCCCGCCGCTGGCGCCGCTTCGCGCCGCAGCGGTGGAGAACGAGCCGGTCCGCACGACTTCGCACCGGCAATGTTTCCCGTCGGCGGAAACGCGCGAGGAGATCAAATCGCACCACCTGCTCGAACCCTTCGCCGTTTTGAAATCGGCCTCCGCCCAGTCCAAAGCCGAGGCGCTGTCGGCGAAACTTTGCCGCGTTGGCGAGGAATATGTCTACGAAATCGCCTTGTTGCACCACGACGGCCGCTATCGCCATATTGTCGTCGACGCGGCGACCGGGAAATTGATCGAGAAAAATCGCGGGCATTGACCCGCACGAATTGCATAAGGAAAACAACGGAACATGCGCCTGCTCGTTGTCGAAGACGATCGCGACCTCAACCGTCAGATCGTGACGGCGCTCGAAGCGGCCGGTTACGCGGTCGATAAGGCGTTCGATGGGGAGGAAGGCGGCTTTCTGGGCGACACCGAACCCTATGACGCCGTGATTCTCGACATCGGCCTGCCCAAACGCGACGGCGTTTCGGTGTTGGAAGGCTGGCGTAAGTCCGGCCGCGCCATGCCGGTTCTGATCCTGACCGCGCGCGACCGCTGGAGCGACAAGGTGCAGGGCTTCGACGCGGGGGCCGACGATTACGTCGCCAAGCCTTTCCACATGGAGGAGGTGCTGGCGCGGTTGCGAGCGTTGCTTCGCCGCGCCGCGGGCCACGCCACCAGCGAGCTGGTCGTCGGGCCGGTTCGGCTCGACGCGCGCGCCGGGCGCGTCACCGTAAATGGCGCGCCGATCAAGCTGACCAGTCACGAATACCGGCTGCTTTCCTATCTCATGCACCACGCCGGGCGCATCGTGTCTCGCGGGGAGATCGTCGAGCATCTCTACGACCAGGATTTCGACCGCGACTCCAACACCATCGAAGTCTTCGTAGGACGCCTGCGCCGCAAGCTCGGCGTCGATATCATCCAAACCGCGCGCGGTCTGGGCTATATCGTCGAGCCCGAGGGCGAAGCCGCCGATGCGCCCGCTTCGCGCAAGAGTGGGCGCTGACAACGCCCGGGACCGGATCGCCGATATGTTCAAGGCGCTGAACGCGCAGTCGATCGCCTCGCGGCTATTTCTTTCCGCCGCGTTCTGGAGCTCGACGATTCTCATCATCGCCGGCCTCGGCCTTTCCGCGCTCAACGCGCGCTCCAGCGAAGCGAATTTCGACGAACAGCTCGGTGTGTATATCAAGGCGCTGGTCGCCGATGTCGCCGTCATCGGCGAGGAGGCCAGGGCGACGCCGCCGGTCATCGCGCCCCAATTCGAACTCGCTTTCTCCGGTTGGTACTGGCAGATCACGCGCCTCGACGGCGATCATCCCGACTTGAAGACTTCGCGCTCGCTGTTCGCGACGCAATTGCCGCGGCTGGATGAGAACGAGGCGCCGTTGCGCCAAGGCGCGCGGCGCGGCTACGTCGTCGGGCCGGGCAATCGTCCGCTGCGGATGATCGAACGCGAGATCGACGCGGGCGAGGAAGGGCGCTACCTCATCCAGGTCGCCGCCAACGCCGACGTCATCCAAACCGAAATCGAGCATTTCGAATATGCGCTGGGGGCGACCTTTTTCGTGCTGGCGATCGCGTTGCTGGGCTCCACAGCGCTAGCGGTGCGCTTCGGCCTGAGACCGCTGCGCGTGCTGCAAGAGGGCGTGGCGGCGATCCGGCGCGGTGAGGCGGAACGCATCAGCGGCGAATTTCCGCAGGACGTAGCTCCGCTGGCGGGCGAACTCAATCTGCTGCTCGACGCCAATCGCGAGGTGGTCGAACGCGCGCGCACGCAGGTCGGCAATCTCGCGCACGCGCTGAAAACGCCGCTCAGCGTGATCGTCAACGAAGCCGATTCGGGAAGCGCGCGCCTGGCCGACAAAGTGCGCGAGCAGGCCGAAGTGATGAGCCGGCAGGTGAGCTTTTACCTCGACCGCGCCCGCGCGGCCGCGCGCGCGAGTTCGCCCGGCGCTGCGACCGAGGTAAGGCCCGTCGTCGAGGGACTCGTGCGCACCTTCGAGAAAGTGTACCGCGACCGCGGCCTGACCTTCGAGACAAAGCCGCACGAAGGCTTACGGTTTCGCGGCGAATCTCAGGACCTGACCGATCTCATCGGCAATCTGCTCGACAACGCCGGCAAGTGGGCGCGCGAGCGAATCGAGATTTCGGCCGAACGCGATCCCCATGTCGAAGCGGGCGGGCGCGCCTATTTCATCGCCCGCATCGACGACGACGGGCCGGGCCTCGACCTGGCGGCGCGGGCCGCGGCGTTGCAGCGCGGCCGAAGGCTCGACGAGTCGCGTCCGGGCTCAGGCCTCGGCCTTTCCATCGTCGTTGACCTCGCGGCGATCTATGGCGGATCGCTGCGACTGGAGGACAGTCCGCTCGGCGGCTTGCGCGCGAGCCTGCGCCTGCCCGGCCTTTGAGTTCCGATTCAATGGACCTGCGGACGCCGATGCGCTAACAGCAGCGCGCTCCCCCGCTCGTAGGTATTGGTCTTTCGCGCGCGTCGCGAGCGTGAGCGGCGGAACGCCCGAAGAGGCAGTGGATGTTGTGGTTCGCCCTGGCCGTGATGACCGGCCTCGCGGTTCTGGCGGCGCTTTGGCCGCTCGCCTTCCGGCGCGCCTCGTCCTCCGCGGCCGCCGACGAGGCAGAGTTCCACAAGGCGCAACTGGCGGAAATCGACCGCGACATCGAGCGCGGCCAATTGCCGCAGCAGGAGGCGGCCGCGGCGCGCGCCGAGGCCGCGCGACGGCTGATCGCCGCCAGTGCGCCGGTCGCCGAGACGGGCCCCGTTGCGGGCGCGACCGCGCGCCGCCGTGTCGCCGCCGCGCTCATTCTGGTCGCGACGCCATTGATTGCGCTTGGCGGCTATTACGCGTTGGGCCGTCCCGATTTGTCCGACGCGCCGCTCGCCGGGCGCGGCGTCGAACCGAACTCGCCCGACGCCCTGGCCGCGGCGATCGCCAAGATCGAGGCGCGGCTGGTCTCCCATCCCGACGACGCCAGGGCTTGGGGCGTGTTGGCGCCGGTCTATATGCGGCTAGGACGGTTCGACGACGCGGCCGATGCCTACCGCCAGCTGCTGCGTCTCAAGGGCGAACAGGCGTCGCTGCGCGCCGATCTGGGCGAAGCGCTGGTCGCGATCGCCGGCGGCGTCGTCGACGCTGATGCGCGGGCCGAGTTCGATAAGGCGGTCGCCGACAAGCCGGACGAAGCCAAGGCCCGCTTCTACCTAGGCCTCGCCGCCGAGCAGGGGGGCGATGCGAAAAAGGCGAGCGAAACTTACGAGGCGTTGCGGCCGCTCGCGAACGGCGACGAGGCCTGGATGATCGGTCTGCGCGCGCGCTTATCCACCCTGAAGGGCGAACCCGCGCCCTCGGCGGCTTCGCCCGACGCTGGACAGGGCTTCACCGACGATCAGCGCAAGATGATCGAGGGCATGGTCGGCGGACTGGCTTCGCGGCTCGCGCTAGGGGGCGGCAGCGCGGACGAATGGGCGCGCCTTATTCGCGCCTATTCGGTGCTGCATCAGCCTGACAAGGCCGAGGAGGCGCTGACAAGCGCGCGCAAAGCCTATGCCGGCGACAGCGCCGCGCTGGCGAATTTCGATGCGCTGGCGCATGAATTGGGCCTCGGAGAGTGATCTTATGACGCGCAAAGGCCGACGTTTGATTTTGATCGCCGCCGCGCTCGCCGTGATCGGCGCCGGCGCGGCGCTGGCGCTCTATGGGCTCAGCGACAACATCGTCTTTTTCTACAGCCCGAGCGAGCTGGCGACCAAACATGTGGCGGTCGGGTCGCGACTGCGCCTGGGCGGCCTGGTGGCGCCGGGCACCGTGGTCAAGTCGGCGAACGAGAACCTGAAATTCGCGATCACCGACGGCGGCGGTCAGATCGCGGTCACTTATCAAGGTCTGCCGCCCGACCTCTTTCGCGAGGGCCAGGGCGTCGTCGCCGAGGGCGTGCTCGAGGCGCCGGACGTTTTCCGCGCCGACAACATTCTGGCCAAGCACGACGAACGCTATATGCCGCGCGAAGTCGTGGACTCGCTTAAAAAACAGGGCCGCTGGCAGGAGAGCACGGGGAGCGCCAAGCCGTGATCGTCGAAGCCGGTCATTACGCGCTCGTTCTCGCGCTCGCATTGGCGATCGTGCAATCGACGATCCCGTTCTGGGGCGCGCGCAAGCGCGACGCGGCCTTGATGGGCGTCGGCGTCAGCGCCGCGCTCGGGCAGTTCCTTTTCGTCGCCCTCGCTTTCGCCGCGCTCGCGCAGGCGCATTTGCGTTCGGATTTCTCGGTCCTCAATGTCGCCGAGAATTCGCACAGCGCGATGCCGGCGATCTACAAATTCTCCGGCGTCTGGGGCAACCACGAAGGCTCGATGCTGCTGTGGTCGCTGATCCTGGCGAGCTTCGGCGCGCTGGTCGCGCTCTTCGGCCGCGCATTGCCGCAACGCCTGCGCGCCGACGCGTTGAGCGTTCAGGGGCTGATCGGCGTCGCTTTTCTCGTATTCATTCTCGCAACGTCGAATCCGTTCGTGCGCCTGATCCCGGCGCCGTTCGAGGGCCGCGACCTCAACCCGATCCTGCAAGACCCCGGCCTCGCGATCCATCCGCCGCTGCTCTATCTCGGCTACGTCGGCTTCTCCATCGTGTTCTCGTTCGCCGCCGCGGCGCTGATCGAGGGGCGCATCGACGCGGCCTGGGCGAGATTCGTGCGGCCGTTCGCGCTGATCGCCTGGGCGTTCCTGACGCTCGGCATCGCGATGGGCTCCTATTGGGCCTACTACACGCTCGGCTGGGGCGGCTTCTGGTTCTGGGACCCGGTCGAGAACGCTTCGCTGATGCCCTGGCTCGCCGGCACGGCGTTTCTGCATTCGGTCGCGGTGATGGAGAAGCGCGACGCGCTGAAGGTCTGGACGATCTTTCTGGCCATCCTCGCGTTTTCGTTTTCGCTGCTCGGCACCTTCCTCGTGCGTTCGGGCGTGCTGACCTCGGTGCACGCTTTCGCCAGCGATCCGCGGCGCGGCGTGTTCATTCTGGCGATTCTGGCCTTTTTCATCGCCGGCTCGTTCGCCTTGTTCGCCTGGCGCGCGCCGGCGCTGAAGCCGGGCGGCATTTTCGCGCCGATCTCGCGCGAGGGCGCCTTGGTGCTCAATAACCTGCTGCTGACGACCGCCTGCGCGACGGTCTTCTTCGGAACGCTCTATCCGCTCGCGCTCGAGCAAGTGACCGGCGAGAAAATCACGGTCGGGGCGCCGTTTTTCAACATGACCAGCGGCGTATTGCTGCTCGCGCTGACGCTGCTGACGCCGTTCGGCTTTTCGCTCGCCTGGAAACGCGGCGATTTTCTCGGCGTCGCGCAGAGATTGGCGGTCGCGCTGCTGGGCGGACTCTCGGTTTTCGTTGCGCTGCTGGCGGTCTATCGCGGCGGGCCGGTGCTGGCGCCGATCGCCGCCGCGTTGGCGATTTTCGTCATGCTCGGCTCGCTGACGGAAGTCCTCGCGCGCGTGTCGCGCTCCGGCTTCGGCGCGGGGCGGATTTGGTCTCGCGCGCGGGGGCTCCCTTTGTCGTTCTGGGGCGGCGCGGTTGCGCATTTCGGCGCCGGAGTCGCACTGCTCGGGCTCGCCGCCACCGGCTTCGGCGCGGAGACGATCGCCTCGATGCGCGTCGGTTCGGCGCTGCACGTCGGCCCTTACGAAGTCAGGCTCGATGAAGTGGGAACCCGTGCCGGGCCGAACTATCAGGAGACCGTCGCGCGCATGACCATCCGCTCCGGCGGCGCGGTCGTCGCGGTCGTCGAACCGGCGCGGCGGCAGTTCGCGGCGCGCCGCATGGATACGACGCAGGCGGGAATCGCGACGCTCGATCTTGGCCAGGTCTATGTCTCGATAGCCGATCCCGCGCTCGACGGAACCGTTCCGGCGCGCCTTTACTGGAAGCCGCTAGTGACGCTGATCTGGCTCGGCGCGATCACGATGGCGTGCGGGGGCGCCATCTCGCTCGCCGATCGCCGCTTGCGCATCGGCGCCCCGGCGCGCGCCAAAGCGGGCGCGGCGGCGATGGCCTCGTCATGAAGAAACTCGCGCACGCTGCATTGCTGGCGCTTCTGCTCGCCGCTCCGACGGCACGGGCCGTGCAGCCGAACGAAGTGCTGCCTGACCCGCGGCTGGAAGCGCGCGCGCGCGAACTCTCGGCCGAACTGCGCTGCCTCGTCTGCCAGAACCAATCGATCGACGATTCCGACGCTTCGCTCGCCAAGGACATCCGTGTGCTGATCCGCGAGCGCATCGTCAAGGGCGAGAGCAACGCCGAGGTCAAGCAATATCTGGTCTCGCGCTATGGCGATTTCATCCTCTTGAGGCCGCCGCTCAAGCCGGAGACCTTGCTGCTATGGCTCAGCGCACCGCTGACACTCTTGCTCGGCGCCCTCGCGGTCTGGCGCGCCGCGCGGCGCGGAGGCCCCGCGACGCCGGACCTCAGCGCCGAGGAGGAGGCGCGGCTCGCCGAGATCGCCGCGAAAAGCGAACCGCGAGCGACGATCAAGCCGTGAACGTGTAGCTGCTGCCCGTGCCGCAGAGCACCAGCTTCTCTGGCATTTCCTTCTTGGCCAGATCGATGAAATTCTGGCCGCTGCAATGCATCGGCATCACGTGTTCAGGGTCGAAAGTCTTCAGCTCCGCCATGACCGCGCGCAGGTAATCGTCGGGCGCCGGCGCGAGGTGAAAGCCGCCGACCAGCGCATAGATCTTATCGACCCCTGTCACTTCCCGGACCCGGCGCAGCGTGTTGAGGATGCCGCCGTGCCCGCACGAGGTGATGACGACGAGGCCACGCTCCCCGAGACGGAAACAGGTGGCGTGCTCGTGCCAGTGCTGGTCGGGAACCGGCGCGCCCGCAAGTTCCTCGGCGGAGAAATGCGGGTTGGCGTAGGCGGCGACGTCGCAGCCCAGGCCGTCCTTGACGCCGAAGGATACGAAGGTGTTGGGCAGCACATGCTCCATGCTGACACGGGGCACGGCGCCCGAGGTGAAGGCATGATCCTCGATTACAATCGGCAGTTCCGAAAGCACGGGCTCCACGTCCAGCGCCCTTAACTTGCGCCGGTCGAGCGCCGGCCCGAACTCGATGAAGCTTCCGTCGGCGGCGCGCAACTGGCGATGGCAGAAGTTGTCCTCGCCGCCGGTATAGAGCTTCAACCCCGGTTTCATGCGCGCGCGATTGGCCTCCAGGAATCCCATGAGGCCGCCGATATGATCGTAGTGGCCATGACTGATGACGAGTCCGTCGACTTTGGCGACGTCGATCTTCAGGAGTTCGAGGTTGTTGGCGTAGATGTCGGGCGTGAAGCCGAAATCGAGCAGATATCTGCGCGTCTCGGCCCCGCGACGCGATTCGATGTGGAGCGCGAGACCCCACTCGCTCTCCAGTGTCTTGCCCGCCGGCCATCCTGGCCCGGCCGGCCGCTTGACCGCGAGACCTGGATAATCGGCGCCGCGCAGGAAGATGTCGTGCGCGCTGTCGGTGATCTCCTGAATCGTAACCTGATCGACTTTGGGCGCTTCGATGCGCGGCGTGGCGGCGTTCGCAGAACGATCGAGCGCGAGCGAGCAGGCAAAGGCCGCGCCGCCGAAAGCGGCGGACGTTTTCAGAAATCGTCGGCGATCGAGGGAATATGTCATGAGCGTCCTCCAGAGTACATGGCCACTGGGAAGTCGGCGCCTTTAGATTAACACGCCGCCCCGATCGCACAATGAGAGCGCCGACCCCTTGCCGCCTTCGCGCAAGCGCGCCTAAGAAGACGTCACTCAGCGGAGGCCCTAAATGCTGCACATCGTTCCCGCATTCTCGCGCATCGGCGAGGAGAACGCTTTCGCGGTGCTCGCCAAGGCGGCGGAATTGCAGCGTCAGGGCCGCGACATTATCAATCTCGGCATTGGCCAGCCCGACTTCAAAACGCCCGCCCACATTGTCGAGGCGGCGGTCAAGGCGCTGCGCGACGGCCATCACGGCTATACCGATGCGACCGGAATCCTGCCGCTGCGCGAGGCTGTGGCGGCCGACTTGAACCGGCGCTTCGGCGTCGAGGTGTCGCCCGATCTCGTGCTGATCGTGCCCGGCGGCAAGGTCACGATGCATATGGCGATCCTGATGTTCGGCGCGCCTGACGTCGACATCCTCTATCCCGACCCTGGCTTCCCGATCTATCGCTCGATGATCGAATTCACCGGCGCGCGGCCGGTGCCGATCCCGATGCGCGAAGAGAACGGCTTCGCTTTCTCCGCCGACGAGACGCTTTCGCTGATGACGCCGCGCACAAGGCTCGTCATCGTCAACTCGCCGGCCAATCCGACGGGGGGCGTGACGCCCAAGGCGGAGATCGACAAGCTGGCGAAAGGCCTCGCCGCCTTCCCCGACGCGGCGATCCTCTCGGACGAAATCTACGGCCAGATGACTTACGACGGGCTCGACCACCAAACGCTGCTCGCCTATCCTGAAATCCGCGATCGGCTGATCCTGCTCGACGGCTGGTCCAAGACCTATGCGATGACCGGTTGGCGCCTCGGATATTCCGTCTGGCCGAAGGCGCTTTATGACGCTGCGCGTAAGCTCGCCGTCAATTCCTATTCCTGCGTCAACGCGCCCGCTCAGTATGGCGGCCTGGCGGCGCTCACCGGTCCCCAGGACGCGGTCAAGGCCATGGTCGCCGAATTCGACGCGCGGCGAAAGATCGTCGTCGCCGGGCTAAACCAGCTGCCGGGCGTGAGCGCCGCCACGCCCAAAGGAGCGTTCTACGCCTTCCCCAACATCTCGAAGACCGGCTGGAAAGGGAAGCCGCTGGCGACCGCGCTGCTCGAAAAGGCAGGCGTCGCGACAATTGGCGGACCCGACTTCGGCGTATACGGCGAAGGCTATATCCGATTGTCCTACGCCAATTCCGCCGAGAACATTGAGCGCGCCCTCGCGCGCATTGGCGAGTTCCTGCTCGAACCGGCGCCATGACGCTAGGCGCGCGCCCGAGCGCGCAATTTCGCCTCGCGCTCTAGTCGAACGCCCTGGACTTGGCTATGGATTGGCCTTTCCAACGGATCATTTTTGACATGCGAACGCTTTTCATCGCCGCCGTGTTGGTCGCTTCCTCGACGTTTGCCTTAGCCGATGAAGTCAGACCGTCCCAAACGCTATGCGACTCCGGCAGGATCGGCGCGCGCGAACTCGCGGATTGCCTGCGCACCGGCGCCGAGAAAACCGACAAGGAGCTCGCGGCGACCGTCGAAACGGCGGTGAAATCCATCGAGAGCCGGCCGAAGCTGCTTTCGACCCAGCGCGCGCGCTGGAAGCGCTCGCTCAACGACGCCGAGGCGCAGTGGGTCGGATGGCGCGATGCGGAATGTCAGGACGTCGCGCCGTTCGAGGCCGGCATGGCCGCCAAGGGCGGCGATCCGCGCCTTGCCTGCATCATCGACCAGAACACGCGCCGGATCGCCGACCTCAAAACACGCTATCCCTGAGCGGGGGCGCTTCCACCGGCGCGGCGCGCCGCGCGCCGCGGCTTGCGCTGCGGATGCTCGAGATAGCCCTCGATCCGCCGCGCGAAGGCGCCCGGCCGCTCGGCGAACAGGCGCTCAAATTGGGCCTTCGCCTTGCGCTCCAACGGCCGGCGGCGGCTGAGGACCAGCGTCACCAGCGCTTCGACCGCGTCGGTCGAAAGTTCGCGCCGCGAAAGCGCGAATTCGCCGAGCACGGTCAGGTCGTTGTGATCGCCCAGCACTTGCCGCAATCGGTGCAGTTCCGCGCCGTAAGCCGCAAACAGCGCCGGCCAGGCGCCCTCGAACAGCGCGAGCTGGTGAGCCAGATCGACGACGCGCACGCGCAACGAATGCAGATCGTCGGCGTCGCCGCTCGAAAAGGCTGCGCGCCCGCGCCGCTTGGCGGCGCGATAGGCGAGGCGCAAAGAGGCAAGCAGCGCCTCAAGGGTCTGATCTTCGAGATCCCATTGCGCGACTTCGTTCGCGACCGAGGCGAGATTCTCGGCGAACTGAGCCGCATCCGCCGAGGCGTGCTCGCCGCGCGCCTTGCCGCGTTCGACGGCGATCGCCCGCATCAGCGCGTCGCGGGTCGCGGGCGCACATTTCACCTTGGCCAGCACGCCGGGCAGAATGTCGAGATCGCGGGCGCGCCCCACCCGCCGGCGCGCGCTGTCGACCGCGTCGAGCGCGCGATAGGCGGGCGCGCCGACCACCGGCGCGAACAGGCGGCAGAGCGAGGCCGCGCGCTTTAGCGATTTACGCAGATCGTGGATGCGTGCGGCGCCGTCCTCGCCGGGCCCGGGAAAGCTCCCGCTTGCCTCCCGCAACGCTCCCTCGAGCGCGCCGCGCGCGGCTAGGATCCAACGGGCGCCGTCGGCGCTCAAGCTGACTCGCCGAGGGCGCGCGCACGTTCGCGCAGCATGAATTTCTGCACCTTGCCGGTTGAGGTTTTCGGGATTTCCGTGAAGACGACATGGCGCGGGCACTTGAAGCGGGCGAGGCGCCCGCGGCACCATTCGATCAACTCGTCCTCGTTCGCGGTCTTGCCGGGTTTCAACTCGACGAAAGCGCAAGGCGTCTCGCCCCATTTTTCGTCGGGGCGCGCGACAACCGCCGCCAATTGCACCGCCGGGTGCTCGAACAGCGCGTCTTCGACCTCGATCGAGGATATGTTCTCGCCTCCCGAAATGATGATGTCCTTCGAGCGGTCCTTCAATTGCACGTAGCCGTCGGGATGCTTGACGCCGAGGTCGCCGGAGTGAAACCAGCCTCCGGCGAAAGCGGCGTCGGTCGAGGCTTTGTTTTTCAGGTAGCCTTTCATTACGACATTGCCGCGAAACATCACTTCGCCGATCGTCGCGCCGTCGGCGGGCGCGCTTTGCATCGTCTCGGGATCGATGACGTCGAGCGCATCAAGTGCATGATAACGCACGCCCTGACGCGATTTCAGGTGGGCCTGCTCGCCCGCAGGCAGCGCGTTCCACTCCTCTTTCCAATCGTTGACGACCGCGGGACCGTAGGACTCGGTCAGCCCATAGAGATGGGTGACGTCGAAGCCGGCCTCGCGCATCGCCGCGAGCGTCGCGGCGGGCGGCGGGGCGGCGGCGGTGAAGAAGCGCACCACATGCGGCAGCTCCCGCTTTTCCGCTGGGCTCGCATTCAGCAGGATCGACATGACGATCGGCGCGCCGCATAGGTGCGTGACCTTGTGTTCGGCGATAAGGTCGAACATCAATTTCGCGCGGACCTGTCGCAGGCAGACGTGAACGCCCGCCTTTACGCTGATCGACCAGGGAAAGCACCAGCCGTTGCAATGGAACATCGGCAGGGTCCAGAGATAGACGGGATGGCGACCCATTTCGGCCGTCACGACATTGCCGACCGCGAGCAGATGCGCGCCGCGATGGTGATACACGACGCCCTTGGGATCGCCTGTGGTGCCTGAGGTGTAGTTGAGCGAAATCGCGTCCCATTCGTCGACGGGGGCGACGCGCCGGTACGTCTCGTCCCCCTCGGCGACCAAAGCCTCATATTCGATCTGGCCGATCCGCCGACCCGGGCCGTCGTATTCGGGATCGTCGTAGTCGATCACCAGCGGCTTGACTTTGCAGAGCTTCAGCGCGCCGGCGATGATTTCGGAAAATTCGCGGTCGACAATCAGCGCCTTCGCCTCGCCGTGATCAAGCATGAAGGCGATGGCGGCGGCGTCGAGGCGGGTGTTGAGCGTGTTGAGCACGGCGCCGCACATGGGCGCGCCATAATGGCATTCGAGCATCGCCGGGGTGTTGGCGAGCATCGCCGCGACCGTATCGCCGCGAGCAAAGCCGCGCTTGGCGAGCGCGGAGGCGAGCTTGCGGCTGCGCCGATGGAATTCGCGATAGTTTCGCCGGAGCGCGCCATGCACGACGGCGAGACGGTCCGGGAACACCTCGGCGGCGCGTTCGAGCAACGTCAGCGGCGTCAGCGGCTGATAGTTGGCGGCGTTGCGATCGAGATCGCGGTCATAGGCGGAAAGGGGCATGGTCAAAGCACCGGGCGGGAGCAAACTGGACCAACTTCGCACGGTCAAGACGCGAAATCGAGCCTCGCCCGACCCGCCCGCAATTTTGGACTTTCGGCCAGCGATCGTCGACGCTTAGAGCCGCATCCTCGCGCCTACCGCGACGAAATTCGAACCGGTGTCGACGCCGTCGATCAGACCGAAAATTCCCGAGCGGTGGTCGACGCGCAGGAAGGCCTCCCAGTCCGAGACGCGCGAAGGGGAGAAGGTCCATTCTTCGACCGCGCCGTTAAGGATCTGCCGCGTGTGCTTTCGCGTGGCGTACATTGTGTCGACCTCGGGGGACGCACTGGCCATCGAGATGCCGAGCGGTCCGAACCGCACCGTGGTGAACAGGTACTCGTTCCAGGGGAACCAGGTCCAGCGGAGCGTCGGCACGATATTGAATTCGCTGTAGGACTGCGACCCGGAGTGCGCGATCGCCGCTAGGTCGACTTCGACCTCGAGCGGGATTTTGGGCAGCCGCGCCGCCGTGTAAACCGCGTTCGCGCCAAAGCTGTAGAAGGGCCCGAAAGCGCCGATGGCGCTCGGCGGCCAGGCGAAAAGCTCGATTTCCTGCCCATGGTTGAACTGGCCGACATAGGCCCCGATCCGCCAATTTTCCGGGCGCAGCGGCGAGGAAATCTCCAATTGCGCGGGCGGCGCCCAGCCGGTCGCGGGCGCGGGCGTGAAAAAGTTCGAAAAATTCGAGCCGATCTCGTCGGCGCGCACTCCCGGAGCGACAAGAAACGCGAACGCGGCAAAAACCAATGAACGCGCCGATCTCCAATAGCGGATCATCCGCATACCCGTTACGTTGGAAAACTCGCTCCTTAGTATGCCACGCGGGGGCCACGCCGCAACCCCAAATGCCGCCCGCGTCCAAATCGATGGGACGCGCTGCTTTGACGATTCTGGAAACACCTTCCCGCCGTCCCCGGCATTTTCAGCGCCGGCGTCTCTGGCGATCGAGGGCGCTCCGCGCTAGGCCTAGGCGACCCGCGTCCCACCTAAAAAAGCTCGAGACAGTCATGACCCAGCTCAAAGTCACCGCCGGACCCTTTACCTTCGGCGCTCGCCTCGAAACCGCGCTGGCGCCCAAGACTTGCGCCTCGTTTCTGGCCCGGCTGCCGTTCGAGAGCAAGATCGTGCACGTGCGCTGGAGCGGCGAGGGCGTCTGGATCCCGCTCGGCGATATGGATTTCAAGGTCGGCTACGAGAACAACACCTGCTATCCCGCGCCCGGCCAGGTCATACTTTATCCTGGCGGCGTGAGCGAAACCGAAATCCTCGTCGCCTACGGCTGTGTCAATTTCGCATCCAAGGCCGGCCAGCTCTCGGGCAACCATTTCCTCACCCTGACCTCGGGCCTGGAAAACCTCTATGCCCTCGGCCGCAAGACCCTCTGGGAGGGCGCGCAAACGATCGTCTTCGAGCGCGCCTGAACCGTCGCCGCATTGTCAAATCGGGGCGCTACCTCCATAGAATCGCGCGCGGTCGGGCCGCGCCCGGATCCGACTTCATGGATGGTACATGCGACTCGCGGTTATCGGTAGCGGCTACGTCGGCCTAGTTTCTGGCGCCTGTTTCGCCGATTTCGGCCATTCGGTCGTCTGCGTCGACAAGGACGAAGCCAAGGTCGCCGCCTTGCGCCGCGGCGAGATTCCGATTTTCGAGCCGGGCCTAGAGGCCCTCGTCGCCGCCAATGCGCGCGCCGGCCGACTGATCTTCAGCCAGGACGTCGCCGAGGCGGTCAAAGGCGCCGAGGCGGTGTTCATCGCGGTCGGAACCCCGTCGCGGCGCGGCGACGGACACGCCGACCTTTCCTACGTTTACGCGGCGGCTCGCGAGATCGCGGCGGCGCTCGAGGGTTTCACGGTCGTCGTCACCAAATCGACGGTGCCGGTCGGCGCTGGCGACGAGGTCGAGCGCATCTTGCGCGAGGCGCGGCCCGACGCCGACTTCGTCGTCGTCTCCAACCCCGAGTTCCTGCGCGAGGGCGCAGCGATCGACGATTTCAAGCGGCCCGATCGCATCGTCATCGGCGCCAACGACGCGCGCGCGCGCGCCGTGATGAGCGAAATCTACCGCCCGCTCAATCTCAACCATCCTCCGCTCTATTTCGTCGACCGGCGCTCCTCCGAACTGATCAAATACGCGGCCAATGCGTTCCTGGCGACGAAAATCACCTTCATCAACGAGATCGCCGATCTGTGCGAAAAGGTCGGCGCCAACGTGCAGGACGTCGCGCGCGGCATCGGCATGGACAAGCGCATCGGCGGCAAGTTCCTGCATCCGGGGCCGGGTTATGGCGGCTCCTGTTTCCCCAAGGACACATTGGCGCTGGTCAAGACAGGGCAGGACGCGGATTCGCCATTGCGCATTCTTGAAACGGTCGCGGCGGTCAACGATCAGCGCAAGCGCGCCATGGCCAAGAAAGTGATCGCGGCCTGCGGCGGTTCGGTGCGCGGCAAGACCATCGCGCTGCTCGGTCTCGCCTTCAAGCCTAACACCGACGACATGCGCGACGCCCCCTCGCTCGCCATCGTCACCGCGCTCGAGGATGCGGGCGCGAAAGTGCGCGCCTACGATCCGGCCAGTATGGAGCAGGCGCGTCCCATGATGCCGGACGTCGCCTTCTGCGCCGACCCCTACGATTGCGCCGAGGGCGCGGAGGCGCTGGTTATCGTCACCGAATGGGATTCGTTTCGCGCGCTCGATTTCACGCGCATCGCCATGGCGATGGTCGCGCCATCGATCGTCGATCTGCGCAACGTCTATCGCCCTGAAGACCTGCGTCGGCGCGGCTTCCGCTACGTTGGCGTCGGAGTCGCCTGAGACGCGGTCAGCCCGCGTCCGGGTCGGGCGCCAGCGGCAATTGACGCGGGCCGTCCGACGCGCCCTTTTCCTTGACGCGTCCCTTAGACGCTTTGTTTTGCAGCGCTTTCCAGGAATCGTTCTGGGCGATCATGCTGCGGATCGCCTGCACGTTGGCCGCGGCGGCCTCCGGCGACATGTCGCGTCGGCTGATCTCCTCGGCCTCGCCGAACTTGCCTTCGAGCGACAGCACCAGCGCCAGATTCTGCCGCTCGCGGGTATCGCTGTGCGGGCTGGCGGCGGCTTGGCGCAACGTCTGCTCGGCGAGCGGCAATTGCCGCGTCAGCGCATAGGAGAGCCCGAGGTTGCTCAGGATGGAGGGCTCGCCCGGTGAAATCTTGAGCGCTTCGCTGTAATACTTCTGCGCGGTCTCATGATTGTCGAGCCGATCTTCGACCGAACCCTGCACCGAAAGGATGGTCCAGTCCGGTCGCTCGACCGGATAGGAACGCGCGAGCACGTCCTTGGCCTGCGCGTACTGCCCGTCGTCGGCGAGCGCCTTGCCGTAGGCGCCGAGCACTTGAAAATCCTTCGGCGATTTGATCGCGGCGACGCGCATCACCGCCACCGCTTCGTCGTATCGCGTCTGCGCGCGCAAAGCCCTGGCGTAATTCATCGAGGCGATTTTCTCGCCGGGATTGGCGTCGTAGGCTTTAGCCCAGCGGTCGGAATATTCGCGCAAGGCCGTCTCGTCGGTCGGCGCGGTCTGGCTCGATCCCGAGATCGATCCTGTCACGTCGCCAAAATCGCGGCAGCCGCCGAGAGAGACGCTCGCCGCCGTCACCGCCGTCAGAAGCGCCGCGCGAAAAACGAGCAAGCGGGCGCGGCGTGGCGTCGTCGACATGGGCGGGCCTTATCTTTGCGGGTTCCTGATCGATCCATAAATCGTTAACGCTAACGATCCGTTAACGCGCCATTTTGACACGCCGCCAAGCGCGCCGGCCAAACCCATTGCGCCGGTCGCGAAAACGCGCTTCGATGCGCGCTCGCGCGAAGCGAAGGCGCCTGACTGACGCCGTCCGAACTCAAAGATTTCAAGGGGGATCTATGAAAGTGATCACTTTTGCCGGCCTCGGCCTCGCCGCGCTGCTAATGGGTTCGACCGCGGTTTCGGCCAAGACTCTCGTTTATTGTTCGGAGGGCAGCCCGGAAAACTTCCAGCCGGCGATCAACACGACCGGCACCAGCTTCGACGCTGCCCGCCCGGTCTACAACCGCCTGACCGAATTCAAGCGCGGGACCACCGAAGTGACGCCCGGCCTGGCCGAGAGTTGGCAGATCGCCGACGGCGGCAAGACCATCACATTCCATCTGCGCAAGGGCGTGAAATTCCATTCGACCAAGGACTTCAAGCCGACGCGCGATTTTGGCGCCGACGACGTTCTGTTCTCGTTCGATCGACAATGGAAGCCCGACCATCCCTATTCCAAGGTCTCCGGCGGCAAATACGACTATTTCAACGACATGGACATGCCGGCCCTGCTCGACACGATCGAGAAGAAGGACGATTCCACCGTCGTCTTTCACCTCAAATCGCCGAACGTCGCGATCCTGGCCAATCTGGCGATGGATTTCGCCTCGATCGCCTCGGCCGAATACGCCGACTTCCTGTTGAAGAAAGGTACTCCCGAACTCTTCGATCAGATTCCCGTCGGCACCGGCCCGTTCTCCTTCGTCTCCTATCAGAAGGACGCGGTCATCAGGTTCAAGAAGAACCCCGACTATTTCGGCGAGAAGGCGTTGGTCGACGATCTCGTTTACGCCATCACGCCCGACGCGACGGCGCGCTACGCGAAACTGAAAGCCGGCGAATGCCATATCAACGCTTATCCGCGCCCGGCCGACCTCGCCGAAATGCAAAAGGATCCGACGCTGAAGGTGATCAGCGCTTCTGGCCTCAATATCGCCTACTGGGCTTTTAACGCGAGCAAGCCGCCGCTCGACAAGAAAGAAGTGCGCCAGGCGCTTTCAATGGCGGTCGATCGAGACGCCATCGTCAAGGATGTCTATCTCGGCGCCGCCGAGAAGGCCAATACTCTGATCCCGCGCACCATGTGGGCCTATGACGACGCCATCCCGCAGACGCCCTACGACCCTGAAAAGGCCAAGCAGACGCTCGCGGCGGCGGGCGTGAAGACGCCGATCGACATCGACCTCTGGTATATGCCGGTCTCGCGTCCCTATAATCCCAATGGCAAGCGCATCGCCGAAATGATGCAGGCCGATTTGGCCAAGATCGGCGTCAACGCCAAGCTCGTCACCTACGAATGGGGCGAATACCGCAAGCGCATGGCGAACGGCGAAGAGATCTCCGGCCAATACGGTTGGACCGGTGACAACGGCGACCCCGACAACTTCTTCTTCCTGCGCGGCTGCCCCGGCGGCAAGCCAGGCGGCAGCAATCCAACCAAGTGGTGCAACGCGGAATTCGACGACCTGCTGGTCAAGGCGCGGCTGGTCGCCGACCAGGGGGAGCGCTCCAAGCTCTATCACCGGATGCAGGAAATCGAGCATGACGAAGCGCCTGAGCTGCTGCTCGCCCATTCCACGGTCTATGAATCGATGCGCGCCAACGTCGAAGGCTACAAGCAGAGCCCGCTCGGCACGCATACGTTCGAAGGCGTCGACATCAAGTAAGGCCGCGGGGTCGCGCGTCTGAGGCTACATCCCCTCCTCGCGAAGCGGGGAGGGGAGGCGGTCGTCCCGCGCCAATCGTGAGAACGCGAGGACGAGCTTGACTTCATGTTGATCTACTTCCTCCGCCGCGTCGCGCTGACGATCCCGACCTTCGTCGCGTTGATGTTCCTGACCTTCCTGGCGATCCGCCTCGTGCCCGGCGATCCCGTCGAAGTGCGGGTTGGCGAGCATGGCATCTCGCCCGAGCGGCTCGCCTTCTTTCGCCACGAACTTGGTCTCGATCTGCCGGTCTGGAGGCAGTTTCTCGATTACGCCTGGCGCCTGCTGCATGGCGATTTCGGCGTCTCGCTGGCGACGCAGCAGAAAGTTCTGACCGAATTCCTGACGCTGTTCCCGGCGACGCTCGAACTTTCGTTCTTCGCGATGATGTTCGCGATTCTGATCGGCGTGCCGGCGGGGACGATGGCGGCGGTCAAGCGCGGCAGCCTGTTCGATCAGGCGCTGATGACAGTGTCGCTGTTCGGTTATTCCATGCCGATCTTCTGGTGGGGCCTGCTGCTCATCATGTTCGTCGCGGTGCAGCTCGGCCTGACGCCGGTATCCGGGCGCATCGATCTCATCAATTATTCGTTCGACCAGCCGTCCGGTTTCATGACGATCGACGCGCTGCTGTCCGATCAGCCCGGCGCTTTCCTCGATGCGCTGCGGCATCTGATCTTGCCGGCGATCGTGCTCGGCACGGTGCCGCTCGGCGTCATTGCGCGCATGACCCGCTCCTCGATGCTGGAAGTGTTGAGCGAGGATTACGTGCGCACGGCGCGCGCCAAGGGGCTGTCGCCGTTTCGGGTCGTCGGCGTCCATGCGCTGCGCAATGCGCTGCTGCCGGTCGTCACCGTGATCGGCCTCTCCATTTCCAGCCTGATGGCGGGCGCGGTGCTGACCGAGACCATCTTCTCATGGCCTGGCGTCGGCAAATGGTTGATCGAATCGATCAGCCGCCGCGATTATCCTGCGCTGCAGGGCGGCGTGCTGCTCGTTTCGACGGTCGTCATCGCCGTGAATCTTATCGTCGACCTCCTTTATGGCGCGATTAACCCGAGAATCCGCCATGGCCGCTGACGTGATCCTCGCGCCGAGCGGCGACGAAGCGCGAAGCGTTCTCGCGCAGCCCTCGCCGCTCGCCGCCTTCTGGTCGGCGTTCCGCGAGAATCGCGGCGCGGTGTTCGGCCTCGCGATCGTGGCGTCGATCGCGGCGCTGGCGCTAGGCGCCGATTTCGTCGCGCCGCATTCGCCGATCGAGCAATTCCGCGACGCGGTGCGCGCGCCCCCGATCTGGCAGGCCGGCGGTTCCTGGCGATTCGCGCTCGGCACTGATGGCGACGGACACGATACACTTTCCCGCCTCATCTATGGCGCGCGCGTCTCGTTGTTCATCGGCCTTTCCGTGATGAGCGTCTCGTTCGTGATCGGCGTCGCGCTCGGGCTCGTCAGCGCGATGACCAGTCCGCTCGTCGATGTCGTCGTCACCCGCGCGATGGACCTCATCATGGCGGTGCCTAGCCTGGTGCTCGCCATTCTCGTCGTCGCCATTCTCGGCCCCAGCCTCGTTAACACCATTGTCGCGGTGACGATCGTCTATCTGCCGCGCTATGTGCGGCTGGTGCGCGCTTCGGCGTTGGGCGAACTGGGCAAGGAATATGTCGCGGCGGCGCAAGTCGCCGGCGTCGGGCGGCTGCGCCTGATGCTCTCGACCGTGCTGCCGAATTGTCTCGCGCCGCTGATCGTGCAGGCTGCGCTCGGCGTTTCCGACGCGATTCTCGAAGCGGCGGGTCTCGGCTTCCTCGGCCTCGGCGCGCAGCCGCCGACGCCCGAATGGGGCTCGATGCTCGCCGATTCGCGCGAATTCATCCGCTCCGATCCCTGGATCGTCACGCTGCCGGGCCTCGCCATCCTCATCACCGTCGTCGCGATCAACCTGACCGGCGACGGGCTGCGCGACGCGCTCGATCCGAAGATGCGAAGGGGATAGGCATGGCCGACATTTCGTGCCTGCGCGAACCTGGGATTGTCGCGTTCGCCAAGACCTTCGGCGCCTCGCTCGGCATTCTGGGCGCGGCGGTCGCCTGGCTTCTCAACAAACTTCTGGGTTGGTTCGTTTGGGAAGGGGAGCGGCTGCTGGAGCGTTTCGAGGCTCTGAAGGCGCTGCGGGCGGAGATCGCCGACAATCTTCGCAGCGAAAAAGCCTATGCGAACCCGGAAGTCGGCCGGAAGTTCATCGCTTCGCTCAAGGCCAAACTCGCGTCGGATGCGCCGCTGTCGCCCTATGTCGCGGTCTATGAAGACGATCGCGTGTTCGAGGAGACCGCGAAATCGCTGCGCAAGCTGCCGCTCGACGTCATCGACAGCGTCGTTTCGTACTACAGCGCCAGCGCCGGCCTCACCCGGCAACTCGTCGATTTTCGCTCGGACGCCTTTCTCGCGCTTTCGCGCGAGCGTCAGGAGGCGGTCGTCGCGGACACCTACGAGGAAGGCAAGACCGTGGTGGAACTCGGGGAGGCGGCGCTCGCGAAAGTCAGGGAAAACCTTGAGGAATTCCGCTTCGGCGCGGTTTGGGCCTGCGCCGCGGCCCTATTTGGCATGGCCCTGATCGCCTATGCCGCCGTGGCGCCCTTCGCCGACGCCGTCCACGCCATCAGTGGGGCGGTAGAATGGGCTTCCGCATGTGATCCCTCCGCATCGAAAACAACCAACATGAAATAACATAGCATCGCGAGGCGCTTTTTTCCATGCCCCTGCTCGAAGTCCGCAACCTCTGCGTTTCCTTCGCCACGCGTCACGGCGCGTTCAAGGCGGTCGACGGCGTCGATGTCTGCGTCGAGCGCGACGAAGTGCTGGCGATCGTCGGCGAATCGGGTTCCGGCAAATCGGTGGCGATGCTGGCGGTGATGGGCTTGCTGCCTTTCACGGCCAGGATCGAGGCCGAAGCGATGGCGTTTGAGGGCCGCGATCTCCTGACGCTGCCGGCCAGGGAGCGTCGCCGCATCGCCGGAAAAGACATGGCGATGATCTTCCAGGAGCCGATGTCGTCGCTGAACCCGTGCTTCACCGTCGGCTTCCAGATCGGCGAGGCGCTCAAGACCCATCTTGACCTCGATCGCAAACAACGCGCCAGGCGCATCGTCGAATTGTTGCAGGAGGTCGGGATTCCCGATCCCGAGCGGCGCGTGGGCGCCTTCCCGCATCAGCTTTCGGGAGGCATGAGCCAGCGCGTGATGATCGCGATGGCGCTCGCCTGCCGGCCCAAGCTCTTGATCGCCGACGAGCCGACGACTGCGCTCGACGTGACGATCCAGGCGCAAATCCTCGATCTGCTGGTCTCGTTGCGCAAGCAGAACGGCATGGGGCTGGTGCTCATCACCCATGACATGGGCGTCGTCGCCGAGACCGCAGACCGAGTCATCGTGCAATATGCGGGGCAGCAGGTCGAGGCGAACGCGACGCGCGATCTCTTCGCCCACCCCCATCACCCGTACACCGCCGCACTGCTCGCCGCACTGCCCGAACGCGCCACCCAGCGCCGCCTGCCCGCGATTCCCGGCGTCGTGCCCGGGCAGTTCGACCGCCCGCCCGGCTGTCTGTTCGCGCCGCGTTGCGCGTTCGCTTTCGCGGCCTGCCGCGCCGCGCCGCCGCCGCCCGCTTCCGCCGAACTCGGTCGCGCTCGTTGCTACGCGCCGCTCGATGCGCAGAGAGAGGCGGCGCCGGCATGACGCGCGTGCTCGAAGCGCGCGCGCTCGCGCGCGAATATTCCGTGGCCCGCGGGCTGTTCGCCGCTCCGGCGAGCGTCAAGGCCTTGGCGGGCGTCTCCTTCACGCTCGAAGCCGGGCGCACGCTGGCGGTCGTCGGCGAATCCGGTTCGGGAAAATCGACGCTGGCGCGGCTGCTGACGCTGATCGAAAAGCCGACCTCGGGCGCTTTGCTGATCGAAGGCGAGGACGTCGCCGAGGCCAACGCCGCGCGCCGGCGGCGTCTGCGCCGCGAAGTGCAGATGGTGTTCCAGAACCCCTACGGTTCGCTCAACCCACGTCAGAAGATCGGCGCTGCGCTGGAGGAGCCGCTGCTGGTC
Source organism: Beijerinckiaceae bacterium (assembly GCA_037446355.1). Classification (GTDB taxonomy): domain Bacteria; phylum Pseudomonadota; class Alphaproteobacteria; order Rhizobiales; family Beijerinckiaceae; genus Roseiarcus. Next base: position 110,991 of record JBBIIT010000001.1, on the reverse strand, counting down.
AACACCGATTTGAGCGCCGCCGAACGGCGCGACGCGGCGCTGGCGATCATGGAGAAAGTGGGCCTCAGGCCCGAGTTCCGTCACCGCTATCCCCACATGTTCTCCGGCGGCCAGCGCCAGCGCATCGCCATCGCCCGCGCATTGGTGCTGCGGCCGAAGATCCTCGTGCTCGACGAGCCGGTGTCGGCGCTCGACGTGTCGATCCGCGCGCAAGTGCTGAATCTTCTCGCCGAATTGCAGGAGGAGTTCCAACTCGCCTATGTCTTCGTCTCGCACGATCTGTCCGTCGTGCGCCATATCGCCGACGAGGTGATGGTGATCTATCTCGGTCATGCCGTGGAGCTTGGCGCGCGCGAGGCGATCTTCGCGGCGCCGAAACATCCCTATACGCGGGCGCTCCTCAGCGCGACGCCGATCGCCGAACCCGGCGCGAAGATGGAGCGCATGATCCTGAAGGGCGAGCCGCCCTCGCCGATCGACCCGCCCAAGGGCTGCGCGTTTCATCCTCGCTGCCCGCTCGCCTTCGAAAAATGCCAGCGCGAGACGCCACGGTTGCAGGCGAAATCGGGTCGCGAAGTCGCTTGCTGGGCGGTGGAGACATGAGCGAGAATTACGATTACATCATCGTCGGCGCTGGCTCGGCCGGGTGCCTCCTGGCCAACCGTCTCAGCGCCAATCCGAAGAATTCGGTGCTGGTGCTTGAGGCGGGTGGGCGCGACAACTGGATCTGGCTGCACATTCCCGTCGGCTATCTCTACGCCATCGGCGACAAGCGCGCCGACTGGCGTTTTCGCACGCAGAAGGAGCCTGGCCTCAACGGTCGCGACATCGCCTATCCGCGCGGGCGCGTGATCGGCGGCTGCTCGGCGATCAACGGCATGATTTACATGCGCGGGCAGGCGGCGGACTACGACGGCTGGCGCCAGCTTGGCCTCGAAGGCTGGGGCTGGAACGACGTGCTGCCTTATTTCCTCAAGCATGAGGATCACCATGCGGGCGTTAGCCCGACGCACGGCGCCGGCGGCGAATGGCGCGTCGAGCGGCCCCGTATCGCCTGGGACATTCTCGACGCGGTGCGCGACGCGGCGGCGGAAGTGGGCATTCCCAAGGTCATCGACTTCAATCGCGGCGACAACGAAGGCTCCGACTATTTCGAGGTCAATCAAAGGCGCGGGTTGAGGGTCAGCGCCGCCAAGGCGTTCCTAAAGCCTGTGCTTTCGCGATCCAATTTGCGGCTCGTCACCGGCGCGACGGCGCGGCGGCTGGTCGTGGAGCAAGGCCGCGTCGCCGGCGTCGAATATTCGGTCGGCGGCGAGAGTTTCCTTGCCCGCGCGCGCGGCGAGACTGTGCTGGCGGCGGGCGCGATCGGCTCGCCGCATTTGCTCGAACTCTCGGGGATCGGGCGTCCCGACGCGCTCGCGCGCATCGGCGCCGAAGTGAAGCTCGCGCTGCCCGGCGTCGGCGAGAACCTTCAGGATCATCTGCAACTGCGCACGATCTTTCGCATCGAGGGCGCGCGCACGCTCAATGTCGATTTCCAGTCGTGGCTCAAGCGCGCGTGGATGGGGCTTGACTACGCGATCAACCGGCGCGGGCCGCTGACCATGGCGCCCTCGCAACTCGGCATGTTCGCCAAGTCCTCGCCCGATTACGCCACCGCCAACGTCGAATTCCACGTGCAGCCTCTCTCGCTCGACAAGTTCGGCGATCCCCTGCACGATTTTCCCGCGATCACCCTCAGCGTCTGCAATCTGAGGCCCGCGAGCCGCGGGTGCGTCCACGCCGCCAGCGCCGACGCGAACGCGGCGCCGCTGATCCAACCCAATTATCTCAGCCAGGAAGAGGACCGCCGCGTCGCGGTCGAGTCGATCCGCCTCGCGCGCAAGATCGCCGCCGCGCCGGCGCTCGCCCGTTTTTCTCCGCGCGAATATCTGCCCGGCGCGGCGTTCGCCAGCGAGGCCGATCTCGTCAAGGCGGCGGGCGACGTCGGCACGACGATCTTTCATCCCGTCGGCACCGCGAAAATGGGCCGTGACGACGATCCCCTGGCGGTCGTCGATTCGCGGCTGCGGCTGCGCGGTCTCAAAGGGCTGCGGATCGCCGACGCCTCGGTGATGCCGCGCATTACCTCCGGCAACACCAATTCGCCGACGCTGATGATCGCGGAAAAAGCGGCCGAGGCGATCCTCGCCGACGCGAAGGGCTGAGCCGGTGCAGCCGCCTTCCGACGGCCGGCAGTCGGAAGCTGCGCTCGCCATCGCGCGCGGCGTGCGCCGCCTGCTGCGCGCGCGCGGCTACGCGAGCGTGACCGAACTTCCGTTGATCGATGGACGGCGCGCCGACGTGGTCGCCGTCAACGGCGAGGGCGCGCTGCTGATCGTCGAGATCAAATCCTCGGTCGCCGACTTTCGCGCCGACCGCAAATGGCGCGACTACATCGTTCATTGCGACCGGCTTTACTTCGCCATTTCGGACGCGATCCCGGCCGACCTCATGCCTCAGGATGTCGGCCTGATTGTCGCCGACCGCTTCGGCGCCGAGATCGTGCGCGAGGCCGAACCCTTCGCAATGGCCCCTTCGACTCGCCGTGCGATGCTGTTGCGCTTCGCGCTCGCCGCGGCGGACCGGCTGCACCGACTTGTCGACCTGCAGGGCTGATCCGACAGCGGGAGCGCCGTCGCGCGCGTGAAAAAATGCGCAACTTCGACAGCAAATCCGTCAAATTTTAAGTCGCGATTAATGCGAATGTGGCAAATTAAATCTTAATCGCTTTATACAATGTTTAAATGCATCGTAATGCGTTTTCGCGAATAGCTTACGTAGGAGAATATACGAAATGTATACTCACTACAACGAAGAACTCGATGCGCGCGATCGAGACAATTGCGGTGTGTCGGCGCATTTCGACGAAGTTCACATACCGTTGCTGCCGAAAATCGGCGTCCACGCGAATATTCATGCGATCCTGGCGGCGTCGGTGCTGACGATCGTAGCCGCCTACTCCGGCGATCCGCGCGCGGAGGCTCTGGTCCCGACATTCACCCGGCTCATTCCTATTTTCTTCGTCGGCCTGATCTGCGCGGTGCTTTCGATCTTGGCCGGTTTTGCGGCCTACCGGCTGGCGTCCGCGCGCGCGACCGGCGTTCCGAGAAACTCCGTCGCGGCCTCGTTGCGCCGCTCGGCGAAGCCCTGCGACTCCGCCGCCTTGAGCCTGATGGCGCTTTCCAATCTGCTGTTTCTGGGCGCGGCGGCCTTTGGCCTCCATGCGTCCGCGCTCGCCTTTCTGCGCGCCTAGCCTTCGCTCGCGTAGAACGCGATCTTGGTGTCGCCGTAAACGCGTTCCTCGATCGGGCGCAGCGCGGCGGGGGCGGCGATCTCAGCCTTCGCCGATTCTTCGACCACCACCAGCGCGCCGGACGCGAGCCAGCCGCCGGCGACAAGAGCGGCGAGCGCCGGACCTGCCAGGCCCTGGTCATATGGCGGATCGAGGAAGGCGAGCGTGAACGGCGGACCGGCGGGCGCCTTGCCGAGCCCAGTCGCGTCGGCGCGCCAGATGCGGGTGACGCCGCCGAGCGCCATCGCCTCGACATTGCCGCGCAACAACGCGCGCGCCTCGGCGCCATTATCGATGAACAACGCGTAAGCCGCGCCACGCGACAGCGCCTCGATCGCCAGCGCGCCCGAGCCGGCGAAGAGATCGACGACGCGCGCGCCCTCGACGGCGCCCGCGTGGCGGTGGGCGAGAATGTCGAAAATGGATTCGCGCAGCCGCTCCGAGGTCGGCCGGATCGCGCGCGAGGCGGGGGCGGCGAGCGCTCGCCCTCTCAACCGGCCGCCGACGACGCGCACCGGTCAGCCCTTACGCGGCGGTCGTTTGCCACCGGGGCGACCACCCGGACGTCCGCCGGGACGCGCTCCCGGCTTTCCGCTCGGCG
>JBBIIT010000001.1:0-106956 GCA_037446355.1 Beijerinckiaceae bacterium | reverse complement strand
CGCGGGGCTCGCTCCGAGCGCCGCGTCCGCCTCGCGCGGGCTCGCGCGCCTTGACCATCCGCTCGACTTTCACTTCGCGTCCCTTGCTGTCAGCGGTCGCGCCGCGCTCGACGCGCTGGCGCGGACCCTCGCCTTGCGCGCGCGCCTCCGCGCGCAGGATTGAGACGTGCTTGCGCTTGCGCGGCCGCGTCGTCTCCCAGCGTTCGCCGCGCGTCGCCAGCTCCTCGGCGATCTTGGCCTTGTCCTCGCGGCCGGGCCGAGGCGTGCGCTCGCCGCGTCGGGCGGGGGGGCCGCGTTCGTCGCTTTTGAGCGGCGCGGGCGCCGGCGGTTCGGGCCGGCGCCCGATGAGGGGCGCGTCGAAATTGGCGTTTGCCTGCTTGGCGAGTTTGATCCCGAGCTGGTCGCGCAGAATGCGGGTGTTGACCTCGGCGACCGCGCGCTCTTCGAGTTCGCCGAGTTCGAACGGGCCGAACGAGACGCGGATGAGGCGGTTGACCGACAGCCCGAGATGTTCGAGCACGCGCTTGATCTCGCGGTTCTTGCCCTCGCGCAGACCCATCGTCAGCCAGACGTTGGAGCCCTGCTGGCGCTCGAGCCGAGCCTCGATGCCAGCGTAATGCACGCCCTCGACCGTCAGGCCTTCGCGCAGGGCGTCGAGCTGCGGCTGCGTCGCCTCGCCGTGCGCGCGCACGCGGTAGCGGCGCAACCAAGCCGTCGCCGGCAATTCGAGCACGCGCGCGAGTCCGCCGTCGTTGGTCAGCAGCAGCAGGCCCTCGGTGTTGATGTCGAGCCGGCCGATCGCGACGACGCGTGGCAGATCGGGCGGCAACGCGTCGAATATGGTCGGGCGACCTTCGGGGTCGCGCGCGGTCGTCACCAGCCCGCGCGGCTTATGGAACAGGAACAGGCGCGTGCGTTCGGGCTCGCGCAGGCGCTGGCCGTCGACGCGCACGTCGTCCTCGTCGTTGACGTTATAAGCCGGGCTCGTCAGCACGACGCCGTTGACGCTGACGCGCCCCGCCGCGATCCAGGCTTCGGCGTCGCGGCGCGAACATAGCCCGGCGCGCGCCATCACCTTGGCGATGCGCTGGCCCTCGCGCGTTTCGGACTTCTCTTGTCTGTCGGTCATCGCTCGGCTTGCGTCCTGGTTCGGCGTGTCCTAGCAGCTTCATCGGCGCCTGTCGCGCGAGAGTAGGCCATGTCCGACGATCCCCTCAGCGTCGCCTTCGCCGAAGCCCGCGCGGCCGAGGCGCGCGGCGAGACGCCGATCGGGGCGGCGTTGGTTCGCGGCGGTCAGGTGGTCGCGCGCGCGGGCAATCGCACCCGCGAGGCCGCCGACCCGACCGCGCACGCCGAAATGCTTGTGATCCGCGAGGCCGCGCGCAAGTTCGGGGCTATGCGGCTAACCGACTGCGATCTCTATGTGACGCTGGAGCCCTGCGCGATGTGCGCGGGCGCGATCAGCCACGCCCGGTTGCGGCGGCTCTATTTCGCCGCCCCCGATCCCAAGGGCGGCGCGGTCGAGCACGGGCCGCGCTTCTTCAACCAGCCGACCTGCCTGCACGCGCCCGAAGTTTATGGCGGGCTTCGCGCGAATGAGGCGGGCGAGATGCTGCGCGCGTTCTTCGAGGCCAAGCGCGGCTAATCTTCGAGCGGTCGCGCTTCCTCCGGCAGCATGATCGGCACGCCGTCGCGAATGGGATAGGCGAGTTTGGCCGCGCGCGAGATCAACTCCTGGCGCTGCGAATCGTAGCTCAGCGTCGAGCGCGTGACCGGGCAGACGAGAATTTCCAGCAGGCGCGGATCGACGCGCAGTGATTCTCCGCGCGTCGCGACCGAGGGTAGAGCAGGGGAGTCGGGTTCGCTCACGCGCGTTCTTACCTTTTGCGGCGCCTCACGCCGCCGTCAATTCGGGATAATCGACATAGCCCTTCGCGCCGCCGCCGTAAAACGTCGCTTTGTCCGGCGCATTTAGAGGCGCGCCGCGGCGCAGACGCTCGACGAGATCGGGGTTGGCGATGAACGGCTTGCCGAACGCAACCATGTCGGCGCGGCCCGACACGACGGCGTCGATCGCCAGCGCGCGGTCATAACCGTTGTTGGCGATATAGACGCCGGGGAAAGCGCGGCGCAGCGCCATATAGTCAAACGGCAGAAACTCGCGCGCGCCTCCGGTCGCCCCCTCGATGACGTGAAGATAGGCAAGGCGGCGCTTGGCGAGTTCGCCGACGAGCGCGCCGAACAGCGCCTGCGGGTTCGAATCGGAAATGTCGTTGGCCGGACTGACCGGCGCGATGCGGATGCCGACGCGCGAAGCAGGCAGCGCGGTCAGGATAGAATCGACGACTTCGAGCGCGAAACGGATACGGTTCTCGATCGCGCCGCCGTAAATGTCGTCGCGCTTGTTGGAGCTGTCACGCAGGAACTGGTCGATCAGATAGCCGTTGGCGGCGTGAATTTCGACGCCGTCGAAACCGGCGCTTCGCGATCGCATTGCGGCCTCGGCGTAATCCTTCGCGATCGCCGCGATTTCATGGGTCTGCAACGCGCGCGGCTCCGAGGTCGGCGCAAAGCCGCTCTCGATGAATGTCTTGGTCTTGGCGGCGATCGCGGAGGGCGCGACCGGCGCCGCGCCGCCCGGCTGCAACGAAACGTGCGAAACGCGGCCCACATGCCACAATTGCACGAAGATACGCCCCTTCGCTTCGTGCATGGCCTTCGTCACCGCGCGCCAACCCTCCACCTGCGCCTCGGAATAAATGCCCGGCGTCCAGGCATAGCCCTGTCCCTGCGGGCTGATCTGCGAGGCCTCGCTGATGAGCAGGCCCGCGCTCGCGCGCTGGCGATAATACCGCGCCGCCAGTTCGCCCGGAACTCTGTCTGGCGACATCGCGCGGTTACGCGTCAGCGGCGCCATCGCGATGCGATTGGGCAGGGTGAGATCGCCGAGTTGGATCGACTGGAACAGCGGCGCGGCGTCTTCGGTCATCGATAGAGGCTCCTGATTGAAAGCAATCAGCCCGGCAGGGTCAGCAGGCCTGCGCGGCCGCTGTCGAGGCCGATCAGCAACCGCGCCCCGCGTTCATCCCACGCCAGCGCCGAAATGGCGCCTTCGCCAGGCGCCTCGCGGCGAACAAGAATTTCCGCGCCGTCTCCGAGCCGGCACAGCAGCGCCAGACCGTCGGAATAGCCGATGGCGACGACGAGCGCGCGCGGATGGCAGGCGACTTGCGTGATGCGGGACGCTCGCACGCCGCATTCGCGCGGCGGCTTGCCCATCGGCCCGTCCTTGTCCTTGAACGGCCAGATCACGCAGGCGTCGGCGCCCGAGGTCGCCAGCCAATAGCCGTCGTGCGACCAGGACATCGAACGCGTCTTGCCGGGATAACCGGTCATGCGCATGTTGCGGGAATCGGCAAGACGCCAACCGTGCAGCGCGTTCTCCTGCATCGAGGTGACGAGAAACCGCCCGTCGGGCGAGCAAGTCGCGTCGAGATGCGAGCCTTTCCATTCCAGTAATGTCGGCTCGGCGGCGGCGTTGGGAAACCAGAGCGAAACGCCGTTGTAATGGGCGAGCGCGAGGCGATAGCCCTTGGGCAGCAGGCAGAGGCCGCGCACTGTCGTCGGCGCGGTCCAGCTTTTGACGACGCCGGCCGAATCGCGTGCGCGCGCGGTCTTGCCGGCCGACCAGGCGATGGCGCCAGCACGCGCCGCCACCGCGTCGATCCAGCGGCTTTTTTCCTCGGCGATCAGTTCCGGCTCGCCCGTCGCTTGCGTTGCGACGATCCGCCCGTCGTCGCCGCCAGTGATGAGACGCGCGCCATCGCAGGCGGCGGCGAGCACGGCGCCGCCGGGATGCGCTTCGAGGCGTCGCTGCGCGCCCGGCGCGCCGACCAGGATCGCCCCGTCGGCGAGCGCCAGAGTCGGCGCCCCGTCCAGGAAGGCGGCCGTGACGACATGCGCGCCCGCCTCGATCGGCGCGACGTTATCCGTCAGCGAAGTGGTCGGCGCATCCGCCATTTTTCGGCCCTTCGACGAAAACGATCAGGCGACGCAGGCCAGAAATCCCTTGCGGATTTCCGCTTCGTCGAGATCGCGGCCGATGAACACGACCTTCGACTCGCGCTTTTCGCCCGGCTTCCAGTCGCGCTGCGGCTCGCCGTCGAGCATCATGTGGACGCCCTGGAACACGAACCGCTTGGGGTCGTCCTTCAGCGCCACGATGCCTTTGCAGCGCAGGATGTTCGGCCCTTGCGACTGGGTTAGTTGGTTGATCCAGGGCATGAACTTGTTGGGATCGAGCTCGCCCTCGATGCGCGCCGAGATCGATTGCATGTCTTCGTCGTGATAATGCTTGAGGCCGTGATCGTGATCGTGATGGTGATCGTGGCCGTTATGGTCGTGATCGTGGTCTTCCGGCTCCAGAAATTCGGGCTCGATTTCGAGGATGCGGTCGAGATCGAAAGCGCGACGTTCCAGCACCTCGGATATTTCGACATTGCACTTTTGCGCGGGATGCAGGCGCGCATAGGGATTGATGGCGCGGATGCGCGCCTCGACTTCCCTGAGTTCAGCGGTGCTGACGAGATCGGTCTTGTTGAGAATGATGACGTCGGCGAAAGCGATCTGGTTCTTGGCCTCCGGCGCGTCGCGCAGGCGCGCGGAGAGCCATTTGGCGTCGGCGACGGTGACGACGGCGTCGAGCCGCGCATTGTTCTGCACATCCTCGTCGACGAAGAAGGTCTGCGCCACCGGCGCCGGGTCGGCGAGGCCCGTCGTCTCCAGTATGATCGCGTCGAACTTGCCCTTGCGCTTGACGAGCCCCTCCATGATGCGGATGAGGTCGCCGCGCACGGTGCAGCAAATGCAACCGTTGTTCATCTCGAACACTTCTTCGTCCGCGCCGACGACGAGTTCGTTGTCGATGCCGATCTCGCCGAATTCGTTGACGATGACCGCATAACGCTTGCCATGCGGTTCGGACAGGATGCGGTTGAGAAGGGTCGTTTTGCCGGCGCCCAGATAACCGGTGAGCACGGTGACGGGGATTTTTTCGGACGCGGCGGCGGTCGTGGCGGTCAAGGCGCGGATCTCCGGGGGAAGGCGGCGGGCGAAGGATGGGGGTCGCCGCGCATATAAGCCGCCCGGCCGCCATTGTGTAGGGGGCCGAGCGCCGGTCGCCTTCTCCCGGGGTCAGGCCGTCAGTGGCACTTGCTCGCGTTCTTGTCGAGAGCGATGCCGACGAACGGCAGGAACGTCGAGGTCATCGCCTCGTCGCTGGTCAATTCGCGGCACTGGGTATTCCAGATATAGGCGGCGTTCACGATCACGCTGGCGACGCCGACGAACACGACCACGACCGGCCAGGGCGAGCCCGCCGAAGCCGGGGCCGGGCAGGGAAAAATCCCGGCGGCGGCGTAAGCCGAACCAAACGACCCGGTCGCGGCGGGGACGCCGCATCGGACGATCAGCGCATTGGCGCTGTGGTTGGGGAATTGCGGGATGACGGTCGGCGCGACCAGCATCAGACCGGCGGCGGCGAGAACGGCGAGGCTCTTTCCGAACAATTTGAACATGCGTAAACACTCCAGCAGACGGTCGCACCGGACCGCGAAAGACGCGCCGCGTCAGATTTCCGGCAAGTTCCGCCCCTCGCCTGGATTCGACCCCGACTCTTCGCCGCGCCTCGACCTCGAAAGTTTACCGATTCGAGATGGTTAAGCAAAGGTAAAAATGCGAGATTGCGCCGTTGATCTCTCGTGTCGCGCCGACTCCGACCCGCTCGGCTTTCCCTCTCGCGCGCCGCCATGCTAAGGCCCGGCGATGACCACCCGCATCGACGCCCGCTTCGAATCTCTGCGCGCCGCGCGCCGCGCCGCGCTCGTGACCTTCGTGATGGCGGGCGATCCCGATCCCGCGACTTCGCTGGAGATCGTCAAGGCGCTGCCCAAGGCGGGCGCGGACGTGATCGAGATCGGGATGCCGTTCACCGATCCGATGGCCGACGGGCCTTCGATTCAGGCCGCCGGGCTCCGGGCGCTGCGCGCCGGCCAGACCCTGAAAAAGACGCTCGCGCTCGTAAGAGCGTTTCGAGCCGGCGATGATGCGACGCCGGTAGTGCTGATGGGTTATTACAACCCGATCTACGTCCATGGCGTCGAGAAGTTCCTCGCCGACGCCAAGGCGGCCGGGGTCGATGGACTGATCGTCGTCGATCTGCCGCCCGAGGAGGACGAAGAACTCTGTTTGCCCGCGTTGAAGGCCGGGCTTAATTTCATCCGCCTGGCGACGCCGACGACTGACGACAAGCGCCTGCCCGCCGTGCTCGCGAACACGTCGGGTTTCGTCTATTACGTGTCGATCACCGGCATCACCGGCTCGGTGGCGCCGAATGCGGATGTCGTCGGCGCGGCGGTTGCGCGCATCCAGCGCCATACCCATCTTCCCGTGGCGGTCGGTTTCGGCGTCCGTGACGCCAAAAGCGCGGCCGGCATCGCCGCCAAAGCGGACGGCGTCGTCGTCGGCTCGGCGTTGATCGACGCGCTCAAGGGTTCGCTGGTCGAGGGCCGAGCCGGGCCGAACACGGTGGCGGCGGTCGCGGGGCTGGTCCAATCGCTGGCGGACGGCGTGCGTTCCGTCGCCAAAGCCGCGAACTGACGAGGCGAAGCCATGAACTGGATTTCCAACGTCGTCCCGCCGAAAATCCGTTCGTTCCTGCGGCGCGACACGCCCGAAAATCTGTGGGTCAAGTGTCCGGACTCCGGCCAACTCGTGTACCACCGCGATCTCGAAGCCAACCAGATGGTGGTTCCGGGCTCGGGCTATCACATGGCGATTTCGCCCAAGGCGCGATTGACCGCGCTGTTCGACGAGGGCTTGTTCGAGGAATTGCCGATCCCCGAGACCCAGCAAGACCCACTGAAATTCCGCGACATCAAACGTTACGCCGACCGCCTGAAAGAGCATCGCGCCAAGACCGGCTCGACGGACGCCATCACGCTGGCCGCCGGCAGGCTCGAAGGCCAGCAGATCGTCACGGCGGTGCACGATTTCGCCTTTCAGGGCGGCACGCTCGGCATCGCGGCGGGCGAATCCATCGTCGCCGGAATGAGCGAAGCGGTGACGCGCCGCGCGCCCTTCGTCATCTTCACCGCCTCCGGCGGCGCGCGGATGCAGGAGGGCATGTTCTCGCTGATGCAGATGGCGCGCACCACGGTTGCGGTGCAGCGGCTGCGCGCGGCCAAGCTGCCCTATATCGTCGTCCTGACCAATCCGACCACCGGCGGAGTCACCGCCTCCTACGCGATGCTGGGCGACATTCAGATCGCAGAGCCCGGCGCCGTCGTCGGCTTCGCCGGCGCGCGTGTGATCGAGCAGACCGTGCGCGAGCGCCTGCCCGAGGGTTTCCAGCGCGCCGAATTCCTGCAAGCGCATGGCATGGTCGACATGGTGGTGCCACGCCCGCAAATGCGCGCGACGCTGGCGCGCCTCTGCCAGATGCTCGCCAAAACGCCGCGCGCCGCCGCCTGAGTTTTCTCGCGCCGCCTCGCGGCTTCGGGAGCTGCCGTTGTCCCCAACTGACGCCATCACAGCGCGATTCGCGCCGCTTCATCCCCGCCGCATCGACTTGTCGCTGGGGCGGATCGAACGCCTGCTCGCCGATCTCGGCGACCCGCAGAAGCGTTTGGCGCCGGTCATTCACGTCGCTGGCACCAATGGCAAGGGTTCGACCGTCGCCTTCATGCGCGCGATGCTGGAGGCGGCGGGTCAGCGCGTGCATGTCTATACCTCGCCCCATCTCGTGCGTTTCAACGAGCGCATCCGATTAGCGGGCGAGCTTGTCGACGACGCCCGCCTCGCCGAAGCGCTCGATGAATGCGAGCGCATCAACGCGGGGCAGTCGATTTCGGTGTTCGAGATCGTCACCGCGGCGGCGTTTTGGCTGTTCAGCCGGCAGCGCGCCGATTATCTCCTGCTCGAAGTCGGCCTTGGCGGCCGTTACGATGCGACCAACGTGATTGAACGCCCGGCGGCGACCGTCATCGCGCCGGTCTCGATGGACCACCCTGAATTTCTCGGCGATAGCCTCGACAAAATCGCCTTCGAGAAGGCCGGAATCCTCAAGCGCGACGCGCCGGCCATTGTCGCCGCGCAAGCGCCCGAGGCGCTGCGCGTCATCGAACGCGAAGCCCTGCGGGCGCGCGCGCCGATGAGGCTCGCCGACCGTGATTTTCACATCCGCTCGGAGCATGGGCGGCTGGTGTTCGAGGACGCGCTCGGGCTTCTCGATCTGCCGCAACCGCGCCTCGCGGGTCGACACCAATATGGCAACGCGGCCTTGGCGATCGCGACGTTGCGCACGCTCGCGCCCGACCTGCCGGTCAAGGCCTTCGAGCGCGGGATGCTGGAGGCAGAATGGCCGGCCCGGCTGCAACGGCTGCGCTCTGGGCCGCTGGTCGAATTCGGACCGCCGCGCGCCGAGGTGTGGCTCGACGGCGCCCATAACGAAGCGGGCGGACGTGCGCTGGCCGAGGCGATGGCCGATTTAGAAGAGGCTTCGTCGCGGCCGCTCGTGCTGGTCTGCGGCACGTTGACGACCAAGGACACGGCAGGTTTCCTCAGCCACTTCAAGGGCCTCGCGTGCGCGGTGATCGCGGTTCCAATCCTGGGCGAACATGCCGGCCGCTCGGCCGAGGACGTCGCCGCCATCGCCGCCAAGGCTGGCCTCGCGGCCGAGGCCGCCGAGAGCGTCGCCGCCGCCTTGCGGACAATCGCTACGCGCGAATGGCCGGCGCCGCCGCGCATCCTGATCGCCGGCTCGCTCTATTTGGCCGGCGCGGTGCTCGAAGAAAACGGAAATCTGCCGCGCTAGTCCCGCGCCCAAGCGTCGGCGCACTAGCCATTCGGCTCGCTCGCGCCTAAATAGGCGGCTGCGGAGCTGGGGGGCGCGTCAGGACCGTATTCCTCGGGGCCGTACGATCCCAAAGGGGGCTGTCCCTGTTCTTGCCTGTGGGCTTGGGCACATGGCTCCCACCTACTTACGTAGGCGCCCGGGATCTTCGTCCAACGGCTTTCTCGGCTCCGCGCTTTTTCAAGGTCTGGCGAAAAGGTTCCATGACGCTAACCCCTTTCGCCGAGGCTAAGGCCGATTTGCGTCGCGCGGCGCTGTCGCGCCGGCGCGACCTCGATCCGAGCGTGCGCGAGCGGTTTTCGGCGCGCCTCGCCGAGGAGGGCTTGCGCCTGGCGCGTTCGTGGCGTCCGCGCGTCGTCTCGGCCTTTCATCCCATTCAGAACGAGCCTGACACCCTGCGCTTGCTCGCCGCGCTCGCCGAGGCGGGCTTCGCCACCGCGCTGCCGATCACGGGCGCGCGCGGCGGCGCGCTGACGTTCCGTCGCTGGCGGCCGGGCGATGCGACGACGCCGGGGCCGATGAACATCCCCGAGCCGACCGCATCGGCGCCGCTGGTCGAGCCCGATCTCCTGTTCGCACCGCTTTCGGCGTTCGACCGGCGCGGCCATCGCATCGGATTCGGCGCCGGCCATTACGACCGCACGCTCGCGGCGCTGCGCGCGAACGGGCCGATTCATGCCGTCGGCGTCGGCTTCGCCACTTGCGAAGTCGCGGAAGTCCCGAGCGAGCCGCACGATGAGCGGCTTGATTTCATTTTGACCGAGCGCGAGCTGATCGACTGTCGAGGCGCGGGCTGATGCGCCTCATGTTCATCGGCGACGTCATCGGCCGCTCCGGGCGCGCCGCCGTGCTCGAACGCCTGCCGGAGCTGCGCCGGCGATGGAACCTCGATTTCGTCGTCGTGAACGGCGAGAACGCCGCTGGCGGCTTCGGCATCACCGAGGCGATCTGCGACGATCTGCTGGGCGCCGGCGCCGACGCGATCACGCTTGGCAACCACGCTTTCGATCAGCGCGAAGCGTTGGTGTTCATCGAGCGCCAGCCGCGCCTCATCCGCCCCGCCAATTTCCCGAAGGGCACGCCGGGGCGGGGCGCCAATCTGATCGAGGCCGCGAACGGCGCCAAAGTGCTGGTCGTCAACATGATGGGGCGCGTGTTCATGGATGCGCTCGACGATCCCTTCGCGCGCATCGATCAGGAACTGGAAGCCTGCTCGCTTGGTCGGGTCTGCGACGCCGCGATCGTCGACTTTCACGCCGAGGCGACCAGCGAGAAGCAGGCCTTCGGACATTATGTCGATGGTCGCGTCAGCCTTTGCGTCGGCACGCATACCCATGTTCCGGCGGCCGACGCTCGCATTCTTGGCGGCGGCGCGGGCTTCATCACCGAGGTCGGCATGACCGGCGACTACGATTCGGTGATCGGCATGGAAAAGGACGAACCGCTGAGACGCTTCACGCGCAAGCTGCCCTCAGGCCGATTCGAGCCAGCGACCGGCGAGGCGACGCTGTGCGGCGTTGTCGTCGAGACCGGCGCGGACGGCTTCGCGCGCAAAATCGCGCCGGTCCGCCTTGGCGGTCGCCTGGCGCCCGCGCTGCCCGATTTCTGGAACGATTGACGCACGAGGGAGAATTCGCACGATGTCGGAAATTCGCACGCTGGTGTTTGATCTTGACGGCACGCTCGCCGAAACCGCAGGCGATCTGATCGGAACTCTCAATCTCGTCCTGGCGGGCGAGGGCATGGCGCCCGTGCCGGTCTCGGCGGCGCGCTCGCTCCTGGGCGCGGGGGCGCGCGCGCTGATCCAGCGCGGCTTCGCCGCTTCGCAGCGCCCGCTGGCGCCGGCCAAGCTCGACGAACTGTTCGCTAAGTTTCTTGCCCATTACAACGCTCATATCGCTGACAATTCTTGGCTCTTTCCTGGAGTCGAGCCCGCGCTGGACGCCTTCGCGGCGCGCGGCTGGCGGCTCGCGGTCTGCACCAACAAGCTCGAACATTCCTCGCGTCTCTTGCTCGGCAAGCTCGGCGTCGCCGAACGGTTTCAGTTCATCTGCGGCCAGGACACGTTCGGCGTCGCCAAACCCGATCCCAAGCCGCTCGTCGAAACCATCGCCCGGGCGGGGGGCAGCCTCGCGGGGGCGATCATGGTCGGCGACTCCGTCACCGATATCAAGACCGCCCGCGCCGCCGGAACGCCCGTCATCGCCGTCGATTTCGGCTATACCGACGTTCCCGTCACGGAACTTGGCCCGGACCGGGTGATTTCGCATTTCGATCAATTGCTCGACGCCGTCGAAGAACTGAGCGCCGCGGCCACGCCGTGACTCGCGCGCCGTAACCCGCGCGCCTTGACTTGATCCGAGGCCCGGCCTTAAACGAGGCCTCCCGCGAGGGCGGGGCGATTAGCTCAGCGGTAGAGCACTCCCTTCACACGGGAGGGGTCGCAGGTTCGATCCCTGCATCGCCCACCATGCGGTCTCAGGAAACTCCGTTGTTTTCCCGGCGCCGAGAGACATAACAGATTTGGGCCGCCTCGGACCGCGTTCGGCTGTCGACCGGCGATTGAAACTCATTGCGTCGCTTTGCGCGAAGGCGCCTCGACTGGAGGACGTCACGACGCGGGCGCGCAATCAAACCGAAGGCCCGTCTCTTTCGCGGCCGATACCCTATGCTTTGGGCAGGCGACCAGGAAATTTGAACAGGCCGCGCGCCCAAGCGCGGACGCGGCCGGCCGCCTCGGCATCGCTTCTGACGATTTTTGCATTGCTGAAGTAATATAAACCGCCCGCTGCAAAGCCTGCGGCTTTAGCCGGCGGGCCGCTCGAAGCGGCCGGGGGGGGGCGTTCTGGCGCGCGGGAGGCGCCCGCGTCATTCCGCGCGAAGGCCGATCCTGGAAAAAACGGGTTACTTCGCTGTTGCATTGCGTTCGCGGTCATTCATTTGGTAGTGTTGCGCTTGTCGGCGCTTCTCGCGGAAACGGTGGAATCAGGCGGGGGATCATCGCGTGCGTAAGGCCGCTCTGCCGCAACGGAACGTCGACGCGATGTTGTCTCGGCGCTTGGTTTCGGAATCCGTCGGCGTAACGGGGACGACCGTCAACTGCGCGGGCGTAGACTTCGGGGGGCCGGCGTCGGTCGGATCGAGGGCTTGTCGGTCGGCCCAGTCTGTCGCCAAGCGAGTCTTCGATATCGTCGTGGCGTCCGCCGGTCTGGCTGCGCTCCTTCCCAGCCTTCTACTCGTCGCGCTGGCGATAAAACTCACGTCGCGCGGTCCGATTCTGTTTCGGCAGCGTCGCTATGGTTTGAACAATCAGAGATTTATTATCTACAAATTTCGAACGATGTACATAGACCGAGGAGACGAAAGCGGCGTTCTCCAGACCCGCGAAGGGGACGAACGGGTGACGCCGCTCGGAAGAATCCTCCGCCGCGCCGATCTCGACGAACTGCCGCAGCTGTTCAATGTCGTGCGAGGCGATATGTCGCTTGTTGGTCCCCGACCGCATGTGCCGGGAATGCTGGCGGCGGGAATTCCTTACGAAGATCTTGTGCAAAATTACTTCGAGCGTCATCTCGCGCGCCCCGGCTTGACCGGTCTCGCGCAAGCGCGCGGCCTGCGTGGCAGCACGCGGAACGAAGAAGTCGCGAGGGCGCGCATCGATATGGACTTGCGGTATATTCAAACCTGGTCGCTCGCGCTGGACGTTCGCCTGATTATCGAGACCATTTGGTCGGAGATCAGGAGGGCGGGCAACGGCATCTGAGTCACGGTTACCTCGCGACGGAACTACAACACAAAGTTCGTTGGCCGGCGCGAGTTGAGTTCGCGAATTCGCGGAGCGCCCCGCAACCGCGAGTTAGCGCGCAGACGTCGGGCGTCGCTTGCGCTAATTCGAAGTACCACCAATTGGCTCACTGTTCAGTCAGGCTGCATGCTATGTTTCTTGGCCAATTCGCAGACCGGACAGGAAAATCAGGGTAGGGCGAATTCCGGGGCTGAAACGCCGTGGGGGGAGGCGCTCGTGAGAATTCTCGTTGCGCGAACCGGCGAATCAAGATCCTCCCTCAGCGGCAGGGGCGCTCTCGATACGAGCCTTACAGGGGTTCCGCCGCGTCAACGCTTCCGCGGCGCGATCCGCCCGATTGCAACTGCGAACGCCCGCCGGGGACAAAGGAGCCGTCGGCGCGACTAAGCCATGCCTCGAGCCCAGCTCCGCGCGGGCGCCGGGAACGCGAAAGCCTGACTTCGAGACCTCTCAGTCTCTCGCATTCGGATATTTGTTGAGGCCTCTTCTTTCGATCGAGATCGCTGGCAGCTTCGCATTTGGCGGTTGAGCCAAGGCGGGCGGCGTATGGGCGGGGCGCGCCGCGAGGCTAGTGACGCTGGAGGGAGCCGCTGACACCCGGAAACAGGGAGAGTCAGAATGACGACAAGCATTATTGACGATCCCGAAGTGCGACGCTGGCTCGGCGGCGTCGAACCGATATGGACGCTTCTGGCGCCCGAAAGCATGGGTGCTTTGCTGCGGCCTCCGTCGTCAAGCAATCGTGCGCTTATGCTCGCCCGCGATCTGACCGAATCCGAGATCAACGCGTCGGCGGTCGCCAGAAACGCTTTGATTCTAATTGCGCGCGCCGCGGAGGGCTTTGGCCTCGAGCTCAAGGCGAATGGAAATTTGACGACCGAATTCGTGGCCGAGATGATTGATGTGTTCGAATGGCCAGGCGTGAAGCGCGCCGACGCACACCTGTCGAACAGCGCAATCGATGAGCCCGATTTCCTCCCGTTGTTCTTCGTGCGGCGCGTGGCGGAACTCGCCAAGTTGATTCAACGCCAAGGCCGGAGATTGATCACGACGCCGCTTGGAAGGGACACTCTGCGTCGCGAAAAGCGACGCGCGCTCCTGGCGCAGCTGTTTCATATTGCGTTTTGGCGGGACGACCTCAGTTATCTTGGCCGAGGCATTCACGGATCCTGGCCGCAAGGCGGCGTCGGGGCGCCGTTTTGGTCGCTTCATGTCGCGGCGACGCGTTGGCTGAATGCCGAGGAGTTGACGCGGTTATGTGTCATTCCGGTGCGAGAGGTGATTGAAGCGAACTGGGATACAGGGTCTCTTATGATGGAAGCCCGGATATTGCGTCCGTTGGTCTGGTTCGGCCTGCTCGATACACGCGCCGAATCAACAAGCGGAATTGCTGGGAATGTGCGACATTTCTACCGCAAGACCACTCTGTTCGATCGCTTTCTGTCTTTCGACGTGCGAATCGATCCGCCGTCGACCGTCTTCCACTAAGCGAATTTCGGACGTGCAAATGTATCGTTGAAGGCCCATCGGCTTGGCTGACGCGATCGGCGTTGCGACGATCATGCGAGGGTGCCCGCAATCGCGCTGGCAGCGGGCCCGGCGGAAGGCCTGGTGATTCCGGGGCTGCGCGAGATACCCAAATTGCGTAAGACATATATGTTACGAACTGAATATTTCGTGTCGAGGAGGCCACGGACGAACGTTGCGCCACAAAACCATCATCTAGCCGAGTCTTCGGATCGTTAAGGATGCTTGTTTCAGGGTTAATATTGCGCTAAAGAGTTACTTCATCCGTCGGATATCTATGCAGACGGCAAAGAACAGTTTGGAAGATGGGGAGGGGGGAATTCATTGCCCTGCGGCGGCGGTTGTCCGCTTGCGAGGGGGCGTTGGTTATGGGGAGGCGTTCATGCGAAAGCATTCCCGCGCGGCAGTGCTCGTTGGCGAAAACGCTTTGCTTCTTGAGGGGCTAAAGCGGATCCTGGTTGAGGCTGAGTATCGAGTCGTAGTGGCGGCGGCGAGCTTAGACAGTACTACGACTTTTTGCATCCCAAAAGCGGATGCGAACGTTATAATAATAACTGTTGGCGGTAATAGTGAATTGCTGCTTTCGCAGATACGGCGCGTGAAAGAACAGTGGCCCGATGCAATTGTTCTGCTATTGGCCGATCACAAAGAACTTAGTGACGAAGAAATATACGCGGCTGCGCGCCTTGGCGCGAGCGCGTATTGTTTACGGCCAACCTGCGAAATTTTAATAAAATCGCTGGAATTGCTTATGGCTGGCGAATCGGCTTCGCCGGACGCGAAGATTTCGCTGGTGTTTCGCGATAACGGGCCGCTCCCACCGATCACCGCCCCGATTAGCCGAGAAATCGAACCGGGCGCCGAGACGGCGTCAGCGAACGCCTACAGTGAGAGGTTGCATCGCGGCTCGCCTCGATTGTCCGAAAGAGAACGAACAATCTTACGCTGCTTGATCGAAGGCGACTCCAACAAGATAATCGCTCGCAAAAACGACATCGCCGAGGCGACGGTCAAGGTCCATGTCAAAGCGATTCTGCGCAAGATCCGAGTCAACAATCGGACGCAGGCCGCGATATGGGGCATCAGCCAGAGCCACGGAGCGGGAGGCGACAGCGAAAGCGTTACGTCCGCTGCGAGGGCGGCAATGACGCCGAGGCGAGCGCCAAGCGTCGGGTCGCTGCTGCGTTCGTAAATTTCGGGTTTCGCGGGCGCCGCGTCGGGAAATTGTCAGGGGAGCCTAGCGGCCGGGCTTCTCTTCGAATTTTGTCGTGACAACCCACTAACGCTACGTCATTTTGAATCCGGCTAAGCGGAGGGGCGGCGACCCGGGCGTTCGAACCGGCTTCGCTGCGGGGGTTGTGTATTTGCGCGGCGTAACCGAGCTCCCGAATACGGATATTCGCGCGCCCGCGCGGGCGGCGAATGCAGCTGAATTTCGTCTTTTTTCCGCGCGAAAGATTCCGCAAGAGATCGCATTTCTCGCGGACTTCGGCGTCTCTGCCGACACTTTGCGGCGGGCCGCCGAGATAGCCGATCGCGCCGGCGCTCCCGCCCTGTCGGCGTTGCTGGCCGAAGGCTTCATTACCGAGGAACATTATGCGCGGGCGCTCGCGGACCGCCTCGGATTGCCCTATTACGCGGGCAAGCCGGAGCTGAAAGAGCGAGGAGATCCCAACGCCGCGATACGCGCCGGTTTCATAGCGCTCGAGCCGGACGAGAGCGGCGCGCGCGCAGTGCTCGCGCCCAGCGACGCCACGGTTTCCTACCTGTTGGAAGGGCTCGAGGAAGGCCGGGCGCCCCCCCCGATTTCCATTTGCTCCCGTCAGCGCCTCAATGGCTACATTCGCAACTGTCTTGGCGCGCCTATCGCCCGCCACGCGGCGAGGGACTTGACCGAGGCGGACCCATCCCTTTCGGCCCTGGGCGGTCTGAACGCGGCCCAAATTGCGATTGCGGTCTTAGCCGCTTTGGCGGCGATCGCGCTCTCGATTTATGCGCCTTCCGCGCTGCGCGTGGCGATTTCCCTCGTGCTTTGGCTTGCATTCGCCGGAGGAATCTGGCTGCGTACGATAGCGGTGGCCGCATCCGATACGCCCGAGCCCTCTCCCCCGCTGGAAGATCGAGACTTGCCGGTCTATTCGGTGATCGTCGCGCTTTATCGCGAGGCGTCGGTCGTTCGACGGCTCGTCCAGGCGCTCGACGCACTCGACTATCCCAAAGCCAAACTTGACATCAAGCTTGTACTCGAACGTGACGATCGGGAGACCCTCGCTGCGGTCGCCGCGCTGCGCCTGCCCGCCCGTTACGACGTGATTGTCGCCCCGCCCGGGGCTCCTCGCACGAAGCCGCGGGCGCTCAATGTCGCACTCGCGGTCGCGCACGGCGAGCTTGTCGTCGTGTACGACGCCGAAGATATTCCCGATCCCGATCAACTGCGCAAAGCCGCGCATCGGTTCCATGCGGACCGCCATGTCGACTGCCTTCAGGCGCGCCTGACGATCGAAAATCCCGATGATTCCTGGCTCAGCGCGCTGTTCGCGATCGAGTACGCCGTTCTTTTCGACCTGGTGAATCCTGGTCTGGCGGCGCTCGATCTCGTCGTCGCGCTGGGCGGCACTTCGAATCATTTCCGGGCGCGCACGTTGCGCCGCGTCGGTGGCTGGGACGCCTGGAACGTGACCGAGGACGCCGATCTCGGCATACGGCTCGCGCGATTTGGCGCGCGTGTCGGCGCGTTGGCTTCGGACACCGCGGAGGAAGCGCCGAACGAACTTGGAAACTGGTTCCGGCAGCGCGTGCGTTGGCAAAAAGGCTGGATGCAAACGCTTGTCGTTCATTCGCGCCGGCCCGACCGATTTGTGCGAGAGCTGGGCGGCCTCCGCGCCCTCTACGCGGCGCTGCTGATCCTCGGCGCTGTGTTGTCAGGGCTGTTTGGCGCGCCGCTATTGTTCGACGCGCTGGCGCGTTCAGTCCTGGGCGATCCCGTAGGCTTCGGCTGGGGCGAGCGCGCGGGCGACGTAATCACATATTTGCTCATGCTCGCCGGAGCGCATTCGGTCGTCGCCTCCGCGGTCGTAGCGATGCGGCGACGCAGAATGCGCAATGTCGCCCGCGCGCTCGCGCTGATGCCCGCTTATTATCTGCTCGTCGGCGCCGCGACTTGGATCGCCCTATTCGAACTCGCCATACGTCCCTTTTATTGGGGCAAGACCGCGCACGGCAGGATCCGCCGTTCGACGTCTGCGGCGGCGCTCGACGCCGCGCAGGGCAGGTCGCCTCGCCCGCTCCCTTGACCACGCGGTTTCTTTCTCATCGGCGCCGCCCATGCTATGCGTCGAATCCAACATCCAGTTTCGAACCTAACCCGCCATCGCCAGGAAGAAATCATGGCCGCTAAGAAGAAACCCGCAACGGCGCGTCGGAAGGTCACCCAGGCCGACGCCGAGGCGGCGGTGCGCGTGCTGATCGAGTGGGCGGGCGACGATCCGAACCGCGAGGGGCTGCTCGACACGCCCGCGCGAGTGGCGCGCTCCTATTCCGATCTCTTCAGTGGATATAGCGAGGATCCGCGTCATTATCTCGAACGCACTTTTCAGGAGACGGGCGGGTACGACGAATTGATCGTGCTTTCCAACGTGCGCGTCGTCAGCTTTTGCGAGCATCACATGCTGCCGGTCGTCGGCAAGGCGCACGTGGGCTATCTCCCGCGCGACCGCGTGGTCGGGATCTCCAAGCTCGCGCGCGTCGTCCAGGGTTTCTCGCGCCGCCTGCAAATCCAGGAAAAGCTCACCTCGGAAATCGCCGAGGCGATCCAGGAAGTGCTCAATCCGGTGGGCGTCGGCGTCGTCATCGAGGCCGAGCATAGCTGCATGACTCTGCGGGGCGTGAAAACGCCCGGTTCGCTTCTTTCGACCAGCCGCCTACTCGGCGTCATCCGCGACGACGCCCGCACGCGCGGCGAATTCCTGCGCGCGGTCGGAGGGCTCTGACGAGTTCGCGCGAGACGATGAGCAAGCCTAAAGGCGAAATGCTGCGAATAGAGGGTCATGCGATCGTCAGCTCGCAGGGCATGATTGCGGATTCGACCGGCCTCATGCCGAACAGTCTGAAATTTGAAGCGGACCTGAAACTATTCGAAGAGTCGCTGGACAATGCCGATCTCCTCGTGCATGGGCGCATGTCGCACGAAGGTCAGGCGAATTCGGCTTCGCGCCGACGCCTGTTGATGACGCGCGCGGTGCGCGCGTTGGAGCCCGATCCCGAGCATCGCAACGTGTGGTTCTGGAACCCTGCCGGCGCATCGCTGGACGAGGCTGCAAGATCGCTTGGGTTGACGCGCGGACTGATCGCCATCCTCGGCGGTACCGCCGCCTATGACATGTTTCTCAACCGCTATTCCGCTT
This sequence comes from Beijerinckiaceae bacterium, assembly GCA_037446355.1. Taxonomy (GTDB): domain Bacteria; phylum Pseudomonadota; class Alphaproteobacteria; order Rhizobiales; family Beijerinckiaceae; genus Roseiarcus. Next base: position 88,310 of record JBBIIT010000001.1, on the reverse strand, counting down.
TTTATCTTTCCAAAGCCGCCAAAGTCAGCCTCGATAAGGGCGTTCCGGTGTTCTCCGCCGTAGGGACGGGCAGGACGCCCGAGGAAATCTTGCGGGCGGGCGGGCTCACCCCGGAACCGATGCAGGTGCTGGACGCGCGGCATAAGCTTACGCAGGTGCGTTGGGTCCGGCGGTAGCGCGGGCCTCGTGTCGCATCGCGACTCAGCGCTCGCGCCCCCGCGCGCTGTCGTGCCAGCGATGCAGCAGCAGATAAGACAAGCCGGTAAAGAACAGGAAGATCAGTATTCCAGTCAGCGAAATCAGCAGCAGCGCCGCGAACATGCGCGGAATGTTGAGACGAAATCCCGATTCCACGATTCGGAACGCCAGACCCGATCCAGAGCCCGCAGAGCCCGCGGCGATCTCCGCCACGATCGCGCCGATCAGGGCCAGTCCGCCGCCGATGCGTAAGCCGCCGAGGAAATAGGGCAGCGCCGAGGGCAGGCGCAACATCATGAGCTGCTGCCACGAACTCGCGCCATAGAGTTCGAACAGATCGATCAGATTGTGATCGGCGGAGGCGAGACCGAGCGCGGTGTTGGAGAGAATGGGAAAAAACGCGACCAGGAACGCGCATACGAGCACCGCCGCGCTGGACGAAAGATAGACCAGCAGCAACGGAGCGATCGAGATAACGGGCGTCACTTGCATCACCACGGCGAATGGGAAGAAGGCGCGCTCCAGCGGCCGCCACAAACGGAACCCCAGCGCGAGTGCGACGCCGCCGACGATCGCCGCGAACAGCGCTTCGAAGGTGATGCTCAGAGTCACCATCAGCGAGCGAGAGAGCGTGCCCCAATCGTCGTACAGCGTGACGAGCACCTGGCTCGGCGCGGGCAGCACGAAGGAGGGAATGTGATTGATACGGACGAGCGCTTCCCAGCCGCCGACGGCGATCAGGAACAGCGCGGTCGGAAAGAGGTAATCCTCGAATGTCGCCCTATTCACGTTGCGATCCCTCGCGCAGCAAAATTGCGGCTATGCCTCGCCCATCGCATGCTGCAACGCTGCGGACGTTTCGCGGCATCTGTCGGCGTAATAAGCGCTTAGTCGGAACTCTTCGTTGCGCGGCCGTTCGGCGTCGACGTGAATATCGGCCACGACGCGCCCCGGGCGCGGCGCCATGACGGTGATGCGCGTCGAGAGATAAACGCTCTCGTAAACCGAATGGGTGACGAACACGATGGTCGCGCCCAGCGTCGATCTCAAACTCAGCAGGTCGTCGTTGAGGCGCGAGCGCGTGATTTCGTCCAGCGCGGCGAAAGGCTCGTCCATCAACAAGAGCGCCGGGCGCATCACTAACGCCCGCGCGATTGACACACGCATCTTCATTCCGCCGGAGAGTTCGCGCGGATAGGCCTTCTCGAAGCCGGTGAGGCCGACGCGCGCCAGAGCTTCCTCAATGCGTTCGCCTGCGGCCGCTTTGGAAACGCCCTTGAGCCGCAACGGAAGCCAGACATTGGTCTGAACGTCCGACCACGGCGCGAGCGTCGGCTCCTGGAACACGAAACCGAGACTCGGCTGACCGCGCCATTGGATCGTACCCGCACTCTTGGCGGTGAGTCCCGCGATCAGACGAAGCACAGTCGATTTGCCGCAGCCCGAAGGGCCGAGCAGAGTCAGGAACTCACCATCGCGGACGTCGAGATCGAGCCCCTCGAGCGCGACAGTGCCACTGAAGAACGCCTTGCGCACTCCCCGCAGTGCGACGAGCGGCGCTGCGGACAGGGCGCCGGGACGCGGCGCGGAGGCGGTCGCAACGGCGAAGTCTTCGCTCATCGCGACGGACTTCGCCGCCGAGGAATTTGCGGCTGGCGCGCACAACCCCCGGCCGGCGCAATGGGAAACGACGAGACCACGGCTCCTCCCGAACCCAGGCGCGCAACTTTCCGCTGCTCGTTCGCGTCGCCCCGCGGCTCGACGCGACGCCGAAAACGCAGGCGTTCGCCGTACGGATATCGACGGGAACCTGTTGGCTATGCCATGACCATCGGCGCCTGACAAGAGTGCGCGCTCGGCCTCAAAAGCGGACATCGATTTGAAATCGCTTGCACGGCGGCCCGCGCTATTGTGTTGTGTCCGAGGTTCCGACGCCTTCGCCTAAATCGACGGTCGGCGGCGCCGGAAATAAGGCAGGGGGGTACATCATGCGTGTCGCAGCTCTGGTCGGATTGGTGGGTCTGCTCGCAGCGTCCACGTCCGCGTTCGCCCTGGACAAGGTGACGTTCGGCACCAACTGGCTCGCAGATCCCGAAGCCGGCGGCTATTATCAGGCCGCGGTTGACGGCACTTACGCCAAATACGGACTCGACGTGGCGATCCTGCCGGGCGGCCCGATGTCCAATGGCGGCCTATTGCTGATCGCGGGGAAGATCGAGTTCTATATGGGCGGCGACATGCTCGGCGACTTCTTCTCGGTCGAGCAGGATTTCCCGGTCATCACCGTAGCTGCCGACTTTCAGAAAGACCCGCAGATCCTGATGTCGCATCCGGGCGTCGGCTTCGACAAATGGGAGGATTTGCCCAAGGCGACCGCGATCGTCAGCAAGGGCGCGCTGACCTCCTTCTATGCCTGGCTGCGCATGGCCTATGGCTTCAAAGACGAAAACGTGAAGCCATACAATTACAACTCCGCAACCTTCATCGCGGACAAAGATTCGATTCAGGAAGGCTATGTGACCTCGGAGCCGTTCGAAGTCGAGAAGCAGGGAGGCTTCAAGCCGAACGTATTCCTGCTCGCCGATCAGGGCTATTCGAGCTACGCGACGACGATCATCACGCGCAAGGAAATTGTCGAGAAAACCCCCGACCTCGTGCAACGATTCGTGGATGCTTCGGCGATCGGCTGGTATCACTATTTGTATGGCGACAACGCGAAGGCGAACGCGGCGATCAAGAAAGACAATCCGGAGATGACGGACGAGCAGATCGCCTACACGGTCTCGAAACTCAAGGAATATGGCGTCGTCGATTCGGGCGACACGCTGACCAAGGGCATCGGCGCGATGAGCGACGAGCGGGTCAAGGACTTCTTCGACAAGATGGTGAAATCCGGTCTCGTCAAGCCGACCACCGACTATAAGAAGGGCTACACGCTGCAATTCGTCAACAAAGGCGTCGGCGTCGACCTACGGCCGAAATAAGAGCGCGCGCGGAATGCGGCTTTGGATCAAGGATCCGCTCGACATTCTCGCCGCGGGCGCGGAGCGGGGCGTTGTCGTTGATGGAACCAAAATCGTCGAATTGGTCGGGCGCGACCGCACGCCGGCGCTTCCCGTCGAGGCGACGTTTGACGCGTCGCGGCATGTCGTGCTGCCGGGGCTCGTCAACACTCATCACCATTTCTACCAGACCCTCGTGCGCGCCCATCCCGCCGGATTGAAAGAGGACTTGGCGCCGTGGCTGGTCGCGCTTTATCCGATCTGGGCGCGCGTCAATACCGACAGCCTGCGCCTCGCGGTGCGAATGGCGTTGATCGAACTGTTGCTATCGGGCTGCACGACCGCCGCCGATCATCATAACCTCTTTCCGCCCGGGCTCGAAAACGCGATCGACATCGAGGCCGAGGAGGCGCAGGCGCTTAATCTTCGCATGACGATCACTCGTGGCGCGATGAGCTTCTCGGTCAAAGACGGCGGCCTGCCGCCCGACAATGTGGTGCAGGACGACGAAACGATTTTGCGCGACTGCGAGCGGGTGACAAAATTGTTCCACGATCCCAGCCCCGGTTCGATGATGCAGATCGCATACGCGCCGTGCTCGCCCTTCGCCGTCCACAAACCACTGCTGATCGATCTCGCGCATCTGTCCAAATCCAGCGGCTGCCGGCTGCACACCCATCTGTGCCAGGTCGAAGACGAGGAGCGCTATTGCGTCGAGGCGCATGGGATGCGTCCGGTCGATTTTCTCGAGGCGACGGGCTGGCTCAATTCCCGCGTCTGGCTCGCGCACGCCGTGCATTTCAACGATCGCGACGTCGAAAGGCTGGGCCGGGCCGGCGTCGGCGTCTGTCATTGCGCCGCCGCCGACATGGTGCTCGCGGCGGGCATTTGTCCGACGCGGGATTTCGAGAGCGCGGGATCGCCTGTCGGCCTCGGCGTCGACGGCTCCTCGTCGAACGATTCGTCCAACATGATGGAGGCGGTGCGTCATTCGCTGATGCTGGGGCGGTTGCGATACGGCGCCTCGCGCGTCACCCATCTGGATGCGTTGCGATGGGCCACGGAAGGTTCCGCGCGTTGTCTCGGCCGCGACGACATAGGCCGTATCGAAGTCGGGCGCGAAGCGGATCTGGCGCTATTCACGCTAGACGAGCCGCGCTTTTCCGGCGCTCACGACGCCATCGCCGCGCTCGTTCTGTGCGGCGCGCATCGCGCCGATCGCGTGATGGTCGCCGGCGATTGGCGCGTCGTTGGAGGCATGCCGGTCGGAGTCGATCTCGAACGCCTGATGGCGCTTCATCGCGAGGCCGCGCGCGGCTTCGCTTGAGCCTTTACATCGCTTCTCCGCCGTCGATCGTCAGTGTGGCGCCGACGACATGGCGGGCCTGCGCGCTCGCAAGGAACAACACGGCGTTGGCGATGTCGTCGACGTCCGCGATCCGGCGGGCCGGAATGGTCCCCAAGATGCGCTCATAATCGAGCGCGCCGGACTCGAAATCGGCGCGCACGCCTTCGGTGTCGACATGGCCCGGCGCGACGCCGCTGACACGGACGCCGAGCGGTCCCCATTCCAGCGCCATCGACTTCGTCAGGCTGTCGAGCGCCGCTTTCGACGCCGAATAGAGCGCGCAGCCGGGCGCCGGATGCGCGCCGGCAATGCTGCTCACGTTGACGATGGCGCCAGGCCGCTCGTTGGCGATCGCCCAGCGCGCGAATGCTTGGCCGCAAAACAGCGGGCCATGGAAATTCGTCGCCATCGTCAACGCGGCGGCGTCGCTTGCGGCGTCGAGCAGCGGCGTCAGGGCGAATAACGCGGCGTTATTGACGAGCACGTCGAGCGCGCGGAACCTCGCCGTCGCCGCCTCGATCAACGCGGCGCAGGAACTTGGATCGGATACGTCGGTCGGCGCAGCGAGCGCTTCCACGCCATATTCCGCGTTGACGGCCGCGACCGTGCGTTCCAGCTTTCGCGCATCGCGGCCGGCTGCGACGATCCGCGCGCCGTTGCGCGCAAAGGCGGTTACGATCGCGCGGCCGATACCCGAACCGCCGCCGGTGACGATGACCACCTTTCCGGTGAATTCGGGCCAGAAGTGAGGCGTGGAATCTGTCATCAGGTGACTCAAACACAGTTTAGGCGGCTGGGAAATTGGGCTCGCGCGAGCCTTTTGGCAACCGCGCGCCGCCGGCCTTGGAAAGCGGCGCGCGCGCGCTTAGATTGGCGAGCGAACTCACCGCTGGGCGGCACATGTTCGGCTTTGCCGCGCGTGAAAAGCGGGAAAGGGCGCGGAATTGACTCCGGAAGCAACAGCCCTGACCCCGGAAACCGAGCCACGCTCGAAATGGGGCGCGTTCTCGCATACGGCGTTCCTCGTCATCTGGCTCGCGACGACCGGTTCGTTGACGGGCATCGCAATGTCCGACACGGCGTCGGCGTGGCTGATGACCAATCTCAGCCCCGATCCGCTGGCGGTCTCGATGGTCCAGGTGGCGAGCAGCCTGCCGATGTTCTTGTTCACGCTGCCGGCGGGAGCTATCGCCGACCTCGTCGCGGCGCGCCGGTTTCTGATTTTCGTCGAGAGCTTCATCACGCTGCTGATTCTGGCGTTCGCGACGATGGTGAGTTTCGGCGCGGAATCGGGAAATTTGCTGCTGACCACGATTTTCCTCCTCAGCGCATCCTGGTCGATCGCCGCGCCGGCCTGGATGGCGATCACGCCTATTCTGGTGCCACGGCGCGACCTCGACGACGCGACCGCGGCCAATAGCGCCGGTTACAACATCAGCCGTGCGATCGGTCCGCCGATCGCAGGGTTTCTGATTTCACGCTTTGGCGTCGCCTTGCCCTACTGGCTGTTTGTCGTCTCCAACTGCTTGACCCTCGCCGCGCTGGTCTGGTGGCGCGCCCCGGAAACAGCGCCGGTGAATCTTCCGGCGGAGCGGTTCATGGGCGCCATGCGCGCGGGGGTGCGCTACACGTTGTTCAACCCGCATTTGCGCGCGACGATGGCGCGCACGCTCGCGGTCTACCCATTCGCCGCCGCCTACACAGCTCTGCTGCCCTTGGTCGCGCGCAGCCAAATGACGCAGGGACCCGAACTCTATGGCCTATTGATCGGCGCGATAAGCGTCGGCGCCGTCGGCGGCACATTCGCTCTGCGCCGGTTGAAAGCGGCGCTGGGGCCGGATGGCGTCGTCGCGCTCGGCACCATCGGCATCGTCGCCGCTTTGATCCTGTTCGGCTCGGCGCGCGATCCTGCGATGGCGCTAGCGGCGGCCCTTGTGGCCGGCGCATCGTGGACGGTCGTATTGGCTACCCTCTACGTCTCCGCTCAGATCGCGCTGCCGGACTGGGTGCGCGGCCGCGGACTCGCCGTGTTCCTGACGTTGATTTTCGGCTCGGTGACGCTGGGCAGCGCGACATGGGGTTGGCTGGCGGCGCACACGGGACTTTCAACCGCGCACTATGTCGCCGCGGCCTGCGCGCTCATCGCGATTCCGTTGACTTGGCGGTGGAAACTGCAATCGGCCGAAGGGGTGGATCTGACTCCGGCGATGCATTGGCAGCCGCCGGCGCTCTTGCGCCAGCCCGATGACGACAGCGGGCCCGTATTGGTTACGGTCCGATACCGAATCGCCGGCGAGGATCCCAAGCCGTTTCTCAGCGCGATCGAGGAAATCGGGTTGCAACGACGGCGTGATGGCGCATTCGCATGGGGAGTGTTCGAGGATGTCGGGGAGAAGGGTCTATTCCTCGAAACCTTCCTGATCGAATCCTGGCTCGAGGCGCGGTATCTGCCCGGACGCGTGACCAATGACGATCGATTGCGCGAAGATCGGCTGCAGGCTTTACTGCGCGAGCCGCCGCAGGTGGCGCTGCTGATCGCGACGGCGGCTCGACGCCATGCTCGCCGGCATCCCGTCGTCTCGCGTTTTGCGATCTAGCGCCACTTGTCGAAGGCGCGGGCGACGCGACGCAAGAACCGCGCGCGCTGCTCCGCGTCCGCTCGGTCCATGCCGTATTCAGCCAGATATTGGCGAACCGAATCTCGCGGCGTCAGTTCGCAGAGATTGCGCGCGAACATGCGACGCGGCAGATCGCCGATGCCGACCGTGCGTCGACGATCGGCGCCGTAAGTCGCGACCGCCGCCATCCGACGAATCCGAGACAGCCGGGGCCGAAAAACGCCGTCGGCGCCGATCTCGAACGCGACGCCCGGCAGGAACACTCGGTCGATGAAGCCTTTGAGGATAGCCGGAACTCCATCGTGCCAAACTGGATATATCAGCACGAGGGCGTCTGCGGCGAGCAGGCGGTCGACATAGCCGCTGACCTCCCCGCGATTCGCGGTGACATCGAGGTAATGGGCAAGCGCCTCTTTAGAAAGCAGAGGATTGAAATTCTCTTCATACAGGTCGAGATCGTCAATTTCCATCCCGTTGCGACGCAGCCGCTCGCAAGCGGTCGCGTGAAGCGCCCCGAGGAAACTCGTTTTCGACGGATGCGCATAGACTACCAAGACCCGCATCGGTTGGCTCCTCGCCGGCGGCGCTTTACTCTGCTTTGCGCGCGAGGATAGCGATCCGGCCGCAAGAAGAAATCGCTGGAATCGCAGCCACTTGGTCTACGCCGAACTGGCGTCGGGAACCCTTCGCGCGCACATTTCGCGCAATTTTGATGGTAAACTGCGTTGGCCCCGCCTATTCCCAAACCTGTAACATTCCCTATATGGACACGAAACCTTGAAGGGTAGAGACAATTGAACGGCCGGCCCGACGGCCTGCCGCCCGCATCGCGCGTTGCGTCCGCTCGGTCCCCATGCCGGTCCGCCGCCTCGCAAACCGAGTGAAATCGAATGTTGGCGCGAGAAGACGGACTGGCGATTCTTGTCTCGGATAAGCAGGCCGCGCGTCGGCGCGTGTTGCAGCGCCTTGGGCTCAGCGAGTTGGTTTCGACCGCCTTCATCGACATTTCGGCCGGACACCGGCAGCACGTCGAGGAGCAACGCAAGCCGGCGCGGTTCATTGTCGACGGCTTGATGATCGACGCGCCCGCAGGCGTCTACCATCCGACCCCGGATTCCAGTTCACTGCTGTTTATTCGCAACATCATGGCGCTGCACAAGCCGGCGATCCCGCGGACGCTGGAGATTGGCGCGGGATGCGGCGCGATTTCGCTGTTCGTCGCCGCGCGCTGGAAGTCGCATGTCGTGGCGACAGACATCAGCGATGAAGCGATCGACTCGCTCGTCAACAACGCCAATCTGAACAAAATTCCGATCGACGTTGTCAAATCCGATCTGTTCGAGAATGTCGCCGAGCGGAATTTCGATCTGATCGTGTTCAACGTTCCGCTGATCGACAAAGAGCCGGACGACGATCTCGAACGCGCCAATTTATGCGATCCCGGCGGGAGAATTTTGCGCCGCTTCCTGATGAAGGTCGGCGTCTTTCTCGGCCGCGAGGGCGAGACGGTATTCTCGGTCTGCAGCAACACGGCCTATGAAGTGCTCGACGGCGTCGATCTGAATTTTCGCATCGTTGGGCTTGAGTTGGTCGGCGACGGATTCTGGCGCGCGATCGTCGGCGCCCGGCATCGCCGCGGCTAATTCCGGCCTACGGGTTCGCTTTACCCTCGTCTCGAACCTTTTCCGGGATGGACCTCGCTCGACTGCGAATGCGTTTGGGCGCGATCATGTGCTCGACGCTTGGCGAGGCGACGAGCAGCTTGCCCACGTTCTTTTCGAGAATCATGTCCGCATTGGTCACGCGTTCGTGCTGCCGCATCAGTTCAAGCCAAGACTCGATAAGAAAAGTCTCGACAAATTTGCCTTCGGCGCCGAGGTGTTCAAAGACGCCCCAGGCGTAGGCGCCGTCGCGCTTACGCTCACGTCCCACCTCTTCGATGGCGGTTAAGAACGCGCTTTGGTTGATGCGATCGACCTGATATTCGATCGTCACCAGCACGGGACCCTGACGCAACTGAATGTCGAGAACCACATTGGGCTGGCGCCAATGTAGCGACGGCGCCAAATCGACCCCTAGCCCGGTCTGCAGTCGCGATCCCCAAGTGATCGGAATGAAGAGAAGGGCGCCCGCCGCCGCGAGATAATGCGCGGTCGTTAAGCCCTGTTGTCCGGCGATATGCCCCCAGGCGGCGCTGCCGACGGTCGAAGCGCCGAAGATCGCGGTCAAGAAAATCGCCAGACCGCGCCCGCGCACCCAATCGGGCAGAGCGACTTGAGCCGAAACGTAAAGCGTGGAGAGAATTAGCGTCCAAGCGGCGCCGGCGAGCAGGCAGGCGCCGAGCGCGACTACCGCCAGCTTGGTCCATCCGAGCAGCGCAAGCGCGACCGCCGTAGCGAGCGTCGAAACGGCGACCGTGCCATCGGGTCCGAGATTGCGCTTCGACAGGTTCAGCAGCAGCGAGCCGCCGATCGCGCCGACGCCGATCGCCCCTAGCAGCAACCCGTAGAATTCCGGCCCCTGCGTCATCTGCCGACGAGCCACAAGCGGCAGCAGCGCCCAATAGGCGCTGGCGAAAGGGAAGAACGCGACCGTGCGCACCAAGGTTGAATGCAGATGCGCGTTATTGCGGGCGTGGCGAAGTCCGGTCAGCACCGCGCTCGCCAGCCGTTCGCTCGGCAGGCCGTCCGAAGCGCGACGAGGCTGGCGCCACCACAGCAGCGCAGCGAGGACAACGAGATTGCTCGCCGCGTAAAACCAGAATGGCGCCGCGATCCCTGCGGCGGCGATGATGAGGCCGCCGACCGCCGGACCGATCGCGCGGCTCATGTTGTACCCCACGGTATTGGCGGACACCGCCCGATCGAGATCGCGCCGCGGCACCAGCAAAGGCGCGATCGAGACCCACCCCGGGGCAGCGAGCGCGCCGCCGACGCCAAGCAGGAATGTCGTCAGCAACAGAATGTTCGGCGTCGCCCAATCGAGCGAAACCGCGAGCGCAAACGAAGCGGCGACAAAGGCGACGCCCACGTTGACCCCGATAAGCAGGCGCCGCGAATCGACAATGTCGGTAAGCGCGCCAGCGGGTATCGTGAATAAGAACAGCGGCAGGCAGGTGGCCACCTGTACCAAAGACACTTGCATCGGTTCGCCGCTGAGATTGGTCATGAACCAACCGGAGGCGGTGTCGAACATCGCGATGCCGACATTCGAAATCATGCTCGCGGTCCAGATGACCGTGAAAGCGGCGTGACTGAAGGCGCCCCATCCATTTGGCGCGCGATCCGCGTCGTAGCCGTCCGCGCTAGATTGGACGCTCAAGCCGAGCTCCCTCGATCGTCACCGCGCGCTTCGTCGCAATGCAAAAGCGACCTGGTCCTTCGACCAGACGCACATTTCGCGCTGCGGGAACGGAAATACATAGTCGGGTATCCGGTAACGGACCTCTCGGGGGAAATGGAAGGGCGCGCCGAACAGGTCGATTTGACGATAATCTCCGCCTTCGATGTCCTTATTGCGGAAGCGCGTAGCGTTTATATGGGTGGTCGTCATCAGTAGAGGTATATCCGCGCCGAGAAAGCCCGCGATCGCCGCGAATATCGATTTGTACGGCAAATGGAACAGGCAGTCGCGACAAAACCACAGATCGCATTTCGGAAACTTGTCCGCCGCGATATCGAACTCGATGAATTCGCGGTTCGCCGTCGCGTGATCGCGCCTGTTGGCGAGGACCAGTGAAGGCACGATCTCGCCCCCGACGTAGTGAAAGCCGGCAGGGAAATCGACCGCCTTCATCCAGTTGAAGTCGCCGCAGGGCGCGTCGAACATCGAACGGACGCCGAATTCGTCGATGAAACGAGGCAGTTCGTGACGCAGATTGTAGGTGTAGGCCATCGTCGAGCCTTCGCCGCTCACGCTTTCCCGGCTGCCCCATTTGTTCGCGTCGGCGATCGCCGTGAACACGCTCCTGAGATCGGTCTTGCCGGGCGCCTGACTTGTCGCAGGCCGCGTCTTGCGGTCCCTCATCAACTCGGCCCCTTCGCGGGCGAAATCCAGTCCCCGAGCCGTTCGCTCAGTTCCGGCACGGTATAAACGCGTTGAAACCGGTCGAGCGTGCGCAGTTGGACGAAGAGGTCGTGGAGATAGGCGCCTTTCGGCGGCGCCGCCGAAAAATCCAACCCGCACCGGCGCCAAAGTTCGCTCCAAAGATGCAGCATCGTCGCTCCCGTCGTCGTCGCCGCAACCTCGTCGCGGTATCTGGGCAGCAGCAACCGCCAGAATTCGTCGGGGCCGATGGGATAGAACTCGTAGGGCGGGCGGGCGAGCCGATAATGGCCGTGCCGTTCGGCGACTTCCGTCAGCAGGAACGGACCGATCGCGCCCCAGGAAAGGTCGCGGTCGACCGCGGCCTCCGCCTGCTCCCTCATTTCCTTCAGTACCGGATCGTCCGCCGGCAGCTTCATCACCGCGTTGTTGACGAGCGCCTTGCCGTTCGCCTCGGGTTGCAAGCCCAGCACGATCGTCTCGGCCGCCAGATGGGGAGGCTTAAGGCAGATCATGTCCGCGTCCACCCAGCAGCAATCGACCAAGCCAAGTAGGCTGTAACGAAAACGATCGGAAAAGGTCGCCAGCGAAGGCCGGCCGCCGGCGAGGTAGCGATGCGTCAGCGTTTCATCGGGACAGATTTCACGCGCGTCGGCGACCTCGACGCCGTTGGGCGCGTCGACATGGAGATCGTAACTGTAAAGGCGCAGCGACGCGCCGTGAGCGGGAAAGGAGGCCAGGCAGCTATAGGCGGTCGCGTGCAGCGGGCCGTTCCAGAAAGTTGCGAATTCGGTCACGAGATGCGCGCCAGCACGTTGCGATCGACGTCTTCCCAATCGGCGAACAGCGTTTCCGTGGCCAGATGTCCGAGCGAGACGAATTCGCAATAGACATCGAAAATCCAGCTCGCGTTGATGTCGTCGAGCAACAGATGCTTGCCCCTCCTACCGCCCGCGAGGCGAATGCAGTTGGAGACGTCGGCGCGGCACAGCATGTCGGTGTGGCCCCCGTCGACATGGAAGATATCGAAGTCGAGATCGGGCCTATGTGTCGCCAAATAGGGCAGAACCTCGCGCGAATCGCCCGGGTGAAAATGAACCCGGCCCGGGAATTCGCGCTGGAGATAGCGGATGCAAGGCTCGGTGTATTTGTGAACTCCGATATCGACGCCATGATATTCGAGACGTTCATTGGCGGAAAGGCACAGCAATGCGCTGTGTCCGGCGTTGACGCCGACCTCAAGCAGGCTGTGTTTGAATCGCGTCGCGCGCCAGACATTGCGACGCGCCGGCGCGAGGCTGGGATCGGGCGGATTGACGCGGAAATTGGGATCGCGATCCCAATAGAAAACGCAGCCTTCGAGAACCTCGCCCGATTCGGCGACAAGCCCGTTGAGCGTCTTCAGGCGATCGAGGAAGTGAGCCGAAAGCACCTCTGCTCCGACGGTGCGGTCGACCGCATAGTCGGGAACCTCGGAAGCCGGAATCGGCCTGCCAGGGAGGAGTTTGCGGCCGTGATTTTCCATACGTCTCGCTCTTGGGAGGGGTCGGCGAAGTTTCGCGGTCAGATCGGCGCCTTGGGCGCCCCGCTCAGCGATTTGAGATATTCGAACGCGGCGAGAATTCGGGCGCGCTCATCGTCGTTCTGGATGGAGATGTCGGTTGCGTCCGCCGTCGACTCCGCGCCGTTCCAAACTGCCTGAATGCATTTGCCCGCTTCACAGGTGAATATTATCCCGAGCGCCTTTTCGCCGTCCGGCGTTACGTCCGCCGGGTAGACGTGGGGGGAAACACGCACTTGCGCAAGCGAAAACACGGCCCGATGCGTCCCCGGGTTTGCGATCCCGCCGCGCGTCTCGGTGAAGCTCTCGTCCATCGCAACCTGTATGCCCCCGGCGGACGAATCGGTGAAAACGATCGATTGGGTCCGCCAAACGGTTTCGACGTTGTCGGGCTTGGTGACGAATTTCGGATTGGCGGCAGTGGCGCGCGGCAACGCTCGCGCGAGATAGGCCTGCGCCTCGTCGCGCGAAGCGAAAGCCGAAACGTTCTGCGCCTGCGCCGACAACGTCATGGCGATCTCCAAGGTCGCAGCCGCCGCAGCCAGAGCGGCGGTCGCGGTCAGGGCAAGGATAGTCGCAGCCGCATTGAACGCGCGTCGCGCCGAGTGTCGGATCAAGGAGTTACCCCATTTTTCGAACGCCGAACATTCTCGATCGTCATTTGTCGAGATCGACGATAACCTGCTCGAGGCCGGTGGGCGAGAGCCGTATCAGACTGGTGTAGGGCTGACTGAGTTCAAGAATAAGGAAGATCGCGCTGGCCACCGACGCGGCGCCGAGCGCAAGAACGACGAGCGTCGTAGCATTCCCACGCGACAGAAGTCCGTAACCGCTGAACAACAGACACGACCACGAAATCACCGTGACAATGAGCGGCCAGCTGATCGCATCGATCAGTTGCAGCGACATTTGCAGCCGCGTTTCGCCGATCGCGCCGTAATGCTGGGAGGCGGCGCTCAGCAACTGCCGTTGCTTATCGGTCGTCGGGCGCAGTCCGCTCAGGAAGTCGCTCATGGCGCTCATGTTGCGGTAAGAGGTTTCGTAGGCTTGCGCTTTGGCCTCGGCTTCGCCCCAGAACTGTTCGTGCGCCCAAACGATTTCCGTGCGCAACATGTCGCGTCCCGGCGCCGCGTCAGGGCCGTATTGCTTGAGTTCGAGATCGGCTTCGAGCGCGCGAACGGCGAGCAGCTGCAGTTCGTTGCGCTGCGTTGTCGTAACGCCGTAGGCCGTCCAGATCAGAAGTCCGAGCACAAGGGCCAGCAGCAGCGTCAGCAATCCGACGACGCCGCCGATGATATCGCGCGATCGGTCGGAAGTATGCGCCTCGGGGAGCGCCTTCTGTAGCGTCAATCCCAGGACGCCAGACGCAAAAATAGCGGCGGCGGCGGCGGTCGTGACGAAAACGGACACCATTGTCGCCTCCCTGGATCGAAACCGCTCGCGGATTTTAGCGTCGCTCGAACGGAAAACTCTTAGAGATGCGCCTTGCCGGGATCAAGCGGACGCCTGGCATGGAAGGCTTGCGCGTAGCTATTTCCTACGTCAGACTTGGTTTTAAGCAGAGCGGCCGCCGCGGGCGCGCGTTGGACCGCTTCGACGGCAGTGAGCGGGGTCTTCGCATGGCTTTGCAAAACTTGCTTCCGGAATCGCGTTCGGACGAAGTCCGACGGGACAGTGTTTCGGGCCGGCTGGGCGCGTTCGCGCTACGCCGTTTGCTGGCGGTAATCGCGGTCGGCTCGCTTCGCGTCGAGTTGCCGGGCGGTGGCGCTTTCGACCGGGTCGGCTCGCAGCCTGGTCCGCGCGGATCCATCCGATTCCTGAATTGGCGCGGCTTGCGCCGCTTGCTGACGCAGGGCGACATCGGCTTGGCGACGGGATATTTTGATGGCGACTGGGTCAGCGACGATGTCGAGGCCTTGATCGAACTCGGCGCGCGTAACGGGTCGAGTATGATGGACGCGCTGAGCGGAACATTGCCGTTTCGGTTCCTCAATTGGCTCACCCATTGCGGCAACGCCAATACCCGCGCGGGAAGCCGGCGCAATATTATGGCGCACTATGATCTCGGCAATGAATTCTATCGGCATTGGCTGGATCGGCGCATGGTCTATTCCTCGGCCATTTATCGGCGAAAAGACCTGACGCTCGAGGAGGCGCAAGGGGAGAAGCTGGCGCGAATCGTCGAGAAGCTCGAGATTTCGCAGGGCGCGACCGTACTGGAAATCGGCAGCGGCTGGGGCGGGCTCGCCGCCGCGATCGCCGGCCGGGGCGCCGAGCGCATCACCAGCGTCACGCTTTCGCCCGCGCAACTCGATGCGGCCAGGTCGCTCGTGCAGGCGGAGAAGCTTCAAGATCGAGTGGAATTCAAGCTCGAAGACTATCGGGATGTGCGCGGCACCTTCGACCGCATCGTCTCCATCGAAATGATCGAGGCGGTGGGTCGTCGATTTCTTCCCAAATATTTCGAGACGATCCGCGATCGGCTGCGACCGGGCGGATTATGTGTTTTGCAGGCGATTACGATCCATGAGGAAAATTTCGAGGCCTATTGCCGGCGCCCCGATTTTATCCAACGGTTCGTGTTTCCGGGCGGGTTCCTGCCGTCGAAGACCTTTCTGCGCGAAACTCTCGAGAAAGCTAACCTGAAACTGTTGGCAAGCGAGAATTTTGGCGACAGTTACGCGCTGACGCTGCGAGAGTGGCGCCGCCGCTTCCTGGAGGCCTGGCCGCAGATCGAGAAACTCGGATTCGACACGCCCTTCCGGCGCCTCTGGGAATATTACCTCAGCTATTGCGAAGCAGGCTTTCGCGCCGGAATGATCGACGTCGGCTTGTACTCGATCGGCCATGCTAGATCGTAACCGTGCGTCCGCCAACCAAGTTGCGCTGCTCGCCGAAAATATGGGCGGACGAGGGACGGCCGTCTTACGTAGCGTAACTCACGTAGAATTGACTTTGACCTGGCCGCGAATCGACAGGCCGGACACAAATTTACAGCTTTGATTTAACTTCGTCGAAATGCGACCTCGATAGCTTCTGCTCAGTTCCGGAACCACGAATATATCCAACGGAACAAGGTCCGACTTAAGCAGGAGCGGCATAATGTTAAAGTTTACGAAGTCCTTCGCGGGCAATGAATCGGGCGCCACCGCGATCGAATACGCCCTTATCGCCTCGCTGATCGCCGTCGCCCTCGTCACCATCCTCGGCAGCCTCGGCACTCAGCTCAGCACGGTATTTTCGGAAGTCTCGGGCTCGTTGAAGTAAGCCTTCGCCGCGCAATCGGGCGAATGCGGCAAACGCCGCCGGGGGGAAAGCCCCGGCGGCGTTTTGCTGTCGCCGCCGCGTCGGAGGGCGGTAACGCCGAATCAACGTTTCATTCCTATGGTGAATCGCCAATCCGCTCATCACAGGCGCCCCATGACATCCGCTTTGTTCCATCCCGTGGTTTTGCTTTTTTTCCCCGCCGCGATGGCGCTCGCCGCCTCGATGGATCTTCTGACAATGACGATTCCCAATCGCCTGACCGTCGCTTTGGCGGTAGGTTACTTTGTCGTGGCTCTGGCCATTGGCCTTCCGGGGCAGGCGGTACTCTATAGTCTTTCCTGCGGAGCGGCCGTTTTGGTGCTGGCGTTCGGCCTGTTCTCCCTGGGCTGGATCGGCGGCGGCGACGCCAAACTCGCGGCGGCGACCGCGCTTTGGCTCGGGTGGGGCGGCCTTTATGATTATAGCGTCGCCTCGGCGATATTCGGCGGGATGCTGACTCTCGCCCTACTTGTCGCGCGAAGGGTCGACTTACCCGTCTGGCTGTCCGCGCGCGCCTGGATCGCGCGGCTGCATGATCGCAAATCCGGCGTTCCCTATGGCATTGCCCTGGCCGCGGCGGGCATGATGCTATACCCGCAGACCCAGATCTGGCACGCGCTGGCGAGCGCCTGACCCGCGTTCGCCGCCGAAGCGCGAACCTGGAGGGTCGCTTGGTCGCGGGCGCTCAATCTTTATCCTTTGGCAATCGTTTGGATACGCCTGGTTAACCGTAATTTGACGATTGATGATTCATAGTCGGCCCTAGCGACGTCGCGTGTCGCGAAAGGGCCTGGCCAAATGAACAAGATGCAGATCGCGGTGCTCGGTGTGTCGGTAGTCGCTTTCGGCGCCGCCTACATGCTGTTCAATTCGGGACCGGCGCCGGCCCCGACGGCGGTTGTGGCGCCGGCGCCCAAAATTCAGACGGACCAGGTTCTGGTAGCCACGCAGGACGTGCCCATGGGCACGGTCGTGGCCGAAAATACTTTGACTTGGCAGGAGTGGCCCAAGGCCGCCGTCTCCGATCAGATGATCGTTCAATCCGCCAATCCCCATGCGATGGATGACGTCAAGGGTTCAATGACTCGCATTGGCTTCCTTCGTGGCGAGCCGGTGCGACGCGACAAGCTGGTCAAGGCCGGAGCCGGCGGGTTCATGTCGGCGATCTTGCCCACCGGAATGCGAGCGGTAGCGATCAAGATCGAAAACAGCGGCGATTCGACCGCCGGCGGCTTCATTCTGCCCAATGACCGCGTCGACGTCGTGCGCACCTACCGCGATGACGAGGCGACGAAGGCGCGCGGCGCCGAGGTGATGGCGACTCAAACGATACTTTCCAATGTTCGGGTGTTGGCGATCGGCCAGAACATCCAAGAGGAAAACGGTAAGAAGGTCGTCGTCGGCGGTAACGCGACGCTCGAACTCGACCCGCAGCAGGCGGAGTTGATTGTTCTTGCCCAGCACTCCGGCGGTTCGAACCTATCCTTATTGCTCAGGAGCCTGGCCGACAGCGGCGGGCCGACGGAAACGACCACCGAAATGGGGGGCGGACGCGGCGGGATGACGATCGTTCGCTACGGCAACCAGCAGCAAGCCGCTCGATAGGGGAACGCGCAGCCATGCAAAGCACAAAATCTATCGCAGCGACCGCTCGTTCGCTCCCCCGCCGCCTAGGGACCGCCGTGTCGATCGGCGCATTGCTCGGCCTGTTGAGCCTGGGCGCCGTCAATGCGGCCGCGGCTGGCGAGTCGACGCCGCCGTCCAGCGTTTCGGTCAGCAACGGCGCGATACGCTCCCTTCAACTTGGCGTGGGACGCTCGGTGATCGTCGACCTGCCCGAGGATGCAACCGAAATCTTCGTCGGCGAGCCGAAAGTCGCCAACGCGATCGTGCGATCCGCGCGCCGAATCTATATTTCGACGCTTTCGGCGGGACAGACGACCATCTTCGCGCTCGGACCCAACGGGCGCAAGATCGCCGTGCTCGAAGTTTCGGTCGGACGCGATGTCGGCGAGCTCTCGCAGCTACTGAAAGCCGCGGTTCCCGAAAACGATATTCACGTTCGCACGGTCGGAGATTCCATCATCCTTACCGGCGAGGTCGCCTCGGCGGGCGACGCTCAGAAAGCGTTGGATATAGCCAGCGGCTTCCTGTCTACGGCCGCGTCGCCCGCCGCGGGACCGGCGGCCGGCGCCGCCCCGGCCGCCGCGCCGGGCGCGCCCGGCGGCGGGAAGATCGTGAACTCGCTGACCATTCGCGGTCTCGATCAGGTCAGTTTGCGCGTAACGATCACCGAAATCCGGCGCGACATCGTCAAGCAACTCGGCCTGAACCTGACAGGGGTCGGCGGCACGAGTGGGCTGTTGAGCCTCACGACCCAGAATCAGTTCTCGGTCAACAGCGCCCCCATAGCTTCGCAGGCGGTGCTGGGCTGGATGACGGGAGGCGAGAAGCTGACCGCGACGTTGCAGGCCTACGAGCAACAGGGCGTCGCCCGCACGCTCGCCGAGCCGACCGTGACCGCGGTCTCGGGCGAGCGCGCCAAGTTTCTCGCCGGCGGCACCGTGCCGATCCCCAACGGCGAAAACTGCCAGGGAGGTTTCTGCACGATCTCCTTTATCCAGCAGCCTTATGGCGTGACGTTGAACTTCACGCCGGTGGTGCTTTCGCAAGGACGCATCCAGCTTCGCGTCGGCACGGAAGTCACCGACATCGACCCGTCCAAGAACGTCACCCTCGGAACCGTCGTCATCCCCGGCTTCCGCACACGCAAGAACGAAACCACGGTCGAATTGCCTTCGGGCGGCTCCATCGCCTCGGCGGGCCTCATCTCAACGCAGACGCAATCCGCGATCAACGGCGTGCCTGGCCTGCTAAATCTGCCGATTCTGGGAGCGCTGTTCCGCTCGCACGACTATCTGCGTCAGGAAACCGAACTGCTGATCGTCGTCACGCCCTACATCGTTCACGCCATCGACCCCAAAGAGGTCGTTCGCCCCGACCAGAACTTCGCCGATGCGAGCAGCCCACAGAGTTGGCTGCTCGGACGGATCAATCGCATCTACTCAAGCTCCAACGGCCTGCAACCGATGCCCGGATACTCGGGCAAAGTCGGCTTCATCACGGACTGAGGCCACCAAGATGACGCCACAACTCAAATCGAGCGAGACGCGGATCATGTCGAATGCGATCAAACCGGGCGGGTTGCGGAAAGCGGACCTATTCGGGGCCTTTTCACTCGCGCTCATCGCCGCCTCGTTGTCGGGCTGCGGCGTGGACTACGCCAATCCGGACACCATCGCCTACCGCGATTATCACGAGCGCCATCCCATCGTGCTGGCGCAAGCGCCTACCGTCGTCAACGTCTACCCCGTTGGCGTTGGCCTAGACCCGCAGTCCGCCGCCAGCGTCAAGTCCTTTGCCCAACGCTACCGCGAATTCGGCTCGGGCGAGATCGTTATTCTGGCGCCCGAGGGCTCGCGCGCCGCCGGGGCGAACGTCGTCGCCGAAATCCGCAAGGAACTCTATGCGAATGGTCTGAGAGGCTATGTCGCGGTCGGCTCCTATTCCGCGCGCGACAAGACGCTGGGCAGCCCTTATCGATTGGCGTTCCAAGGGTTAAAGGCCAAGGTGCCCTCGCGCTGCGGCCAATGGCCCAGCGACCTCGCCTCCGGAACCTCGGTCGAGGGCTGGAAGAACGAATCTTATGAGAATTTCGGTTGCGCCACGCAGTCCGTGCTGGCGGCGCAGGTCGATGATCCGCGCGACTTCGCTCACGCGCGCGCGCTCGGCCCGGCCGACGAGGAAATGCGCCTGCGCGCCATCGGCAACGTGCGCAAGGGCGTCGACCCCGGCACTGACTGGAAGACGACGATTACGGCGATTGGCGCGGTGGGGAACTAGAAATGGTCGCTCAGGCTATTGAAGACGCGGCCTCGGCCGCCACGGCGCCGACAATCGCTCAGATCGAGCCGGTGCCGCGTATCTCGATCCAGGCTTTTTGCGAATCGGCGGAAATCGCGGGGGTGGTGCAACAAGCCATCGGCGATCGTCGCATGACGAAGGCGCATGTCAAACAGAACATGGGCGGCGCGCCGGCGGCGGTCGAGGCGTATCGAAACGCCCCGACGCCCAACGTCATCGTCCTCGAATCTACTGCGAATCGCGATGCGCTGGTCGAGCAACTCGACGAACTCGCACAATACTGCGACTCAGGCACCAAGGTCGTCGTCCTCGGCAAGGTCAACGACATTATTCTCTATCGCCAGTTGATCTCGCGCGGCGTCAGCGAATATCTGGTGTGGCCATTCAACGCTGTCGACTTCGTACAGGCGATCTCCCACATGTTTCGCGCGCCCGGCGCCAAGCCGGTCGGGCGCGTGCTTTCGGTCATTGGCGCCAAAGGCGGCGTCGGCGCCTCGACCATCGCCCACAATATCGGTTGGCATTTGGCGACCGGTCTCGACATGGCGACCGTGGTCGCCGACCTGGACCTCGGGTTCGGCACCGCCGGACTCGATTTCAATCAGGATCCGCCGCAAGGAGTGGCCGAAGCGGTATTCGCGCCAGAGCGCGTCGACGCCACTCTGGTCGATCGCCTGCTCTCCAAGTGCGGCGAAAACCTGAACTTGCTCGCCGCGCCGGCGATGCTTGACCGACTGTATGACTTTTCGGAGACCGCCTTCGATTCGCTGCTCGACACCGTTCGCGCCTCCACACCCTGGATCGTGCTCGACATCCCCCATGCCTGGACCGGATGGACTCGACGCATGTTGATCGCGGGCGACGAAGTCGTCGTGGTCGCGCAGCCGGATCTGGCGAACCTGCGCAATGCGAAGAACATCATGGACAATATCCGCGCTGCGCGCCCGAACGATCGTCCGCCCAAACTGGTGCTCAACGGAGTTGGGCTGCCCAAGCGGCCGGAAATATCGGTCGCCGATTTTGCAAAGACAATCGAGGTCGAACCGTCCGCGGTGATCCCGCACGACGCCAAATTGTTCGGCTCCGCCGCGAACAACGGTCAGATGATCAGCGAAATCGAGCCTAAGGGTCGAAGCAACGAGATATTCGCGGAACTCGTGAACCAGATCGTCGGGCGCGTCGAAACGCGCAAGGTCAAGAAAGGCTTGTTCGACCCGATCAAGGCGCGTTTCGTCGCGAGGAAAGCGTAAAATGGGCGGCCGGTGACGATCGCCGGTCGCGTCCGCCGCCAGGTCCGCTTCATGATTCAGGGAAGCAAGGAAGTAAGGCATGTTCGGTAAGCGTCCCAACCCGAGCCAAAGCAATAAGCCCGCGGACACAGGCGCGCAGGCGAAAGCCGGCGCCCATGCGCCGCCGCCCGAGCCGGCGCGGATCGCGATGGAACCGACAGCGTCGGCGGCGACGGCCGGCGCCGAAGTGCGTTCCGAATCCTACTTCCAAACCAAGTCGATGATATTCGGCGCTCTGATCGAGGCCATCGATCTCGCCGCGCTGTCCAAACTCGATCAGGAAAGCGCACGCGAAGAAATTCGCGACATCGTCCACGAGATCGTCACTATCAAGAACTTGGTGCTATCGATTTCCGAGCAGGAAGATCTGCTTGACGACATTTGCAATGACGTTCTCGGTTTCGGCCCGCTTGAGCCCTTGTTGTCGCGCGATGACATCGCGGACATCATGGTCAATGGACCGACCCGCACCTTCATCGAAGTCGGCGGCAAGATTCAACTCACCAACATCAGGTTCCGCGACGGGGCGCAACTGATGAACATTTGTCAACGCATCGTCAGTCAAGTGGGACGGCGCGTGGACGAGGCTTCGCCGATTTGCGACGCGCGTCTCATGGACGGCTCGCGCGTAAACGTCATCGCGCCGCCGCTGGCGATCGACGGCGCGGCGCTGACGATTCGAAAGTTCAAGAAAGACAAATTGACGCTCGATCAATTGACCAGGTTCGGCGCGATTTCTGTTGCTGGCGCTGAAATTCTCAAAATTATCGGCAGGGTCCGATGCAATGTCGTGATCTCGGGCGGCACTGGTTCGGGTAAAACGACGTTGCTGAACTGTCTCACGAACTACATCGACGCCGGCGAGCGCGTGATAACGTGCGAGGATGCGGCGGAGTTGCAGCTCCAGCAACCGCATGTGGTGCGCCTCGAGACCCGGCCGCCCAATCTCGAAGGCGCCGGACAGGTGACGATGCGCGATCTCGTCAAGAACTGCCTGCGTATGCGCCCCGAACGCATCATAGTGGGCGAGGTGCGCGGCCCCGAGGCATTTGATCTGCTACAGGCCATGAACACCGGTCACGACGGATCGATGGGAACGCTGCACGCCAATTCGCCGCGCGAAGCCCTGAGCCGTATGGAATCGATGATCACCATGGGCGGCTATTCGCTGCCCTCGCGCACCATCCGCGAGATGATCACCGCCTCGGTCGACGTGATCATCCAGGCCGCGCGCCTTCGCGACGGCTCGCGGCGCATCACTCACATCACCGAAGTGATGGGCATGGAAGGCGACGTGATCATCACCCAGGACTTGTTCGTATACGAAATCCTCGGCGAAGATGCTAACGGCAAACTCAAGGGTCGGCATCGCTCCACCGGCATCGGGCGTCCGCGTTTCTGGGACCGCGCCCGCTATTATGGCGAGGAGCAACGACTCGCGGCGGCGCTGGACGCAGCCGAAGGCACGGAACCGCAATCGACGTTCGGTTGAGCCGAGGCTAGACGATGATCAGCAATGGAATTCTCGTCGCCGGCGCCATCGCCATCGCCATCGGCGGCCTGGGTCTGGCGTTTGTTTCGGGCGACTCCCGAGCGGATCAGCGCAAACAGGCGATCGGCAAGACGGATCGCAAGGCGCGGGCCGTAACGATCGACCGTGCGGCGAAAAAGAAACAGATCGCCGAGAGTTTGGCGGAATTGGAGAAGAAGTCCAAGCGTACGCGCGCGGATTTTCAGACCCGCATCGAACAAGCCGGGCTCAGTATAAAAAAGCAACAATTTCTGATGATATTTGCGGGCATCGCGGCGGTTGTCGGCTTGCTGATTTACGTCAAGTTCCGTAGCCCGCTGGTGGCTGGTCTCATCGCGCTGATGATTGGCGCGGGATTTCCAAATTTGGTTCTCGCACGCCTGCGCAAGCGTCGCATCGCAAAATTTGTCGATGCGTTTCCCGCCGCTCTGGATATCATCGTTCGCGGCGTGCGCGCTGGCCTTCCCGTCGGCGACACTTTGCGCATCATCGCGGCGGAGGCCCAGGAGCCGGTCAAAACGGAGTTTCGCAAGGTCGTCGAATCGCAGCAACTTGGCATTTCCGTCGCTGACGCCGCCGCGAAAATGGCGCATCGTGTTCCGGCCACGGAAACCAATTTCTTCGCGATCGTAATCGAGATTCAATCGAAGGCCGGCGGCAATCTCTCCGAAGCGATAGCCAATCTCTCCAAGACCGTCCGCGAGCGAAAAGCCATGAAGGGCAAAATCGGAGCGATGTCGATGGAGGCGCTGGCGTCGGCGGCGATCATCGGCGCCGTTCCGTTCGTAGTCACCGGAGCGCTCTACATGATGTCCCCAGAGTATATGAGTCTCCTGTTCACGACCAATCATGGCCGCATGATAACGATCATCGCCCTTGGCTGGATGAGCATCGGCGCGGCGATGATGAAGAAGATGATCAACTTCGACTTCTGACAGGACGTTTGCGATGTTGGACCAGGTTCTGGCGAAGTTATCCGATGTTCATTTTATGGCGATCCTGCTCGCCTCGATCGGGTGCGCCTCCACGGTGCTGATGGCTTTTCTGCCATTGCTGCAGACGGACGACTTGGGTCGTAGAATTAAGGCCGTGAGCACCGAGCGCGAGCGCATCCGGCTTCGCGAGCGCGAACGCATGGCCGCGGCCCAGAATCAGAACAAGACCCAATTGCGCTACAAGACCGGCGGCATGGCGAAGACGGTCTCCGAGAAACTCAACCTGAGACAATGGTTGAGCACCGACACGGCCAAACAGCAATTGAACATGGCCGGATTTCGGGGTCAAAGCGCCGAATATGCGTTTCTGGTCTTTAGATTCGTCGGCCCAATCGCGTTCTTTCTGATCGCGCTTTTCTATATGTTCGTCGTGAACCGCGGCGACCACTCCACGACATTCAAGATCGCGATCGCCATCGCGGGCGCTTTCGCCGGCATCAAGGCGCCGGAGCTCTTCCTGCGCAACAAGACGGCCAAGCGGCAAAAATCGATGGGCCGCGCCTATCCGAATATGGTCGATCTTCTCATCATCTGCGCGGAATCCGGCATGTCGATCGAACACGCCGTGCGCAAGGTCAGCATGGAAATCGGCGCCGAGAGCGTCGAATTGGCCGAGGAGCTGTCGCTGCTGGCGGCGGAAATGTCGTATTTGGAGAACCGCAGGCTCGCGTTCGAAAATCTGAATGCGCGCACTGGGTTGGAGGCGATCAAACAGCTCATGACGGTGCTCGTCCAATCCGAAAAGTACGGCACTCCGCTGGGCGCCGCACTGCGGGTTCTGGCGCAGGAAAGCCGCACCCAGCGCATGACGGCGGCCGAGAAGAAGGCGGCTTCGCTGCCGCCGACCCTGACAGTGCCGATGATTCTTTTCTTCCTGCCGGGGCTATTCGCGGCGATTCTGGGCCCGGCCGTCATCCAAATTTATCACTGGACGTAACGTCAGAGGCCGGACTCCGTCCTCGATTCGCGTTGCATCGGCGCCCGCGACGTCGCATCATTGGGCATGTCGCGCGAATCTTGGGAATCGAACGTCCGCCAGCCGGTCGCCGCGCAGCGGGAAAGCGCCGCTTCCGTCGAATTCCTGCGTCGTGCGCCGGAGCCGCGCTATCTCGTGGGCCTCAATGCCGAACAGCGCCGCGCGGTCGAGGCGCTCGACGGGCCGGTGCTGGTGCTTGCGGGCGCCGGGGTCGGCAAAACGCGCGTCCTGACGACGCGCATCGCGCACCTGCTAGCTAGCGGGCGCGCCCGCGGTCACGAAATACTCGCGGTTACTTTCACGAATAAAGCGGCGCGCGAAATGCGCGAAAGAATTGGGACTCTGACCGGTCTCCACGACGGGTTGCCGTGGATGGGCACGTTTCACTCGATTGGCGCGAAAATCCTGCGTCGGCACGCCGAGCTTGTGGGCTTGAAGCCCAACTTCACCATCCTGGATTCCGATGATCAGTTGCGGCTGATCAAGCAAGTGCTGAAGGCTAACGACATCGACGACAAACGCTGGCCGGCGCGCGCGCTCGCCAATCAGATCGAAAGCTGGAAAAATCGCGGGCTGGATCCGACGCGCGCGCCCGCCGCCGAGTCGGCGGCTTTCGCCAATGGCGCCGGCGCCAAGCTCTACGCTGAATATCAGGCCCGCCTGAAGACTCTCAACGCCGCGGATTTCGGCGATCTGTTGCTCGAGTGTCTTCGGCTTTTCCGCGAACACGAGGAGATTCTCGCCGAATATCAGCGCCGTCTGCGCTACATTCTCGTTGACGAATATCAGGATACGAACGTCGTGCAGTACCTGTGGCTGCGTTTGCTCGCGCAATCGCACCGCAATCTATGCTGCGTCGGCGACGACGATCAGTCGATCTACGGTTGGCGCGGCGCCGAAGTGGACAACATTCTGCGGTTCGAACAGGACTTCCCTGGGGCGACGGTTATCCGGCTCGAACGCAACTATCGCTCGACCGGCCACATTCTCGCAGTCGCGGCCGGTCTCATCGCCCATAACAAGAATCGCTTGGGCAAGACATTGTTCACGAGTGCGGAACTCGGCGAAACGCCGACGGTTCGTGGCGTGGCGGACAGCCGCGAGGAGGCCCGCGCGATAGGCGACGAGATCGAGGCGGCGCAAAAGAAGGGCGTCTCGCTCGGGGAAATGGCGATTCTCGTGCGCGCTTCATTTCAAATGCGCGAATTCGAAGAGCGTTTTCTGGAAATCGGCGTGCCTTACCGCGTCATTGGCGGCCCGAGGTTTTACGAACGGTCGGAAATCCGCGATGCGCTCGCGTATTTCCGCTGCGTTGCCCAGCCCGACGACGATCTGGCCTTCGAACGCATCTACAACCACCCGCGCCGCGGCCTTGGCGAAGCGACATTGGCGCTTCTGCATTCTCACGGTCGCGGCGCGGGCCTTTCGCTGCTGCGGGCCGCGCGCGCGCTCACCGAGAGCGAAGATCTGAAGGCGCGACCGCGCCAGGGTCTCCGCCTCCTTCTTGCAGATTTCGATCGCTGGTCGGGGCAGATCGAGCGCGTTTCGCACGAGGAGCTTGCGCAGACGATCCTCGAGGAAAGCGGCCTGGTTGCGATGTGGAAGGCCGAGCGAACCCCGGACGCCGAGGGCCGATTGGAGAACCTCAAGGAACTCGTGCGCTCGATGGGCGCCTTTCCCTCGCTTGGAGCGTTTCTGGAGCATGTCTCGCTGGTGATGGAAGCCGAGAACGCGGAACTTGGCGAGCGCGTGTCCATCATGACGCTGCATGCGGCCAAGGGGCTCGAATTCGAGATCGTATTTCTTCCCGGCTGGGAGGAGGGGCTGTTCCCGCATCAACGCGCGCTCGACGAAAGCGGCCAGGCCGGGCTCGAGGAGGAGCGGCGCCTCGCTTATGTCGGCCTGACGCGCGCGCGCCGTCGCGCCGCGATCTACTACGCCAGAAACCGACAAGTGCGAGGGCTCTGGCAGTCCTCGCATGAGTCGCGCTTCCTCGACGAATTGCCGTCCCAACACATCGATCGCGACGAAACGGCGGGCGCTTCGGCCTGGGGCTACCCGTCTTCGCGGTTCGACAGCGCGGTATTTTCCGACGGTGGACATGCGACGCCGGGTTGGCGGCGCGCGCGGGAGCGCGGGCAGGAGCGTGGCGGATCGCGCGTCCAGGGGCATGCGCCATCTTTCGCGCCGCGGATCCTCGAAGGGCGCGCGGAGGCGGTCGAAAGCCTAGGATCGAATTTTCGGGTTGGAAGCCGAATTTTCCACGTCAAATTCGGACCAGGCCGCGTTCACGCCATCGAAGGCGCCAAGCTGACCGTGGATTTTGACAAGGCGGGCCGAAAGATGGTGCTGGAAAGTTTCGTCAGCGGCTTGCCATAGCGACGCCGAGCCAGCTTGCGCGAAGCCTATCGCGTCGACATCGAAGCGGTGAAGTTGCCCACGGTCTCCTGCATTTCTTTGAGCAGTCGCGTCGAATCGAGCGCCGCGCCCCGAACCGACGGCGCGTAAGCGTCGGCTTCGTCCAGAATGGTCCGCACTCCGTCGATCGCGGCGGTCAATTCGCGAGCGCCTTCGGCCGCCGATTGGGCCCTGAGGGAGAGCTCCTCGATGACCTCGGCTTGCGCCGCAAGCGCCGCCGACATTTTTCTCGTGAGCGCTTCGTTGTCCCTCCTGCGGGTTTCGGCGGTCGTCGTCGCTTCGTCGACCAAAGCGAGCGCGCGCTCGATCGCGGCCGCTTGTCCGGTTTGTCGCTCGGCGGCAGCAGCGGCGGCGTGCGCGACGGAGCGGGCGTCCTGCGCAAGCCGCGCGAGGTTTCGCTCCACCGCGCCCGACCGAGCCGCTTCGATGGAGGCGTTGAGTGCGACAATGTTCGCGGTGTCGGCCAAGCCGTGCGCTTGTGTGAGCGACCCGACGATCCCCTCGTGGGCGACCGACAACGCGACGATCGCGTCTTGCCCTGACCTCGGCGCCGTTTCAGGCGGCGCGACCAATTCGATATTGGCGCGGCCACCCGTCCGCGCCGCGCGCGAACCGAAGCGCAGCGCGTTTGCAGCCTTTTCGACCGCGTTCGCGCGTTCGCGGCCGATTTTGGCCAATTCGGCCGCCGACCGCGCGCGCGCGCGTCCTTCTGCGAGGCGGACGCCGAGTCCGTCAGCGGAATTCGTCAAGCGATCCAGTTGGGCCGCGAGCGCTCCCAGTCCGACGCCGGAAGCCGAGCGAAAGCGCGCGAGCGCCAGCATGGCCGGGTTGCGCGATAGCGGCAAGCGAGCCTCGGCGCCTTTGGGCGTTAGGCCCACCCTCTTTGCGGCATGCACACGCGAGCGCGCGGCCAACGAAGCAATCCCTGCCGAAAATAGCGCAAGCGTCGCCAAGCAAACCCCAACGGATGTCGCGGTCGCCGGCAGTAGCGCGAGGCCCCTTCGTTCAAAGAATATTGCGCCGATCAGAAACGTGAAAACGCCGGTGTATACGCTCAAACCGATCCGAATGCCGGTAGAGCCCGCAGTGGCTTTCGTAACGGACAATGTAAAATGAACCCCTCGAGAATGAGTCGGTGGATTGAATTCGAGGATCAAAGTATATAACAAGCCAATTAAGGCATAATGAATGCATTAGATACGCTTATCGCCCACGCGAAATTATTCAGAAACAACTCCGCAGATACGATCGAATTTAAATGATACGCCTGTGGTACAGGTTTTAAGCAAATTCATACCGCCGAGACCCAAGATTTTTGGAACCTGCGGCTTCGCTTCGCCTCGGCGGCGCCTCGCGGACCTTTGCAATTGCGGGTCGCGGGCTCTATCAGAGGGGCGTCCGCTCGTCGCGTGAACCGCAGGGGTAGCCCGGATATGTCAATTTGGCCGATCTGATGGGCGCCGTCATGCGAAATCGACGCGTTGAAGAGCGGGCCAGCGTCCCGGCGCCAGCCGACGAGGCGCCGCTATTCGATCTAATCGAGCTTTTCTATTTCGCATATCGCGATTTCGTCGCCGATGCGGATCGCGTTCTCGACACTTATGAGTTCGGACGGGCGCATCACCGTGTCCTGCACTTTGTGAGCCGCAATCCGGGATTGACGATTGCGGCGCTGCTCGACATTCTGCGCATTACGAAACAAAGTTTGAATCGGGTCTTAAAGGAATTACTCGCCAAAGGTTTCATCGAAGCGCGTCCGGGCGCCGTCGATAGGCGTCAGCGCCAGCTTTTTGTCACCTCCGCGGGCGCGAAGCTCGCTGGCGAGCTGGCCTTGGTGCAATCGTATCGCTTTTCCAATGCGATGGAGCGACTGGGCCCGGAAGGTCGCGACCGGGCGGTGGCGTTCCTCCTGGCGATGATCGAACCGTCCGAGCGAGAGCGCGTGATTGAACTCACCGGCGTCGGCCGCGTGCGAACGGGCGGCTAAAGCGATATGCGCCGCCGCGGGTCGTCCCTCGAGAAGTTTTCGCTTCCGCGCGTCTCCTAGCGACCGCGCCCAGTGGAGAGACGTTTGAGCGCGCTCCCAATCCCCCCGCCCGACGACGCGGCCCACATTCTCGTGGTCGACGACGACCGGCGCCTTCGCACCCTGCTGTCATCGTTTCTGACCAGGCACGGTTATCGGGTCACGGTAGCCGCGTCGTCGGCGGAGGCGCGCGCCTATTTGGCCGGCCTCGCCTTCGAGCTGATCGTCCTCGATGTGATGATGCCTGGCGAGGGCGGCGTCGAATTCGCGGCCAGTCTGCGCCAATCCTCGACTATCCCGATCCTCATGCTGACTGCTCGGTCGGAAATCGAGGATCGCGTGCGCGGCTTGGAGGCAGGTGTCGACGACTATCTGGGCAAACCCTATGAGCCGAAGGAGTTGCTGCTCCGAATTGGCTCGATATTGCGCCGCGCGCGCGCTGCGCCGCCACGAACGGAGGACGCACCGGTTCGCTTCGGGCCGTTCGCGTTTTTTCTCGAGCGCGGCGAATTGCGGTGCGGAGAAGAAATTGTGCGCTTAACTGAACGCGAGCGCGACATTCTTCGTCTGCTGTGCGCCACGCCTGGCGCCAGCGTCTCGCGCGAGACGCTCGCCGGACCCGGCGCGGGCGCGCAAGAGCGAACCATCGACGTGCAGATCAATCGCCTAAGGCGCAAGATTGAGCGCGATCCGACCAACCCGCTATATCTTCAAACCGCGCGCGGCTCCGGATATAAATTGGTCGCCGATCCATGAGCGCGGCGCGGCGGTCCCCGATCCGTGACGCGGTTGCGCGTGGGCGAGTCGTCTGGCGCGGCGGCGCTCGTTCGCTCGCCGATCTGCTGCCCAAAGGCCTTTACGCGCGCTCGCTGCTTATCGTTATTGTGCCGATGGTGCTGTTACAGACCGCGGTCGCCTACGTGTTCATGCAGCGCCACTGGGATCTGGTGACGCACCGACTGTCCGCCGCGGTCGCGCGCGATGTCGGCGCGATAACCGATTTCTATGTGGACCTGCCGCGCGGCGCCGACGACAAGCGTCTGCGAGCGATCGCGGCGGAACGGTTCCGTATGACAGCGGAGTTGATGCCGCCGCAGCCCCTGCCTCCACGGATGCGCCACGCCTTCTTCGACGCGCTTGACCCGCTGACGCGCGCCCTGCCGAGCGAACTTCGCGCCGTGCTGCGCGAGCCGTTCTGGGTCGATACGGTTGGGCGCTCTGGCCTGATGGAAATTCGGGTCGATCTTGGCTTTGGCGTCCTCAGACTGACGACGCGTCGCACGCTGGCCTACGACGCCAACGTACATATATTCATTTTATGGATGCTGGGCGCGTCGATCGTACTGATCGCAGTCGCCATTTTATTCCTACGAAATCAGATCCGCCCGATCTTGCGCTTGGCGGAGGCCGCCGAGGATTTCGGCAAAGGACGCGACGTCGTGTTCCAACCGCGCGGCGCGCGCGAAGTCCGCCAGGCGGGCTACGCTTTCGTTGAAATGAAGCGCCGCATCGAGCGCGCGACGGAACAGCGCACGGCGATGCTGAACGGCGTAAGCCACGATTTGCGCACAATCCTCACTCGCTTCAAACTTTCGCTGGCGATGTTCGACGAAACGGCGGAGGCGGAGGCGTTGCAGAAAGACGTCGAAGAAATGCAGCGCATGTTGGAAGGCTATTTGGCGTTCGCGCGCGGCGACGCCGGCGAGGCGACCGAAATGACGAATTTACGCGGCACGCTCGAAGAACTGAGAGCTGAGGCGGAACGCCAGGGCGCGCCGATCCTCGTCGAGGCCAAGGGCGATCTGAACGTCAAGCTAAGACCGCTGGCGATGAAAAGGTGCATCGGCAATCTTGTCGCCAACGCGCAGCGCCACGCGCGCACCGTCATCGTCGGGGCCACGCGCGAACAGAGATTCGTCTCCATCCATGTCGATGACGACGGTCCGGGAATCGCGTCCGAACATCGGGAGGACGTTTTTCGTCCATTCCTGCGTCTCGACGAGGCGCGCAATCAGGACGAAGGCGGCTCGGGCCTCGGCCTCGCGATCGCCCGGGATATCGCGCGCGCGCATGGCGGCGACATCCAGCTTTCGACCAGCCCGCTCGGCGGTTTGCGCGCGAGCGTACGAATCCCCGTGTGAATCGCGGCGATCGATTTAGAGCGGCTGGATGCGGTACATCGCGAAGCCGCCCGGCGCAGGGCCGACGAGGGTCGCTTTGACGCTGGCCGGAGCGGCCGCCTGCGCCGCGCTCGGCGAAGTCAGATAAGTGACGAAGGTTTCCTCGGGCCAGCGCGCGAAGCGCCAGTTCCCATCGGACCTGGGTTCGACGTGTTGCGTCTCGACAATGTAGCGCACCAGGGCGTCGCGATTGGAATCGGGCGCTTCGTAAACGATCGTCGAACCGTCGCAACCCGGAAAATTACCGCCGCCGCCGGCGCGGTAGGAATTGGTCACAACCAGGAATTCGCGGGCTGGATCGATGGGCTCGCCCTGATAACGAAGGTCAAGGATACGATGCGATTGCGGCGCGACCAGCGCGCCATCGAGGTCATAGCGGGCCGGCTGCGTGACGTCGATCGCATAGCCGACGCCGTCGATCACGTCGAAATTATAGGCGGCGAAGGCGGCGCCCAGCAGAGGCTGTGGCGCGCGGGCGCCCACGTCGATGCGCAGGAACAGGCTGGCCGAACGCTCCAGCCACTCGCGCAACATCGCGCCCGAGACCTTCACCGTGCGCAGGCCGTTCGGATAGACATAGAGATCGGCGACGTTCTTGATAGCCACCGGGCCCGCGGCGACGTCCGTGTAATAATCGGGCCCGCCGCGTCCCCCGCATTTGAACGGCGCTGCGGCGGACAGGATGGGCAGGCCGGCCAGCATGGGCAGCGTGTCGATCAGGCGTCGCATGTACCAAATCTGCGCGCTGTTGACGATTTGCACGGAGGGGTCGTCCGCGACCAGCGCGAAATAAGAAGTAATAGGCGAAGCAATGTCGCCGACCGGCGCGCGCACATAGGCGAGCGTCGCCTCGTGCGCGGGTCTGGCGACCTCGAGCAGATCGGGATCGGCGTCGACCCTCGAGCGAACTGTCTCGCCGTCGCGCTCGTAGATCGGTCGCGCTGCGGCTTCGGCGTTGGCGACGCGCCAACCTGCGTCCTTGGGTTCGAGCGTGAGGTCGATCACGCCAAGGTGGCTACCCCAGAAGCCCGGCATGACGGTCGGCGCGCCGTTGAGCGCGCCCGCCTTTGCATCGACGCCGTCGAGACCCGCGAAGTCCGCGCCCGGGAGTAGCAGATGCTGATGGCCGATGAAGATCGCATCGATGCCGCCCACTTTGGAGAGCGCGAGCGCGGCGTTCTCTTCGCCCGGGATCTCGAAGCGCTTGCGCGAAATGCCGGAATGACAAAGTGCGATCACGACGTCGGCGCCCAGGCGACGCAATTCGGGGAGATGTATGCGCGCGGCTTCGGCGATGCCGATCGTTGTCGCCTTCCCGGCGAGATGGCTCTGATCCCACTGCACGATCTGCGGCGTGGTGAAGCCGACGACGGCGAGCTTCAATTTCCGGGCGACGCCATTTGTGTCCTTCAGGGCGCGCTCCAGTATGACCCACGGTTCGAAGTAAAATCCGCCATCCGGCTTCAGGATGTTGCAACTCACGATCGGGAACGCGGCGGCTCGCAGCGCGGATTCGAGCACATCCAGCCCGTAGTTGAACTCGTGATTGCCGAGCGCGCCGGCGTCGTAGCCGAGGCGGTTCATGGCGGCGATCATCGGGTGGATCGAGGAGGCGTCGCGCTGCGCTTGCGCGGCGGCGAAGTCGCCGAGCGGCGTTCCCTGGATCACGTCGCCGTTGTCGAGCAGCAGCGAGTTAACAGCTTCGGCCCGCGCGGCAGCGATGAGTCCCGCCGTTTTGGCGAGGCCCACGGTGTCGTCGGGTCGATCGCGATAATAGTCGTAGGCGAAAATGTTGGCGTGCAAATCGCTGGTGCCAAGCAAGCGCAGGCGAATCTCGACGGCCATGAAATCCTCAAGTCGGCGGGGCCAGGCCCAAGGCGGCGCCAGCGCGCCAGAAGATGGCGCGCGCCGCTTCGATCCGCAATCGCCGAGCGCGCGCCCGCCGCCTGCGTCGTGTCAACCGCGCACCGCGCCGGGGGCGGGCGCCGGACCGGGCTGCGAGGCTTGCGGCGTAGCTGGTTTTGCGTCCCAGGTCTGCGCCGGCGCCGGCGGTTCGTTCGCGGCCGTCGAGGGTTTGCCGGCTTTGAAATCGGCCAGCGACTTGCTGGCGAGAGCCATCGCCTTGGCGTCGAGTTTGACGGCGACTTCGTCACGTTTCCTGGCGGCGTCGGCGTCTCCTTGCTGCGAAGCGAGCGAGAACCACATCCACGACTGCGTGAGGTCCTGAGCGATCCCCAGTCCGCGCCCATAGAGTACGCCAAGGTTGAATTGGCTGTCGCGCACGCCGAATTCCGCCGCCTTGCGGAACCAGCGGGCGGCCTCCACATAGTCCGGTTTGCCGGCGCCGCCGTCCTCCGCGTAGAGCACGGCGAGATTGTGCATGGCGCGGGCGTTGCCGGCGTTGGCGGCCTTCAAATACCAGGAACGAGCCAGGGCGGCGTCGCGCGAAACGCCGACGCCCTTTTCGTATAGCGCGGCCAGTCGATATTGCGCGAACGGCACGTTCTGGACGGCGGCCAATTCGAACCAACGCGCCGCCTGCTTCGGGTCGCGGGCGACCGTGCGCCCTTCGTAGCAACGCAGCGCCATTTCGGTTTCCGCCGCGGCGTCGCCGGCGGCGGCCGCTTCGCGCAGCGGCGTCGGCAGTTCTGCGGGCAACGCCGCGACCAGATCGGCGGGAGCGGCGTTGAGCCCTGCGGGGGCCGCCGCGGCCGGCGCGTGCGACGAGATCGAAGCGAGCGGGCTAAAATCGACCGCGTCGGACGGCTTCGCGATCGAGGCGAGCGGCGAGGCTTCGGGCGCGGGCGTCGTCACCTCCGACTTTTGCTCCGCGTGCGGGCGCGAGCCGCGCAGTTCGAAAACGGCGAGCGTGGTGGTGAGCGCAAGCAGCGCCGCGCCGAGAAGGATCGGTCGGCGCCGCGCGGCGAAGTATGCGCGCGCCTGATCGACCGTCGAGGCCGCCTTGTTGGCGAGATCGGCGCTCGCGGGCGTCTTCGCGTTCGCGGCTGTCTTGGCGGCGACGTCGAGCATAGCGGCTTGCGCGCCGCGTCGCGCCGCGGCGATGTGGGCGCTGATCTCCGCCTTGCTGGTCGCGGCGGCGCCGATCGGGTTCGCGTCCCAACCGCGTTGCGGACTGGCGACGCCGGGTTCGAGCAGAATGTTCGCCTCCGCGCGGGCGCGCGGGGTCGCGGTCTCGGTCGCGGCGGGCGAGGCCGCGCGATCGGGGATGTCGCGCATTGTGGCGGATTTATTTGAGGGGGAGCGCGCCGGGCTCGCCGCGGCGGGTTGCCTGATTTCGCTACGCGGTTCGGGAACGGGCGCATCCGCGCCGCCCATATCGTCCTCGATGCGGCCAAGGCGCTCGACCAGGGTTTCCAGAATGTCCTGCACGTCGGCGAGACGAGCCTCCATGCGGCGATCGGAACTGAGCTTGTCCGCGCGCAAGTCGGCCAGATCGCCGGCGAGCGGGGACGCGGCCGGCGCTCGCGCGTTCTCCTCCATTAGCCTTCGGGTCGTCTCCAATTCCTCGAGGAGGTCGACGACCGTGCGTTCCAGCGCCGCGTTGGATTTCCAAGAAGACTGGATCGAATCCAACCGACCGTGGATTTCGGCAATCTGATCGACCAGCCCTTCTCCGTCGATGCCGCTCGCGCCCCTCGTCTGTATACGATCGGCGAGCAACTCGGCGGCATGTTCGATGAGCCGCGAGTCGATCTGCGGCTCCGTGCGGAAATCGAGCTTGTCGTGCAACTCGCGGATCGCCGCCTCCAGCGGACGGGCGTCAATCGGCTGGCGCACGACTTGATCGAGCTTGGCGTCCACCTTGTGCAAGAGGTCTTCGATAGGCGCAGTGTCCACGGCGGACGGCGCCGCCGCCAGGGCGAATTTCTCGCCGAGGTCGTGCAGAAGGGTTTCGAAACGCGCCGTGTCGATTTCGACGGGGCGCTGTCCGAGGTTTTGCAGCAAATTCTCGATGTGGCTTGTGTCGACGACAGGCTCGCGTCGTTTGTCGATGCGCAAGGCGAGGTCGCGCAATGTGTCGAGGAGAACGCCCGCGTCTTCCGACGGGGGCGCGTGGCGGTCGAGCTTGGCGCTGATCTCGCCGAGCGCCGCTTCCAGCTTAGCCGCCTCGGAGCGGAAGTCCGATTGGCGTTCGACGGAGGCGCGAACATCGTCGATGCGGCGCGCGAGATCCTCGATCGGGCGCGCGTCGAGAGTCGCAGCGGGCTCAGCACGCTTGAACGCCTGCTCCAAACGCGCCGTCAGGCTTTGTAGCGTCGCATTGAGTTCGTTGGACCCTGCGGCCGGGGGCGCGGGGCGATCCAGTCGGATGCGGATTTCATCGAGCGTGGCCTCCAACTTGGCGGCGTGCGGGGCGAAATCGGGGCGCCGCTCCATGGCGCCGCGGAGATCCTCGACCTGTCGCGAGAGATCGTCCCAGGATTTGGCGTCGACCTCGGGCGCGCGGAACGCCTCCTCTAGACGAGCGGTCAGACTCTGCAACGTCGAGTTCAGCGCCGTCGAATCGAAGCCGTTCGGCATCGGACGGTCGAGCTTGGCGCCGAGGTCGCGAACCGCCGCTTCGAGGCTTGAAACGTCCGGTCGGGTCTCGCCCTGCCGCTCGATGGAAGCGCGAACGCCCTCCACACGCTGCGCGAGGTCTTGGAACGGCTTCATGTCGAAGCTGGGCGTCGGACGGCGGAGCGCGTCGTCCATACGCTCGGCGAGTTGTTCGAGGCGCCGTTCGATCGTGGCCAGCGCAGACGCAGGCGTAGAACGCTCAATCTGGGCGCGCGCGTCGGCGAGCAATTGCACGACGCGGGCGGTTTCGGCGTGCGGCGTCGGATTGCTCGCCAAACGCTCGACGCGGTCGGCGAGATCGCCGATCTGCCTCTCCAGACGCTCGGCCGGCATAGGGTTGCGCGCGGCGGCGGCGAGCAGATTGCGCGCCTCTTCGGTCTGGACGCGGATGCGCTCGAGCGTCGCCGGTTCGATCGCGCGGCTGGCAAGGCTGTCGACCTTGCTCGCGAGGGCGTGAATCTCCCGCTCCAGACCCTTGGCGGCGATATTGGGGTCGTGCGCGCGCAAGGTGTCGAGCACCTGGCCGATCATCGCCTCGACCGGGGCCAGCAGTTGGTCGCTGGCGCCGGCGCGACGCGCGGCCATTAGGCGCTGGCCGAGATCGTCGACGGCGCCTTCGATCGCGACCGTGGCGTTGCGCGGCGCGATGTCGGCGACGCTTCGAGACATCGCCGCGAACCCGGCGCGCAATCCATCCGCGTCCGCCGCCTCGGGGCGCCGCGCGGCTTGCTCGGCGCGCATCCGGTCGAGCCGCCGACCGAGCGCCGCGATCTCGGCGCGCAGCGCTTGCGCGTCCTGGGGCGCGGCCGCGTTGGCGGGGGCGAGGGAAGTTTCCTTTTCGGAGTCGACGCGGCGCAAGCTTTCGCGCTGCGGAGAGGACATACCTGTCGCTCCTTCGCGCGCGTCGAGCGCGGATTGTCGCCGGGCGATGCGCGCGACCGAATCGCGCAGGTCCAAACGCGACGATTCGGTCCGCGGACGTTCCGCGGCGGCGACCCGGCGCGTGAGTTCATTCAATCGGGCGTCGACGTCGACCGCCGTTTCGGGCGAACGGTTGGCGTCTTTGGCGGCGAGTCGCTCCATCGCTGTGAGCTTTTGCGCAACCGTCTGCATTGCCGATTGTTCGGCGGCGCGGTCGGCCTCGCTGCGTTCGATCCAGGCGGCGACCGATTGGAGCGCTTTTGCGGTCTTAGCGTCGGTTTGGCTTGCGCGCGCCTCGAATTTGTCGATCGCCGCCTCGATGCGCTGACTCGCGAGTTGATCGGCGTCAGTCGCGACGATGCGATGCGGCTTTTCGCCCTCGCGCCGGTCTTCGGCTTGCCGACGCCTTGTGGCGGACGTCCGCTCGTCGCGTCGCGAAATGCGTGCAAATCGATCGCCGATAGCGTCGGGCCGGTCGGCGTCGTCGAGGTCCGCGTTCGTGACGCCCTGCTCGGCGGCCTGCTCGGCCACAACTTCGTCCAACCACTCGCTCAGGCTCATTCCCGCGCGTCGCGCGGCTTCCTCCGCAATGCCCAGGGTCTCTGCGTCGATCCCTCTGACATTCCAAGCCGCGGCTTTTCTCATCGTTATGACCGTCGCCGACGTTGCCCCGATTCGTCAGCCCCCGGCTGATCAGGGCGACTTCGTGATGTTTCGACGGTCGTGGTGAACAAACCGTTAAGATCGACCCAAAATGGAGCAGGAGGAGCGCTCGCCAAAGCTGCCGTTGCGGAGAAATACTCGCGTAAGTTGCATTACGAAGAAAACTCGCGTAACTATTCGAATCAAGGAAGCAGCGGCCTCGACGACGCTGCGGACAGGGCGAGGGGCCGGATCATGAAGGCAACGACGACTTTGGGGAATGCAATCGATCCGGCGGCGGGCGCGAGCGATTGCGCGGACGCCGCGTTCGGGGATACCGGCCACGAATTGACAATTGGCGAAATGGCCGCGGAATTCGGGGTTAGCCTCCGCACCTTGCGATTTTATGAAGATCGCCGGATGCTCCGGCCCCGCCGCGAAGGCACGATGCGCCTCTATAGCGCCGCCGACCGGCTGCGTATGCGGATGATCGTAAAAGGCAAGCGGCTGGGCTTCACGTTAGTCGAGATTGCGGAACTCGTCGGGGCGCAGGAGAGCGCCGGCGACGAATTCGAAGACAAGCTGCAACCCGCCCAGATCGCCACGCAAATCGACCATCTCGAACGCCAACGCCGCGAAATCGAGGAGGCCATAGCGCGTCTTCGGGCGACCCACGAGCGCCTGGCCCGCGCGTCCGGCGGTTCGGAAACACGATTCTCCCACGCGGTTTAAGTCGCGGGCGCCGGTGGCCCCCGCCGCGCCTCGATCAAGTCAATCGCCGCCTCGAAAGCCGCTTCGACGCCGAGTTGCGAGGTGTCGAGGAGCATGGCGTCCGAAGCGGCGCGCATCGGGGCGTCGCTGCGCTCGGCGTCGCGGGCGTCGCGCTTGACGATTTCTGCGAGAATGCCGGGATAATCGACTTTCTCCCCACGCGCTGCGAGTTCGAGCGCACGACGTTGCGCCCGCGTCGCGGCGCTGGCGGTGACGAAAATCTTAACGTCCGCGCTCGGGCAAATTACGGTGCCGATGTCGCGCCCGTCGAGCACCGCGCCGCCCGGCCGCGCCGCGAAGTCGCGCTGAACCTGCGTCAACGCTGCGCGCACCTGCGGGATCGCCGCGACGATCGAAGCGGCCTCGCCCATTTCGCGCCCGCGCAGCCGGTCTTCGTCAAAATCCGTAAGGCCGAGGGTGCGAGCGGCGGCCACCGCGGCCCCGACGTCGGAAAGATCGCGATCCCCCTGCATCAAGCTTGCGGCGGTCGCGCGGTAGAGCAGCCCGGTGTCGAGATGCGGCAATCCATAATGAGCCGCCAGTCGCCGGGCGAGGGTGCCCTTGCCCGAGGCGGCGGGTCCGTCGATGGCGATGATCATGCGCGCGGACGCCCTCCTGCGACGCGCTCTTAAGCGGTCGCAGCGACGCTGTCACCCCGCCGGCCCCGTCAATTCACGGCGTCAAGCCTCCCCGCGCGTCGCGCGCCGTGCCATAAGCCGACCCGAAAAATCTGGAATCCCCCTGCGCATGATTCGTCTCGAAAACATTTCCAAGCAGAACGGACAGCATCTCCTCTTCATCGAAGCCTCCGCGTCGTTGCAGAAGGGCGAGAAAATCGGCCTCGTCGGCCCTAATGGCGCGGGCAAGACGACGCTGTTTCGCATGATCGCCGGTCAGGAGGCGCCGGACGAGGGCCAGGTCTCGATCGATCGCGGCGTCGTCATCGGCTATTTCAGCCAGGATGTCGGCGAAATGGGCGGGCGAAGCGCGGTCGCCGAGGTGATGGACGGCGCCGGCCCGGTCAGCGCCGTCGCCGCCGAAATGGCCGAACTCGAAGCCGCGATGGCCGATCCCGAGCGCGCCGAAGAAATGGACGCGATCATCGAGCGTTACGGCGAGGCGCAGCATCGCTTCGAGGAACTCGACGGCTACGCGCTCGATGGGCGGGCGCGCGAGGTGCTGGCCGGTCTCAACTTCACTCCGGAAATGATGGACGGCGACGTCGGTCGATTGTCGGGCGGCTGGAAGATGCGGGTCGCTTTGGCGCGCATTCTCTTGATGAAGCCGGACGCGATGCTTCTCGACGAGCCGAGCAACCATCTCGATCTCGAAAGCCTGATCTGGCTGGAGCAATTCCTCAAGGCCTACGAGGGCGGGCTGCTGATGACCTCGCACGACCGCGAGTTCATGAACCGCATCGTCAACAAGATCGTTGAGATCGACGGCGGCTCGCTCAACGCCTTTTCCGGCGATTACGAATTTTACGAGGCTCAGCGCGCGCAGAACGAAAAACAGCAGCAGGCGCAATTCGAGCGCCAGCAGGCGATGCTGGCCAAGGAGATCAGGTTCATCGAGCGCTTCAAGGCGCGCGCCTCGCACGCCGCGCAGGTGCAGAGCCGCGTGAAGAAGCTCGACAAGATCGAGCGGGTCGAACCGCCGCGTCGCCGTCAGACGGTCCTGTTCGAATTCCCGCCGGCGCCGCGCTCGGGCGAGGACGTAGCGAGTCTGCGAAGCGTCGACAAACGTTACGGTAGCCGCGCCATTTACGAGAAGCTCGATTTCCAGGTGCGGCGGAAGGAGCGATGGTGCGTGCTCGGCGTCAACGGCGCGGGCAAATCGACGCTGCTGAAGCTGGTCGCCGCCGCCGCCGAACCGGATGCGGGCGAGGTCGCGATCGGCGCCAGCGTCAAAATGGGCTATTTCGCCCAGCACGCGATGGACCTGCTCGACGGCGAGCGCACCGTGTTTCAGTCGCTCGAGGATTCATTTCCGCAGGCGGGTCAGGGCTCTTTGCGCTCGCTCGCGGGCTGCTTCGGCTTTTCGGGCGACGACGTCGAAAAAAAATGCCGCGTGCTATCGGGCGGCGAGAAGGCGCGGCTCGTGATGGCCAAAATGCTTTATGACCCGCCGAATTTCCTGGTGCTCGACGAACCGACCAACCATCTGGATCTGATGACCAAGGAGATGCTGATCAGGGCCTTGGCCGAATACGAAGGCGCGATGCTGTTCGTCAGCCACGACCGACACTTCCTCGCCGCGCTCTCCAACCGCGTGCTCGAGCTGACGCCCGACGGCATTCATATTTTTCAGGGCGGATACACCGAATATGTAACCAGAACCGGCCACGAAGCGCCGGGCCTGCACGCGTGACCCGCGCCCCGCGGCGACAAGCAGTTCCGTTTGGCGAAGCCGACGAGTTAGTAGGCGCCGGTGTAATAATCGAGTTCGCAACGGTATCCGTCGCCGCTCGGCCAGACTTGGTAATGGAAGCCGGGCTGGCATATCGAGGAAACTGACGCGCTGTCGGGTTGGCAATTGCCGTGGGGCCCGAGGCGATAGCCGGCGGCGCATTCGAGCCGTGGCAGACCCATTGCCGCCTGCGCCAGCGCGACGGCGGCCAACGACGCCGCCGCCAGCGCAGCGACCAAAACTGTCAACTTCATGAAAGCGCTCATGGCTGTTTCTCTCCAAGACCGGATGGAAACCCTTGGGCCGATCCAAGCGCAAAACGCTGTCCGACCTCAAGCTAGCAAAGCGTTCGTCGTCAAGCACGGGCGTTATGCGGATAACCGCAACCGGTGCGGAATAGCCCAGAAATTTTCCCAATGACATCATCACCCGCGCTAAACGGGCGTCGCTAAACCATTATAAGATGCGGGCGTCCGCCAACGCTATTAAATGATTTTTCAGGGGGCGGCGTCGCGAGCCGGCCGTTCGGGTTAGCGGCCGCTGGCAGGAGAGGAGGGACTCGAACCCCCAACCCCCGGTTTTGGAGACCGGTGCTCTACCAATTGAGCTACACTCCTAGCGGCGCTCCTTTTGCCGCAAGCGCGTCCGCGATGCAAGTTCATTCCCGAGCGCCATGCGCTCGCCGTGACCGCCCCGCGAAAGGCGCTTTGCGCTTGACGCGCGCCGCGCCGGTCGCCAAACCCATGCCGCTGCGCGGTTCGAATTGGAGGCTCCGCCGATGGATCTGCAAGTCGACCTGGCCGTTCGCGAATCCGCGACGGGTGCGCCGATCGCCCCGCCGACGCCCCCAAGCCCGCCTGTCGCGCGCGAGCCCCCGCTTTATGCTGACGCGATCACGCCCGTCGATCTTCTGGGCGCCGGCGAGGCCGCAGGGCCGATCGCCCAAATCTGCCTGGCGCGTGAAGCCCAAACGCCGTTTGTAGTCGGCGTCGTCGGGCCGCGCGGCGCCGGCAAGAGTTTCGCGCTCGACCGGCTCGTGGCGACGATCGAAAACCTGGCGGGAGCCGCGACGAAGTCGCCGACGAGCCCATTCCATTCGCAAATCGTTATCGCCCGGCTCGACGCGGCCGGCCTTTCCGGCGACCCCGCCAGCGCATTGGCGTCGGCGGCGTTTCTGGCCCTCGAACGCGATGGCGAGGGCGGGAACTACACTGATCTTGCCGACGAATCTGCGCACGCCGCGACCGACCCGCGCCGCGCCGCGCAGGCGGCCGCGGAGCGCCATGAGGACAGCGCCAAGCGACTCGAAGCCGAGCGCGCGGCGCGTGACGAAGTCGAATCGAAGCGCGCGCGCCTGACCGAGGCGCTGCTTTACGAAACCCCCGGCTCGCGCATCGACATGTTTGCGCGCGCGCGGCGTGCGACCATCGACGCGCGGCTGCGCCGGTTCGGCCTCGCGGACGGCGACTCCGGCCGGAACTATCGCGATCTCGTGCGCGACTTGTCGAGCTTGGGCGCGGGATCGCGCTTCGTCCTCGTATTGCGCGCGATGTGGGCGTATCGCGGCCAGTTGCGCTGGCTCGCCATCGCCGTTACCGCCTTCGTTCTCGCCTTTGCGATCGATCGCGCGCGCTCGTTGAACTCCGATGCCGCGCTACGCAATCTTGGCGAAGGCTTTGCGCCGGCGGCCGACTGGATCATCGCTCATGCGGACTGGCTGGAGCGGACGATCGAAGGGCTAATCGTCGTCGGGCTCGCCGCGTTGTTCATCAATGTCTGGCGCGCGGTCGGATTCTCGACGCTGCTCTCTCGCGGACTCCGCCTGCTTAACGCCGACCTGCGCGATCGTCGCCGCGAACTGGACGCGAAGTCGGCGCGGTTGGAGCGCCGCGTCGCCCTCCTCAGCGGCGAGGTCGAAGCGGCGGGTGCGCGAGCCGAGACTCTCGCCAAGCGCGCGGGCCCCGGCGCACACTTGACCCGTGCGCCCAGCCCGGGGTTCCTCAAGGCCTGCGATGTTCCCAGTTGGGGCGCGCGCCGGTTCTTCGCCGAACTCGGCCGGGTCATGAGCGCCGCCGACGCGCGGGTTCCGGCGCCCCAACGCCTGATTCTAGCCATCGACAATCTGGAGACCCTGCCGCGCGCCGAGGCGCTGCGGCTCATCGAAACTGCGGGCGCGCTCATCGGCCCCGGCGGCGTCGGCTTGATCGCCTGCGATCCCTCCGCTTTGACCGATCGCGGCGAGTCGCTCGGCGTCTGGACGCGCCGTCATTTCCAGATCTGCCTCGACGTCGCGGCGCTCGCCTCGCACGACATGCAAAGACTGGCCGCACGTGTGCTTTCGAGTGGCTTGCCGCCGGCGGCCGAGTTTGTATTTGACGCCGGCGACGCCTCGGTCTGCGAGCCGCTTTCGCCGGCCGAAACCGCGCTGCTTTGCGCTCTCGCGCCGCTGACATCGGGCGGCCCGCAGGCGATCAAGCGGCTGCACAACGCTTATCGAC
Source organism: Beijerinckiaceae bacterium (assembly GCA_037446355.1). Taxonomy (GTDB): domain Bacteria; phylum Pseudomonadota; class Alphaproteobacteria; order Rhizobiales; family Beijerinckiaceae; genus Roseiarcus. The sequence continues at coordinate 45,072 of JBBIIT010000001.1, read as the reverse complement.
TGACGCGGTTCGCCAAGGCGCCGCGCCCGATCGTCGCGCTCGCGCTGGCGGCTCTGACGAGCGACGATGCGGAACTCGCGCCGGCGCTGCGGGCGGCGATGTTCGCGGAAGGGGAAGCCTTCGAGGATCCGGTCGGTCCGGCCAGGCTGATCGAAGCGGCGCGGGTCGCGCGGGCGGCGCACGGAGCGCGGGTCAAGAGCGGCGAGGCGCGGGCCGCCTGGCGCGCCGCGCGGCGATACGCGCCGAGCGATTTGCCGGCCTAAGGCGTCGGCAAGACGATCTTCGCCAGCGTCTCCTCGCGCCAGCCTCCCCCGAGCGCCACGATCAGGTTGACGGCGGCGGTCATGCGCTGCGCGCGCGTGGTCAACAAGGATTGCTCGTCAGCCAGAGCCGTGGCCTCCGCGGTCACGACCGTGGTGAAATTCTGCGTGCCCGCGCGGTACTCGTTGAGGGCGATCTGCACGGCCTGCTCGGCGGAGCTTACGGCTTGCGTCTGAATTTTCAATTCCTCGCCAAGAATGCGGATCGCGGCGAGATTGTCTTCAACTTGCTGGAAGGCGGTCAGCACGGTTTGGCGATAGCTCGCGACGCTAGCGTCGTAGTTTGCGCGCGCCGCGGCCACTTGGGCGTCGGTCAATCCGCCATTGAACAGCGGTTGGGCGATTGACAGGCCGTAGGACCAGACCGGATTGGCGCCTGCGATCTGGCGGATAAACGGATCGCCGGAATAGCCGAACGCGCCGGAAAGCGCGAAATTGGGATAATACCCGGCGATGGCGACGCCGATGGCGGCATTCTGTTCCGCCATCGCGCGTTCGGCCGAAGCGATGTCAGGTCGACGCTCGAGCAGCGTCGAGGGTACGCGCACCGGGATCGCGGGCAGGAAATCGGGTAAGCGAGCGTGAGCGATCGCGACTGCCGAGGGCGGCCGGCCGGTCAGCACCGCGATCGCGTGTTCGTTCTGGGCGCGCGCGACGCCGGCATTAACGAGCTGCGCGCGCGCCTGCAACAGCAGCGCCCGCGCGGTGATGACGTCGGACTTGGCCGCGGTGCCGGCGTCGTACTGATTTTGCGTGATGTCCAGCGAGCGCTGATATTGCGCGACCGTGTCGTTAAGAAGATCGTGCAGAGAATCCGCTTGACGCACCTGCACATAGGCCAGCGCCAGCGCCGCTTGCATCGAGAGCGTCGCGTTCGCGAGATTAGCGGCGCTGACTTCGGCCGCCGCGCCCTGCTGCTCGATCGTGCGGCGCACCTGGCCCCAGACATCGAGCGTCCAGGCCGCGCTCGCCTGAGCGTTGAGAAAGTCGGTTCCCGGCGACGAGCGGGTGAGCGCGGGATTGAAGTTCAAAGTTGGAAACAGCCCGGCGCGCGCTTCGGCGATCAGCGCGATCGCTTGGCGGTAATTGGCTTCGTCCGCCTTGAGCGTCTGGTTGGAGACCGCGACGGGCGCCTCCAGCCGGTCGAGTTCGCGGTCGCCGAACGCCTTCCACCATTCGCCTCGAGCAAAGTCGTCGCGTGGCGACGCGGGCTTCCAGCCTTTGAACTCCTTATACTGCGCGGGAACGATGGCGGCGGGCTTCTGATAGTCGGGCCCAACCTCTGCACAGCCGGCGAGCGACAGCGCGGTCGCCACAAGCGCCAGCCCTCGCAATCCCGCGCCACGCGGCGCCGCGCCGCCCTTGCTCACGCCGGCGCCTGTCGAAGATAAAAGCGAGCCCAAAGGCGCCCCAGCCATTTTCCAAAACGATCGAGATACAAAAAAATCACCGGCGTCGTATAAAGCGTCAACGCTTGCGAGAACAGCAATCCGCCAACGATCGTTATCCCCAGCGGATGACGCAATTCCGATCCCTCGCCCGTACCGAAGGCGAGCGGAAGGGCGCCGAACAGCGCCGCGGCGGTCGTCATCATGATCGGACGAAAGCGCATGAGACAGGCCTGCGTTATCGCATCGCGCGCGCTAAGGCCTTCGCGCTCGGCCTGCAAAGCGAAGTCGATCATCATGATCGCGTTCTTCTTGACGATTCCGATCAGCAGGATGATGCCAATGAAAGCGATGACAGTGAACTCGGTGTTGAAGAGCTTCAGCGCGATCAGCGCGCCGACGCTGGCCGAAGGCAGCGTCGAGATGATGGTGATCGGATGAATATAGCTCTCGTAAAGAATGCCCAGAACGAGATAGACCGCAAGCAGCGCGGCGCCGATCAACAGGAGCTGGCCCGACTGGGCCTGCTGGGAAGTGGCGGCGGTGCCGGCAAAAGCGCCGCGCACGCTCGCGGGCATTCCGATAGACCGCTCCGCTTCTTCGATCGCCGCCTTGGCGTCGCTGATCGCCTTGCCTTCGGCGAGGTTAAATGAGATCGTCGCCGCCGCGAATGGTCCCTGATGATTGACGCTGAGCGGCGTGCGACCAGTCGAAAACGTCGCTAGCGCCGCCAGCGGGATCATAATTTCCTTCGCGCTCGAGATTGCGGCGCCTGAGGAGGCGGATGAATGTCCGCTGGCCGCGAGCGAATTGGTTGCAAAATTGCGCGCGGAATCCGCAGCGATGGTCGCTGCCGAAGTCGCTGGCGTCCGCGACACGGAAAATGTCGCCGCGTTGGCGTTGGTGGTCTGCGTGCCGGTCGCGTTGGCGCCGGACTGCGAGACCCAAATCTGCCGCAACGTCGCGGGATCCTGCCAGTAGCGCGGCGCAACTTCCATTACGACGTGATACTGATTGAGCGCATTATAAATCGTCGAGACTTGTCGTTGTCCGAATGCATCGTAGAGAGTGTTGTCGATCGCGCTCAGCGTCAGGCCGAGGCGCATCGCAGTTGAACGGTCGATCGTGACGTCCGCTTCCAGTCCACCCTGTTGCTGGTCGGAATTGACATCCTTGAGCGCATCCGACTGCGTCATTGCGGCCGTCAATTTGGGCGCCCATTGATAAAGCAATTGAGTGTCGTCGGAGAGCAAAGTGTACTGATACGTCGCGTTGCTCTGGCGTCCGCCCGTGCGCAGATCCGACACCGCGATCAAGAACAGGCGGGCGCCTGCGACATTGGCGAGCTTGCCGCGCAAACGCGCTACAACCCCGTCGGCGGTAATCTTCCGCTCGGCGAATGGCTTCAGCGAAATATAAACGAAACCGGAATTGGTCTGCCGCCCGCCAGTCACGCCGACGACCGTCGCCACCGCCGGATCGTTCTGAACGATGGTTTGCAGCTCTTTGAGCTTCTCCTTCATGGCCTGGAACGAAATCGATTGGTCGCCCTGGATCGAGCCGATCATCAGGCCGGTGTCCTGAACGGGGAAAAGACTGTACGATATGTGCGTGAATAGCCAAACGTTGAGGCCGATCGTCGCCAACAGCGTGAGCATGATCAGCAACGGGCGCCGCAGCGCCGCACGCAGCGTGCGTCGGTAGAAGGCCAAAGTCGCGTCGAAGCCAGCCTCGGTCACGTTATAGAGCCAGCCGTGGCGCGGCGCGGCTTCGCGAGGCAACACGTAAGCGCACATCATCGGCGTGGTCGTCAGCGAGACGATGAGCGAGATCAGCACCGCCATCGATAATGTGACCGTGAATTCGCGGAATAGACGACCGACGAGGCCGCCCATGAGCAGGAGCGGAAGGAACACCGCGACCAGAGAGAGACTGATCGAAATCACGGTGAAGCCGACTTCGCTCGCGCCCAGAATCGCCGCCCGCAAACGAGCTTCACCCGCCTCGATACGGCGCGTGATGTTCTCCAAAACGACGATCGCGTCGTCCACAACGAAGCCCGTCGAGATCGTCAGCGCCATCAACGAGAGGTTGTTGAGGCTAAAACCCAGCAAATACATCGCCGCGAACGACCCGATGATCGAAACCGGCACCGCGACGCTCGGGATCAGCGCCGCGCGGACGTTGCGAAGAAAGACGAACACGACGATAATGACCAGCGCCACTGAAGTAATCAGCGTCTTCTCGGTGTCGCGCAGCGAGCCGCGGATGGTTATGGATCGATCCACGACCACTTTCAGTTCGACGTCCCCGGGCAGAGACGCGATCAGACGCGGCAACTCGGCTTTTACGCCGTCGACCGCATTGATGATGTTGGCGCCGGGCTGGCGTGAAAGCACGATTCCGACCGCCGGCTTGCCATTGGCCAGGCCCGCGTTGCGCAAATCCTCGACCGAATCCACGACTTCGCCGACGTCACGCAGCTTGACCGCCGCGCCGTTGCGATAGGCGACGACGAGGTCGCGAAATTGCGCGGCCTTGCCTGCCTGGTCGTTGGCATAGATTTGATAGTGAAAATCGCTGTCCTCGATCGCGCCCTTTGGACTGTTGGCGTTGGCCGAGGCGAGCGCCGCGCGCACGTCCTCGAGGCCGACGCCATATTGAAACAGCGCGGTCGGATTGAGTTCGACCCGCACGCCCGGCAGCGCGCTACCGGATACGTCGACTTCGCCGATGCCGTCGAGCTGGGACAATCGCTGTTGCAGTACATTCGAGGCGATGTCGTAGAGCTCGCCCGGCGGGCGCGTCGTCGACGTCAGCGCAAGCACCATAATGGGCGCGTCGGCGGGGTTGACCTTGTGATAGGTCGGATTCTGCCTCAGATTCGACGGCAGGTCTGCGCGCGCGGCGTTGATCGCCGCCTCGACGTCTCGCGCCGCGCCGTCGATGTCGCGATTCAAGTCGAATTGCAAGGTGACGTGCGAATTGCCCAGCGAACTCTGCGACGTCATTTCCGTTACGTCGGCGATCTGGCCGAGATGCCGCTCCAGCGGGGCGGCGACCGAAGTCGCCATGTTGTCCGGACTTGCTCCGGGCATGTTGGCCGAGACCGAAACGGTGGCGAAATCGATCTGCGGCAGCGGCGACACGGGAAGCCGTCCGAAGGCGAGCAAGCCGGCAAAGGCGATTCCGATCGTCAGCAACGTCGTCGCGACGGGACGACGAATGAAGACCTCGGAAAGGCGATTGTTCACGGCGCCTCCAAGGGAACCACGCCCGCGGTCGCGGAGAACCCGAAGCTGGCGCCGACCCGCTCGAAGAAGAGATAGATCACCGGAGTCGTGAACAAAGTGAGCGCCTGGCTCAACGCAAGTCCGCCGACGATGGCTAGGCCGAGCGGTTGGCGGAGCTCCGAGCCGACGCCCGTGCCGAGCATCAGCGGCAGTGCGCCGAACATCGCCGCGACCGTGGTCATCAGGATCGGCCGCAGCCGCAGCAGGCAGGCCCGATAGATTGCGTCGCGCGCGTTCAAGCCGTCGACGCGCTGCGCCTCCAGCGCGAAGTCGATCATCATGATCGCGTTTTTCTTGACGATGCCGATCAGCAGCACGATCCCGATCACGCCGATGATGTCCAGACCCGCTCCGGCGCCTTTGAGCGCCAGCAAGGCGCCGATGCCGGCCGAGGGCAGTGTCGAGAGGATCGTAATCGGATGAATGAAGCTCTCGTAGAGCACGCCAAGCACAATATACATTGTCAGCACCGCGGCGAGCAGCAGGAACACCTCGTTCGACAACGACGATTGAAACGCCTGCGCCGCGCCTTGATAAGCGACAGCGAAACTGCCGGGAAGGTCTATGCCGGCGAGCGCGGCATTGATGGCGCCAACCGCGCCGCCGAGCGACGCGCCGGGGGCGAGGTTGAAAGAAATCGTCGTCACAGGAAATTGCTTGAGGTGCGATATCTGCAAAGGCGAGGTCTTGACCTCGAGCTTACTGATCGCCGACAGGGGAACCTGGCCGGAAGTCGAGGCGGAAGAAGGCATATAAATAGAATTCAGCGAGTTCAGCGAACGCGTCATCGCGGGATCGACATCGAGAATGACTCGATATTGAGTTGACTGCGTGAAGATCGTCGAAATGATCCGCTGGCCATAGGCGTCGTAGAGCGCGTTGTCGATGGAAGCCGGCGTAATCCCGAAGCGCGCCGCGCTATCTCGATCTATGTTGACGGTCACAGAGCGCCCGTTCGGTTGCAGGTCGCTGGCGACATCAACAATCTCCGCGACCCCCGCCAGCCGCTCCAAAACCATTGGCGTCCATCGCTGCAACAGGGCGAGATCCTGGTTCTCCATCGTGAACTGATATTGCGTGGCGCTGACGGCGGTGTCGATCGTCAGATCCTGAACCGGTTGCATGAACAGCGAAATGCCGACGATATCAGACGTTTCCTGCTGCAATCGGCGAATAACGTCGCTCGCGCTCGAGGCGCGTTTGTCGTGCGGTTTCAGGTTGATGAGAAAGCGGCCGGAGTTCAGCGTCACGTTGGCGCCGTCGACGCCGATGAACGACGACAGGCTTTCGACGTCGACGTCGGAAAGGATCGCCTTGGCGAGATCTAGTTGCAGCCGCGCCATCTTGTCGAACGAGATGGCTTGCGTGGCTTGGGTGACGCCCTGAATGACGCCGGTGTCCTGAATGGGAAAGAAGCCCTTGGGAATGTCGACGTAGAGATAAGCCGTCAGCGCGAACGTCGCGAGCGCGACCAGCAGCGTGACCGGCTGATAATCCAATACGACGCTGAGCGCCGATCCGTAAAGACGTAACAGCCATTGGAAGAACCGCCCGCCGGTCGCGTGTCCGCCGCGCCTGGCGCCGTCGCCGCCAGGGCGCAGCAGCTTGGCGCACAGCATCGGCACCAGCGTCAACGAGACGAACGCGGAGATCACGATGGTCGAAGCGAGCGTGATCGCGAATTCATGGAACAGCCGGCCGACCACGTCGCCCATGAACAATAGCGGAATCAGCACCGCGAGCAGAGAGATCGTCAGCGATATGATGGTGAAGCCGATCTGTTGCGACCCCTTCAACGCCGCCTGCAACGGCGAGTCGCCCTCCTCGAGGAAGCGGGCGATGTTCTCGATCACCACGATCGCGTCGTCGACGACGAAGCCGGTGGCGATCGTCAACGCCATCAATGAGAGGTTGTCGAGACTGAAATTCAGTTCGTACATGATCGCCAGCGCGCCGACGAGCGAGAGCGGCACGGAAAGGCTGGGAATAATTGTCGCCGGGATATTGCGCAGAAACAGGAAAATCACCAGGACGACGAGGCCGACGGCGAGCGAGAGCTCGAATTCCACATCGGCGACCGAAGCGCGGATCGTGATCGTGCGATCCGTCAACGGCGTGACCTCGATCGCCTGCGGCAGCGACGCCGTCAACTGCGGCAGCAGTTTTTTGATGCTGTCGACGACTGAGATGACATTGGCGCCGGGCTGGCGCTGAATATTGACGATCAGTGCGGGCGTCGTATTCATCCAGGCCTGAAGCCGAGCGTTCTCCGGCGCGATTTCGACCGTGGCGACGTCGCTCATATGTAGGGGCGCGCCGTTGCGATAGGCGACGACCGCGCCGAGATAGTCGTTGGGGTCGCGAATCTGATCGTTGGCGTTGACGGCGAAGGACTGCGACGCGCCATCGAAACTGCCCTTCGGCGTGTTGACGTTAAGGTTGGCGATCGTCGTGCGCAAATCGTCGAGACTGACGCTGTAAGCCGCCAGAGCGAGCGGATTGGCGTGCACGCGCACCGCCGGCCGCTGGCCACCGGAAATCGAGACGAGGCCGACGCCCGGCAGTTGCGCGAGTTTGGGCAGCAGGCGACCTTCGACGACATCCTCCACTTCGGTCAGTTTCAATGTCTTCGAGGTGACGCCGAGGGTTAGAATCGGCGCGTCGGCCGGATTGACTTTGGCGTAGATCGGCGGCGCCGGAAGATCCGCGGGAAGAAGATTTCCCGCCGCGTTGATCGCCGCCTGAACCTCCTGCTCGGCGATGTCGAGGCCGATATCGAGACCAAAGCGCAGAGTTATCACGGACGCGCCGGCCGAACTCTGCGACATCATCTGCGTCAAGCTCGGCATCTGACCGAACTGGCGCTCCAACGGCGCGGTGACGGATGAGGTCATCACCTCCGGGCTCGCGCCGGGATAGAATGTCTGCACCTGGATGGTGGGATAATCGACCTCGGGCAAAGCCGATAATGGCAGGAACTTGTAGGCGACAACGCCGAGCAAGAGGATCGCGGCCATTAGCAGGGTCGTGGCGACGGGCCGTTCGATGAAAAGGCGCGAGGGATTCATATGCGCTTCCCGGCGTCCGATGCGCTCACGGTTTTGAACTCGGGCTCGGCGAGGGCGGGGGGGCCGGCGCCGCCGCGCCCTCGCCCTGGCCCGCGCCGCGCCGATGGGGCTTCTCACCGGTACCGGGCGTCTGAGCGGAGGGAGACGACGTCGCGCCCACTACTTTTATCTTGGAGCCCTCGCGCAGGCGGTCGACGCCGTCGATCACCACCTTTTCACCGACGCTCAGTCCCGAAGTGACGACGGCGCGCGTCGCGTCGGCGGCGCCGGTTTTGATCTGCCGCACAGCGACCGTATCGTCGTCCTTGGCGACATAGACATATGCGCCCGAGGCGCCCGGCTGTACGGCGGCATTGGGCGCGACGACGACCCCCTTCTGCGTGTCCACCAACAGCCGCACGTTGACGAATTGATTGGGAAAAAGCGCGTTGTCGGGATTGGGGAAGGTGGCGCGGATGCGAAAAGTGCCCGTCGTCGTGTCGATCTGATTGTCGAAAGTCGTCATTTCGCCCGTCGCGAGCTCGCGCACGTTCGATCGGTCGTATGCCGTCACCGGCAGCTTGGCGCCGGATTCCAGCCGGCGGGTGATGCGCGGCAGATAGTCCTCGGGCGGCGAAAAGACGACGCTTATCGGATCGATCTGCGTGATGACGACGAGGCCGGTCGAGTCCGACGGTTGAACATAGTTGCCGGCGTCGACGAGGCGCAGGCCGACGCGCCCCGCGATCGGCGAGACGATGCGCGTGTAATAGATATTGAGTTTGGCGGCGTCGATCTGCGCCTGATCGTTCGCCATCGCCGCCTTGTCCTGCGCGACCAGGAAGACTTGGTCTTCGACCTGCTGGTGCGAGATCGAATCCTGTTGTTTTAGCGTCTGATAGCGCGCGAGGTCGGCCTGCGCCTGCTGATAAAGCGCGGTGTCCTTGGCCAGTTGCGCCTCGACCTGAGCGCGCGTCGCTTCGAACGGGCGCGAATCGATCTGGGCGAGGAAGTCGCCCTCCTTGACGATCTGGCCCTCTGTGAAGCCCACTTCCATCAACCGTCCGGCGATCTGGGTCTTGACCGTAACGGTCGCGAGCGGCGTCACGGTGCCGAGTGCGTCGATGAAGATCGGCATGTCGCCGGTAGCGACCTCGGCGACGCGGACGGTTTGCGGCGGCGGACCAGAGGCGTTGGTCTTGGCGTCGGGCAGGGTGGAGACGCCGATTTTCTCGAAATGCTGAAAAGCGAATATCGCCGCGGCGGCTAAAGTGAAGGCCAGGGCGATCTTGCCCAATCGATAGCGTCGGCGCGCGGGCGTCGCGGCGAAAGCGGGCGCCGCTTTGGCTACAGCGTCCGGATCGACGTTTTCGTTCATCTAGGTTTCCCGCTGTGACCGAGTTCGCTTGCCATGTCGCGTCCGTAACATCAATTCACGCTCGCGTGCGAAAATTGCCCCGAAGCGCGACGAAATTCGGGCGCCCTGGGGAGTTGCATTCTTTCGCGGCTTGCGCCATAAGCCGTCGCTGTCGGCGTCAGCCGGCACGGATGCGGGTGTAGCTCAGTGGTAGAGCACGACCTTGCCAAGGTCGGGGTCGAGGGTTCGAACCCCTTCGCCCGCTCCAGTTTTATCCTAAAATCAATAGCATAGGTCGGTCGTTCGCGACCGCTCCCTGTGCGCCGCCGGGCGTCTGGGAAATCGCGGCGCCTTCGACAGGGCGGGTCAGCCGTGGGGTCACTGGCAGTCAGCGCGCCCTTCCGCGTCGCCTGTTCGATTTGTGCATCTGAGCTGCGGCGAATTCGCGGCGCGATCCTCGCCGACCGCGATTTGACACTCATGGCGAAGTCGGGAAACTCCGGGTCGAGGATTGCTGGGCGATCCCCGGGGATATTGACATGGTTCCGCCCGCGGCGCTGGGGATGGACGACGAATTCACTATGCTGTGGCTTCAGGCCGGCAGTTGCGGCGGCTGCACCATGTCGGTGCTTGAGCAGGGCCGGAGCGGCTGGATTGCCGAACTTCAGGCGTTCGGGGTCCGCCTGCTCTGGCATCCTTCATTCAGCGAGGAGAGCGGCGAGGATGCGCTGGAAATACTTCGGCGCGTGAGCGCGGGCGAGGTCAGGCTCGATCTCCTTTGCCTCGAGGGCTCGATTCTAAGAGGGCCTGACGGCTCCGGTCTTTTCAATCGCCTCGGCGGCAGCGGACGCACGATGCTTGACGTGGCGACGACGCTCGCCGCGCGCGCCAACTATTGCGTCGCGGTCGGCAGTTGCGCCGCGTTCGGGGGCATCCCCGCGGGCCAACCCAATCCAACCGATGCTTGCGGGCTGCAATACGATGGGGCTTTTTCCGGCGGCGCGCTCGGCGAGGACTATCGCTCGGGCGCCGGGCTGCCGGTCATTAACATCGCCGGCTGCGCGCCGCATCCCGGATGGATCATGGAAACTCTGATCGCGCTGCGCATGGGCGATCTCGGGGTCGAGGATCTCGATTCGTTTGGGCGGCCGAAGTTCTTCGCCAAGTCGCTCGCTCACCACGGGTGCGAACGCAACGAGTATTACGAGTTCAAGGCCAGCGCGGAGAAACTTTCCGAGATCGGCTGCATGATGGAGCATCTGGGCTGCAAGGCGACGCAATCGGTTGGCGACTGCAATCAGCGCTCCTGGAACGGCGGCGGCTCGTGCACGCATGGCGGCTACCCCTGCGTGGCCTGCACAACGCCCGGATTCGAACGGGCGTTCAATTTTCTCGAGACGCAGAAAGTCGGCGGCATCCCTGTCAATCTGCCTTTGGACATGCCAAAGGCGTGGTTCATCGCGCTCGCCGCGCTATCGAAATCGGCGACGCCGAGCCGCGTCAGCCAGAACGCTACGTCCGACCGCATCCATCGCGGACCCTCGCGCGGGCGAGACGCCAAATCGTGAGCCGGATACTCGTCGGGCCGTTCAATCGAGTCGAAGGCGATCTGGAAATCGCGCTCGACATGATGGACGGGCGGATCGAATCCGCGCGCGTGACGACGACGCTTTATCGCGGCTTCGAACAGATTTTGGTCGGCCGCGCGCCGCTTGACGCTTTGGTGATCGCGCCGCGCATCTGCGGCATCTGCTCGGTTTCCCAATCGGTCGCCGCCGCTGCGGCGCTGCGCGCGCTCGGGCCGACGCCGCTCGCTGGCAATGGCGCGCTGGCGACCAACATCGCCCATGGCGCGGAAAACATCGCCGACCATCTCACGCATTTCTATCTGTTCTTCATGCCTGATTTCGCGCGCGACGAATATCGCGCGCTTCCGTGGTTCGCGAATATCGTCGAACGCTTCAAGGCGGTCTCGGGCGAGGCGTCGCGCTATGTGCCGCCAGCGCGCAGGCGACTCCTGGAGATCATGGGTCTGCTCGCGGGAAAATGGCCGCATTCCCTCGCATTCCAACCGGGGGGAACCACGCGCGCGCTCGACATGGGCGAGCGCGTGCGCCTGCTCGGGCTGATCGCGGAATTTCAGGCGTTCATCGAGCAGCGTCTGTTCGGGGTTTCGCTCGACGAAATCCTCGCCATCGAAAGTCTGTGCGAACTCGACGCCTACGAAGAGAAAGCCGGTGGCGACTTCGCGGCCTTCCTGCGCATAGCTCGCGATCTCAACTTGAGCGAACTCGGCAAAAGTTCCGCGGCCTTTCTCAGCTTCGGCGCCTACCACGGCGCGGCCGGCGCGCACTTCCCGGCCGGCGCGATGCTGGAGGGAAAGCGCGAACCACTCGACGCCACGCAAATCGGCGAGGATGTCGCCAGTTCTTGGTTCCAGCCGACGCAGCGCAGCCCTTGGGACGCGGGGACCGCGCCCGACGCGCATAAACTTGGCGCCTATTCCTGGGCCAAAGCGCCCAGATACCGGGGCCGCCCTATGGAAGTGGGCGCCTTCGCCCGCCAGGCGATCGCCGAGCACCCGTTGATCCTCGACCTCATCGCGCGCGACGACGGCTCCTCCGTGCGCGGGCGCATCGTCGCCCGCCTGCTCGAAATCGCGCTGCTCACGCACGCCCTCGGAGGCTGGGCGCGCGAATTGCGTCTGAAGGCGCCGTTCTGCGAAGCAACGGCGCTGCCCGTGCAGGGGCGAGGCGCGGGACTCGTCGAAGCCGCGCGCGGCGCGCTCGGTCATTGGCTCATCGTCGACGAAGGCAAGATCGAACGTTACCAGATCGTCGCGCCGACAACTTGGAACTTTTCGCCGCGCGACGCGGCCGGCGTCGCAGGACCGCTTGAGCGGGCGCTGGTGGGCGTCGAGGTCGGGACGCTGGGCGCCAAAGCCGCCGCGATCCAGCATGTCGTGCGCTCGTTCGATCCCTGCATGGTCTGCACGGCGCACTGACTGCGCGCCCTCCGTGCGAAGCGGAAAGAAACCTTACATCGGCGGAAACTCGGCTGTCGCTTGCCGGAGAAAAGCCGTGCGCCGATGAACGCCATTTCGCTGCGCGACACTGCGAGGCCCCAGAAATTTCAATAGTTTGCAAGATCTGTCGATTGGCGAAAGCACGTTGGCCCGCTCTTTGCTCAGCATGGACCGACGCCGTTCGAAGGCGCGGCGATGAAGCACGGCTGAGGGAACCAGGGAGAGCGCGATGGCCGCCAATGAGACTTTTTACGACGTCATCCGTCGCCAAGGCGTCACCCGCCGCAGCTTCACCAAATTCTGCAGTCTGACCGCCGCAAGCCTGGGGCTTGGTCCGGTCGCCGCGAGTTCGATGGCCGAGGCGCTCGAGACCAACGAGCGAGTGCCGGTCATCTGGATGCACGGTCTCGAATGCACCTGCTGCTCCGAGAGCTTCATTCGCTCCGCGCATCCGCTCGTCAAGGATGTCGTACTATCGATGATTTCGCTGGATTACGACGATACGATCATGGCCGCGGCCGGCCATCAGGCCGAGGCGATCCTCGAGGAGACCAAGACCAAATACAAAGGCAAATACATCCTCGCGGTCGAAGGCAACCCGCCGTTGAACGAAGGCGGCATGTTCTGCATCGACGGCGGAAAGCCCTTCGTCGAGAAACTGAAATGGATGGCCGAAGACGCGATGGCGATCATCGCTTGGGGCGCTTGCGCCTCATGGGGCTGCGTCCAAGCCGCCAAGCCTAATCCTACTCAGGCGACGCCCATCGACAAAGTCATCACCGGCAAGCCGATCATCAAGGTTCCCGGCTGTCCTCCCATCGCAGAGGTGATGACGGGCGTCGTCACTTTTATCACCACTTTCGGCAGACTGCCTGAGCTCGACCGCCAGGGCCGGCCGAAGATGTTTTACTCGCAGCGCATCCACGACAAGTGCTATCGGCGCCCGCATTTCGACGCCGGCCAGTTCGTTGAGACGTGGGACGACGAAGGCGCGCGCAAGGGGTACTGCCTCTACAAGGTCGGCTGCAAGGGACCGACGACCTACAACGCCTGTTCGACCGTGCGCTGGAATAACGGCGTCTCCTATCCCATCCAATCCGGACACGGTTGCATCGGCTGCTCCGAGGATGGGTTTTGGGATCAGGGCTCGTTCTATGACCGCCTGACGTCAATCAATCACTTCGGGATCGAGAGCAACGCCGACACGGTGGGCGGGACCGCGGCGGCAATCGTCGGCGGCGCGGTCGCCGCCCATGCGGCGATCACCGCGGTCAAGCGCGTGGCGTCCAAGCGTCCCGACGCCGACGCGTAACGAACAAGGGCAGGAAACGCTATCATGACCATCCAAACCCCAAATGGCTTCACGCTCGATAACTCGGGAAAGCGCATCGTCGTCGATCCCGTCACCCGCATCGAAGGGCACATGCGCGTCGAAGTGAACGTCGACAATGACAACGTCATCCGCAACGCCGTCTCGACTGGCACGATGTGGCGCGGCATCGAGGTGATATTGAAAAATCGCGATCCGCGCGACGCCTGGGCGTTCACCGAGCGCATCTGTGGCGTGTGCACGGGCACGCACGCGTTGACTTCGGTGCGCGCGGTGGAGGACGCATTATCAATCAAGATACCGGAAAACGCGAATTCGATCCGCAACCTGATGCAACTCGCCTTGCAGGTGCACGATCATGTCGTACATTTCTATCATCTGCACGCTCTCGACTGGGTCGACGTCGTTTCCGCGCTGAAGGCCGACCCCAAGGCGACATCGGCGCTCGCGCAATCGCTTTCGCCCTGGCCGCTTTCTTCGCCCGGTTATTTCAAGGATTTGCAGACGCGGCTGACTAAGTTCGTCGCTTCCGGACAGCTGGGCCCGTTCAAGAACGGCTATTGGGGCAACGCCTCTTACAAATTGCCGCCGGAGGCAAACCTGATGGCGGTTGCGCATTATCTCGAAGCGCTCGATTTCCAGAAGGAAATAGTCAAGATTCATACTATCTTCGGCGGCAAGAACCCGCATCCAAACTGGCTTGTCGGCGGCGTGCCCTGTCCTATCAACGTCGATGGCACAGGCGGCGTCGGGGCGATCAACATGGAACGCCTCAACTACGTCTCCTCGATCATCGATCAGATCATCCAGTTCAACGAACAGGTCTACTTGCCCGACATCGCCGCGATCGGCTCGTTCTATAAAGACTGGCTCTACGGCGGCGGCTTGTCCGGCAAGAACGTGCTCGCTTATGGCGACGTGCCGGAACATGCGAACGACTATTCGCCGGCCAACCTCAAACTTCCGCGCGGCGCGATCATCAACGGCAACCTCAACGAAGTGTTCCCGGTCGATCATCGTAATCCCGAGGAAATTCAGGAGTTCGTCGTACACTCCTGGTACAAATATCCCGACGAGACCAAGGGGCTGCATCCTTGGGACGGCGTCACCGAGCCGCATTACGAACTCGGGCCGAACGCCAAGGGCACGAAGACGAATATCGAACAGCTCGACGAAGGCGGCAAATATTCTTGGATCAAGGCGCCGCGCTGGCGCGGCAATGCGATGGAAGTTGGCCCGCTCGCACGCTGGATCGTCGGCTACGCCCAGAACAAGGCGGAGTTCAAGGGGCCCGTCGACAAGCTCCTGAAGGATTTGGGATTGCCGACCTCGGCGTTGTTCTCGACGCTCGGACGCACGGCGGCGCGCGCTCTGGAATCGGAATGGGCGGGTCAGCAGATGCGTTATTTCTTCAACAAATTGGTCGCCAACATCAAGGCCGGCGATTCCGCGACCGCATTTGTGGAAAAATGGAAGCCGGAGACCTGGCCGAAGGAAGCCAAAGGCGTCGGCTTCACCGAAGCGCCGCGCGGCGCGCTCGCGCATTGGATCAAGATCAAGGACACCAAGATCGACAATTACCAATGCGTCGTGCCGACCACCTGGAATGGAAGTCCGCGCGATCCCAAAGGCAATATTGGCGCCTTCGAAGCCTCATTGATGAACACGCCAATGTCCGATCCGACCCAGCCGCTGGAAATCCTGCGCACGATCCACTCGTTCGATCCGTGCCTGGCCTGCTCGACTCACGTAATGAGCCCGGAAGGACAGGAAATGGCGAAAGTGCAGGTTCGCTAGGAGGGCGCCATGACTCAATTCGATTCTTCCGTCATCGCCGCCGATCAGCATGGCGAACATGCGGTGACGCGCGCCAGCGTCTATGTCTACGAGGCGCCCGTGCGAATCTGGCATTGGGTGAACGCAGCCTGCATCCTGACCCTGGTCGCGACAGGCTATCTGATCGCCAGTCCGCTGCCCTCGGTTACCGGCGAGGCTAGCGATCATTACATGATGGGCTATGTCCGTTTCGCTCATTTCGCGGCGGGCCAGGTATTGGCGGTCGCGTTCTTGCTGCGCATCTACTGGGCCTTCGTCGGCAACGTGCATTCCCGCCAGATTTTCCATATTCCGGTCTGGCGCGCGCAATACTGGGCCGAATGGCTGCACGAGGTGAAATGGTATCTGTTCCTGGTCAATCAGCCCAAGAAATACATCGGCCACAATCCGCTGGCGCAGTTCACCATGTTCTTCATGGTGACGTTGCTGACGATGTTCATGATCGTCACTGGCTTCGCGCTCTATTCCGAGGGCGCAGGAATAGAAAGTTGGCAGGCCAGGCTGTTCGGGTGGGTGTTCAATATCTGGCCGAATTCGCAGATGGTCCACACCCTTCATCATCTGGGCATGTGGGCAATGGTCACTTTCATAATCGTCCATATTTATGTCGCGGTTCGCGAGGACATCATGAGCCGCCAAAGCATCATCTCCTCGATGGTGTCGGGCGAGCGCATGTTCCGCGACGATGCGGGGGCCTGAGATGCCGTCCGGCGCGCGCGAGCGCATCCTGGTGCTCGGGATAGGTAATATTCTGTGGGCGGACGAAGGGTTCGGCGTGCGGGTCGTCGAAGAGTTCGGCCGGCGCTACGAGCTTCCCGACAATGTGACGCTGCTCGACGGCGGCACTCAGGGGCTTTATCTCGTCCAGTTCGTCGCCGAGGCGGATCGATTGTTAGTTTTCGACGCCATCGACTACGGGCTCGAACCGGGGCGATTGAAAGTCGTGCTGGACGGCGAAGTGCCGCGCTTCACCGGCGCGAAAAAAATGAGCCTGCATCAGACCGGCTTCCAGGAAGTTCTGAGCGCCGCCGATCTCTTGGGCAAATATCCGCGCCGGCTGGCGCTGATCGGCTGTCAGCCGCAAGACCTGGAGGACTGGGGCGGGCCGCTCACCGCGCCGGTACGCGCGCAGATCGGTCCAGCGATCGAAAAGGCGCGCGAAATCCTCACGGCATGGGGCGCGTCCCCGACGCCGCGCGATCCTTGCTCCGGCGCGGCCAAGCTCCTGGCCAACGATATCGACATCGAGAACTACGAGCGCGGCGTCGCGGAACGGATCTTGGGGGAGCAGCGCCCGTGAAGCGGTCAGCAGGGAGCGGCGTTATCGCAGGGCTTGGGGGCAGAATCGCAGGCGTCGCCGGGTTCGTGCTGCTCGGCAATGCGGGCGCGTGGGCCTGGGCTCTGGCGGCATTTCGCGATCATCCCGCACTGATCGGGACTGCGATGCTCGCGTATAGCTTCGGTCTGCGCCATGCGTTCGACGCCGATCACATCGCGGCGATCGACAATGTCACGCGCAAGCTGATGCAGGAGGGGCAACGTCCGGTTGGAGTCGGATTATATTTCTCGCTGGGTCATTCGAGTGTCGTTATCGCGCTGTCGGCGATCCTGGCGCTGGGCGCCTTCGCTTTGCAGGACCGGTTCGAGACGCTCAAGAACGTCGGCGCGGTCGTGGGGGCAGGCGTGTCGTCGCTGTTCCTGTTCGGCGTCGCGGCCGCGAATCTCTCGGCATTCTTCGGCCTTCGCCGCGCCTTTCGCGAAATGAAGGCGGGTCGAAAGCCGCTCGACGAGGATATCGATCTCGCGCTCGCCAATCGCGGGCTGCTGGGGCGGGTGTTCCGCCGCGCGTTTCTAACTGTCGACGTGAGCTGGCGCATGTACCCGATCGGCGTTTTGTTCGGACTGGGCTTCGACACCGCGACCGAGATCGGCGTGCTCGGCATTTCGGCGACGCAAGCGACCCAGGGCCTGTCGGTATGGTCGATCCTGGTGTTTCCCGCGCTGTTCACGGCGGGCATGACGCTGCTCGATACCGCCGACAGCATTCTCATGCTCGGCGCCTATGGCTGGGCGTTCATCGAGCCGATGCGCAAGCTCCATTACAATCTGACGATCACGGCGGCCTCCACTGTCGCGGCTTTCGCGGTCGGCGGGCTGGAAGCGCTGAATCTGATCGGCGACCAATTTGGCCTGACGAGCGCCGGCGGCTTCTGGGGCGCGGTCGGCGCGCTCAATGACAATTTTGGCGCGCTCGGCGCGGCGATCGTCGGCATTTTTCTTGTGGGCTGGATCGCCTCGATGTTGGCTTATCGTATCGGCGCGCTTGGTCGCGTCGAGTCCGTCGCGTCCTGAAGCTGGACCTGTCCATATGTGTATCGGCCTACCCATGCGCGTGCTTCAAGGTGACGAAATCGAGGCTCGATGCGAGCGCCGCGGCCTCGTTCACACGATTTCGATGCTGCTGATCGGCGCACAGCCGTCCGGGGCCTATGTGCTGACGCATCTGGGCTCGGCCATTCGTGCGCTCGAGGAGGCCGAGGCGCGCCTCATCGACGATGCGCTGGAAGGGCTTGCCCTGGCGGCGGAAGGCGCGAACGCCGATGCGCAATTCGCCGACCTCGTCGGACGCGAGCCCGAATTGCCCGTGCATCTTCGGGGCGAAACCATCTAGGCGCCAAGTTAGTTTCCTTATAGACAAGAAACTTTTCAGTCAGCGCGGCCCGGCCCCACGGCAGATGGAAATTCGCTAGATATTTCAGAGGAGACGACACGGAAACGGTCTGGCACGCGAATTGCCACTTGTCTCGAAACGCTTTTGCGCAAAGGGGGGAGAAATGCCATCGGCACTCGTGCGGGCCTTGACCGAGCGGCATGGATTGCCACGCGTCGACGCTAGCTCCATC
Source organism: Beijerinckiaceae bacterium (assembly GCA_037446355.1). Classification (GTDB taxonomy): domain Bacteria; phylum Pseudomonadota; class Alphaproteobacteria; order Rhizobiales; family Beijerinckiaceae; genus Roseiarcus. Next base: position 26,573 of record JBBIIT010000001.1, on the reverse strand, counting down.
GACGCGTTTCTCGCCCCCGCAGTCGGCGAAGCCGCTTGCACGTTGTTATTCTTCGCCGGCGATCCCGCCCAGCGCTCCGAGACCGACGACGTCGCGGTGGTCGCGCCGCAGCTACTCGCCGCGTTCGCTGGTCGTTTGCGCGGCGCGGTCGTCGCGCGCGAAGCGGAGGAGCAACTGAAGGCGCGCTTCGGCGTCGTCGTCATGCCTTCGCTCGTTGTCGTTCGCGATGGTTTGCCGCTCACGACGATCGCCAAGATTCGCGACTGGACCGAATATCTTGAAAAGATCGGCGCCTGCCTCAGCGACGGCGCGCGCCCGCGCCCGCGCGGCGAAGGGCCGAAAACCGAATTTCTCCATTCCGGCCAGAGGGTTGCTCCATGAAAGCAGGTTTTTGGGTCGCCCCCGAGGGCGAGGACGCGGCGATCACCGTGGCGTCGATCGACCCCGAACCTCTGGTCACGACGCGCCGCAGCGCCTTTCTGGCGAGTGCTTCGGCCGAGGCGACAATCCGCGAATGCCGCAAGACGGCGAACCTGCTGCCGCAACTCGTCGCCGCGCTCGATACTCAAACCTCCGGCGCACGCGGGCGCCTGTTCGACATTACCGATTTCGGCGAAGCGGACCGCAAGGTGATCGGCGAGGCGCTGGGCGAAGGCGAGGTGGCAGGCGTCGTCGCGTTGCCCAACGGCGTCACCGCCCAAATCCAGGAAGCGGTCATGGCTGGGCTGTGGCGCGTGCGCTTCACGGGAGCCGACGGCGCGCTCATCGGCGACTACATCGAAGTGGGCGCGATTCCCGAAGCGGTGCGCGAAGCCTGCAAGACCGGCGGCGCCGATTTCGCGATTGGCGCGCCCCCGTCGGATGCGATGAATGTGATGCCGGTGCTGGTCGAGATTCGCGACGCTATGGCGAATCGGGCCGCGAACTCGGCGCCGCATATCGTCAATTTCTCGCTGTTTCCGATGACCCCGTCCGATATGGCTTTCTTGCAGGCGACGCTCGGCGAAGGGCCGGTGCATCTCGTTTCACGCGGCTACGGCTATTGCCGCGTGTTCGCGACGGCGGCGCGCGGCGTTTGGTCAGTGCAGTTCACCAATTCGATGGATACGGTGGTGCTCGACACGCTCGAAGTGTGCGACGTGCCGGCGGTAGTTTTGGCCGCGGACGAGGATTTCCGCGATTCCGCGCTGCGTCTTCACGAAATCGAGGAGGCCTATTTCCGATGAACGGCTTCGAGAATTTCGGCAAGCGCGAGACCGAATCCGAGAAGGACGCGATGGAATGCGGCATTTGCTGGAGCATTTACGATCCCGCGGTCGGCGATCCCGTTTGGCAAATTTCGCCGGGCGTTTCGTTTTCGAAACTGCCGGAGGATTGGAAATGCCCGAATTGCGACGCCCCGCAATCCAAGTTCATGCGGCTCGGCCATGCCGGATGAGGCCCGCCTCCAAGAGCGCGTGAGGATCCTGGCCGAACAGGTCGCGCGAGCCTATCGCGAGATCGCCGCGACATCGATGGCGGATGTGCCGATTTGCAATCCGGCGCTCGGTGTCGCGGCCGAGGGCTTTCGCATCCATGCCGGGCGCGCGGTCGGCGCTGTGGTGACGCCGTGGTTCCTGAACGTCGTTGCCCTCGACATTCCCGGCGAGGCGTTGAGCCCCTCCGCGCCCGTCGGCGCCGCGTCGAGTCTGGCTACGCCGGCCGGAGAAATCGCGATGCTGGTCGGCGAATTGCCCGGGCTCGGCCGGATCGATTCCTGTTCGTTGTTCTCGCCGATGCAGGAATTCGCCGATATGCCGGCCGCGCTCGAGACGGCGCGCGAGGCGATGCGCGCGTTGTTTGCGATGGAAACGCCGCAGGCGCCGTCATTGGATCGACGCGCGTTTCTGCGCGGCCGACACTGGGCTGGGGCGGGCGCCGGCGCATGAAACCGATAGTCGGCGCCATCTGCTGCTTCGTCGCCAGTCGTTCGCGCGCGAAATTGATCTTGCGCGTGCCCGGGCGGCGGAAAGGGTCTAGTCTGACGTTCCGGTTCGATCCTGGCCCCGGTTGCGAGGCGCGCACAAGGGAGGCGGCGCTTGCATGAAATGTCGCTGACGGAAAGCGTGGTGGAAATCGCCGTCGAAGAGGCTCGCAAGCATGGCGGGAGCCGAATCCTGCGGGTGACGCTTGAAGTCGGCGCATTGAGCCATGCGGAGCCGGAGGCGTTGCAATTTTGCTTTCAGGCGGTTTCGGCGGGCACGACAGCCGAGGGCGCGACCCTGTTTATCGAGGAAATTCCGGGCGCCGGCTGGTGCCTCGATTGCGCCAAGACGGTGCCCCTTGCCGAGCGATTCGGCGTCTGCCCCGAATGCGGCGCAAGTCATGTGCAGATGACCGCCGGCGGTGAAATGAAAATTCGCGAAGTGGAGATCGGCTGATGTGCAGTGTATGCGGATGCGGAGACGCCAAGCTCGAACACGAACACGCGCGCCACAATGACCATCACGGCGCGCACGCTCACGATCGCGAACATGGCCACACCCACGATCACGACCATCGCCATCACGATCACCACCATCACCACCCGGACGACGCGGTCGATTTTGGCGCCGGCTTGGCGGGCGTTCATGTTCCCGGCATGAGCCAGGAACGCATCGTGAAAATCGAGCGCGACATTCTTTCCAAGAACGACGCCTATGCCGAGGAAAACCGGGCCGCCTTCGCGCGCGATCGCGTATTCGCACTCAATTTCGTCTCCAGCCCCGGTTCGGGCAAGACAAGCTTGCTGGTGCGCGCGATCGAGGCCCTGCGCGGCCGGGTCGAGGTCAGCGTCATCGAAGGCGATCAGCAGACGTCGAACGACGCCGAGCGCATTCGCGCCACTGGCGCGCGCGCCATCCAGATCAACACCGGCAAAGGCTGTCATCTCGACGCGCATATGGTCGGCCACGCCGCTGAAAGCCTGAAGGCTGCGCCAGGTTCCGCTTTGTTCATTGAGAACGTCGGTAATCTCGTCTGCCCCGCCGCCTTCGACCTCGGCGAGGCGCATAAGGTGGTCGTGCTCTCCGTGACCGAGGGCGAGGATAAGCCGCTCAAATATCCCGACATGTTCGCGGCGGCCGATTTGCTGCTGCTCAACAAGTCCGACCTGCTGCCCCACCTCGATTTCGACGTCGGCGCCTGCCTCGCCAATGCGCTACGCGTCAATCCGCGCCTGCAAACCCTCACGGTTTCGGCGCGCACCGGGGAGGGGATGGCCGCCTTCATCGCCTGGATCGAGGCCGGCGTCGCCCGCGCTTCGGCTGCGGCCGTGGGGGCCTGAGCGGTGCCGGCAGCGCTCTGGCAACCTCGCAGCGACGACAGGCGATTGCGCCTGCGGGTGCGCGGGGTGGTGCAGGGCGTCGGATTCCGGCCATTCGCCTTTGGTCTCGCTTCGCGCCTCGACCTCAGCGGATTCGTTCGTAACGACAGCGAAGGCGTACTGATCGAGGTGCAGGGGGCGCACGCGGACGCTTTCGTTTCCGAACTTCGTCGCGCGCCGCCGCCTCTTTCGCGGATCGCCGCGATTGAAGTCAGCGAGATGCCCGTCGCCGAGCGCGGAAGCTTCGCGATCGAGGAGAGCCGTCCGGGACGTGCACGCACGCGCATCGGCGCGGACGTATCGGTCTGCGAGGATTGCCTGAACGAGATGTTCGATCCTCGAACCCGCTTCTACAAATACCCGCTCGTGACCTGCGTCCACTGCGGGCCGCGCTACACGCTGACGCGCGCGCTGCCCTACGATCGGGCGCAGACGTCGATGGCGCCGTTTCCGATGTGCGCGGCTTGCGCGCGCGATTACGCCGATCCCGCCAATCGCCGATTTCATGCCGAACCCATCGCCTGCCGTGAATGCGGGCCGCGCCTGAACGTCGAGATCGCCGAGATCGCGGATTGCCTTCGCGGCGGCGGCGTCGTCGCGATGAAGGGCCTCGGCGGATTTCATCTGATGTGCGACGCGCGCAATGATGCAGCCGTCGCCGAACTGCGGCGGCGCAAGGCGCGCGAGGCGAAACCCTTCGCGGTGATGGTCGCCAATCTCGCCAGCGCCGAACGCCTGGCCTCGTTCGGCGCCGAGGAGCGCGATTGGCTGCAAAAGCGTGAGCGACCGATCGTTGTCGCCCGCGCCAAAGGCGGTCTTGCGCGAAACGTCGCGCCGAACCTGCGCGACATCGGTCTGATGCTCGCCTATACGCCGCTGCATTGGCTGACGCTGCACGCGCTGGCGGGCGAACCGGTCGGCCCAGAATGGCGCAACGCGGCGCTCGACATCGCACTCGTCGCCACAAGCGCCAATGTTGGCGGCGAGCCGTTGGTCGCCGACGACGAAGACGCGCGCCGCCGTCTCGGGCCAATCGCCGATCTCATTGTCACGCATGGGCGCGCGATCGTCGTACGCGCCGACGATTCGGTCGTGCGTGTCGTCGATGGCGCGCCCGCGTTTCTGCGCCGGGCGCGCGGGTTTGTGCCCGAGCCGATCGATCTTGGCGAGGACGGCCCGAGCATTTTGGCTTTCGGCGCCGATCTCAAGAATACAATCACGCTGACGCGCGGGCGCGAGGCGTTTGTCTCGCAGCACATAGGCGATCTCGACGACCGCGAAACCTTGCGCTTTCGCGCCGAGACGGTTCGCCATCTCAGCGACATCCTGGCGATCGAGCCAGAATTCTCGGCCTGCGATCTGCACCCGGATTTCCAATCGACCCGCGCCGCGCTGGAAGGCGGCCTGCCCTGTGCTCAGGTCCAGCATCATGTCGCCCATATCGCTGCGGTCGCGGCGGAGCATGGGTTAAGGGGTCCCGTGCTCGGCGTGGCGCTCGACGGCCAGGGCCACGGCGACGATGGCGCGCCGTGGGGCGGCGAATTGATCTATTACGACGCGCCGGCGTGGCGCCGCGTCGGCAGTCTCGAGCCGCTCGCGCTGCCCGGCGGTGACCGCGCCGCGCGCGAGCCCTGGCGCATGGGCGTCGCCCTGCTGCAGCGGCTGGGAAGGCTTGGCGAAGTCGAGCGCTTGTTCGCCGAGGCGCCCCAGGCGTCGAGGCTGGCGAAGGCGATGGAGAACGGCGTAAGTTTCTCGCGAACGACGAGCGCCGGACGCCTGTTCGACGCCTTCGCAGCCATATCCGGCCTCTATCGCGAGCAGCGCTACGAGGGCCAAGCGGCGATGGAGTTCGAGGCGCTCGCGCTCGATGTCGACGCCTCGACGGATTGGAAGATTGTCGACGGTCGCCTCGATCTCGCCCCAGCGGCCGAGACGATCCTGCGTGATCGCCTCTTCGGCGCCGAGGCGTCCGAATGTTTCCACAGCGCGTTGATATCGGGCCTCGTCGCCTGGATTGCCGAATCCGCGAAAGCGCTCGACGTCAGGCGGATCGCGCTTGGCGGCGGTTGTATGATGAACGCGCTCCTTTGCGCCGGGCTTGCGCGCGGATTGCGCGCTCGCGGACTCGAATCCTATTTCGCGCGCGTGGTGCCCGCCAACGACGGTGGTCTGTCGCTCGGGCAGGCGGCGTTCGCGCTGGCGCAAATTCGCGCCGGCTTCTTGCACGAGGAGACTTGAATCATGTGCTTGGCGATTCCGGTTCAGATACGCGAAATCCTGCCTGATGAGATGGCGAAGGTCAGTCTCGATGGCGTCGTCAAGACGGTCTCCACCGCATTGCTCGAGGATGTGTGCGTCGGCGACTATGTCGTCCTCCACGTCGGCTACGCTCTCACCAAGATCGATCCTATCGAGGCGCAACGCACGCTCGATCTGCTGGCGCAAGCGGGGGAGACTTTACAATGAAATATGTCGACGAGTATCGCGACGGCCAACTCGCCAAGTCGATCGCCGCGGCGATCGCGCGCGAGGCCCAACCCAATCGCATTTACCGATTCATGGAGTTTTGCGGGGGCCACACCCACGCGATTTCGCGCTACGGCCTTGAGGATCTGCTGCCGGCCAACATCCAGATGATCCATGGTCCCGGATGCCCGGTCTGTGTGCTGCCGATCGCGCGGGTCGACATGGCGATCGAACTTTCGCGGCAGCCGCAGGTCACACTCTGCGTTTACGGCGATCTCATGCGCGTGCCCGGCTCCAACAACGGGAGCCTTCTCAAAGCGAAGGCCGCCGGGGCGGACATTCGCATGGTCTATTCGACGCTCGACGCCATTCGCATCGCGGAGGCTGAACCTAAGCGCGAGGTCGTCTTCTTCGCCATCGGCTTCGAGACGACGACGCCGCCGACCGCGCTCGCGCTGCGCATGGCGCAAGCGCGCGACCTGCGCAATTTCACGATTTTCTGCAATCACGTAATGACGCCGCCCGCGATCCGCGCGATTCTCGACAGCGCCGACGACGTCGACGCCGTCAAGATCGAGGGCTTCATCGGCCCCGCGCATGTCAGCACCATCATCGGCACGGAGCCCTACGAAGTGTTCGCCCGCGATTATCGCAAGCCCGTCGTCGTCGCGGGGTTCGAGCCGCTCGACGTCGCGCAGTCGATCCTGATGCTGACGCGGCAGATCAACGAAGGGCGCTCAGAAGTCGAAAACCAATACATTCGCGCGGTGACGCGCCAGGGCAATCGCAAAGCGCAGGCGGAAGTCGCGGAATTCTTCGAGATGCGCGACACGTTCGAATGGCGTGGCCTAGGCTTCCTTCCGGATAGCGCACTGCGATTGAGGCCAGCCTACGCCGAATATGACGCCGAGATACGATTCGGGCTCGTCGCGGGCCAAGCCAAAGACAATCCAGCCTGCGAGTGCGGCGAAATTCTTCGCGGCGTGAAGAAGCCGAAAGAATGCAAGCTGTTCGGCACGCTCTGCACGCCGGAAACGCCGATGGGTTCGTGCATGGTCTCTCCCGAAGGCGCCTGCTCGGCGCACTGGACCTATGGCCGCTTCCGCGAGGCGGTCAAGGCGACGCACGCTCAAAGGACCGCGGCATGACCGAGCTTCGAGTCAAACGGCGAAAGATCGACCTCAAGAACGGCCGCGTCGATCTTTCGCACGGCGCCGGCGGACGGGCGATGGGACATCTGATTGAAGACATCTTTCTGCCCGCGTTTGACAATCCCTGGCTGCGCGAAGGCAACGATCAGTCGGCCTTCGCGGCCCCTCAGGGGCGCATGGTGATGACGACAGACGGTTACGTCGTGACGCCGATCTTTTTTCCCGGCGGCGATATCGGTTCTCTCGCCGTCAACGGCACAATCAACGATATCGCGATGGCGGGCGCGAAACCGCTCTATCTCTCCGCGAGCTTCATTATAGAGGAGGGCTTTCCGCTCGCCGATCTGGCGCGCATTGCCGAAACGATGGGTGCGGCGTCGCGCGCCGCGGGTGTGCCGATCATTACCGGCGACACGAAGGTCGTCGAGCGAGGCAAGGCGGACGGGGTGTTCATTTCGACCGCGGGCGTTGGCGTCGCCCCGAACGAGATCCGTCTCTCCGGCGATGCGGTTCGCCCGGGCGATGCGGTGCTGGTGTCAGGTTCGATCGGCGATCACGGCGTCGCGGTGATGTCGAAGCGCGACAATCTGGAATTCGAAACGCAAATTCTCTCCGATTGCGCGGCGCTGCACGAACTGGTGGCCGCGATGATGACGGCGGGCGGCGCGGGCCTCAGGGCCATGCGCGATCCAACGCGCGGCGGGCTCGCTGCGACGCTCAACGAAATCGCGCACCAGTCGGGCGTCGGGTTCGAGATCGACGAGGCGCGAATTCCGCTCAAGAGCGAGGTCGCGGCGGCTTGCGAGTTCCTCGGCCTCGATCCGCTGAACGTCGCCAACGAGGGCAAACTGGTCGCCTTTGTCGCACCTGAAGCCGCGGCGCCGATATTGGCGGCGATGCGGACCCATCCGCTCGGTCGCGACGCGGCGATCATCGGCGCCGCCATCGCCGACGAAAATCGTTTCGTACAAATGCGGACGGCGTTCGGCGGCGGCCGAATCGTCGACTGGCTCACCGGCGAGCAGTTGCCGCGAATCTGCTGACTGGAGGCGAGCGGTTGAGCATGGCGGCGCGGGCGACCGTACTGATTGTCGACGACGAGGTCCGGTCGCTCGAAGCGATCCAACGCGTGCTCGCCGATGAATTCGAGGTGATCTGCGCGCACAACGCGGCGGAAGCCGAGACCGTGCTCACGGGCGAGATGGTGCATGTGGTTCTGTGCGACCAGCGGATGCCCGGAGAATCCGGAGTAGAGTTTCTCAAAAGGGCTCGCAATGCGTGGCCTGACACCGTCCGCATCATCATTTCCGGATATACGGATTCGGAGGACGTTATAGCCGGAGTCAATCTCGCGGGGATCTATCAATACATAACGAAGCCTTGGCATCCCGACAACCTGCTCGAAACGGTTCGCGAAGCCGCGCGTCTCGCGCGACTGCAACGCGAAGCGTTCGACGTGCCGGTCGAAGCCAAGCCGACGGGCGAGCGCATTCGCCGCGTCGTCAACGAAAAGCGCCGGGTCGAAAGCGCGCTCTACGGCTTCGATCGTATCGTGCACGCCCCGGGAAGCCGCATCGAACAGACGATCTCGCTGGGCGCGCGCGCTGCCCGTTACGACATATCGGTGCTCGTCACGGGCGCCTCCGGCACGGGCAAGGAATTGCTGGCGCGCGCCATTCACTATAGCTCCCAGCGCAAAGACAAGGCGTTCGTCGTCGAGAATTGCGGCGCCCTGCCGGACGAGTTGCTGGAAAGCGAATTGTTCGGCTGCAAGAAGGGGGCCTTCACCGGCGCCTATCAGGATCGCGTCGGTCTATTCGAGCTGGCGGATGGCGGCACGATCTTTCTCGATGAAATCGGCGAGACCTCGGCCGCGTTTCAGGTCAAGCTGCTGCGCGTGTTGCAGGAAGGCGAAATTCGACCTTTGGGCGCGCAGCGGCCGCGCAAGGTCGACGTGCGCGTTATCGCGGCGACCAATCGCGATCTGACAACGGAGGTGGCGGCCGGGCGCTTCCGGCGCGACCTTTACTATCGCGTCGCGCCGTTCCCAATTCATATGCCGCCCTTGCGCGACCGGGCCGGGGATATTCCCGCGATCGCCGCACGTGTGCTCGCCGGGGTCAACCAGACGTTCGCGCGGCAAATCCCGGGGTTCGCGCGAGAAACGCTTGAGGCGATGCTGGGTTACGACTGGCCGGGCAACGTCCGGGAACTGCATAACGAGGTTCAGCGCATGGTTGTGCTGACCGAGAAGGACGAACCGCTGCCGGCGCGACTGTTGTCTCCCGCTGTGCGCGGCGAGCGCTCCGGTATCGGGGAACCGCAAAGCCGCTCGCCTCGGCAACTCAAGGATCTGGTCGGCGATCTCGAGCGCGACGCGATCCTCGATTCTCTCAGGCGTCATCGCGACAACATCAGTCGCGCTGCGGAGGAACTCGGGTTGTCGAGGGTCGGTCTGCGCAGTAAGATTGAACGATACGACCTCAAGCGCGACGCCCATGCCCAGTCGCACTAAGACGGATCGGCCCAATCTCATCGCGCAGGTGACCGGCGGCGCCGAACTCAGGTTCGACAGCGTCAGCGAATCCGTCTGGGTCGATGTCATCAAACGCATGGACGAGGTCTATTCCGAACTCCTGCGCAACGAAGCCGATCTCGAGCGCAAGAATTCCGAGCTCGAGGAGGCGCAGGCCTTCATATCCAGCGTCATCGCCTCGGTCTCCGACATACTGATCGTCGCAGACGAAAAGGCGGCGATCCGACAAGCCAATCGCGCATTCATGAGCCTGGTGGGGCGGGCGGAACGGGAGCTGGTTGGCGTCGGCCTCGCGGATTTCGTAGTCGAGGCGGATAGGTCAAGGCTGTATCAACTGCTGGCGTCGGGCCGCGAGGGAAAGATCGTCGAGGCGGACATCAACTTCACTTGTGCAAATGGAGAAATCGAGTGCCTGGCCATTCGTTGCTCCGCGCAGTTTACTTCGGATCGCCGCCGTATTGGCGCAGTCCTGTCGGGGCGGCCGATCAGCGAGCTGCGCCGCGCGTATCAGGCCCTGCATGAAGCCCATGTCGACCTCCAGCAGGCGCAGAACCGGTTGATCGAACAGGAAAAGATGGCGAGCCTCGGCCGACTGGTGGCGGGCGTCGCGCATGAGTTGAACAATCCGATCAGCTTCATATACGCCAACATTTACGCGCTCGACCGGTATCAGAAAACCATGCTCGCTTATCTCGACGAGGTGCATTCGCGGGCTCCTTGGCCGCGATTGACCGAGCTTCGCGCGGAACTGAAGATCGACAGAATTCTGGCGGACTACAAACCGCTCATGGAGGGCACGATCGAGGGCGCCAATCGCGTGAGCGAGATCGTGAAGAATCTGAGGCGACTCTCGTTTTCCAAGACCAGCGAGCGCGCCCCGCTCGATCTCGAAAAAGTGCTGAGAACGGCAGCGTCGCTGACCGCGCGCTCTAAGAACTCCAGCGCGGAATTCGTTTTCGACTGCGAACCGGGCCTGACCGTCGAAGCGAACGAGGGTCAGGTTCATCAAGTGTTCGTCAATTTAATCGACAATGCGCTTCACGCCGTCCGCGATGTTTCGCGCGGGCGCATATCCATTCGGGCTCGAATGGACGGTGAGATGGCTGAAATCGCGATTCGCGACAATGGCCCGGGTATTCCCGCCAAGAGCCTCGACAAAGTCTTCGAGCCGTTCTTCACGACCAAAACGGTCGGCGAAGGGACCGGGCTCGGACTTTGGATTAGTTTTTCCATCGTCACCGAAAACTACGGATCGCTGACGGCGAGCAACCTGCCCGAGGGTGGCGCGCAATTTATCGTGCGGCTGCCAAACGGAAGCGGACGCGCGCGTCCTTCGCGAAGCGATAGGCGCGCCGAAGGCGGGGCGGCGACAATTCTCCCTGCGCCGTGGCGGCGATGATCGCGTCGCGGTAGGCTCTAGGTATGAACGACGATACCCTTCTGCGCGAATTCCTCGAGGGGAGCCGGAATCTTTTGGTGCTGACAGGCGCGGGTTGCAGCACCGGCTCGGGGATACCCGATTATCGCGACGCCGATGGCCAATGGAAAAGGCGCCAGCCCGTCACCTATCAGGCGTTCATGGCGCTGGAGGCGACCCGGCGGCGCTATTGGGCGCGCAGCCTCGTGGGTTGGCGCGGATTCCGCGAGGCGCGGCCCAACGATGCGCACCGCGCCCTCGCGCGGCTCGAGGCGCAAGGCCGGTGCGAAACTTTGCTGACCCAGAATGTCGACGGCCTGCATCAGGCGGCGGGCAGTCGCTCCGTCATTGACCTTCACGGCCGCGTCGATCTGGTGCGCTGTGTGAATTGCGGCGAGGCGCGGCCGCGTGAGGAACTTCAGGAGCGACTCCATTCGGCCAATCCGGGCTGGGCGGACCTCGCGGCGCTCGCCGCGCCCGACGGCGACGCGGATCTCGACGCCGAGGATTTCGACTCCTTCATCGTTCCCACATGCCGTAAATGCGAGGGCGTGCTGAAGCCCGACGTCGTGTTTTTCGGTCAGGGCGTTCCGGGCGAGCGGGTCATGGCGGCGACGCAGAGCCTGCAACGCGCCGACGCAATGCTGATCGTTGGCTCCTCGCTGATGGTCTATTCCGGCTTTCGCTTCGTGCGCATGGCGGCGGAGGCGGGCAAGCCGATCGCCGCGGTCAATCTTGGCAAGACGCGCGCCGATCCCCTCCTCGCGCTCAAGGTCGAGGCGAGTTGTGAGGACGCGCTCGCCTTCCTGCTGAGATCGCATGGGTCGGGCGCCCATTAGTACTATAGGTGGCGAAACAAGGTCGCGATATGAACCCTGATCGCCTGGAGCCGCAGCTCGGGCGAACGGACAGGATTGCAAGGGAGGTTCTGATGGCTTGGACGACGCCGGAAGTCACCGAAATATGCCTGGGCATGGAAGTCACCAGCTACGCGCCCGCGCTGAGCTGAAATCGACGGGATGACGAGCGTTTCGCCTGCGGAGGCGACCCCTTCGGGTCGTCGACGCGGGTGATTGCGTTTGGGTTCGTGCGTGATAACGCAGTCTGTCGGCATCGGCCGCCGCGAACTCGGGATCGTCGAGGCTTCCCTCGGTTCACAATATCCACGGCGTCGCGGCGAGGAGGCCTTCCTTTGAGCCGCGCTCGAAGACCGAGTGCGCCGCAGATTGAGCGCCCGACTTCGCAGCGCGATGGCCGTACATGCCGATTCGCGGATCGAACTTCGTGCCGCCCGCTTGCCTAGCAAAATGGCCGAGCGTCAACGGCTGCGGATTTATCGCGCCGTTGGCGTCCCCGAGGGTTTAGGCGCCGCGAGCCGTCGCGACCGTTGCGAGCCGGTACCGCCAATCCCGATCAATTTAAGCCATCGTCTCGATGTCGCCGCCTTCATTGAATTCCTTGCAAACAGCGATCCCGTTGCACGTGTCGCAGTAAATGCGAACTACGATCGCGGATCGCTGGCGCCAAAGTACAATACCCGTGTTGAAGGCTCGTCGTTACCAACGCCTCAATGCGAATTAATTGGGGTGGAGCCAATGAGGGCCAGCCGAACAATCAAATGGGCGTTGATCGCGGCGATCGCGGCGACGGCAGGACATGCGCTCGCCCATGGGGACGTGACGCCGCAGCCGGTCGACACGACCGGCCTAGACTCGCTTGGTTCGGATTGGCGCGCAACCAATCCCTATCGCGGCAATGAGCTGGCGCTGAAGATCGGCGCCTCAGGGTTCAATCAGAATTGCGCGCGCTGTCATGGCCTGCAGGCCGTTTCCGGCGGCCTCGCGCCCGACCTTCGCTACATCGACAAGGCCGAGGCGGGCGACGCCTGGTTCATCAACCGGATTCGTCACGGTTACGTTCAAAACGGCATGACCAAGATGCCGCCGTTCGAGGGCATCCTCAGTCAGGAGGCGATGTGGGCCATTCGCACCTATCTCGATTCGCGTTACGATGGCGACTGATTAGCGTCGCGCTGAGCATCGTCGCGTTCGGTTTCGTGGCCGAAGCTTCGGCGCGCCCGCTGGACGCGGTCAAACAAAGCGGCGTGCTGCGCGTCGCCGTCTATCAGGACTACAAGCCCTTTTCGTGGACCGAGGGCGGGCGTGATCTTGGCATCGACGTCGAAATTGCCGAGGCGCTGGCCAAGTCGCTGGGCGTCCGACTCGATTTGTTCAATCTGCGGGCGGACGATGACATCAATGACGATCTGCGCAACGGCGTTTGGCGCGGAAGCGTGCTCGGCGCCCAGCCCGGCGACGTGATGCTGCATGTGCCCTACGACAAGCGGATCGAGACGGGCAACAGCCGCGTCGCGATCATGGGGCCCTATCACATCGACGGGCTCGCCATGGTGGTGGATCCGACCAAGGCGGGAGAGGCGCTCGATCTTTCGCTGTTCGCGCGCGAAAAGGTTGCGGTCGCGCACGGTACGCTCGGCGATATGATCCTGATCTCCGTCAAAGATCATGCGCTCGTACCCAACGTTGTTCACGAACGCGGTCTAGAGAGCGCCGCGGATCGGTTCGAACATGGCGATGTCGCCGCTTTCTACGGCGAGGCGTCGGCGGCGCAGGCCTTCGCCAGGAAGGGCGCGAGGGCCTTTGCGATCGTCTACCCGAAAACGACGATGGTTTCGCAATGGCCCCTGGGGCTGGCGGTGCGCAGCGACTCACGCGATCTCGGCGGTTATCTCGATGGCGTGATGCGCCAAATGCAGGCCTCGGGCGAAGTGCAGAGCATTTTTGCCAAATACGGCGTCGACTGGCGCAAGCCCGAAGTCGCGCAATGAACAGGAATTCGGGCCGGCGCTCGCGCGTCGGTTCCGGGAACGACGTCGCGCGGCTGAATGCGGCGCGCCGCCGCGGGAAGGGTGGCAAGCAGGATCTCGCCGCGGGCGGGACCGTAATGGGAGGAAACGCAATGTTGGGACGCATAGGATTTGGCGCAGTTTCGGCGCTCGCGCTGGCGATCGCTCTCATGGGCTCGGCGCAGGCCGGCGACGTGACCGACGAGATGATCCTGAAGGACGCGGCAACGCCGACTTCAGTGCTCACTTCCGGAATCGGCACGCAGGGCCAGCGGTTCAGTCCGCTCAAGGAGGTCAACAAGTCGAACGTCAAGAACCTCGTTCCGGCGTGGTCGTTCTCGTTCGGCGGCGAAAAGCAACGCGGCCAGGAATCGCAGGCCCTGGTGCATGACGGCGTCATCTACGTAACCGGCTCGTACAGCCGTCTCTATGCGATCGATGCAAAGACCGGCGAAAAGATTTGGGAGTATGACGCGCGCCTTCCCGAAGGCATTCTGCCGTGCTGCGACGTCGTCAACCGCGGACCTGCGCTCTACAAGGACATGGTCTATTTCGGCACGCTCGACGCGCAACTCGTCGCGTTGCACGCCAAGACCGGCAAGGTCGCCTGGAAAAAGGAAATCGAGGATTTCAAGGGCGGCTATTCCATGACCGCCGCTCCGCTCGTTGTGCCGACGAAGGCCAATGGAGCGTTGATACTCACGGGCGTGTCCGGCGGCGAATTCGGCGTCGTCGGCCGCGTCGAAGCGCGCAGCGCCGAGACGGGCGAGCTGGTTTGGTCGCGCCCTGTTCTTGAAGGCCTGATGGGCTCCTACAAGGGCAAGGAAACCACGATGACCGGAAAGGCCAACGAGACCTGGCCGGGCGACATGTATAAGTTTGGCGGCGGCGCGCCATGGCTTGGCGGCACCTACGATCCCGAAACGCACCTGGCGTTCTTTGGCACCGGCAACCCGGCGCCGTGGAATTCGTGGATGCGTCTGGGCGACAACAAATGGACCGCTTCGCGTATTGCGATCGATCCCGAGAATGGCGAAATCAAATGGGGTTTCCAGACCACGCCGCATGACGGCTGGGACTTCGACGGCGTCAACGAGTTCGTCTCCTATGACGTGAAGAAGGACGGCAAGACCGAGCAGCTCGGCGCCACGGCGGACCGCAACGGCTTCTTCTATGTGCTTGACCGCACGAACGGGAAGTTCCTGCACGCCACGCCGTTTGTGTCCAAAATCACCTGGGCCAAGGGCATCGACGCCAACGGTCGGCCGATCTACAACGACGACGATCGTCCGGGCGATCCCACCAAGTCCGCCGAAGGCAAGGAAGGCAAGGAAGTGTTCGCCGTGCCGTCGTTCCTCGGCGGCAAGAATCAAATGCCGATGGCCTATTCGCAGAACACCGGCTTCTTCTATGTGCCTTCCAACGAGTGGGGTATGGACATCCACAACGAGCCTGTCGCCTACAAGAAGGGCGCGGCGTATCTCGGCGCCGGGTTCACGATCCACACGATCTTCGACGACCATATCGGATCGCTCAAGGCGATCGACCCGGCCGACGGCTCGATCAAGTGGGAATACAAGAACAAGGCGCCGCTGTGGGGCGGCGTCCTGACGACCGCTGGCGGTCTCGTCGTCACCGGGACGCCCGAAGGCTTTCTGAAGGTGTTCGACGACAAGACCGGCGAACAGCTCTGGCAGTTCAACGTCGGCACCGGAATCGTCGCGCCCCCGATCGCTTGGGAGCAGGACGGTCAAGAGATGATCGGCGTCGCGGCCGGCTGGGGCGGCGCGGTTCCGCTTTGGGGCGGCGACGTCGCCAAACAAGTCAAGGACATCAACCAGGGCGGCGCGTTCTGGGTCTTCAAGCTCCCGCAGAAGACGGCCTCCAACTGAGGCCGCAACTTGGCTCCGGGGTTCGCCCCGGAGCCTTTTTCCTGTATGAAACGACAGCACCGCCCAAGGATCGAGAAAGAGTCGGGATGACCCGTTTCCTCATCGTCGATGACCATCCGCTGTTCCGCGAAGCATTGCAAAGCGCGGTGCGCATGGTCCATGCCGACGCGGACATATTCGAGGCGACCTCGATCGAAGGCGCGATCGATGTCGTCGCCGCGCACCAGGATTTCGATCTCGCGCTGCTAGATCTTACACTGCCGGGCACCACCGATTTCTCCGGTCTCATTCGAATCCGCACGACCTATCCCAAGCTGCCGGTCATCGTCGTCTCCGGCCACGAGGAGCCGGGTCTGGTGCGCGAGGCGATTTCGCTGGGGATCGCCGGCTATGTGCCAAAGTCGACTTCGCGCAAGGAACTTGCATTCGCGATTGGCGAAGTGTTGAACGGCTCCATCTATGTTCCCAAACAGTATCTTCCTCTCGCCACGGATACCGCGACGGAGACCGACAAACGGCAGATCCTAAAGCGCCTGCGCGATCTTACGCCGCAGCAACTGCTTGTGCTGGAAATGATTCGCGAGGGATTGCAGAACAAGCAGATCGCTTACGAGCTGAAACTGGCGGAGACGACAGTCAAAGCGCATGTTTCGGAAATCCTGCGCAAGCTCAACGTCTACACCCGCACCAAGGCCGTTATCGAAGTGGCGAAGGTCGACTTCGCCAGCCTGGGAAAGCATTGACGCCGCGAAGAGATCGGGCGTCAGGGGTAGCGAGTCATGCGAGCAGATAGGCCATCAGCGAGCGCAACTCGGCCGGCTTGATCGGCTTTCGCAGGATTTCGAAACCGAAAGCGGAGGCCGTCGCGCTGACGGCCTCCGAATGATCGGCGGTGACGATGAACGCGGGAACCGGTGTGTCGATTTCGCGGCGGATTCGATTGACCGCATCGAAACCACGCTCGCCATTGTCGAGATGGAGATCGGCCACGACGAGATTGGGCTTGAGGGCGCGCACCCGCAAGCCCTCGCAGGCCTCGTACCCGGACGTCGCGACCAAGACTATACAACCCCAGCGTTCGAGCAGCGCCTTCATCGCCGAGGCGACCGAAGGCTCGTTTTCGACCAGCAGCACGACGGCGCCGTCGAGGCCATAGACTGTGGGCCCGGAGTTCGCCGAACTCGGCGCGCAACGGACAAACGGTTGCGTTTCAAGCGGCGCGGTCAGCGCGAAAGTGGAGCCGGCGTCGATTTTCGAGGCAAGATCGAGC
This sequence comes from Beijerinckiaceae bacterium, assembly GCA_037446355.1. Classification (GTDB taxonomy): domain Bacteria; phylum Pseudomonadota; class Alphaproteobacteria; order Rhizobiales; family Beijerinckiaceae; genus Roseiarcus. Next base: position 9,632 of record JBBIIT010000001.1, on the reverse strand, counting down.
GGATGCTCGAGCGCCAGCGCGAGGCGGCGGACGATCGATAGCCCCAAACCAAAACCGCCTTGGTCGGCGTTGTGAGCGTCGTCGCGCTGGAACTGCTCGAATATAGCTTCGCGACGGTTCGCGGGGATGCCGGGGCCGGTGTCGCTGACTTCAATTCGCAATGCCTCGCCGCGCCGGCGACAACCGAGCAGCACGCCGCCCTTGCGCGTGTAACGCAGCGCATTGGTCAGCAAATTTTGCAGGATTCGCCGCATCATCAGACGATCCGAACGGATGATTGCGTCCGAGCGGCGAATCTTCAGCTTCAGGCCGCGCGAAGCGGCTAGCGGCGCGAATTCCGTTCGCAACGGTCCAAGAACGTCCTCGATCTCGAAACTTTGCACGTCCGGCCGCATGACGCCGGCGTCGAGTTTGGAGATGTCGAGCAGAGTTCGGATCAGGTCTTCTAGCCCGGTAAGGGCCATATCGACCTGGCGCACGAACGGCGCGCTGCTCGGATGGGTCTCCAGCTCCATCAACGTCGAGAGACTGAGCTTCGCGGCGTTCAACGGCTGCAACAGATCGTGGCTGACGAAGGCGAGGAACGTCGACTTGAACGAATTCGCCTGATCGGCGCGCTGTTTGGCCTGTTTCAAGGCTTCGTTGGTGCGCTCGACCGAACGCAACGCGGTCTGCAACTCGGCGGTGCGACGACGCACCTGATTGTCGAGCGCGATCGCGACCTCGAACAGGCTGAAGGCGTTTACGGGCTGGTCCATCGCCCGCTCGACGCGCGACATCAAGGCGCTGTTGATCTTGCGCAGCTTGGCGTTTTCCAGCTCAAGCCGCTTCAGATCGTCGATCTCGGCGATCATCGCGTCAACGGACGTCGTCCGATCGCGACGCCGGAGAAAGTCTGGTTCAGGTGCATGGTCAGATATTGCTCGCCGTAGGTGTTGAAGCCGACGACCCTGTTGCGACGATAGAGATCTTCGAGATCGCGCACGATCTGACGCTGTTCGGCGTCCAGTCGGCGATGCAGGCAGTCGAATCCGAGATAGAGCGAGACTTCGCCAAGATCCGCCTCGGTGTCACGGAACATCTGCTCGACGACGCCGAGCGTGTCGAGGCGGCCGGCGGCGGTGAGCACCAGCCCCTCGTCGATCGCGCAAAAGAACGTCAACGAGCCGTCGGCGTTCACGCGCTGGATCGAGCGCGCATAATAGTCGCCGCCGACGCGCACGATGACGGGATGGGCCGCGAACACGTAGCCGCTGAGTTCGTCCTCGGTGACGCCGACCACCCGCGCATATTCGCGCGCCGCCGGCTCCGCGTTGATCTCGCGCACGACGCGCTTTTCAATGTCGGCGTCCGTTACGACAAGCTTGGTCGCGGTCGGCTCGAAGCTGTTGCATTTGAACAGGCGACACGGAAGATCGGTGCCGACCAGCAGTAGAATCGCCGAATTGGCGTGCGCCTTGCCGTCAAACAAAACCCAGGTGGCGCCGAATTTCATGCCATCGCCGGCCGAGCCGCCGACGACAGGGATGTCGTCGAGACTCGCGCCGATCGCCGATATCAGGGATTCCTCATGCAGGCATAGCCCGTCCACCAGCAGCAGCGCGAAGCGCGTGCGCGTTTCGACGTCGGCGCGCATGGCGTCCAGACGCGCCCGCGACTGGCCGACGCTGTCGCGCATGTTTTCGAAAGTGAATCTGTCAAGGTCCGGTATGGCTTGCGCGACGATCGAAAAATCCTCGGCGCGGAAGCCGACCGCGACCGCGCCGCCATCGCGTATTCCTTCCAGCGTCAATTCCCCCGCGGTCGTGCAGCCATATACGGGCTGTCCGGGGAAGTGTCGCGCCATGGCGCCGGCGAAGTCGGCGGCGTCGTAGTCGGGCGAAACAAACACGAGAATTGCGCTATATTCGGCTGTTGGCAACGCAAAGCGCAATTTTGCCGCCACCTCGTTCGCATCGGCGCCAAAGGCCGATGCGACTTGTACGGGCTGAACCTCGACAACGCTCGGCGCGGCTCGGGCCAAATATCTTCCTCCCGACCGGGACGCCCGTCGGCGCCCTTGGGCATTTCTTTCAGAATATTCAAGCGGCCCGCTTAAAGCAAATTCGGACGCGCCACCGCCTTTAGTCCTATGGCGGGGGCGCGGCCCGCTGCTAGCCTTTCCTGCGGGAGGAAAGGATGGCGCGGTTTCGCGGCGGCAAAGCGATCGTTTGGGCCTTCGCTGCGTTTGCGCTCTGCCTCTGGAGCAGTCTTGCTTACGCGGGGCAATTGTCTCGCGCCGACCTCGAGCGCGAATTCCCGCCGCCGTTCATATTAGGCGAGAAAGACGACGCCCTGGCAATCTGGCCGATCTTCAAACAGAACGCGACTTCCGACGAACTTGTCGCCTATATCTTCGAATCCGCTGATCTCGCGCCCATTCCCGGATTTTCAGGCACGCCGGTCGACTTGCTGGTCGCTCTGACGCCCGAGGGCAACTTTCTCGATGTGAAGGTCGTCTCACAGAACGAACCGGTGTTCGTCGACGGACTCGGCCCGCAACCGTTGTTCGATTTCGTCAAGCAATACATCGGCAAGTCGCTGAAACAGTCGATCAAGGTCGGTCCGCCGAGCGGCGGCGGCAAGGGCGACGACGCCATCGCCATAGTCGACGGCGTCGCCAAGGCGACCGCGTCGGTGCGCATCGTCAATGAGTCGCTGCTCGCGGCGGGGCTCGCGATCGCGCGCGCGAAACTCGGCTTCGCTAAAGGGCGCGATCCCAGCCGCGCCGCCAAGTTGCGCTTGGACGTGTTTGAGAAACTTGATTGGGCGGACCTCGTCGCCAAGGGGTACGTCAAACATTTCGTCGTCAGCAACGCGGAATCGGAAGCGGCGTTCGCAGGAACTGCGGCGGCCGGCCTCGACCCACAAGTCCGCTTGGCGCCCGAAGCCCCCTTCATCGATCTCTGGGTCGGGGTTCTGGACGCGCCTGTCGTCGGCCGCAACCTGCTCGACGAGGCGACCTATCGCCGGCTCGTCGACGATCTCGACGGGCGCCACGCGCTGATCGTCCTGTCGAGCGGCAGATGGAGCTTCATCGGCGAGGATTTTGTCGCCGGAGCGGTCCCGACGCGCCTGACGATGCTCCAGGCTGACGCGCCGGTCGAAGTGCGCGACTTCGCTTGGCGCAAGCCGTTCGCGCTGGTCGACATGCCCAAGGGCGATTTCAGCGTGCTCGTGATCAAGCCGCAGGCGGGATGGGATCCTGCGAACCCGGCGCAGATTCTGCTGCATGTGACGCGCGAGAAAGGCCAGATCCTGCCCGAGCGGTTCACCCATGAATTCGCCGCGCCGTTTTCCGCTCCGCTGGCGCTGCTGACACTGCCGCCTCCCGAAAGCGACAAAGGCTTTCGCGGCGTTTGGCGGGATCGGGCGTCCGACATCGCGACTTTGATTCTGAGCCTCGTCGTGCTGATGCTAGCCTTGGCAATGCAGAAAGTTGTCACGGCGTCGCCGCGCGGCTTCGTTTGGTTTCGACGTACGTTTCTCATATTCACGCTGCTGTTCATTGGTTGGTATGCCCAGGCGCAACTCTCGGTCGTCACGCTGATCGGCGCCGTGCGCGCCGCGCGCGGCGAGGGTGGGCTGGCGTTCCTGCTCTATGACCCGCCGAGTCTCGTCTTGTGGGCCTTCACGCTGGCGACGCTGGTCGTCTGGGGCCGCGGCGCCTTTTGCGGCTGGCTGTGCCCGTTCGGCGCGCTTCAGGAACTCGCTGGCGACTTCGCGCGATGGCTGCGGATTCCGCAGTGGCGACTTGCGGGGGCGTGGGAGAAGCGGCTGCGCGGCGTCAAATATATCGCGTTGGCGTCCATCCTCGGCGCCGCCTTCGCCTCGTCCGCGCTCGCCGAGCGCCTCGCGGAGATCGAGCCGTTCAAGACGGCGATCACGCTGGTCTTCATTCGTAGTCTGCCGTTCGCGATCTACGCCGGCGGCCTCATCGTCGGCAGCATGTTCGTCTTCAAATTCTTCTGCCGTTTCCTGTGCCCGCTCGGCGCAGCCTTCGCCTTGGTCGGCCTCGCGCGGCGCTGGGATTGGATCGCGCGGCGGGTCGAATGCGGCGATCCCTGCCAGTTGTGCAAATCCAAATGCCGCTACAACGCGATCGAGCCCACGGGCGCGATCATCTATCACGAATGCTTCCAGTGTCTGGATTGCGTCGTCATTCACAACGATTCCCGGCAATGCGTGCCCCTGATCCTGCAGGAGCGGGGCTCGCGGCCGCTGCGCACGACAAGGTTGATCGGAAAATGACAGCTACTGAATTCACTCGGCGGGGCGCGCTGCACTTGGCGTTGGGCGCCGCCGCCGGTTCGCTCGGCGCGGTGGCGGGCGCGATCCCCGCCTCGGCCCGGCTCTATCGCCGGCTCGGCGTCGCTTTTGGGACGACAGTGGCGATCACGGTCGAGGCGAGCGATGCGCTGAGCGCCGAGGCCGCCTTCGCCGCCGGATTTGCCGAAATTCGCCACATCGACCGATTGGCGAGCCTGACCGATCCGGAAGGTCAAGTGTTCCGTCTCAATCGCGACGGTTTCCTCGATCGACCCGATCCGGCGCTGATCGAAATGCTTGAGATTTCGCGCGCGATGCATGCGGCGACGGCGGGCGCGTTCGATGTGACGATTCAGCCGCTCTGGCTCGCCTTTGACGCCGCCGCCAAAAAGGGGCGCTGGCCGAGCGATCGCGAGATCGCCACGCTGCTGGCCCGCGTCGATCAGTCCCGGCTCGTCGTCTCCGTGGAGAGGATCGCCTTCGCGGAAAGCGGCATGGGGGTCACGCTCAACAGTCTCGCGCGCGGGCTGGCCGCCGACCGGGTTGCGGCGGCGTTGCGGCGCGTTGGCGTCAGCAGGGCGTTCTTCGATACTGACGTGCTCGGCGGATTGGGCGCAAGGCCCGACGGCGCACGATGGCGCGCCCGGGTCCGGGATCCGCGCGACGCGGTCCAGAGCGTCGCCGTGGCGGAGGTGGCGGGCTGTCTGGCGACATCGGGCGATTATCAGTATTTCTGGACGCCGGATTATTCGCGCCATCACATCGTCGATGCGCGGCGCGGCGTCTCGCCCGGCGCATTTTCAAGTGTTTCCGTGCTGGCGCCGAGCGGACTGGAGGCCGACGCGCTCTCGACCGCCGCTTTCCTGCTTGGCGCGGACGCAGCGCGAGCGCTGCTGGCGAGAGTCGGCGCCCAGGCGCTGTTCGTGGACAAATCCGGCTGCGTCAGCGCGACGCCGGGATTTCCTGTTTACGTGTCGAACAGCGGTGAAGCCTGCGCTTCGACCTGATCAATCCTTGCCGCCGTCGCGGCGGAACTGCGAGACGAACGCAATGACGTTCTCGATATCGGCGGGGTCTTTCAGGCCTGCGAAGGTCATGTTGGTGCCGGGGACGTCGTGCTTGGGCTCTTTGAGATAGGTGCGCAAGGTTTCGGCGCTCCAGACGATGCCGGAATTCTCGGTCGCGGCGGAATATTTGTAGCCGGGCACCGTGCCCGCCTTGCGGCCGATCAGGCCGTTCAGCACCGGGCCGTAGAAGTTGGTCGCGCCGAGGCCGATACGGTGGCACTGCTGGCATTTTACGAACACTTTTTCGCCAGCGGCGACGTCCTGGGCGCTCGCCGTCCCACCAACAAGGCCGAGCAGCGCGGCAGCGACGATTCCAAGTCCAGCGATTTTCATTTCGACCTCCGGCCGCAATTCGGGCGCTTTGCGCGATTCCGCGCGCTGAAGTGACAGCCGCAACCGCATACCATGGCGCTCGAGATCGCGGATCAGTACTTCCTGACTAGACAAATTGCCGCAGCCCGCGACAATCGCCAGCGGGCGCCTCGCGACGGATCGTCGGGCGCCGCAAGGGGGCCACGCTTGGGCATCGCCGAAGACATCGAAAGACTGGCGCTACAGGAACGACGTCTTCAATTCACGATCTTCGACGCCCGAACCGCGTGGAAGGTTGGACTCGCACTGAAGGCGGCGGGCGAGGCGCGTTCGGCGCCGATCGCCGTCGATATTCAGCTTTGGTCGATGCCGTTGCTGAGCTTCGCGCTGCCCGGCGCGGCTCCTGAAAACTTCGATTGGGTGCGGCGCAAGCGCAATGCGGTCAAGCATTTCCATCGCGCTTCCTACGCGATAGGCCGCGCGCTCGCGCGAGACGGCAAGACCTTGCGCGACATTGGCGACCTGCCCGAGCGCGATTACGCGGTGCATGGCGGCGCGTTTCCGATCCTGCTGAAGGGCACGGGCTGCGTCGGCGCCGTCACGATCTCTGGCCTGCCACAGCGCGAGGATCATGAAATGGTCGTCGCGGCGCTGGCGAAGACGCTTCGCGTCGATCTCTCCGAACTCGCGCTGGGTTGAGGTCGCGTCCCGGCAGGGCGGCGGCGGGCTTTCGGGAATCGCGCGGCGCGGCTAAGAGTCGAGGCCATGTTCGCCGCGACGCTTCTGACGCTGTTTCCGCAGATGTTCCCCGGCCCGCTCGGCCATAGCCTGGCGGGCGACGCGCTCGCGCGCGGCCTATGGTCATGCGAGGCGCGCGACATCCGCGAAAACGGCCTCGGCCGGCATCGCGCGGTCGACGACACGCCGGCGGGGGGCGGGCCGGGCATGGTGATGCGCGCCGACGTCATCGCCGCGAGCCTCGATGCCGCCGCGCCGCCCGAAGATCCGCGCCCGCGCCTCATCATGAGCCCGCGCGGCGTCCCGTTCACGCAAGCGCGTGCGCGCGAGTGGGCGGCGGGGCCGGGCCTTGTTATCCTCTGTCCGCGCTTCGAGGGCGTCGACGAACGCGTCATCCCGGCGCGCGGACTGATCGAAATGTCGATCGGCGATTACATTCTCTCGGGCGGCGAGATCGCGGCGCTGGCGATTCTCGATGCCTGCGTAAGGCTGATTCCCGGCGTGATGGGCAAGGTCGAATCCGGCGATCAGGAGAGTTTCGAGAATGGCGCGCTCGAATATCCGCACTACACCCGCCCGCGCGAATGGGAAGGGCGGACGATTCCCGACGTGCTGCTCTCGGGCGATCACGCCAAGATCGAGAAATGGCGGCGCGAGGAATCCGAGCGCGTAACGCGTGAACGACGGCCGGATTTGAAATAGTCTCGGCGCGGATCGAACTCATTTTTGAGGAGCCGGATAATGTGCCGCAGCATCCGTCCGCTGTTCAATTTCGAGCCGCCCGCGAGCGAGGATGAAGTTCGCGCCGCGGCGCTTCAGTTCGTGCGCAAGATCAGCGGTTTTGGCCGCCCGTCGAAGGCGAACGAGGCGGCGTTTTTTGAGGCGGTGGACGAGATCGCCGCGAGCGCGGAGCGGCTTATCGGCGCGCTCAGAACGGGTCAGCCGCCGAGGGACAGGGAAATTGAAGCGGCGAAGGCGCGCGCGAAATTCGCGGAACGAAGTCTCTAGGCGGCGCCGGTCGCGCTCGCCGAGCGCGCCCGCGCGACGCTCCGACGCCCTCTACCGCGTCGGAACGGGATGCTCGCCCCGATAATCGTAGAAGCCGCGCTGCGACTTGCGCCCCAACCAACCCGCCTCGACATATTTCACCAACAGCGGACAGGGGCGGTACTTCGAGTCGGCGAGGCCTTCATGCAGCACCTGCATCACCGAAAGGCAGGTGTCGAGGCCGATGAAGTCGGCGAGTTGCAGCGGACCCATCGGATGATTGGCGCCAAGGCGCATCGCAGTGTCGATGGATTCAACTGAGCCGACGCCTTCGTAAAGCGTATAGACCGCTTCGTTGATCATCGGCAGCAGGATGCGGTTGACGATGAAGGCAGGGAAATCCTCCGACATTGTGGCGGTCTTGCCGAGGCGGGCGACGAAGGCTTTGGCCGCGTCGAACGTGTCGTCCTTGGTGGCGATGCCGCGGATCAGCTCGACGAGCTGCATTCGCGGAACCGGATTCATGAAATGGATGCCGATGAAGCGCTCGGGATTGGCGGTGACGGACGCAAGACGGGTAATCGAGATCGACGAGGTGTTGGAGGCAACGATTGTATCGGGTTTCAAATAGGCGCGCAGGGCGCTGAAAATCTTGCGCTTGACCTCTTCGTTCTCGGACGCCGCTTCAATGACGAGATCGCAATCGGCGAGACCGTCGAGCGTCGGCGCGACGCCGATACGCGCAAGGACAGCGTTGCGTCCGGCTTCGTCTAGCTGGCCCTTGGCCACTTGGCGCGACAAAAGTCCGTTGATCGTCGCCAGCGCCGCGTTCATGCGCTCCTCGGCGACGTCGTGCAGCTTCACGCCGATGCCCGCCTGCGCGCAGACGAGGGCGATGCCGGAGCCCATTTGTCCAGCGCCGATTACGCCGACCTTGTCGATGGATAGGGTCATTTGGGCCTTCCCGGAGCGCCGCGCGGCGCGGCGACGCACAACAAGTTCACACGCGAACCGCGATCCTAAACGAAAGCGGGGCGCGGCGCCTAGGCGGCCTCGCCCCGGGCAGAGATTATCGGCCGATCTTGGCCAATTCGGCCGTCAATTCCGGCAGGGCGGCATAGAGATCGGCGACGAGACCATAATCGGCGACCTGGAAGATCGGCGCCTCCTCGTCCTTATTGATGGCGACGATGACTTTGGAGTCTTTCATACCGGCCAGATGCTGGATCGCGCCGGAAATGCCGACGGCGATATAGAGATCGGGGGCCACGACTTTGCCGGTCTGGCCGACCTGCCAGTCGTTGGGCGCGTAGCCCGCGTCGACCGCCGCGCGCGAGGCGCCCATCGCCGCTCCGAGCTTGTCGGCGACCGGCTCGATATAAGTCTTGAAGTTCTCGGCCTTCTGCATCGCGCGGCCGCCGGAGATGATGATCTTTGCGGAGGTGAGTTCCGGGCGGTCCGAACGCGCCAGCGCCTCGCCGACGAATACGGAGACGCCGGGATCGCCCGCGGCCGCGACCGCCTCGATCGGCGCATCAGCGCCCTCGCTGGTCGCGGCGAAGGAGGCGGTGCGCACGGTTGCGATCACCTTGGCCTCGGTCGATTCGACGGTCTGGATCGCGTTGCCGGCATAGATCGGCCGCTCGAAGGTATTGGGGCCGATGACCTTGGTTATGTCGGAAACTTGCATCAGGTCGAGCAGGGCAGCGACGCGCGGCAAAACGTTGCGCGAGTAGGGGCTCGAAGCGGCGAGGATCGCCGAATAGTCGCCCGCGAGCGAGACCACGAGCGCCGCGAAGGGCTCGGCGAGCGCGTGGGCGTATTTGGCGTCATCGGCGACGTGCACCTTGGCGACGCCCGCGAGCTTGGCGGCCTGCCCGGCGGCGGCGGCGACATTGTGGCCGGCGACGAGCACTTCGACCGGCGCGCCGATCTGCGCGGCGGCGGTGAGCGCGCGGGCGGTGATGTCGGCCAGACGTCCGTTCGAGACTTCGGCGATGAGCAGCGTCGTCATGGTCAGATCACCCCGGCTTCGTCGCGCAGCTTCGAGACGAGCTCGGCGACTGTCTTCACTTTCACGCCCGCCTTGCGGCCCGAAGGCTCGGCGGTCTTGAGCACCTTGAGGCGCGGGGCGACGTCGACGCCGTAATCGGCGGGCGCCTTCTCGTCGATCGGCTTCTTCTTCGCCTTCATGATGTTGGGCAGCGAGGCGTAGCGCGG